>JBGCDG010000015.1:0-97305 GCA_045105195.1 Roseobacter sp. | reverse complement strand
TACCCAAGATCGTCGACTGGTACATGGACGGCAAAATCGAGATCGACCCGATGATCACCCACAAACTCACCCTCGACGAAATCAACCACGGGTTTGACCTCATGCACCAAGGCAAATCCATCCGCGCCGTCGTGGAGTTCTGAGGAGACATGGAGCTGATATCAGAAAACCGGTCTTTCGGTGGCAGCCAGAAGGTGTTCAAGCACCCTTCGAACACCTGCGGCTGCGAAATGACTTTTGCCGCTTATCTGCCGCCTCAGGCACAGAATGGACCGGTGCCGGTTTTATGGTACCTCAGCGGGCTGACATGCACCCATGAAAACGCGATGACAAAGGGCGGTTTTCAGGAACATGCTGCCCGCCACGGGCTTGCGGTCGTCTTCCCCGATACGTCGCCACGCGGCGACGCTGTGAGTGACGACGAAGCCTATGATCTGGGGCAGGGGGCTGGGTTTTACCTCAATGCCACGCGAGACCCATGGAAGAACAACTACCGCATGTATGACTACATCGTCAGCGAATTGCGGTCTGTCGTGATGGACACCTTGCCGGTGAAGGATCGCCACGGGATCACGGGTCATTCGATGGGCGGGCATGGCGCGATCACGCTTGCGATCCGCAACGCAGATCTTTACGACTCCCTGTCTGCGTTCGCACCGATTGCCAACCCAACGCAGTCGGATTGGGGCCGCAAACAGCTCAGCGCCTATCTTGGCGACGATGAAAGCAACTGGTCCGATCACGACGCCACGCTGTTGCTGGAAGAGCATGGCTGGAAGGGCGACCTGCTGGTGGATCAAGGGGCGGCAGATCAGTTTCTGGATCTGCTCAAGCCCGAAGCCCTTGCAGACACCATGGCCCGGCGCCGTCAACCGGGACAGGTCCGGATGCAGAAAGGCTACGACCATTCATATTTCTTTGTGAACAGTTTCGCGCGAGACCATGTGGCATGGCATGCGGAACGGCTGAACTAAGTCCGCGCGATCGGGCAAACCAAGGAAGGTAATACATGTTTAAAAAGTTTCTCTCTGTCGCTTGTTTGATGGCACTGCCGGCTGTGGCCCATGCAGAAAGCCATGTGGCAGGTGACGCAGCAGCGGGCGAAAAGGTCTTTCGCAAGTGCAAAGCCTGCCATGCTGTAGGCGAGGGTGCTGCGAACAAAGTCGGACCGGTTCTGAACGGCATCGTTGATCGTGCCGTCGCCTCTGTCGAGGGCTTTGGTTACTCGAAAGTGTTGGTTGCTCTGGGGGAAGAAGGGAAGACTTGGACACCAGAAGAACTGGCCTCATTCCTCGAAAAGCCGCGCAACTATGCGAAGGGCACCAAGATGTCTTTTGCCGGGCTGCGCAAAGAAGAGGACCGCGCAAACGTAATTGCATATCTTGCGACTTTCCCAGCGGAAGGGTCGTAAGACACCAAGTTTCCTGACGCGCCGGCAAGCACGCCGCGTTTCAGGGAAAATCCGATGCGCAGCCCAACGAGCGGGTCTGCGTGTCATTCTGGCGGCACTTCTGCCGCATACCAGGGAGGAACTTTGATGAAAAAGCTATCGCTTTTGACGTCTGGGATCGCTCTTTGCGCGGCCGGTATGGCCTTTGCAAATGACGACCTAATCACACAAATGGGTGATTCCAATCAGTGGGCCATTCAGACGGGTGACTACAAAAACCAACGCTATTCGGAACTAGATCAGATCAACGCGGACAATGTAGGCGACCTGCAGGTGGCCTGGACATTCTCAACGGGTGTCCTGCGCGGCCACGAAGGCTCACCGCTTGTCATTGGTGATATGATGTATGTGCATACGCCATTCCCGAATATCGTCTACGCACTGGATCTGGCCAACGAAGGCAAAATCGTCTGGAAGTACGAGCCAAAACAGGATCCGAACGTTATTCCTGTGATGTGCTGTGACACCGTGAACCGTGGTGTCGCTTACGCCGAAGACAAGATCTTCCTGCATCAGGCGGACACAACAATCGTAGCTCTCGATGCCAAGTCGGGCGATGTCCTCTGGACCGCTGTCAACGGTGATCCTTCCATCGGCGAAACCAACACTGCGACCGTTCTGCCCGTGAAAGACAAGATCATTGTCGGCATTTCGGGTGGTGAATTTGGTGTGCGCGGCCATACGACGGCCTACGACATGAACACAGGCGAGCAAGTCTGGCGCGCCTACTCCATGGGTCCCGATGAAGACATTCTTATCGATCCCGAAAACACCACGCATCTGGGCAAGCCAGTGGGCGCGGACTCAGGGACCAATACCTGGGAAGGTGATCAGTGGATGATCGGTGGCGGCACCACATGGGGCTGGTTCTCGGCAGACATGGATGAAAACCTGTTCTACTACGGTACGGGCAACCCGTCCACCTGGAACCCAGCACAGCGTCCGGGCGACAACCGTTGGTCCATGACCTTGATGGCACGTGACATCGATACAGGCGTCGCTAAATGGTTCTACCAAATGACCCCGCATGACGAATGGGATTATGACGGTGTGAACGAGAACATCCTGACCGAGCAGATGATTGATGGTGAAGAGCGTAAGCTACTGACGCACTTCGACCGGAATGGTCTGGGATACACGATGGACCGTGTGACGGGCGAATTGCTTGTTGCCGAAAAGTTTGACCCGGTTGTGAACTGGACATCCGGCGTTGATATGGATCCAGCGAGCGAAACGTACGGTCGTCCGCAAGTTGTGGCGCAATATTCCACATCGCAAAACGGCGAAGACGTCAACTCGACAGGCATCTGCCCGGCAGCTTTGGGCACAAAAGACCAACAGCCTTCGGCGTATTCTCCCAAAACGGAAATGTTCTATGTGCCGACAAACCACGTCTGCATGGACTATGAACCCTTCCGGGTGAGCTATACCGCGGGTCAGCCATACGTTGGTGCGACACTGTCCATGTATCCGGCACCTGGCAGCCACGGCGGCATGGGCAACTTCATCGCTTGGGACAACGTCGCAGGAGAGATCAAGTGGTCGATCCCTGAGAAGTTCTCGGTCTGGTCCGGTGCTTTGGCCACAGCGGGCGACATCGTGTTCTACGGCACGCTCGAAGGCCATCTGAAAGCCGTACACGCGGAAACTGGTGAGGAGCTATACCGCTTCAAAACAGCGTCCGGCGTCATCGGTAACGTGATGACCTACACGCATCAAGGCGAGCAGTACATCGGCATCTTGTCAGGTGTTGGCGGCTGGGCCGGTATCGGTCTTGCGGCAGGTCTTACCAACCCCAATGACGGGTTGGGCGCTGTTGGTGGCTATGCTGCACTCAGCGATTACACCGCCCTTGGTGGACAGTTGACGGTGTTCAAACTGCCTAACTGATCGGATCCACGATTGCTTAACTGAAAACGATTGGCGCGGCCTTCGAGGTCGCGCCTCTCCAACAAAAATCAACGGGAGAGAACATGAAACTTACACAATGCATCCTCACGCTTTGTCTTTCAGCAGGCCTGCCGATGATTGCCACAGCAGAAGACCCAGTAGATCCTGCGATCTATGAGGCCGCTTATAACGAAGATGGCCGGTACTTTAACGCCGAGGACGTTCCCACATTCAACATCACAGAAGATGGAACTGTCGACTGGCTCACCTTTTCAGGCTTTCGGCGCTATCACGCGGAATGCCACGTCTGTCACGGTCCGGACGGTGAAGGTTCCACCTATGCTCCGGCAGTAAAAAACTCTGCTGTTGATCTGGGCTATGATGGCTTTTTCGAAGTCGTTGTGAATGGCCGTATCAACGGAAATTCAGTCATGCCGCACTTTGGTGAGAACCGGAATGTGATGTGCTACCTTGATGATATCTATGTCTATCTCAAGGCGCGCGGCACCGATTCATTGGCGCGCGGACGCCCTGCCAAAAAAGAAGCCAAATCAGATATTATTCGCGAGGACGAAGATGCCTGCATGGGCTGACAGCTTTCGGACAATTGCCGCGATCGCTCTTTTGGGACTCTCCCCTGCCGGATTTGCAAGCGCACAAACGTCGGATCTCGTGTCCAGCAATGCCCTGCGCGTGTGTGCAGACCCGGCGAATGCCCCAATGTCAGCGCAGGATGAAAGCGGTTTTGAAAACCAACTGGCAGAATTGGTCGGCGCAAAATTGGAGCGCCCGGTGCAATACACCTGGTATCCGATGGCAACGGGTTTCATCCGCAATACGCTGAATGCAAAAGAATGCGACGTGGTCATCGGCTATGCACAGGGCCATGAACTGGTCCTCAACACCAATCATTATTTCACTTCCGTTTATACCCTCATTGTCCCCAAAGACAGTGATCTTGCAGATGTGGAAACCCTGACTGACCCGGCTTTGCAAGAACACCGCCTCGGCATTATCGCGGGCACACCGCCATCGGCACATCTGGCCCGCAGCGGCCTGATCGCAAGGGCCAAAGCTTACAACCTCATGGTGGACCGTCGTCACGAAAGCCCGGCGGTTGATATGCTCAACGATCTGAGCTCTGGTGACATTGATGCTGCAGTTCTGTGGGGGCCAATTGGGGGGCCTCTGGTCAAATCCGACTACCCCAATCTGAAAGTGATCCCGCTGATCCGCGAACAAACGCCACCGCGTTTATTCTACCGTATTACCATGGGTGTTCGGCTGGGTGAAAAAGTCTGGCAACGCAAACTGAACTCGCTGATCCGGCGCAATCAGGATGACATCAATGCGCTTCTCTTCCAGGCGGGTGTGCCACTGGTCACAGATCTTGGTACCGAAATAATGGATGTTTCCAATTGAAACGGGCCTTGCTGGCGACAGCGTTTGCTTTGATATTTACAGGTGTATGCGCGCAGACAGTGCCCGAGCCTGACGCCTACCGAATGGATCACTATCGCAGTCCTGTACCCGCATCGTTGAAAGGTGGGACAGTTATTGGTCCGGAAAAAGCCTATGAACTTTGGGCGGCTGGAGAGGCGGGGTTTATCGATGTGTTGCCGCAGCCCCCCAAACCAACCAACTTGCCCGAAGGGACGATTTGGCGCGACAAGCCTCGGGCATCGATCCCTGGTGCGCTTTGGGCACCAAATGTCGGCTATGGCGCGATTGCCGATGTGACGGCAACTTATTTTCGCACCGCTCTGGAACGCGCCACCATGGGTGACACGGATCATCCGGTCGTGATTTTCTGCCTGGAGGACTGCTGGATGAGTTGGAATGCCGCCCGCCGGGCGCTGGAATGGGGCTACACGTCGGTCTTTTGGTTGCCCGAAGGATCGGATGGGTGGGCGCTATGGGACTACCCGATGGAGAAGATCACACCCATGGAAGGCCAGCCGCAAACGCAATAGATCAGAACCCCGGCAGATCCTTGTGCGCATGGCTGACGGTCCCATCTGTGTCCGTCATCGTCACATCAACCGAGCGCGTGCTTTGCGGCACAGCCAGCCCAAGACGCGGATTTTCTGACAAGGAAATTGAGCCGGTGATATCCACAAACCCTGCGCCGTCCAGATCGATCTCAACGTTTTCAACGTAGCGCAGCGGAATGAACAACAGCGAAATCTGATCCATCTGCATACCCGAATGCGACGGGTGCGAGATATCCACATCCATGCGGCCCAAACGGGATGCGAGGTTCTTTAACTTGCCACTGCCAATGCCCGGAACAGTACCATTGACCTCAATGCCCATTTGACCAAGCGAGGCCAGGGCCGCTTCGGGGTCCGTTCCGGGCGGGGCAGCACAAGCGCCAGTACCAGATGTTTTCACGAAGGTTTCCGAAACAAAAACCCGCCCGTCGGAAGTTTCTGCAACTACATGCAGGGGTGTGGCGCCATTCACGCGCATGGTGATATCGAAATAGAAACTCGGCATTGGATTCTCGAGTTCGAAAACCGCAGAAACTGGCATCGGATTTTCATCCAGTACAACGGTGATTTTCGCCAGATGCGTACCCTCCGGGGCCACGATCTGCGCGGCCAGATTGGCGCGTGTGTCATCCGGCGTACGATAAGGTGCATCAATCGCAATAATGGCATCACCGTTCAGCAAAAACCGCTCGCCATAGAGCTGTGTCTTGATCGAATCCCAGGCCTCATTGCTGGCCCAAGCAGGGATTGCCATGCAGCTTGTCAAAGCTGCCAACAGAGCGATGCGTCTCATTTGTTTCCTCCCATAAGAAAATTTCCAAAGGCGCGCGGCCCGTCGCAAGTGTCAATTGTGTGTAACACGGAAAGGGTCGCAGCGTCGAATACTGTCATTGAGTTTTCGAACCAATTTGCCACGGCGATATGTTTGCCATCGCTGCTGGCGTCGACGCCTTCGGGGTATTCACCGGTCTCTAGCGTTGCGATGGTGGCCAGTGTATCTAGGTCAATCACGCTCAACGTGTCGGCGTATTGATTGGTAATAAAGGCGCGTTGTTGAGCGAAGGCCACGCCATAAGGGCGCGCACCAACAGCCACCATGCGCTTAAGTTTGCCGTGGTCCGGGTCGATGATACTGATGTCATCGCTACCAACATTTCCAACAAAGAGCCGTCCATCCGGGGCAAACCGCAAGCCGAACGGGCGACTGCCCACAGGAATACTGTGCAGCAACGTCAGTGTGTCGGCATCAAACAGCGAAACCTGATCCGCGTCGCGATCTGCAGATGCTAGAAAACGCCCGTCCTCGGAAATTGCAAGCCCGGCAGGGGCAGCACCTACATCCAATACCTGCAGACGCGCCAGATCCGCCCCATTGAGCACCCAGATGCGCGCGTTATACCAATCCGAGACAAACAGGCGATCCCGTGACGGATCATACGCAACGCCCATGGGTCCTCCATCAAGACGGTTTTCGTACAAGACGCGCCCAGTGTGTGGATCATGCTTGCGCACTGATTTGTCGCCTGCCGCCACGGTAAAGACGGCGTTTTCCGCCACGGCCACGCCAGCAGGTTGACCCGGGACCTCCCACTGTCGACCATCCTTACCCAGTTCGATATCCAGTACCTGCAAAGCGTCGCTGTTCTGGCATGTCACATAGGCTAGATCGCCCGCCAAGGCCGGAGATACGACAAGCGTTGCCACAAGGTACAGATTAGGAGTCAGACGCACCAAACTCTGCCGCCAAAGCATCAAGCCCAGCCCGATAGACACCCGTCACAGCAGCGATGGCCGCTTCGTCGTTCAACTCGGGCGGCGGGTCATTGTTTGGATAACCGCGATAAAATGCGCCACGCCATTCGATCTCGGACCCGCCACCCTCACGTGGTTTGACCGTCAGGTGGGACGAATAGTTCGTTACCGGTAAAACCTCGACCAGAACATCTGTGATACGGTATGAATAGCTCATCTTGTCGGCGCTATATTTGTACAAAACCTCCGATATCGTCGGCCCGTTCGCCGCTGCCAACGTGAGCACCCGCGTAGCATCTATATCGTTGCCGTTTTCCCCAGTGCTGCTGTGCACGGCTGGGTGCCAGGACATATCCTGGAAATTCCCGATCCGGGCCCAAACCTCAGCAGGTTCCGCTGCAACTTCTGCGCTCACCGTGATTTTCTGCCGCGTCGGCCCATGTGCAAAGGCCAACGCAGGCAAGATCAGTGCAGCGGTCCCCACAGCCAAAAAAATTCGCTTCTTCATTGTTCCTCCTTTCGAAAAATTCGGTTCTTCAGGATGTACCGCATACCGCGCGCCCAGCTGTCGTCCGTGTTGCCACGGATATCCACAACACCACCTCTCACCAGATCACCGGATTCGGCCGCGCGCAGTTGTAAATTCATGGCCAAGATAAGATTGGACACTTTTTGCACTTCACCCACCAATGCATAATCAGCGCCAAGTTCCAGTGCGATCCGGCTGTCGCATCCGTAACACTTGGCAATATTTGCAACCCGGTCGATTTTTTCCCGCGCAGGTTCAATGTCCACCAAGCTATAGCCTTCGGATTGAAACCGATCCACCACCATAGCTTCCAGCATCTTCAGGCGTGCCACCTCGGCAGGATCCTGGCCCAGCGTCATTGTCTGCAAAGACGTATCCAGCATGGTAATCCCAAAGAACGCCACGTTCGGTTGTGCCTGCGCACTGCTGGCCATCAGAAGAGCAAAAAAAATCAGTCGCATACGCCAGTTCTTATAAAATAAGAATCGTGCTTTATCGTGCGACTGCTAGGCTGAATCCGACAACCCGGCCAAAAGTATCGGTTCACAGAAAACGTCTGCTGGGGAACAAGGGAGACCCGAGAAGGATCGGGTCAGGGAGGATTTGGTGCTTCGATTGCACACGTCGCTTTTGGCGGCATTCGCATTGGTTTTTTTCGCAAGTTCCGCGCAGGCCATCGATGTCAGGTCGGCGGTATTGCGCGTTGACTACCAAACGTTGCTGCCCATCAGCCGGTATGATCTGATGCCAGAGGACCTTGGTTTCGCTGGCGCGGCTCTAGCGGATGAGGACAACGGGACAACAGGCGGATTTCTGGGTCATACCTACGAGACCACGATGATCGCTACCTCTGCTGAGGGCGCGGATACTGCTTTGGACCAGATATTGGATGCGGGCATCCGGCTGATTGTCGTTCAGGCGCGCGCGGATGATCTGCTGCGTCTGACCGATAAAGCTGCTGATGCGGGGGCACTGGTGTTTAATGCCCGTGCAGCCGATACCGGACTACGCGATGAGGTCTGCCGTGGGAACCTGCTGCACACGGCACCATCTTACGCGATGATGGCGGATGCGGTCGCACAATTCGCAATCTGGAAGCGCTGGTCAGATTGGTTTTTAATCTCCGGCTCGAACCCCGAAGACATTGCTTTTGCGGATGCATTCCGCCAGTCAGCCGCCAAGTTCGGTGCAAAGATCGTAGAAGACCGAAGCTTTGAAGACACCGGAGGGTCACGGCGCACGGACTCTGGCCATGTGTTGGTCCAGCGGCAATTGCCCGCCTTCAGCCAGGACGTGGATGATCATGACGTGGTTATAGCTGCGGACATGACGGACTATTTTGCACGCTACCTCAGCTACCATCTGTGGACACCGCGCCCGGTGATGGGATCGGGCGGTTTGGTGCCGACCACCTTCCACGGCGCGCATGAGGCCTATGGCGCGACACAATATCAAACCCGCTTTGAAGAGCTGACCGGGCGTTATGCAAGACCCGAGGATTATAACGTTTGGCTGGCGCTGCGCGTCGTCGGAGAAGCCGTCACACGCGCGAACACTGCTAAGCCGGATGAGGTGCGCGACTATGCCACCTCGGATGATTTCGAGTTGGCGGCCTTCAAAGGACAAAGGGTGACTTTTCGCGATTGGAACGGTCAATTACGCCAACCTATCCTGCTGCATGATGGAATGATCACCGTCAGCGTCAGTCCGCAAGAAGGTTTCCTGCATCAAAACTCACCACTTGATACGCTGGGATTGGACCGCCCTGAATCCCGATGCACCGCTTTTGAATAAGAGGAAACCATGATAAAATCCTTTCTCCTGTCGACCGCTCTGTTGAGCCTGCTCACAGCTCCCGCCTTGGCGGGCAAAGCATTCATCTCGAATGAGCGGGGCAATACGATCACGGTCCTGAATACCGAAACCTGGGAGGTCGAGACCGAATTCTTTGCGGGTAATCGACCACGCGGCATCACGGCAAGCCCGGATGGCAAAGTAATCTATGTCTGCGCCTCAGACGATAATCTCGTGCGGGTGTTTGATTCAAACACCTACGAAGAACTGCCCAGCCTACCCTCTGGGCCAGATCCTGAACTGTTCATTCTGGAACCCAGCGGCCAGCGTCTTTTCATCGCAAATGAAGACGACAATCTGGTGACTGTGACCGACACAGCCACACGCACGGTACTCGCCGAAGTCCCCGTAGGTGTGGAACCCGAAGGCATGGGAATGAGCCCAGACGCAAAATTCGTAGTCAATACTTCGGAAACAACGAATATGGCGCATTTCATCTCGACCGAGGACTACAAGATCAAACACAATGTGCTGGTCGATCAACGTCCACGATATGCGCAATATACAGCGGACGGGTCGCGCTTGTTTGTCACCTCAGAGATCGGCGGCACCGTCACTGCGATGGATATCGCCGCAGACGGGACACCCACGGTCATTGGCAAGATAACGTTCGAAGTTTCCGGCGTGCAACCAGAATGGTTGCAGCCTGTGGGCGCGAAGGTCACATCCGACGGTAGTCGTCTATTTGTGGCGCTCGGACCTGCCAACCGTGTTGCCGTCGTCGATGCGCAGAGCCTTGAAGTGCTGGATTATATTTTGGTGGGGCAACGGGTGTGGCAGCTCGATTTCACGCCGGACGAGAAATATCTGCTCACAACTAACGGCAATTCCAACGATGTGACCGTGATCGATGTCGCCAAGGAAAAGGCGATCAAATCCATTCAGGTCGGGCAGCAGCCATGGGGTGTGGTCACCATTGAATGACCTCACCACACACCAATCAGGGAGAAAACACGTGAAAAAAATTCTTTGCGCAGCAGCGCTCGCCATGATGAGCACCCCCATTGTCGCCGCGCCGCTTTGCGACGATCTGGGATTTGCCGGACTTCTCGCGAAATGCAACCGTGGCGAAACAATCCAGCTGACACTGGCCTCGGGGCAACCGCTGGGGGATGATGTTCAGCTGGAGTCCGGCGCGTATTACAAGCTTGAGATCACAGCAGACGGCTCTGCGGAACTCGCTATAGAGGGGCCCAGTTTTTTCCGTGCCATCTGGATGAATGAAATCGTCATCAACAAGATCGAGATCCGTCCAATGGCCATCGACAGCATCGAATTCGACAAAGCGGGGGTGGTGGAATTGTCTTTCATCGCGATCAAGCCCGGCCGCCATGTGCTCCGCATTCCCGGTTCAACCGGTGAGGCACAATCTGTCACGTTTTCAATTCAATAGAGGAGAAGGAGATCTGATATGAAACAAATTATAGCAATCACTGCAGCTGTTTTGGTGAGCGCACCGGCTTTAGCAGACGCGCATCTGGACGCGCTAACAATTGACAAGATCGAAGCGATGTTGGCCTCGATGGAATGTCAGATGGACCCCGACGATATCGAAGTCGAAGACAATGGCTATGAGCTTGACGATGTGATCTGTAAAGGCGGGGGACAGTTCGACATCACACTCGACAAAGATCTCAATGAGACCGGGCGGCGCGCCGAGTAAACACGCTTCTGGGAGGCGCTCATCGGCGCAGCCCAGAGTTACGCTCTCCGGGCAGGCCTGAGTGCAAAACTAACCCATTCTCTGGGTCACTATTTTCGAGCTTAGCACCATCCACGAGAAACCTGCGGCCATCTCGGACAGACAATAGAACCGCGCGCAGAGCCTTGTGCGCAATATCCAGCCTTTCGCAGAGAATGAGAGATCGCCGTCTTGGGTAACAGGGCCGTTTCTGGTCGCGCAGGCTTGATCTCCGCCCCCCTTGTCTCGCGCAATAAGTCATGACTAAGCGTTTGAACCCCATTCACGTGTGATCGGTATGCCGGTCTTGCTGCACTCTCAACAATTGCTTTTGTCTTCGAAATCCTGGGACAGGTTTCCAAAGTTGGTTTTCTGACGAACCGTTGAGTCATATCCTGAAATCGGCTAAATTACCGGAAAGTTCCGCGCGCGCATCGTAAGGCAGGGTGATGCACCAACAAAAGGAAACAAGGTTGATCATACAGTCGATTTACACCGATCAATGATCACTACAAAAATTTAAAAATTTTATTAAAAATATTTAGTAATAATTTTTTAGAACCGGACCTTCATCTAACTAGCCGCATTGCTTGACGCAGATCGGCTTCGAAATCTCGCGTCGCCATTGCCCGCCGATCTGCATCTGGAAGTCGCAGCAAGTAAGCCGGATGCCAGGTCAACAGCACCTGTGTTGAACCCATACTTTTCTCGATTGCGCCGCGGCGGGCGCCAAGGCCGCTGCCTTTCCCGGTCAGTGCTTCGGCGGCAGTTGCCCCCATCGCAAGTACGAGTTTTGGGCGCACCTGTGCCACTTCTGCTTCCAACCACCAACGACACTTTTGGACTTCGCCCGCATCGGGCCGCTGGTGGATACGTTTGCGACCCCGTGGCAGGAACTTGAAGTGCTTTACTGCATTGGTCACATATGCCTGGTCCCGGTCCAAACCCACACGTGTCGCGACCTGATCAAAGAGCTGTCCTGCCGGTCCGACGAAGGGTCGGCCTTGCAAATCCTCCTGATCTCCGGGCTGTTCACCGACAATCATCAGATCCGCATCCAACGGTCCTTCGCCCAAAACTGCTTGTGTGGCGGTACGATGCAAAGAACAGCGTGTGCACCTTTGGATTTCTTGCGGCAAAGCTTCCACCGGACCTTCCCAGACAGAACTCAGCGCCGCTTGTTGCGCCAAGACAGCCGATGCCCGCGTAGGGGGCAAGGTCGGCGCAGCAGCTGCCATTTCAGCGGCGCGTGCAGGAGCAGCGGCTATAAGCTCAGGGATAACAGCGGCTTCAGGCATGTTCTTCCAGTACTTCTGAGGCATCTCCGACTGCATCGCCCGCACCTTGAGCCGTGCAGGGTTAAAAATGTTGCGAAAATAGGTCACCCAAAGGGTTTCACTGGCATCCTCCGGCAGGTCCGGACGGGGATGATCCACATCGAACCGCAGACGACCCTGTTCAAAAAAAGCGCAAACGTCCGGTGTCAGAATGCGCCAATTCATATCGCCAAAGCGCTTGGCAAAAAACTGTGCGGTGGGTTCTACCGTATGATGCGTTGGCTCAAACCACGCCGCGAAGGAACGCCGGGTATCTTCCGGGCTGCCGATCTCTCGAAACCGGACAAAAGCCTTCATCTTATGCTGACATCTGCGCACGTTCTTTTCCATTCGCCGCAAGTGCGCCAAATCAGCGTCGCCTCGATCAGACAGCAAATGAGGTGTACTGCGCAAACGCCAAAGAAAGCCATAGAGCCGCGCAAAACGCTCAGGATCGTTGTGCCAAACCACGCGCTGCGCCATATCGATAAAACTGCGCGGGACATGTGTGTGCCCCACCCCGGGAATTGGGCTTGGATCATCAAAAAGGCCAGGATCTAGCCGACTGTCCCCCCAGGTGATCTGATCTGGCGGCGTTCCAGCCGCGATAAACCCACGCGCTGCTTCTCGCCAGGCCACCGCCGTCCCGATGCGGGGCAGGGTGACATGCGGCATCAGAAGAGGCTCAGTTGCTGCGGCGCCGGAGCAAAACGTGCCCGCAAAGCATCACTGTCGGTCAAGCCGCGTGGGTTCCAGCCCTGTGCCAAAATGAATGGCTGTGCCTTCTTCATCAACGCGCCCATGCGGGTCAGATCATCAAAACGTAGTGTGCGGTGACGCCGGGTGCTGAGGATGCGTCCGACAGTTTTGGTTCCGAAACCCGGTACACGCAACAAAAGCTCACGCGACGCACGGTTCACATCCAATGGAAACAACCCGCGATGTGCCAGAGCCCAGGAAAGCTTGGGGTCGACCTCCAGATCTAGATTCCCATCAGTGCGGTGACCCGTAATCTCGCCCAAATCAAAACCATAAAAACGCAGCAACCAATCAGCTTGATACAACCGATGCTCGCGCAGCAATGGCGGGCTGATCAGCGGCAGCTTCGCTGAGGCGTCCGGGATTGGCGAGAAAGCAGAGTAATAAACCCGCTTCAGTTTATAGCTGGAATAAAGCCGCGTCGATTGCCCCAGAACAGTTGTATCGTTCGCATCATCCGCTCCGATAATAACCTGCGTGGATTGCCCGGCAGGCGCGAAACGCGGCGGACGTTTGCCCGTAAAAGACCGCTCGTTGGCACCGTCTTTGCGCAGTCGCACATCAGCCATGGCGCGGCGGATTTGCTCTGGGTTTTTATCAGGTGCGTGTTGCTTGACCGACGCATCCGTGGGCAGTTCAACGTTGATCGAAAGCCGATCCGCCAACAGTCCCGCTTCCTTGATCAATTCGGGACTGGCGTCCGGGATCGTCTTCAGGTGGATGTAGCCGCGGAAGTTCTCTTCTTGGCGCAGCCTGCGCGCAATGCGGACCATATCGCTCATTGTATCATCAGGCGAACGAATGATGCCCGAGGATAAAAACAGACCTTCGATATAGTTGCGGCGATAAAATTCTATGGTCAGCCGCACAACCTCGTCTACTGAAAAGCGCGCCCGTTGCACGTTCGACGACACGCGATTGATGCAATAGCTGCAATCATAAATGCAAAAATTCGTCATGAGAATCTTGAGCAAACTGATGCAGCGTCCGTCCGGCGCATAGGCATGGCAAATGCCCGACCCTTCATTGGAACCGAGGCTCTTGCCACCCCGCGAATCCCGTTTTGCGCCACCAGAGGAGGCGCAGGACGCATCGTATTTAGCGGCATCGCTCAAAATTGCGAGTTTTTGATCAAGGGATAGCTGAGCCATTTGTTCTTTATATGTTCTCTTTTTTCTTGGCGCAACGTGCGGGCCCAAAAACAATCGCCGCATCGTGAAGAAAAACGCGGATGCGCCATCTGGAGAAACTCATAGAGCCGAAAATTCTCGGACCTTTCCTGACGGTAGACAACATTTGCGACGGTCAGCTCCATCTGGCCGCGCTCTTTGTTGCCCCAACCGACATCGACGTACCCGACATTGAAACGGACACAGGGCAGTTTCCAGCGCAGGAACTCACAACCATTGAACACCATCGCGTGCAGCGTGCACGATTTACACGGCCGGCCTTAGCCCGGTCTCAGTATACATGGGCAGGAATGCAGTTTGACGTCACAGGGGTGCCCGATACAGATTTTCGGATCGCATCTGCCTCCTGCAACGGCGAAGAACAAGGCGACATGGACCGTGATCCGGCGGAGCGAAATGCCATGTGGGCGCGGTTTTGTTCACATCATCCAACCACGCCCTTTTCCTTACTGCTGCACGGCGGTGACCAGATTTACGCAGATGAAGCGACCAAGGGGCATCGACTGAGTGAGGATTGGCCAAAGTCGGTGCCGCGCGACCCAACCCGCGCAGATTTGGACGGTTTGCGCGACCACCTGCGCAGTCGTTTCGCTGCACGTTACATCGCTTTGCTTGAAGACCCCTCCTATGCCTGGATATTCGCCCTTGTGCCTTCTCTGGCCCAATGGGATGATCATGACATTTGTGATGGCTGGGGCTCACTGCCCCGATCACGCACGTATTCGCCGGCAGGCCAGTTGCTGTTCACAGTCGCACGCGAGATGGCCTTTTTGTTTCAACATGGCTGCATTGACGGTGATTTACCTGCACGTTTCGCGGACCCCAAAGGCCGACACTTGGGCTGGCAAGTCCAGACTGGTGAACTGCGCCTTAATGCGCCGGATCTACGCAGCGAGCGGACGCGGCGCGACGTAATGGGCGAGAGGGGCTGGCAGATGATGGAGGCTGCCGCAGCCGCGCTTGCGCCGGCCCACACTTTCTTCGTGTCAAGCGTACCATTGCTTGGGCCGCGCCTTTTAGTGTTTGAAACGATGATGGTGCTGATACCGACCATGCAGAAATACGAGGATGACCCTCGCGATCAGTGGCAGAGCAGGGCGCACCGTGACAGTTGGAAACGCATGCTGAACCTTGCCAAAGACATGGTCGCGCAGGGAGGAGATGTTACCGCTGTCTCGGGCGAAATCCACCTGGCCGCACCATTAGAACTGTAAAAATCGAAAGTGTTGGTGTTTCAATGACCCGCGCGCTTGCAAAAGCGGCGCGCGCTCACTCGGTTCAGCGCGACGATATCATCCTCACTTGGCGCGCCAATGATACTGTGTTCACAGCCCGTAGTTGTTTTTCTGCGGATGGTCCAGAATGTCTGGCCCGGCCAAAGCGCCATAAGCATGATGCATTGCCAGAGGAAAAACAGGACAGCTTCAGCGTTCAAAATCGTATCAAAGACCATTGCAAATGTTTGCAGTAGGATCAAACCTGTAATGGCGAATCCGAGTGCAGAAAGGCAAAGTTCGCACAGCCCGCTGGCATAGATTGAAATGATATCACGACGACGCATAACAGACTCCTACAAGACGATGCGGTCAAATTTTCAGTATGTAATCCCACTTAAAATACAGAGCCTCAAATTCCGGTTAACAGGCCGAACTTCCGCTTGAGAATTTTGGGGCCAATCTGTTTTTCCACATGCCGGCACACATCAACTCATACGCCAAACATTAACAGGCTTGGCACTGAGCTAGGTGAATTGAAGTGACTTTTGCCTAGACTTGCGCTGCCCCATCCAAAGACACGCACGGCTCGTCAGAAAGATCTGCCCGAAGCAGAACGCTCAGTTGCTTGGCTTTCGGCGGATGCGCTGGTTTTGGGGCGTTCCACGTCACATAAATCACCGAAAAAGCGCGCCGCTCTTGGAAAGATCACCGCTTCCCCATCATATTTTTTAACAATCTCAGCACGGGCTGCTGCACCCATTTGTTTCGCAAAAGATGGGTTTTCCAACATTTCCTGTAAGGCGAACGCGACGTCTTCAGTCTTAAAGGGATCCACCAACAGGCCGGTCAAGCGATGCGTCATGAATTCCTCGACTGGAGCTGAACGCGCCGCAACAATTGGCGCACCACATGCCATCGATTCGATAAAGGACCAAGACAAAACGAATGGTGCGGAAAGATAGAGATGGGCATTAGAAGCTTGCAGAAACTTGATCATGCTGGCCCTCGGAACAAGACCGGTAAAATGCACACGAGACAAATCCAGATCAAGCGAGTCCAGCATCCGTTCTTTCCAAGACGCGCCTTCCGACTTAGGACCGTAGGCGACACGATCTCCTGCAATGATAATCGTATGCACGTCATCGCAGGTCTTTTGTAGTGCCGCGACGGCTTTCATGACTTCCGGAAAGCCCCGGGTTGGCTCCATCCCACGCGCGATGTACGTGACAAGCCTGGCTTGCGACGGAATACCTTGCGCCTCTAGGAACGCCGTATCACTTGGCGCAGGGGAATGGGCCTTCGTATCAAATCCGTCATTCAAGACAGTGATCTGATCTTGGACTTTGTTTGGAAACTGTGATGCTTGATAATAGGTCGGACAGACCGTCGCATCTGCAGCACTAAAATCCAGCCAGAATGGCGCATTCCGGATCCTGGCCTTGGCACGTTCTTCAACGGGGTGCTGAGGTTCAAAATAGGGTGTCCGATCCGCATGAGGGTAGCTGTAATACCACTCTGCATACTGCACATATTTGGCCCGAGGCCAAACGTCTTTGACGAAAAAACCCACCCCCCAACCTGAATGAGCAACAACGACGTCGGGCCGATAGCCTTGATCTTTCAACGCGATTGCCGTGCGTACCAACCCTTGACCAGATAAGACCGCGCGTTCCGTCCCCACCAAGTAATGATGCGTCTTTTCAGAGGGTTCACGGTGCGTGTCAAAGTGCACAAGTTTAAGGTCTTTTGATGCAACGTCATCGCGGGCCGTTGCAAATGTGACATCCCAGCCTTGCCCAGCCAACCAATGCGCAAGACGCCCGAACTGTGCAGGGTAGTTCTTATGAATAAATAAAATTTTCATCATTTGCTCGATCTGGCAGGAACAGGTTCAAAAGCCTTTTTAACGCTTATCGTCAGGGGTAATGCCTAAAGATTTACCGTAGGTTATCAGTTCTCAGCCATAGTGCAGGTGGGCGCAGCCATACGTTTCAGACCCCCCGATCCGCCCAACAATTAAGAGACTGTTAAAACTTTTACTTTCTAGTGCGCGCGTAGCGACGGGTGGGTCGCAAGTGTGAGTGGATGTGTGTGATGAGTAGTGGGCCTTCAAAGCCTGTCGCAGGTGCGAAAGCGCCGGCGCAGCAGCAGCAAAAACAAAAATCAGACGCCGAGAAGGACTCCGGGTCACTTCAAAAAAACGGCGAGTCTGGTGGCGCTGACGCACAGATTGGCGCGGCAAGCGCTGCATTTCTCGGTGTGCTCCCCGTCTTTTCTCAGGCAAACACAGACCAAGATTTCGTGCCCGACGACGCTCCGGGCGTTCCGGAAGGAAGCACAGCCGATATCGACATGTCGACCAATATAGCAGATGTCACCCCAACGGCTGAGAAAGCGACATCACCACAAAACGACGCCGGCCCCGAAAACAGCGCCGCATCAGGTGCGACAGCGTCACCCGCAATCGCTCCGTTGTCGTTGGCGCCTTATGACACAACCGACAATTCAAACTCTGGCGAGGCCGGCGACGTCGAAGCAGTTGCACCCACGACCACCGTAAGTGACGATGACGCAGTTTTCTCCGACACCGCCAGCCCGAGGACAGCATCAAAAAGCACCACACGAACCGCCACAGAAGCAGAAGACACCCCCGTCGTTGATGCTGGGACCATGCGCATGGGCGGCGAGGGTAACGACACATTTGTTGTCCCCGAAGACTTCGGAAATGATACAATTATTGGCGGCGAAGGCGATTCGGATCAGGATGACATTGATGTCTCTGCTCCAGATGGCCCTGTCACGGTAACCTATACAGCCGACGAAGCAGGTACGATCTTTAATGGCGCAGAGACCATCGCCTTTGAACAGATCGAACGTTTAACTCTGACGGATGGCGCCGACAGCGTAGATGCCCAGTCGAACACTGTGACAACGGATTTTCATATCAGCACTGGCGATGGAAATGATACCATTTCCGGTTACCTCGGCGACGAAACCGTTCTGACAGGCGACGGGGATGATCAGGCCTTTATGGGCGGCGGGAATGACAGCGTTGATGGGGGCGCGGGAAATGACCAGATATATGGCCACGCGGGCGACGACAATCTAAGCGGCGGTGCGGGCAATGACACGCTGTTTGGTGGCTTGGGTGATGATACTCTGTCGAACCAGTCAGGCGCAGACAGCCTGTCAGGTGGCGATGACGCGGATACATTCCAAGTCTACGACGACTTCAACGACACGACCATTGCCGGTGGTGAAGGCGGCAACGACAATGACTCAATCGACCTGTCAAGCGCGCCAGGACCCGTAACAGTAACCTATTCCGGCGATGAAGCGGGCACAATTGCCGATGGATCAGACACGCTCTCCTTTTCTGAGGTGGAAAGCCTGACGCTCACGGACGAGGCAGATTCCGTTGACGCAACCGCAGACAACGCCGGGGTCGAAATCTCGGCGGGCGCAGGCAACGATACGGTACAAGGCGGGCAAGGCACAGATACGATCGACAGCGGCACAGGCGACGACAGACTGGTCGGTGGTGGTGGCAATGACATTATTGATGGTGGTGATGGTACCGACACAGCGCAGTACAATGGCAACCTCGATGACTTCTCCATTCAGTACGACAGCGCGACCGACACGTTTACCATAACGGATCTGACGCTAGACGAAAATCTAGGTTCCGACACGGTAACAGGGGTCGAAAATTTCCAGTTCGACGATGGCACATTTACCGACACGGATATGCAGATCGAGGCTGAACGGCAGGCAAACAACGCACCCACTGATATCGTGATGACTGGTGGCGCAGTAAATGAAACCGTGTCGGATGGTGGGTCCTTCGCTGCTGCTTTTGATCCATCCGGGGCCACGGTCGCAACCCTAACAACGCAAGACTCCGATGCAGGCGACAGCCATACCTACAGCCTGATCGCCGATCCGTCGGGCAAATTCGAAGTCGTTGGCAATGAAATCCGCCTGCGCAGCGGCCAGGACGTCGATTTTGAAACCGATGCATCTTTTGCGCTCACAATCCGAACCTTTGACCAGTTCGGAGAGATCTATGACGAAGTTCTGACGCTCAACGTCACGGATTTCGAAGGTAGTTACGCCGCTGGCAATACCGGCGAAACCATCACGGGTACGTCCGAAGAAGACGTGATCACCGGCGGAACGGGCGCGGACATCATCGATTCCGGAGATGGCGCTGATACCGTCAATGCGGGCGACGGGGACGACCAGATAAATGTCTCAGGTGATGCCGGAACAGGCAATGACTTTGATGGCGGTGATGGCTCTGACAGCCTGCAGTTTGATGATGCGAGCGGATCAACAACTGTCACTTTTGATGGCGATGGTTCGGGCGATTTTGTGACTGCGGATGGCGCAACCGGCACTTTCAGTGCATTCGAAACGATCAGTGGCACAAATTCAAAAGACAGTATCGATGCCAGTGCGGCAACAGATGCAGTGCTCTTGAACACCAATGATGGCGACGATACGGCAATCGGTGGCGCGGGGAATGATACCCTTTATGCGGCAGTCGGTGACGACAACCTCCAAGGAGGCGCAGGCGATGATAGCCTGTCCGGTGGTGGTGGGGACGATACATTAACAGGCGGTATTGGCGACGACACTTTAGAGGGCGATGCTGGCAATGATGATCTTCAAGGCGGCGCCGGTGCCGACAGCTTTGTTGTGTCGGACGGTTTTGGCAATGACACCATTGCGGGTGGCGATGACAACGATCAGATTGACCTGTCCGGCCTTACCGGGCCCGTCACCGTTACATTTACTGGTGACGAATCCGGTGAAATTACTGACGGTTCTGACACAATCACCTTTTCGGAAATAGAGCATCTCATCCTGAGTGATCAGGACAATCATGTGGACGGCAGCGCATCCACAAAGGTTTCCATCTCAACAGGGAGTGGCGACGACACAATCATCGGTGGCGATGGCGGCTTAGGCCGCGGTGACCTGATCGATGGCGGTGATGGCAATGACAGTATTTCCGGGTTAGGCGGGCTGGATACCCTTTATGGGGGTGATGGCAATGACACCATTGATGGTGGTGACTGGGATGATCTCATCGACGGGGGCGACGGAGACGACGTTATCGAGGCCGGTGACGAGGCAAGTGTAGGCGACGACGACACGATTTATGGCGGCGCAGGCAACGACACTATCACATCCTCAGAAGTCGCTTCACAATCCAATGATGCGCTTTACGGTGAAGAAGGAGATGATCACATTTCGGTCGCGGGTGGCGATGCAAACACGCTTTCGGGCGGGTCTGGCGACGACACCCTGCAAAGCGCGTCTGGCGCCGATGTTCTAAGTGGCGGTGACGATGCGGACACGTTCATCGTTCAGGACGGTTTCGGCGCTGACACAATCAAGGGTGGCGAAGGCGGCACCGACGACGATGTGATCGATTTGTCCGGTCTCTCTGGGCCAGTCACCGTCACCTACACCGGCGACGAAGAGGGCACGATTTCTGATGGGACCGACACGATCGCCTTCTCGGAAGTCGAACGGTTCATACTGACCGATCAGGCGGACGTCGTAGATGCCACCAGTAACACGACAGCTTTGGACATCGAAGGCGGTGACGGGCGCGATTCACTTGCGGGCGGTAGCGGTAATGACGTCATCGAAGGTGATGAAGGCAGTGACACGCTTTATGGGGGCAGCGGCGCCGATACTTTGCTTGGAGGAGATGGAAACGATGTCATCAAGGGAAGTGATGGGGGCAGCGGTGATGACGGCGATGACTGGGTAGATGGTGGCGCCGGAAACGACAACATTACCGGCGATGTTGGGAATGACACCTTGTTGGGAGGTGACGGTGACGACGCAATTGAAGGTTCCGAAGGCGCGGATTCCATCTCTGGTGGCGAAGGCGACGACTATCTCGCAGGATTTGACGTCAGCGGTTTGGACAATAATGCATCAAGTGGGAATGCAAGCGCAGTCGATGCAACCGACGACGGTGCGCGCGACACGATAGAAGGCGGCGCTGGCAGCGATACGATCCTTGGCGGAGACGGCGCTGACAGCCTTTCAGGCGGCGATGATGCGGATGTTTTCGGGATTACGGATGGTTTTGGCAATGACACGATTGTCGGTGGTGAAGGCGGCAATGACGCTGATGTGATTGATCTGTCAGGCCTTTCCGGCCCTGTCACCGTGACCTACACGGGCGACGAAGAGGGCACGATCACCGACGGCACCGATACGATCACCTTCTCGGAAATCGAAGGCATCAACCTTACCAATCAAAGCGATAGCTTGGATGCGTCAGCTGGCAATGTCGGCGCAGACATTGCCGCGGGGTCGGGTGATGACACAGTCATAGGTAGCGCCGGAAATGATACGATCTCTGGTGGATCAGGAAACGACGTGATCGACGCAGGCGCAGGCGATGATTACATCTCGGAGTCCTTTGGGACCGACAGTGTCCTCGGTGGCGCAGGCAATGACACCATTTTCACCAGTGCATCCAATGACACAGTCGACGGCGGCGAAGGCAACGACAGCATCCACGGCGGGAACAATGATGACGATCTTTCAGGCGGTGCGGGCAATGACTCCGTGGATGGCGGCACCGGCAATGATACATTGCGTGGTGATGCGGGCAACGACACCCTAATAGGGTCGGCAGGCAATGACATGCTCTCGGGAGGCGCGGGCGACGACAGCATTTTGGGGGGTACCGGCCAAGACACAATAGAGGGCGGCGAAGGCGCTGACAGCATAAGTGGCGGTGACGATGCGGACACGTTCATCGTTCAGGACGGTTTCGGCGCTGACACAATCAGGGGCGGCGAAGGTGGCACAGATAGCGATGTGATCGATCTGTCACAGCTCTCCGGCCCGGTAACCGTTACCTACACGGATAATGAAGACGGGACGATTACCGATGGAAACGACACCATCACGTTTTCGGAAGTGGAAAGGCTGATCCTTTCAGATCAAGCTAACGTCATTCAAGCATCAAACATTAACACTGGAATCGACATTGTTGGGGGCGCTGGCAATGACACGATTATGGGTACAAATCAGGCAGACCTCATAGACGCGGGTGCGGGCGATGATGTCGTCTATACAAACGCACACGGTGATACCGTTGAAACGGGTGAAGGGTCAGACACGATTTTTCTGTCGTCAAGCGACTTTGCAACTTCTAATGTTCTGACGGACAGCGGCAATAGCGGCGTCGACCAGATTGTTCTGGATGCAAATACAGGTACCTACAGGATTCAGGGCACCTTCTCTGATGCACAGGGCTTTGAAATCATCGATGGCAGCGGTGTTTCGGGCGAAATGCTCGGCACGATGGATGCCAACGCAAATTTTGACTTTTCCAATGTATCCCTCATCGACGTCGATGAGATTTCAGGCACCGATAGTGCCGACACAATCATTGGCTCAACGAGTGATGACAATATCGTTGGCATGAAAGGTGCTGACTATATTGAAGGTGGCGAGGGGAACGATACTCTCTCTGGCGACTTTGGCGCTGACACATTGATTGGTGGTGAGGGCAACGATGCCATCGATGGCGGCCGTGGCGAGGACAGTATCGATGGCGGGATCGGAAACGATAGCCTGGAAGGTGGCGACGGCAACGACACGCTGTTTGGCGGGGTTGGCGACGACAGCCTCGAGGGCGGCGCTGGCGACGATCTTTTGCAGGGCGCGGACGGGGATGATGTGTTTTTCATCGCTGCGATGCAGGGCAACGATGTCGTCGAAGGTGGCGCTGGCGGATCGTGGACAGATACGCTGCAACTCGACGGTATGGGCGGCGGCGTAACTTCTGTAAACGGTGATACTGTGGATGGCGATGGCTGGACGCTGGTGCTTGACGGTGGTCATTCCGTTACATCACTCAACAGCGGCGTGTTGGAACTGTCCAGTGATGCCTCAGGCGTTGTCAGCTTTGATGACGGTGGGTCGGTGGCATTCGTGGACATAGAGCGCGTCACCTGGTAGCAAACCAGACTTATCTTAATTTTAATTTCTATCATTTAAGAAACTATTCGGTGGAATGGTTTTATGAGTGATGTAACAATTCTCAAGTCTGTAACGTGGGATCCTGCGATCCTCGCAGCATCGTTGGTGGCAAATCTTTTGTCGCTAGCGGTGCCTCTGGCCATGTTGCAGATTTACGATCGGGTAATACCGAACCAGGCGCATGAGACGTTAATCGTCTTGGCGATCATGGTCGCGTTTGCTTTGGCCGTCGATAGTGCACTGCGGTTGTCACGGGCACGCCTTTTGGCATTCTTTGCCGGTCAATTTGAACAACTGTCTTACTCTCGCGTATTCTGGGCACAGTTGATGGAGGATCCTGCGCAGCGAAAGCGCGTGGACTCTGGCACGTTGGTCACACAGATGTCGGCCATTGACCGCTTGCGCAGCCAACGCGCTGACGGTGCGGCAGCAGCAATGTTGGATCTGCCCTTTGCTGGGCTGTTTCTTGTCGTGATGGCGTTGCTTTCTCCGCTTGTAGCGCTGACGGTCGCGCTTATGCTGGCGCTAACGTTCTTGGGGCTCAGTTGGTTACGCGGGCGGATCGATACCGCCCGACAGGACCGTTTTGAAACCGACGCGCGCCGCTACAGTTTCTTCAGCGAAGTCTTGGGCGGCATCAAATCTGTCCGCGCGCTCCAGATCAGAAACCTGATGGCCCGTCGGCAGGAACGGTTGCTGGCCAGATCGGCCAGTCAAACGCGCGACACCACGCGCGGCATCCATCTGGCGCAAGGCTTGACGGCTGCAATTGGTAACGTCGTACCATTGGTGACCGCCGCGACCGCAGGCTTCCTTGTGGTATCCGGAGAGGCGAGTATCGGTGTGCTTGCCGCCGTTGTCGTCCTGAGCGGACGTGTCGTTCAACCGGTTTTACGGGTGGAGGGCTATCTCTCGAGCATGGAGAACGCACGTCAAGCGAAAGCAGATCTCGACGCTCTGACCGGGGGAGTCCAGCGTGTAGCAGGTGAAAAACCACTTCAATGCGTTGAACGATTCACCTTGCGCAATGTCACAACCTATCCTGATCCAGAGTTCGGGATCGTGATGGAAAACATCGACATCGCGCTTAACACCGGCGACTGCCTTTTGTTGCGCGGTACAGATACGATCCGCCTTGCGGTTGCAGCACGGCTCTTTCTTGGAGAACTGGCCATCGCAGAAGGTACGGTTGAAATAAACGATCGCCCGTTGGTCGAATTCGATATTCAGGACCGGCAAGACCGGATCCGGCTGCTCTCCGAAGACGCACAGTTGCTTGAAGGAACGCTATTTGACAATATCTGCGCATTTCGCCCAGACCGGCACCGGGAAACAGCAATAAGTCTCGCGCGGGAACTGGGGTTACAAAGTGTTTTGGGTCATAGCCCGCGGGGTCTTTTGACACCTGTGCGCTCTGACAACGATGGTCTGCCGCAATCCGCCCAAAGGATCGTGTCCAATATTAGTGGTCTGGTTACGCTTCCAGATGTGGTGGTGTTTCAAACGGCTAACTCTGGTCTTGATTTTGAGACCGACCAAAAGCTGCTGGCCTGGCTTAAAAAGCGTGCAAAGGATCACATCCTGATCCTCGTGAGTAACCGGCCCTCCTACACGGCACTCGCAACGCAGACGCTGGATCTCGACACACATTTGCGTGCGGTTCCAAAGGGGCTATGAACAATGGCTCTGCGCGATCATACGCATGCTTCCTCGGACGCTTCTCCTGAACCTGCGCTGCCCAAAAGCGTTTCGCGGTGGGATTATGACGCACTCCTTGATGGTTTAACGTCGGGTAGCATATCTGGCCTTCCGATGGATTCTCAAGACGCCAATCTTCTGTTGGACCTTCTCGAAAGGCTGGGCTGGGCGCCAGATGCAAGTCGCCTCGCCGGAGCCATGCCCTATCTAATCGACCGACTGGAACTCGCCACGCTGCGAGAGGTCATGCGCAATTTGGGATATACATGCCGTGTGCGGCGTTTGCCTGCACGCGACATTCTGCGCGATGGCACTATTGGCCTTTTTGTAGACGATGAAACGCGCCTTTGGGCGCTCGACCCCAGATCCGGGAAAAAACTCCATGCTGTACGACCCGCCGCCGGCACAATGGATCCAGAAACCCGCGTTTTACGAATGCGGCAACGTTGCAGCTACGTAGATTTTGCGCCAAGCACAGCGCCTTTTTCACATGAACGCACCACAATGCGCGAAAGCTTCACCTTTGAGACTTTCATGCGTTTCGCACCAGACTTGCGACTGGCGCTATTCCTGACGCTCGTCAGTGGCGTGTTGACGGTCATGTTCTCGATCATGGTCATTTTTCTCTTTGATCTCGTGATTTCCGGCCAACAACCGCGTGTTCTGGTTGCGCTGTTGATTGGGGCAGGCACTCTCTTTCTGCTTGATCTCAGTCTGCGAAGCCTAAAAGCGAGGCTTTTAGGGCGCACCTCCGGACGTTTTGAATACATCCTAGGTGGGGCTCTTTTCAACAAGCTGCTTAGACTGCCGCGCAAAATGATCGACCAGGCTCCAATCAGTGAACAAACCGTGCGTCTACGCGAACTGGAGGGCCTGCGCGATGTCTTCGCAGGGCCCTTCACGATCGTTGCACTGGAACTGCCCGTTACATTGATCCTCGTCGCGACCATTGCCTGCTTATCACCCGTTCTGGCGCTTGTTCTCTTTGGTTTAGTTGCAGTCTTCATGCTCGCTGGCATTGCACTCGTGCCTGCTTTGACGCGACGGGCAGCAAATCTGTCGAAAGCCCGCAGCGCACTGACGAAAATCCAGATGGAATTGATTCAGAAAAAAGAATTTATTGCACGTAACGGACTTGCCTGGCCTTGGATGGACAAGTCGCAGCGCGCGGTTGGCGCGGTCGTGACAGCACGCTTCCGCCTCAGCCGTGCGGCTTCCAGTTTGGAAGCCCTTTCCTATTTGTTCATGCCACTCGCGGCCACAAGCGTCATCTTCATCGGCGCCGAGCGCGCCATCACCGGTGCATTGAGCGGCGGCCAACTGGTTGCAATCACCATGTTGACATGGCGCGCTGTCGCGCCAATCCAACAGGGATTGCTGATCCTGCCCAAGACCCGCGATCTAACACGGCTTTTTCAGCAGATCGACGCAATGATGCGTTTTGCCGAAGAAGAAAGCCTTCCTGACATTGAAACACAGAGCCAACGTGCAGTTTCATTGTCCGCATCCAACGTGTTTCTACGTGGTCCCCAAGCGCATGTGCCGACCCTTGCAGGTGTCTCACTCGATATCCCAGGCGGTCTCTTCATTTCCGTAACGGGAACCTCTGGCTCCGGGAAATCCGTTCTGCTCGGCGTACTATCCGGGCAAATTCAACCGCAGGCAGGCAGCGTGCGCCTGGGCACCGTCAATCTCGCAGAAATGTCCAATACCGCATTGGGTTCAAGGATCATGCTCATTCCTCAAAGGCCTTTGCTGATCTATGGGTCCCTGGCGCAAAACCTGCGGTTTGTTGACCCTCTGGTGTCTGATGCGCAGATCGAAGCAGCATTGAACGAGGTTGGGCTCGCGCGGCTATTGGAACGGCTACCCGACGGCATCCACAGTCGCATTGATCCAACCGTGGACACAACGCTTTTGTCCGGCGGTGTACGCACTGCAATTTCCGTGGCTCAAGCTTTGCTCAGGAAACCGGCGGTCCTAATGCTGGACGAACCCTCAGAAGATGTGGATCCAGCAATTGATATCGCTCTTATCGAAGCGCTTAAACAACGCAGAGGCGAAATGACCAGCCTCGTTGTGACCCATCGCCCCAGCGTCATTCGCGCTACTGACGCCATACTGCAGATTGCGGAAGGCAGGGCGCGCTTACAACTCAATACTGGAAAAAGGGATCAAGCCTGATGACCAAAGTTTCCTCAGAAAAAAACACATCCCATGCCCAAAGCAAACGAGGCGGGCCACGCGATGTGGACCCGGTACTGACGCCACATTCTGCATTAGACGAAGTACGCGACAGCGGTGCTGCGCGCCTAACTGTGGCCGCATGTACGGCGGGTGTGGCTTTTGCTCTCGTCTGGGCAGCTCTGGTGCATGTCGAAGAGAAAGTGAGCGGCACAGGCACGATTGAGCCACAAGGTCAGATTGAACGAATCGAACACCCGGATGGGGGGGTCGTGCGTGAGCTGCAGGCGAAAAACAACGCCACTGTCCCAGCAGGTTCAATTCTTTTGCACTTTGAAACCGATCATATTGAACGCGAAGCATTGTCTTTGGCCGTACGGATCGAAACCTTGGAAGCCGAAGCAGAGCGGGTTCAATTCCTGTTGCATGCCGACGGGCAAGAACTGCCGACCGCGCGCGGGGCAGGTGATCCGGCAGCAGAAGCCTTTTGGGCAGAACAGGTGTTTCTTGCAGCACAGCTCGACCGAATTACTGCGGAAGACCTCAGATTGTCCAGCCAGGCCGAGAGCACAGCCGCTCGGGCCCAGACAATCGCAGCCGAACAAAGCATCGTTGAAGAGCAGATCACTCGATATGATCGCTATATCGACAGTGGAACAGTGCGGTTAATTGACCGCGAACGTTTGCAACGGGACGCACTTCAACTGATGCGAACGTTAGAGGAAGTAGAGGGGCGCCGCATCGAGCTAGAAAACACGCGTGCTGAAAACGCACGCCGGCGCGATGAATTGCTTGCGCAGCGGCGGCGTGACGCAGCTGTCCGATGGACGAAAATCGAAGAAGAACTGACAACGCTGGGTCAAGCCGCTGCAGATGCAGCAGCACGCATCGCCAGGGCTGAAGTACGCACGACTGTTGGCGGGCAGGTTCACCGCCTTGACGTCCTGCGCGCCAAGGAGGTTGTCGCGCCTGGCGATGTCATTGCTGAAATCGTTCCTCCTGGGACGGCCTATCGTGCCATGGTCAAGATCTCCGCAGATCGGATCGGCGCTATTCGAGAGGGAATGAATGTCAGTCTTAAAGTTGTAAGTTATGACTTCACACGGTTCGGCAGCATATCCGCAAAAGTGACGAAGGTGTCGCCCACGAGTTTTATCGATGAAACGGGCGAAGTCGTGTATCGTGTCACTGTTGATTTGCCGAGTAGTGTGCCAACTGGCGATGGGCCCGTGGCAGTTCGCCCCGGAATGACAGTCACTGCTGATATCTTAACAGGCGAACGTTCAGTTCTAAGCTATCTGCTGCATCCAGTTCGGCGCATCCAGGAAAACTCTTTGTCAGAAACATAAAGGTTCGGCTCGAAGGTCCTTTTGCGCGTTCAAGTCTTACCATTCGTTGGGCACCTTATGCATCGATTTTTGAGCAAGCATTCCTACAAGCACACAACGACAGCATCGTAGAAAGCAAAACACCAGGAAGATCAATGTATCGTCTGCGCGATTAGCACTTGGCATGCCAAAGACGCATAACAGGTTTGCATCCACGGGTATTGTGCACATGCAGCATTTGCCTAATTAGAGCAGCACCGAAACACACTCCAACATGAGAAGGAGCGCGCCATGTCACTAATTAAGAAATTCGTCGAGTATTCCGCGCGAAAGGCAAAGCACCGCCAGTTACACGCTGAAATGTCCTCGATGTCGGACGATGAGTTAAACGATCTCAACCTTAGCTATGCGAAAGTGTCTGAACTGGCGCGTCGCCAAGCACTCACTTCGTAAGCTCATGCAATTATTACGATAATTTCAAGTGCACTGGGACGCCTGCGGCATAGGATTGGGCGGCCGCATCCGCAAGGCGTTGTGCAGCAACCCCATCCGAAATGCCCGGGATGATCACTTCGGCACCGTTTAAAGCATCTACGAAACACTGCAATTCGGCGAGATAAGCGGCGGCGTAGCGTTCCAGAAAAAAATGTTTGTTTGGAGCGCTGGCAAAACCGGTTTGTCTGGCGTGCACGACATGGTGTTCCAATTGGTTTCCAGCCTGCAGCATGCCAGAGGCACCATGCACTTCTATCCGCTGATCGTATCCATAGGTGGCCCGACGCGAGTTATTGATCTGCGCTAGCTTACCGCTGGCGGTTTTTAGCGTGACCATCGCTGTGTCGATATCCCCCGCATTGCCAATTTCCGGATCCACCAGGCATGCACCCACTGCGTAGATTTCTACCGGATCTTCGCCCAGAAGAAACCGCGCCATATCGAAATCATGGATCATCATGTCTCTAAACAGGCCACCAGATTGCTTGATGTAGCTGACGGGTGGCGGGGCAGGGTCGCGCGAAGTGATAACGACCAGTTCCGCGAGCCCTATGACGCCACCGGCCAGTTGCGCCTGCAGATGCGCAAAACTTGGATCAAAACGACGATTGAACGCGGTCATAAACAGCACGCCCGCCGCCTCTACAGCTGCCTTGCATTCCGCTGCACGGTCCGCCGAAAGATCAATCGGTTTCTCGCAGAAAATTGCTTTTCCAGCCTGTGCGAGCGCATGGATCTGATCGTAGTGCAACGCGGTCGGGGTTGCGACGATCACCGCGTCAATATCTGGACTGGATATAATGTCTTCCGCAGAGCGTGCCACCGCACCTGACACGGTTGCAAGTGTTTCGGCAGCCTCTGGTATCGCATCCGCCACCGCCGTCAGACGCGCCTGCGGCATCCGCGCAAGGCTGCCCGCGTGAACCTGCCCGATCCGACCACATCCCAGAATTCCGATGGATATCATGAATTTTCCCTTGTTTCAGTTTACGTTGCTGCCAAGGCTCGTAGAACTGTGCGCGCGGCGGTCTCAATGGGTGCTTCCAGCGCACTCAGAATCTGCACACGATCAAATTGCGTATCATCCGCAGCGAGGGTTTCCCGAAGGGCGCCGCCAAAAGCCATGCGCAATTCGGTGCCAATATTGAACTTGCAAATCTTTGATCCGCGCGCAAGGGCGCTGCGCTGCGCCACCGGTACGCCAGACCCGCCGTGGATCACGAGCGGCAGATCCGTGAGGGCTTCGACCGCACGAATGCGGGCTTCGTCCAACCCCCCTTCCTTATTCTGTTGCAGATGCACATTCCCGACAGAGATCGCCATGGCATCCACGCCACTGTCAGCTGCAAACTGAGCCGCTTCCTGCGGATCAGTACCCTCGGATTTGGCGCCATCAGAATACCCCACAAAGCCAATTTCACCCTCGCAGGAAATGCCAGCAGCATGGGCCATCTGTGCGATCTGGGCCGTTTGCGCGATATTCTCGGCCAGCGGCAACCGGGAACCGTCGAACATCAACGACGTGAACCCTGCATCCAATGCTTCCTGACATTCATCGACTGTGTAGCCATGATCCAGATGTGCGACGATGGGAACAGAAACGCTCTCCGCCAGCGTGCGAAACATCTTGCCCAGCACTGGCAAAGGCGTGTGCTTGCGACAGGACGGACCGGCCTGCAAAATTACCGGCACCCCTTCGGCTTCGGCGGCATGGGCGTAGGCCCGCATGTCTTCCCATCCCAAACAGACAAGTCCGGCAACAGCGTACCCACCGTTCAATGCGGGGCGCAAAACCTCTGAAAGCGTTGCAAGGGTCATGCGGCACCTCTTTGAAGGCGGCAAACAACCGGGCGGAATCGCATGTGTAAAACTATCATTTGAACTTGGCCACCATGTCCATAATACCTGGGATGGTGTGTAATTGCTCTGCATGGGTCGGTTGAAAATACTGCTTTAGGCTACGTTGGCTCAAGCCGCCGAGGATCGTGAAATAATACATTTCATAACCGGGCAGGACGCAACAGGGGTGATACCCTTTATCGATACAGATCGTTGAACCATCGACGATATGGTACGCATCACCAGATACATTATCTTCGCGCTGCAGCATCTGAAGGCCCGAACCGTAGTCAGGTTTGAAACGGAAATTATAGGTCTCGTCATGACGGGTCTCGTCCGGTAGCCGGTCCGTGTCGTGCTTATGGCTGGGAAAGCCGGACCAACCGCCTGTACCAACAGTGAAGAGTTCTGAAACCAGAAGGCGGCCGACACGCTCGTGTTGATTAGCACCCAGAATGTGCTTGATCTTGCGATGGGTTTTAGTGTCGTCAGAACCATATTGGATCAAGTCCAGCTCCTCACTGCGCACTGCAAAGGGTTCCAGAACACCCTCAAACTTGGCGCCCGCGACAAAAATTTCCGCCGTGTCGGAAAGGCAGGTGAACCGCGCCTCGGCACCCGTCGGCACGTAGACGCCTTCAGGATCTCCGTCCCAGACATCGACACCGCGCCCACCGAGTGACTTCACCTCAAAACCACCGACGGTCACGTCCAAGAGACCCGTCGCGGGCACAATGCAGGTCTCAAACCCGGGAACGGCATACCCGAAACTCTCGCCTTTCTTGAGCTTGACAATGTTGAAGTAATTCAGCGGCACAAGCGTGTCGTTTACATCCACGATGGGTTTATTTTGGTTGTCGAAGGGGGGGATATGCATCGCATTACCTCTCAGTTGGGCCGGGATGATCCGCCAGAAAGGCGGCGAGCTGGGCGTGATTGGGCATGGCCGGAGCGCAACCCGGTTTCGAGACCACGATGGAGGCGCAGGCAGAGCCGCGCAAAACAGCATCGCGCAGCTGGAGCCCCTCGGCGATGCCGGACAGCAAACCAGCCATGAAGCTATCCCCCGCACCATTAGGTTTCACGGCGTTTACAGGATAGATCCCAGTGTGAATTTCCTTGCCACCGGAAAAGGTTACAGCGCCTTTTTCACCCATCTTGTAGATAACGATCGCGACGCCATCGTCCGCGAGGCTTTGCGCCTTTTGCAAACCCTTGGCCATGTCGCCAGCCATAAAGCCGAACTCTTCGTCATTGCCAACGATCATGTCACTGGCCGCACCCGCACGCGACAAAACATCCGCAGCAACTTCGGGTGATGGCCAGGAATAGGGACGGTAATCAATGTCAAAAATAATCGGCAGTCCAAGCGTGCGCGCAGCATCAAAGGCCGTGAATGTTGCCGAGCGCGAGGGTTCAGCGGCAAAGACCGTGCCTGCGGTCACAAGTGCTCCAAAGGGCGCGAAATCCACGGCTTGAATGTCTGCGTCAGTGACCTGGAAATCGGCGGCACTGTTGCGATAGATAACGTTTTGAAAATTTTCGATCCGACTTTCATAGACCGCCAGAGAGTTGCGGAATTCGCCCCCAACGGAACGAACGTATTGTGTCTCCACGCCGTAATTTTTAAGTTTGTTGATACAGAACCGCCCAACCGCATCGTCAGAAACAGAGGTAACCAATGCCGCGTGGCAGTCGAATTTGCACAGGCCCGCGGCAATATTGGCGGATGAACCCCCAAGATCCGCGTGGAAGACCTCAGCCTCTTCGCTTTTTACACCCGGAGGATGCGCAAACATATCCATGCCCGCGCGCCCCAGAATAACGAACTTCCGCGTCTCGATACCGGCAGTGAGTGCGTCAATAGGAAGACTGGCCATCAGACACCCCTCCTTTGTTTGACGCGTGAGGCTTCCCACTCGGTGTGTTTTTCGCGCACTTTCGCGCTGGCCGACACTTCGGGCGTGCCAACTTCCCACCAGGTGTGGCCTTCTGTGGTCCACCCTTCATAGGCGTCTACATTCATTACAATCACAGAGGTTTTATCAGCCCTCTTTGCAGCCTTGAAAGCCTCGGTCAATTCAGCCGGATTATCCACCCGCACCGCGTGAGCGCCCATCGATGCCGCGTGCGCGACAAAATCGACGCCAAAAGCTTCGGGCACCGTCGGCGTATCCGCAATAAGGTTGTTGAAGCTTTCGTTTCCAGTGTTGTTCTGCAGTTTGTTAATGACCGCGAAACCACCGTTGTCGAGCACCAGTAGGATGAGTTTTTTCTGCGTTAAAACAGAAGAATATACGTCGGAATTCATTAAGAGGTACGAGCCATCGCCACAAAACACGATCGTATCTTTGTCAGGCTCATTTTCGGACTGTGCGATACGCGCGCCCCAGCCCCCCGCGATCTCATACCCCATGCAGGAAAAACCGAACTCCACGTCTACCGTGCCGATGTCCAGCGTGCGCCAATTGGCGGTGACTTCCGCAGGCAGGCCACCCGCCGCAGCCACCACACGATCCCTTGGATCACACAATGCATTTACGATCCCGATGGCTTGGGCGTAGGAGTTGGGACGATTGCCTGGCTTCACGTTCTCGGCCACATAAGCATTCCATTTCTGACGCTCTTGTTTGGCGAAGCTGACCCAGGATGCAGGCGCTTGGTAGCCCGCCATTTCGCCAGAGAGCGCTTTGATGCCGAATTTGGCATCCCCCACGACCGGCAACGACATGTGCTTGCCCGCATCATGGCGCGCTGCGTTCAGCGAGATGATCCGGGCGTCCTTGGCGAAGGCTGTCCAGGAGCCGGTGGTGAAGTCCTGCAGTCGGCAGCCGACCGAAAGGATCACATCAGCCGCTTCGGCGACTGCATTGGCACTGTTTGAACCGGTGACACCAACGGGACCGATGTTGAGCGGGTGGATATCGTGCAGATTGGCCCGACCCGCAATCGTTTCGATGACTGGGATCTCGTGCTGCTCCGCAAACGCGGTTAGCTCAGGTACAGCTCTGGAATACTGCACGCCACCACCCGCGATAATGACGGGCCGTTCGGCCGATTTTAACAGGGTTACAGCATCGGTAACCTCTGCCGGATCAGGTGTCTGGCGTCGGACTCGGTGGGTTTTCTCCTCAAATAGTTCAACCGGATAATCATACGCCCAGCCTTGGACATCCTGTGGCAGCCCCAGAAAGGCCGGGCCACAATCTGCTGGATCAAGCATCGTGGCAATGGCGGCCGGCAAAGACTGGATGATCTGTGCAGGATGGGTAATGCGATCCCAGTACCGGCTCACGGGCTTGAACGCATCATTAAGCCCAAACGTAGGGTTTCCGAAGTGTTCAAGCTGTTGCAACACTGGATCTGGCAGACGGGTCAGGAAGGTATCACCGCACAGCATGAGCATCGGAAGACGGTTGGCATGCGCCAATGCGGCCGCCGTCAACAAGTTGGCCGTACCCGGTCCCGCAGAAGCGGTGCAGAACATGAAACGCTGGCGCAGGTGATACTTTGCATAGGCCGCCGCGGCGAACCCCATGCCTTGTTCGTTCTGGCCACGATAAAGCGGCAGCGTATCGCGCGCTTCATACAACGCCTCACCCAAACAAGTGACGTTGCCGTGCCCAAATATGCCAAAGCCCCCGCCACAAAGCCGCTGCCGCGTGCCGTTGATCTCTATGAACTGCGCATTGAGATAGCGGATGATCGCCTGCGCGGTCGTCAGGCGAATGGTCTTGTCGGTCATGTCCGGGCTCCCTCCCTTGCAATTTTCAGGCCGTTGCGGATTGACGCTTGACCTGACGCGCACTTTATAGATACGCGTGTTGCAACCGGTTGCAATATTTTTTTTCGGGAGGGGAACCGTGGCCGAGATCGGGATTGGCATCATTGGTGGTGGCTATATGGGAAAGGCCCATGCTGTTGCTATGTCTGCGGTTGGGGCCGTTTTCGAGACGGCGTTGCGCCCGCGTCTGGAAATGGTTGCAGCCACGTCGACAGCTTCGGCTGAACGCTATGCCGCGGCTTTTGGGTTTGTCCGCAGCACCGATAATTGGCGCTATCTTGTTGAGGATCCGAGGGTTGAGGCGATTGTTATCGCATCCCCGCCCGAAACGCATCTGGACATCACCCAGGCTGCATCCGCGCTCGGTAAACCCGTGTTTTGCGAAAAGCCGCTGGGGTCATCTGTTGCGGATGCACAAGCAATGGTTGCAGCTGTCGAGGGCGCGGATGTAGTCAACATGATCGGCTTCAACTACATCCGCACACCCGCATCGCAATTTGCGCGCGATCTGATTGCGTCGGGCGAGATTGGGGATGTGACCTGGTTTCGCGGCGAACACACCGAGGATTTCTATGCCGATCCCGACTTGCCCGCGACCTGGCGTGCAGCAGGTGAGGGCAACGGGTGCATGGGCGATTTGGCGCCACATATGATCAACGCAGCCTTAGCGCTCATTGGTCCGATTGGTTCCGTCATGGCCGACATCGAAACCGTACACACCGCACGTGGCGGCAAACCGGTGAGCAACGACGATCAGGGGCAGGTGATGTGCCGCTTCGACAGCGGCGCAATGGGGCATCTGTTCTTCAGTCGGACGGCAACGGGTCGTAAGATGGGGTATATCTACGAGGTGACAGGGACCAAGGGTGCGATCCGCTTCAATCAGGAAGACCAAAACGCGCTTTGGCTCTACCGTGCGGAAGGTCCAGAGGCTGAACGCGGATTTAAGCAGATCCTGACCGGCCCGGCACATCCGGACTATGCGCCTTTTTGCCAAGGGCCCGGACACGGCACCGGCTATCAGGACCAGATCATTATCGAAGCGCGGGACTTCCTGGCCGCGATCGAAACAGGCACAGCCAGGTGGCCGACGTTTCGGGACGGGCTGGCCGTCAGCGCTGTGGTAGATGCCGCGCGCCGTTCCAGTGCAGCCCGAGCCTGGGAAACCGTGACACATCCGTCCGTATAGGGAGCCCTTACAATGACAATCCGAATAGGCAATGCACCTTGTTCATGGGGTGTGGAATTTGCAGATGACGCGCGCAATCCTGCATGGCGCGACGTGTTACGCGAGAACGCCGAAGCAGGCTACAAGGGGATCGAATTGGGGCCAGTCGGTTTCATGCCTGAGGATCCTGTTCAATTGTCCGAAGCGCTGAATGAATTTGATCTGGAGTTGATCGGCGGCGTTGTGTTTCGCCCGTTTCACGATCCAGACGCCTGGGAAGACGTGCTTGATGGTTCTGTCCGCACTTGCAAAGCGCTTAAGGCGCATGGAGCACAGCACCTTGTCTTAATCGATTCCATTTCCCCCAGACGCGCTGCAACTGCCGGACGAGTGGCGGATGCCGAGCAAATGGCGCCTGCTGAGTGGACGGCATATCGCGACAGGATCGCGCATGTCGCACAAATCGGCGCCGAAGAATACGGGCTGACTGTCGGCATCCATGCCCATGCAGCCGGGTTTATGGATTTTGAACCGGAACTGGAACATCTGCTGAGCGAAATCGACGAACGGATTCTAAAGATCTGCTTTGACACCGGGCATCATTCATACGCAGGTTTCGACCCCGTATCCTTTATGGAGCGCTACATCGGACGCATCAGCTACATGCACTTCAAAGACATTGACCCTCGCGTCAAAGCAGACGTCATCGCCAAAGGAACAGGGTTTTATGAAGCCTGTGGGCAGGGGATATTCTGCAATCTAGGTGATGGGGATGTGGATTTTCCAAAAGTGCGGCAGATTCTGATCGACAACGGATTTGAGGGCTGGTGCACGGTCGAGCAAGATTGCGACCCAACCCTGCCAGACACAGACAGCCTACGCGATGCAAGAGTGAACAGCACGTACCTGCAGTCGATTGGATTTTAGGAGATCAAAGCGATGAAACGTTTGAATTGGGGCATGGTCGGCGGCGGTTTGGGCAGCCAGATCGGGCCCGCACATCGTCTAGGCGCTCAGGCAGATGGCAACTTTGCGCTGACTGCCGGGGCTTTGGATGTGGACGTGGAAAAGGGCCGCGCCTATGCACAGGAACTTGGCGTTGCAGCGGATCGTGCCTACGGCAACTGGCAGGAAATGCTCGACGGGGAACGGGTGCGGGATGACCGCGTTGACCTGGTCACAGTCGCTACGCCGAACGCCACGCATTTTGAGATTACCAAGGCATTTCTCGAGGCTGGCTTCAATGTGTTGTGCGAAAAACCTATGACCATGACGGTCGAAGAGGGGGAAGAGATCGTGCGCGTGGCGCAGGCCACAGGAAAAATCTGCGCGGTGAACTATTGCTATTCGGCGTATCCGATGGTGCGCGAAATGCGGCACATGGTGGCCACTGGTCAAATCGGCAAGGTGCGTCTGGTCGTGACCAATTTCAGCCACGGCCACCACGGCGATGCCACTGACGCAGATAATCCGCGTGTGCGTTGGCGTTATGATCCGGCCATGGCCGGGGTTTCAGGCCAGTTTGCCGACTGCGGCATTCATGCAATGCATATGGCGTGCTTCATTGCCGGGGATGAAGTGCGCACGCTGTCCGCTGATTTTGCCTCGGCGATTGACAGCCGGACACTGGAAGATGACGCGATGGTCAATTTCCGCTTGGACGGCGGCACCATCGGCCGGCTCTGGACATCTTCGGTCGCGATCGGGCGACAGCATGGGTTTGACATCCAGGTTTTCGGCGAAACCGGTGGTATGCGATGGGCGTCAGAGCAACCCAATCAAGTCTATTTCACGCCCGTTGGCGGCAGAACGCAGATCATGGAAAAGGGCGAAAGTGGATTGTCAGATGAAGCCACACGCTTGAGCCGCGTTGCCATCGCACACCCCGAAGGGTTTCCGCTTGCCGTCGCTAACATTTATGTGGACCTAGCCGCCGCAATCCGCGGAGAGACACGCGATGCCTTGCCCACCGCCGAGGATGGTTTGCGTTCCATGGCAGCAGTATACGCCGCCGTCGAGTCCGCCACGCAAAGTGGCAGCTGGGTGGATGCGCGCCCGCCAATGTTGCGCGATTAGTAGATAGGCGGCTAGATTTTCTCTTTAAGGCAGTAAGGCGGGCTGCGTCGCAGGATACCCATCTTGCGCCTTTTGCAAAAACGGGTTTGAGCCTTCATCAAGAAGCGGGCTCAAACGTGCGAATTGGCTCCACAGATCACCCGGGCAGATTCATTCTGGAGAGACCCTAAAGGCTGGTCGGTTTTCGCCAAGATGGGAATAGCTGCACGGCTCCACAACAGTAAATGCATTTATATTTTATTTTCAATATTTTATAATATCTTATTAACGTTTTCCAAAAAACTGAAATCTCTTCATGGTAAGGGTCGCAACGTACCGCGTTCAACAATGTCACACGCGAAAAGCCGCGCCTCAGGATGGCGTTTTGGCTCGTCCAACATAGCGGTGACAAGCTCAATAGATGCGTCAATGATCTGTCGTACGGGTTGGCGAATGGTGGTCAGATCAATGCTTTGCCATCGCGCCATCTCCATGTCGTTCAGTCCAATGATCCCGATGTCATCTGGAGCACGCAAACCGTTTTCGCGGATCGCGCTCAGTGCACCCACGGCAACCACGTCATCACCACAGAAGTAAGCCTCTGCCGGCCCCTGCTTTAGCAATCCTAGCATCTCTGCGCGCCCTGCATCAAAGGAATAGGCAGTTGCAAAACTCTCACTGGTTGAAATGCTATGATGGCATTTCAGTACATCGAAAAAACCCGAACGTCGGTCCATTGTTGAAGTCGCTTCGGCCGGGCCGCCCAAAAACCCGATTTTTGTGTATCCACGGGCGATCAACGTACGCGCTGCCATGCGACCACATTCGACATTGTCTATACCAACGACATGCACGCGCGGCGCGCTGGCGAATTTTCCAAACGAATGAACGACGGGAATGCCGGCCTTGTGAAACGCCAACGAGAACTCCGGCGACAGCGTTGAGGAGGCGACGATCACACCGTCCACAGAGTACTGACGTAAAAGTTGTAGGGAATTGGCGGGATCTGTCTCGTCCGTCAGATTGACCAGCAGCGGCCGCAGCCCCCGATCCTGCAGACTGCGGGTGAAAAGATCAAAGACTTCCAACAGAAGCGGGTTGTGAAAATTATTCGAGATCAAGCCAATCAGCTTGGTGCGGCCCGTGGTCAGGGAAGAGGCGAGAGCATTCGGGCTGTAGCCGAGATCGCGCGCTGCCTTTTCGACTTTGTCACGTGTTTTGACAGAAACGGAAGCGCCTTCTGTAAAGGTTCGAGACACGGCAGATCGGGATACACCTGCGCGTTCAGCCACATCTTTCAGGGTTACCGGCATTCCGTCCTTCTCTGCCATTTCACCAGGAGCACTTGAGCACAGACAGAGATTTCTTGCAACCGGTTGCAAAGAATCCCGACCTGTGCTTTTCTTCCCGCAGAAGGCGTGAAAACGACCTTTGCTATGGCTGTTAAAGTCACCTTTGGGAGGAATACATGAAACATTTGATGAAAAACTTGGCGTTGGCGACTGCCATCGCTGCAGCCCCCTTTGCGCTGCCAACCGTTGCCGCTGCAGAGGGCGAGACGTATGTTCTCGTCAGCCACGCACCCGACAGCGACACATGGTGGAACACGATCAAGAACGGCATCGCTCTTGCGGGCGAGCAAGTTGGGGCCAACGTGGAATACCGCAACCCACCAACCGGCGATATCGCCGATATGGCGCGGATCATTGATCAAGCGGCAGCATCAAGCCCGGATGGTATCATCACTACACTAGCTGATTTCGACGTTCTCTCCGGACCGATCCGCAATGCGGTTGATCAGGGGATCGATGTGATCATCATGAACACTGGAACGCCGGAACAGGCGCGTGAGTTGGGTGCTCTGATGTATGTTGGTCAGCCAGAATACGATGCGGGATACGCTGCGGGTCTGCGCGCCAAAGGCGAAGGCGTGACGAACTTTCTCTGCGTGAACCATGCGATCCAGCAACCTACCGTGGGCGAACGTTGCCGCGGTTATGCGGCAGGTCTCGGTATTGAACTGGGCGACGCCATGATGGATTCCGGCACTGACCCATCCGAGATCAAGAACAAGGTCCTGGCCTACCTGTCGGCCAATCCTGATGTAGACGGCATTCTGACGCTGGGTCCTGTTTCTGCGGATCCTACCATTGCTGCGTTGCAGGAAAATGGTCTTGCTGGGGACATCCACTTTGGCACTTTTGATCTGGGCGAAGAGATCGTCAAAGGCATCAAGGAAGGCATTATCAACTGGGGGATCGACCAGCAGCCCTTCTTGCAGGCCTACATGCCTGTTGTGATCCTAGCGAACTGGGACCGCTATGGCGTGCTGCCAGGCAACAACATCAACTCGGGTCCGGGTTTCGTGACAGCGGACGGTCTGGCCAAGGTTGAAGAGTTTGCGGGCGAATTCCGTTGATCTCTTGACGACTTCGGGCGGCCAGTGACGGCCGCCCGTCTGACACATACCTGGGAGGGGGCTACAATGTCGGATGCATCGACGGACGAACGCGTCAAGGAAATCTCACCGCTACGCCGCGCGCTGATCAGGCCGGAGTTAGGCGGTATTGTTGGCACTGCAGCGGTCTTCACACTCTTTGCGCTCTTTGCATTTGATTCCGGCATGTTCGCCGCACAGGGCGTAATGAACTGGACCATCGTTTCCGCGCAGTTCATGATCATCGCCGTGGGTGCATGCCTGCTGATGATCGCAGGGGAATTCGATCTCTCTGTTGGGTCCATGATTGGTTTCGCTGGTATGATGATCGCCGTTTTCGGCGTTGTCCTGGCCTGGCCCATGTGGATGGCCATCATTATCACATTCGTCATATGCACCGCCCTCGGCGCATTGAATGGCTGGATCGTGATCCGCACTGGGCTGCCAAGTTTCATTGTAACGCTGGCCTTCCTGTTTATCCTGCGTGGCTTTACCATCTACATCCCGCAAACACTTGAAAGCAAAACCATCATCGGCGGCATCCGCGACGCAGCAGAAGGCGACTGGCTCGGCGCATTGTTCGGCGGAAAAATTGGTAAGCCTTTCTTTCAATGGCTTGGCGACATGGGCGTAATCGAAACCTTCCAGCGCGGGACGCGCGAAGGGCAGCCCGTGGTCGACGGTATTCCGATGTTGATCATATGGGCGATCATCCTGATTATTTTTGGCCATATCCTTCTGACCCGCACGCGGTTCGGCAATTGGATTTTTGCCGCAGGCGGGGACGCAGAAGCAGCCCGCAATTCGGGCGTCCCAGTTAACCGCGTCAAGATCATGATGTTCATGTTCACAGCCTTTTGCGCCACAGTTTTTGCCACATGTCAGGTAATGGAATTCGGCTCAGCGGGCGCAGATCGCGGTCTCCTGAAGGAATTCGAGGCCATTATCGCGGTGGTCATTGGCGGCGCTTTGTTGACGGGCGGCTACGGTTCAGTCCTCGGAGCAGCCCTTGGCGCGTTGATCTTTGGCGTCGTGCAGCAGGGGCTGTTCTTTGCCGGTGTCGAATCCTCTTTGTTCCGGGTCTTTCTGGGTATCATTCTGCTCGCGGCGGTGATCCTCAATACATACATTCGCCGCATCATCACAGGGGAGCGTTGAGATGACTGATCTTGCACCCATCATTCAGATGAAGAACATAGAAAAGCACTTCGGCAGCGTGATCGCGCTGGCGGGGGTTTCGGTTGATATCTACCCCGGTGAATGCCATTGCCTTCTGGGCGACAACGGCGCGGGAAAATCAACTTTTATCAAGACGATGTCAGGCGTTCATAAACCCACGTCAGGCGAGATCGTGTTTGAAAATAAACCACTCGATTTCACCGACCCGCGTGACGCGATTGCCGCTGGCATCGCAACTGTGCACCAACACCTTGCAATGATCCCGCTGATGAGCGTCAGTCGGAATTTCTTCATGGGCAACGAGCCGATCAAAACCGTCGCCGGTTTGCGGTTCTTTGATCATGATTTTGCCAATCGGGTCACCATGGAGCAGATGCGCAAGATGGGCATCAACCTGCGGGGGCCCGACCAGGCGGTGGGGACATTGTCCGGCGGTGAACGCCAAACGGTGGCCATTGCAAGGGCGGTCTATCTCGGGGCCAAGGTGTTGATCCTGGACGAACCCACCTCAGCTCTTGGGGTGCGGCAAACGTCCAACGTACTGGCCACCATCGACCGGGTTCGCAAGGAAGGAATCGCCGTCGTTTTCATTACCCATAACGTGCGCCACGCCATGGCTGTTGGGGACCGGTTCACCGTTCTCAACCGCGGTCAGACCCTCGGAACAGCACAGCGCGGCGAAATCACGCCAGAGGAACTGCAGGACATGATGGCCGGCGGTCAGGAACTGGCGACGTTGGAAGGATCGCTCGGCGGCACCATATGAGCGCCTTGCTCCATAAACCAAAAGGCACGTCCGGGAAGGTGCATGACATCACGCCGGACGTGGCGGACTGGGCATACGTGGGTTTTGGCCTCTACAGGCTTTCTGCAGGTGACCGCGTGGCCGAAAAGACCGGCGATCGTGAGGTCATTCTGGTGTTGGTGGAAGGCAAGGCCAAGCTTTCGGCGGGAAGCAAAGATTTCGGGGAAATGGGCGACAGAATGTCTGTCTTTGAGCGCTCACCGCCCCATTGTCTCTATGTTCCAGGTGAAAGCGACTGGGGCGCAGAAGCGACAACCGACTGCGTGATCGGAGTCTGCTCCGCGCCCTGCATCGCAGCCTACCCGGCACAACAGCTCGGCCCGGACGGCATCACACTGACACCCCGCGGCAAAGGTCAAAACACACGCTACATCAACAACATCGCCATGGAAGGCCGCGATGTCGCCTCAAGCCTGCTTGTCACCGAAGTCTTTACACCTGCGGGAAACTGGTCGTCTTATCCCAGCCATCGCCACGATGAAGACGACTATCCGCGCATGACCTATCTGGAAGAGACCTACTATCACCGCTTGAACCCCGCGCAGGGCTTTGGTGTGCAGCGCGTCTATACGGATGACCGCAGTCTTGATAAAACCATGGCCGTTAGTGATGGCGACGTGGTCTGTGTCCCGCGTGGCCACCATCCCTGCGGCGCACCCTATGGCTATGATATGTATTACCTCAACGTTATGGCCGGGCCTCTACGCAAATGGCGTTTTGAAAACGATCCCGATCACGACTGGATCGCGCAACAGGACGCAGAATAGCGTTTTGGCCCGAAAGGAGACAGCCCTTGAAAAAAGCGGGCGATCCGGGCGGATACTACAGCCCTGACACATGCGACGTTGACGCGTTCAAAGCTCTTGTAGAACAGACCGTCGATATCAGGGATGTGCCACACGCAACAGAGGTTGTCAGGAATGTGCCAGTCTATGACATGCAGATCCGGGCCTGTGATCTGAAGGCGCCAGATACACGTCGTACCCTCATGGCGGAATGGGCGCAGATACTTAAGGCCGGGGCAGGGGTCTTTGTGCTGCGCAATGCATATGCAGACACCAGTGCAATCGATGCGGCAACGGCCCTCTTTGATCAGATCATCACACACGAAAAAGCCGCCAGCGGTGCAGGTGCTGACCATTTTGCAGCAGCAGGCAACAACGACCGGATCTGGAACACGCTGCAAAAGCTCTGTGAGGCGAGTCCCGAGGTCTATTTGCGGTATCATGGCAATGCCGCAATCGATGCCGCTTGCGAAGCCTGGCTCGGCCCAAACTATCAAATGACAGCGCAGGTCAATGTGGTGCGTCCCGGCGGGCAGGCGCAACAGGCACATCGCGACTACCATCTTGGCTTTCAAAGCGCAGAGGTGAGTGCTTCCTATCCGTCCCATGTGCATGATCTTTCGCCGCTCCTGACCTTGCAGGGCGGCATTGCCCACGTTGATACGCCGCTTGAGAGCGGTCCCACCAAACTCTTACCGTTTTCACAAACCTACCGTCCCGGCTATGTGGCTTGGCGGCGAGAGGATTTCCGCTCCATTTTTGACGAAAATCATGTGCAAATACCGTTGAAAAAAGGGGATGCTCTGTTCTTTAATCCCGCGCTTTTTCATGCAGCAGGCGCAAACGTGAGCACGGGTATTCACCGAATGGTCAACCTTTTGCAGGTGTCTTCACCCTTCGGACGCGCGATGGAGACAATAGACCGGTGCAGGATGTCCCAACGCATTTTTAATCCGTTGAAACGGCTCCTCCGAGACGGTATCCTGGGCGACTGCGAAATTCGAGCAGCAATTGCTGCAACCGCCGAAGGGTATTCCTTTCCCACCAACCTCGACACTGATCCTCCAACGGGTGGTTTGGCTCCGCGCACGCAAGCTGCATTCCTGACGAAAGCCGTGACGGAACATTGGACCACACAAGATTTCGATAAAGCACTTTTCGCTCAGGAAATGCGAAAACAGGCCTGATTTTACGGAGCGTCATCTGGCGCAACGAAGGTGTCGACTCCACCTAGGGTGACGCTGAATTCGTTTGTGCACGCGGAGGCACAATGCCCGCACAGGCACACGAATGCATCAACTGTGTATACGCGACAAAGGTCACCGCATGCCCACTGCAACAGGCTAATCGAACATTAATACCCACAATGGAAAATTAACTCCCACGACGTAGTCAGGGCAAAGGTTGATAACGCCCACGATCGAGCAAATATGAATACCCTAATACAAAAGGCAGAAACCCATACAGTTTCATTGAAACGATATGTCGTTCTGACCCTCGTGGCGCAGATAATTTCTGCTTTCGCCTTACTGAGTCTGTCCGTCGCAAGTGACCGCGCCGTACGCGTTGCAAGCGAATACGCCAAACTTTCGGTTGATCAACAACTTTCCTTCTACGAAATCGGTACAAGTAGCCGCCGCCTGATGGTGGAAGTGGAATCGCCCAGCCCAAACCGGCGCATGATCCTTCGACTGCAAGAAACCCTTTTAACGGAAGGGAAGGCAATGCAGGCCCTGACCGACAGGATGAACGCAGCCGTCTCCGGTCGGTTGGGGCGCATGGTATTTACAAATCCGGCATTGAACGACCTTTATTCGAATGCATTCACGCAGCTCGACGTGTTTTTTGACGATATTCAGACCCTTGGAACAATCCCATATGAATCCTTGCTCTCGGCACAAAGCTACGCCAATCGAATTGATCTGGTAATATCACCCATTGGAATGACCGCGCGTGGGATAGAGACTTTGTCGCTCGATGTGCAGGACCATGCAGAAAGCCTGATTTCGAAACTCAGCGCGTTTCGAATTGCCTTGGCTGGCGTTATCGTGGCGACAACATTAGCGCTTGGCGTATTTCTTGTGTTGCCAGCGTTGCGTGATCTGGATCTTTCCGTGCGGCGCGAGCATCGGCTGATGAAGCAAATGGAAGAAATGACCCGTTTGGATCAGATGACTGGGCTACTCAACAGAACCGGCTTGGAAAAAGCGATCAAACTACTGGGCCGCAAAACCCCTTATGCTTTCGCTATTGTCGATCTGAACAACTTCAAGCCGATCAATGATACTTTTGGGCACGCAGCGGGAGATCAAGTTTTAATTGAAACGGCGAACCGTATCCAAGGTGCGAGTAAAAATGGGGTCGTCTCCAGATTAGGGGGAGATGAATTTTGCGTACTGGAAGTCTCCACCAAAGACGAATGCGAAGCGCTTGGGCGCCGCTTGGCCTCAATATTTGAAAAACCCATGCGTTACGGCACGCGGTCCTTTCAAGTCAGTGCGACAATTGGAATTGCGCATTCTGATGAGCTTGGGGGGGATTTCAATGCAGTAGCTTCTGCAGCGGATTCCGCAATGTACGATCTGAAAGGTACGCGAAACGTCCTTGTTGGCTATTATTCACCTCATTTAGCAGCTAAAATGTATAGCCTTCAGCGAAAAGAAGAACTCGAACTTGCACTAAAAGCGTACGATATCCGCCCATGGTATCAACCCAAAGTAAATCTACGCACACGCGAGATTTGCGGTTTCGAAGCCTTGGCCCGCTGGCATCACAGAACAGACGGCATTTTGATGCCTGCTATGTTTCTTGAAGACGTGACGCGCTATAAACTGCAATTGGAATTGACAAATTCCATGGTGAGACAGGTGCTTCAGCAACTGCGCGACTGGCGCGAACAAGGGTTTAGTCCTTTACCTGTTTCCATCAATATTTCGCCAGAAATACTTGCATTGGAAGAGACGGCAAATGACCTGCTCGCAAGCTTGTCGGAATATCAAGATGTCGCCAACCTCATCATTATGGAAATCACCGAAGAAGTCTTTATCGGTCGCATTGCTGAAGCCGTGCGCAACTCGATTAGACAGATTGAGGAGCATGGTGTGCAGATCGCCATCGATGATTTTGGTAGTGGATATGCATCATTCAGACACCTGCGCGAATTTCCTCTTCATGAGTTGAAAATCGACCAATCGTTTGTGAGCGATATTGGGAAAAGCGATTCAAATGAAGTGATACTAAAGGCCTTTATGTCGATTGCCCGAGGTTTGGAAGTTGCCGTAGTCGCCGAGGGTGTCGAAACCGAAGCGCAATGTGCGTTCTTGGTATCCTTAGGGTGTAAGATTGGCCAAGGCTTTCTGTTCTCCCCAGCACTCGAAGCCGGGTCTGCAACTGTTTGGCTCAACGATATCTCGCCTGACGCATGGAGAGAGATTTCGTAAGAACTCTTTCGTCATTTCATTTTTACGCAAACTATGTCGTCACTTGTCTGGGGCCATAGTGCGCATCTTTGTTCCGCATGGTTTAAGTTGATTGCGTCATTTTGCGAAACGTCTGCATCGTTGCTGACTCCCGAACCCACGATCGAACCCCCGTTCAAGAGAGCAAAACTACCGTTATACGTGTGTTCTAAGAAATTACATAAGATATCCGTATTGACGCCGGGTCATCTTAAACCCGCACTTAGCTGTGTTGGAATACACGTATAATCAGTTGCTTATTAACAAAAAGACTGTACCTTCCGGTCCTGCGTGTTGCCTGTCGACATCCCTTGACTTATAAATTAATTCTTCTTTAGGTTGTGCTATGATTGAATTGTTGACCGAGTGTTCAGAGTGAGGGGTTCTTAAAATGCTATCCAGGCGATCGCTATTGGCCGGTTTGGGAACCACAACAGTCTTCGCCACCACAACGGTCACAATCGGTAAAACAAAAGCCTTCATTCCTTTAATCGCGAAAAGCAATGCGCATAGTTTTTGGCGCGCAGTGAGAGACGGAGCGATGCAATCAGGCGTGGATCAGGGTGCAGACGTAACTTTCAAAAGCCCTACAAACGAGGGCCAGATCCGCGTACAAGCTGAATTGCTTGCTGCCATATTCTCACAAAACCCTTCGGCAGTGGGTCTAGCCGCATTGGACGAACTGACACTAATCCCTCTTTTACGCGATTTTGAAGCCGCGGGAATTCCGATCATTGCTTTCGACAGCGGGGTCCAAAGCGATATTCCCGTGACCACCTGCGCGACGGACAACCTTGCCGCAGCAGCCCGCGCTGCAGATGAAATGGCTGCTCTAGTAAATGGGACCGGAAAAATTGCCATCATCTCTCATGACGCCGCAAGTCAAACGGGCATTGACCGTGTTGCAGGATTTAAAGAACGCGCCGCCAAGACCCACCCGGGCCTCGAGATCGTCGCAACGCAGTACGGGGGTGGCGATCATCTGATTTCAGAACAGATCACCCTGTCAATCTTGAAGGCCTATCCAGATTTGCAAGCCATCTTCGCAGCAAATGAAGGCACAGTTATCGGCGTACTGAATGCAATTGAAAAGCACACTTCCAAGGTTTCCATCATCGGATATGATAGTGGCCAACAGCAGAGAGCGGCAGTGCGATCAGGCCTTGTCGCCGGTGCCATTTCGCAGAACCCCTACAGGATCGGCTACGAAACCGTAGCCGCTGCGATACGCGCTATTCAAAAGCAGGATCTTCCCAAACGGATTGATACTGGTTTCGCCTATTACACCGCATCGAACATGGATTCGCCCGAAATTTCGGCAATGCTCTACGACTGAGAGCGATCTGATGTTCAAAACAAACTTCGTTTTTGACAGGTTCGAACACCGCGCAACGTGTTCTTACTCAGCATAACGAAAGCCCTTCTCAGACCCGACGCGGTACACGCTCGCGCCACCGGCGCAGCAACTAATACACCTTCCAATGCCTGAACGCACACAAGAACGTGAAGCCAGCGTGTTAAAAATTTTGGAAAATACGCGTGGAAAACGACTACATGTTCAGTGGGCGTAGCAATGGGATACTCTTGAAGCGATGGAATTCGTATTTGCCTATATCGCAGGGCTACTGACGCTGATTAATCCTTGCGTTCTACCAGTTTTGCCTATCGTGCTTGTAAGCGCCCTGAATGCAAACAAGGCCGGTCCCCTTGCACTCGCAGCGGGAATGAGCCTGTCGTTCGTGGTGTTTGGTGTGCTCGTGACGGCTTTTGGTGCCAGCGTTGGACTGACGCAGGATCGGCTGGCACAGATCGGTGCGATCCTTATGGTTTTGTTCGGGCTGATCCTTGTCATCCCAGCCTTTGCACAACGGTTCGAACTGGCGACCGCAGGAGTAGCAGCTGGTGCAGATACACGGATGAACGCCATCGACTCCGGCTCTTTGCAAGGCCAATTTCTTGGTGGTGTACTTTTGGGAACTGTTTGGTCACCTTGCATCGGGCCCACCCTCGGCGGGGCCATTGCTCTGGCGTCTCAAGGGGATAGTCTCGGCTACGTCACCCTGATCATGATTGCCTTTGCCCTTGGTGTTTCCACCTTGATTGTCGGCCTCGGAATGGGTGCGCGCGAAGCCATACGCACCCGCGCGCAAGCTTTGCGCGGACTGGCCACGCGCTCGAAACCCATCATTGGCGCCACATTCATCGTCGTCGGCGCTATGCTGTTTTTCCAGATGCATCATCTCATCGAAGGCTGGCTTTTGAATGTCATGCCGATCTGGCTACAAGACCTCTCTGTTGCTCTTTAGAAAAGGAAACTCCGATGAAAAGACGTCATTTGCTATCCATTATCGCCGCTGTTGCGCTAACCCCCCTGCCAGCATTTGCTGCGGAGTTTGTGGATTATACACCTGGTATCATCGAAGCTGCGCTGGAAGACGGCAAAACCGTTTTCGTTGATTACTCTGCGACGTGGTGCGGGACGTGCAAACGTCAGGAACGGGTCATCCAGTCACTTCGTAGTGCAGACCCGTCCTATGATACGGCAATGACTTTCGTGAAAGTTGATTGGGACACCTACAAAGAACACGAGGTTACGGTGTTTCGCGGTATTCCAAGGCGCTCGACACTGATTGTTCTGCGCGGAGAAGAAGAGCTTGGCAGACTTGTCGCCGGCACCTCTGAGGCTCAGATCAAGACTTTGATGGACACCGGTCTTTGATAAGCCCGTTTGCAATGGCCTTTGGCCGTTGTGGTCACTTGAGATTTTTCGGTTAGGGTTCCTTTTATGACGACAAAGAAGAAATCGCCAAAAAAATACGCGCGACGCTGGGTCATGGCTGGAGGCATTGGCGCTGTCGCAGGTAGTGCGCTCTTGGCGACCACTTGGTTCAATGTTTTCGCGGATGCATCCATTGAAGGTGCCCTGTCTGTACAGGACGCCAACGAGCAGGCCACAGAAGGCGCTATCTATCTTGTGGACATCCGCCGTCCCGATGAATGGGAACGCACTGGCGTTGGGCGCTCTGCCATTCCGATCGACATGCGCCGCGATGATTTCGAAGTGGTACTTCAGGCGCTCTTTGACGAAGCTGGTGCGCGGCCTGTGGCGCTAATCTGCGCGCGGGGGGTGCGCTCAAGACATCTGACAGCACGTTTGGCAGATGCCGGGTTTGTGAACATTATCGACGTACCTGAAGGGATGCTGGGGTCCGGCGCAGGGCCCGGTTGGATCGCCAGTGATCTGCCCCTCAGAACGCCAACAACAGACGAGCTGGAAGGACGCGTGGTCGCACAGATCGAAAAGTCATGAACGGCCAGGCCCATCGAAAAATCGTTCTGGTTGGTGGTGGACACACGCACGCGCTTGTTCTGAATGCCCTCAAGAACGGGCCATTGGAGCGCGCATCCGTGAAAGTGATCAATCCGGGCAAAACGGCACCTTACTCGGGCATGTTGCCCGGCTTTGTAGCGGGCCATTATAAACGCTGTGATCTGGACATCGATCTAGACGCCCTGTGCGCGGCTGTTGGTGCAACTCTGGTTGAGGGGCGCGCGAACGCTATAGACCTGGACAGCAAACAGATCCATTTGGATGACGGCAGTTCTGTACCCTATGATCTTGCTTCGATAGATGTGGGGATCACATCCCAAATGCATGCGCTTCCCGGCTTTGCGAACTATGGCGTTCCGGCAAAACCGCTCGCCACATTTGCCACTCAATGGGATGCGTTTCGGTCAAAACTGGGTGTAAAAAGCGTCGCAGTTATCGGCGGTGGCATCGCGGGAGCAGAATTGGCAATGGCGATGTCGCACGCGATGCGCAGCGACCCGTGTGATACATCTGTAAAACTTCTTGATCGCGGAAAGGTTCTGTCTTCGAACAGTGCGACCGCTCAAAAACATATGCGGCGCGAACTCAAGAAATCAGCCGTCGAGATCTTGGAACATGTAGACGTGGCCCAGATCACAAGAACAGCGATCGTCTTGCGGACGGGAGAGGACATTCAAGCAAGTTTTGTTGTTGGGGCCGCAGGAGCAACGCCACATGCGTGGATTGCGCAAACAAGGTTACGGCAGCAATCAGGGTTCATCGAGATCGATGAAAGCTTGCAGACGAGTGCCCCTGACGTATTCGCGGTCGGGGATTGCGCGCATATGACCTTTGATCCGCGTCCAAAGGCTGGCGTCTATGCCGTCCGGCAGGCACCCGTTCTGTTGGCCAACATCAAAAACGCTTTAAGTGGCGATGCACTGCAACCTTACAGACCGCAATCGGATTACCTGAAACTTGTATCACTCGGGGGCAAACGTGCATTTGGCGAAAAACGCGGGCTAGGGATGTCTGGCAGCTTGATCTGGCGGCTGAAAGACAAGATCGATCGTGACTTTATGGGTCAGTTTTGAATGGCATTCAGGCACCTGCAAGCCACTAAGTTTTTACAGTGCACAAGGGTTATTCACGCAGCAGGCGCAAACCCGGTAATCAGTTGTTTCAAACCAACAGCAGCACCGACGTAAATTGCGACAAACGTGACCGGAGCGCTGTAGGCCAACACTGAAAATGCCGATATCCCTTGGCCGACGCTACACCCCACTGCAAGGATCGCTCCCGGTCCCATGAGCATTGCGCCAAAGATCTGACGTTTCAATTCGCGGGGATCTTCGCAGGCTTCCCAGCGAAAGTGGCCTTTTGAGTAAGACCCAAGTGCTGCGCCAACGATCACACCCAAAACCGAACCTACACTAAACGACAACGCACTTCCGGAGGCCGTCATACTGTAAAAAATCGTATCGCCAATTGGTCCGACAAACGTATGTGTTTCGACAGGCTCCGCGTCAAATCCAGCTGTTGCGACCCAGAATGTTCCAAGCCATCCGGAGGTAACGGCCAGTCCGACGATTGCACCCCAGAATATGTAACTGGCAGATCTCCACATCTCCGTTTTGGCAAGGGCGATAGCCAGCACGATACCACCCGTCACCAAGCCCGTGATCAACGGGGAAACGCCGGTTGTCGCGAGCAATTGGGTAAAACCTTGCGGCGACGTGGCATCGGATTCTACTGGAAAAAGCCAGACACGGGTTTGCGCTAAGGGTCCCGACAGCACAAAATAGGCCGACAGCCCCATGACAAGAACAATGACAAAGGACCGCAAATCTCCTCCACCAAGACGGGCCAGCGCGCCGTATCCACAGTTCCCACTGAGCGCCATCCCATAACCAAACATCAGCCCACCGACGATGGTGCCAAGCGGGTTCCACACGCGGTTAAGGTAGACAGTTTCAGCACTGTCAAAAAACCCCGAGCTCAACGCAATGTGACTGCCGATGATAGAGACACCGATGGCGACCGCCCACATGCGCATCCGGCGGTCATCCGCGCCGTACAATAGATCTTCGATGGCGCCGAGGGTACAGAACCGACCGATGCGCGCCGCCAGACCCAGCGCAATGCCACCTAACAGACCAACCAACGCGGTTGTATTGGCTTCCCCAAGCGATTCCAGCACTTGTTTCCTCCCGGATCAAACAGCTGTTGGGCGTTTGGTCAGCCTTGCCTGCAGAACAGGTCGTAGACGACTTCCATGATTTGCTTTGGGCGATCATCTGTCAAGCTGTAGTAAATCGCCTTGCCTTCGCGGCGCGGTGTAACGAGCCCTTCAAGACGCAAGCGCGTCAATTGTTGAGACACTGCCGCCTGTCGAGCAGAAAGCAATTCTTCCAGTTCCGTGACAGATTTCTCACCAGACGCCAGATGACACAGGATCATCAACCGCCCTTCGTGACTGATCGCTTTCAGAAAGTTCGACGCACGTTGCGCGTTCTCCATCATGCGTTCCAGATCCTCAGCGCACATGTTCTTGTCGAACACGGGCAGACTGGAGGCTTGGTGCGATTGGGTGTCAACTTCTGCTGTCATATCGTGTGTCATAGTCAGTTAAGTCCCCTGATCCAAGGGAATATTTGCCTGCTCAAACATCATGCCGAGCAAGCCCCAAAAAAAATCTGAACCGGGATAGCCTTCGATCCTGCCAACTTCCTTGCCGTCATCGACAAGGATAAACGTCGGCGTAAAACGTACAGGTTTTTCAAACACAACGTCAGGCTTTTCGCCATGAACATCAAAACGTTGCAACGGAGCGGTCTGCCCTTCGGCGGTTTTGGGATAGATAGGCGAGATCTCTGCGTTCCATTTTGCGCACCAATAGCAGCCATCCTCTTCTGCCATGAGTAGATTAGTTTCCGCCTGCGCAGTGCAGGGCAAAATCCCCACCACAGAGACAGCAAGTACCTTGAGCATTGCTGCGCGTTCCTTTCGTTGACCTTAACCCGACGCATATCATAATCTAATTTTTGAATATCTCAAGACGAGGAGCGGCCAGGACATGTTTGATGTCACAATTTTTGGCGCATTGTTTGCCGGTCTGCTGTCTTTTTTATCACCCTGCGTCCTGCCCATGGTGCCATTCTACCTCAGCTACCTTGCCGGTGTCGGGATGAACCAAATTTCTTCAGATGTGGAAAACGCCCAAGGCGTGCGCCTGCGTGCTTTTCTGGCCGCAAGTTGCTTTGCCCTGGGCGTGATCACTGTGTTCGTTGGCCTCGGTGCATCCGCGACCATCTTTGGAGAGATGGTGCGCGCATATTTTGATGTCCTGCGTTGGGTAGCAGCTGCTGTCATTATTGCCATGGGTCTGCATTTTCTTGGCGTGATCCGCATCGGTATTCTGTATCGTCAACTGCGCGCGGACACGGGCAATACATCCAACGTCAGCCTTTTGGGCGCATATGTCATCGGCCTCGCCTTTGCCTTTGGTTGGACGCCATGCGTGGGACCTGTGCTTGCCACTATTTTATTCACCGCCGCCGGACAGGAAACCGCGGGGCAGGGGGCGGTGCTTCTCTTCGCTTACGGTTTAGGGATGACCTTACCCTTTGTCATCGCCGCCTTGTTCATCGGCCCCTTCATGTTGTGGATGGTCCGGTTCCGCAGACATCTCGGTTCAATCGAAAAACTGATGGGAGCGCTGCTGATTCTGTTTGGAGTGCTCATTGCCACCAATTCCATCAACATCATCGCCCAATGGATGCTGGAGCATATTCCCTGGTTCAGCACCATGGGTTGACCATCGGAGAGAACGAGACACGAGACACCTTCCCAGAAAGCCCGCCTATCCAGTTTCGAAGAATAAAAGCTAATCCTGCTGCACCTGCAAAATTATTTTGCGAATTTTTCTGCACTTGCGAATAGATAGAAAAATTCATTTTGTTGAATTTGTTATTGCAGCAATGCGACACTGTGTCTTACGGTACTGCCCAACCAAGGGGCAGAATCGACCTAGGGAGGGTACATGAAACACGCACTGGGACTTGGTCTGACGGCCATGTTATCGGCAACAATCGTCACGGCCGAAGATGTAAAACCCACGGATGTCGTTTACGTTGACGGTGCCGTTGAAACTTCACTATCGGGCGCTGATGGCAATCCGGCCTCAGGCGCTGAGATTATGAACAAAGGCGCCGGCAACTGCATTGCGTGCCATCAGGTCGATGCCTTAAGCCACCTGGGATTTCACGGCGAGATTGGGCCACCTTTGGACGGGGTTGCCGATCGGTGGAGTGAAGCAGAGCTTCGTGGCATCGTCGCAAATGCGAAAGTCATGTTTGAGGGCAGTATGATGCCATCATTCTATCGCACCGATGGATTCATCCGCCTTGGTGATGCGTACACCGGCAAAGCACATGGCGACACAGAAGTACAACCGCTTCTTGCGGCACAGGACGTCGAAGACGTGGTCGCATATCTAATGACGCTCAAAGAAGATTAATTCCTCTGAGAAACGGAGAAAAACATGGAACTGACACGGCGAAAGATACTCGCAATTGGCTCCGGCACCCTTGCTGTCGCAGGTTTTGCAGGCCTTCCGGCCTTTGCAAGCCTCACCGACGACGCAATCATGAGCCTCACGGGTGGTGCAGAAATTGGCGAGGGGTCAGTCACTTTGACAGCCCCTGAGATCGCGGAAAATGGCAATACCGTCCCAATCGGCGTTGATGCGCCCGGCGCGGTTCAAATCACGCTTTATGCCGACGGCAACCCGGTGCCGAACGTCGCGACGTTCAATTTTGGACCCCTGAGCGCATCCCGCAGTGCATCGACCCGCATTCGTCTGGCGCGAACGCAGAACGTGATTGCTGTTGCGAAGATGGAAGACGGCTCTTTCCAGATGGCGAAAGCAGAAGTGAAAGTCACAATCGGCGGCTGCGGCGGCTGATCCAAAGGTTTCCGTACCCTTGTAAATTCAGGGTACCAGAGAGTAGGAGAGACATCATGGCATCTGGTGTAAAACCTCGGGTAAAAGTCCCGAAAACAGCAGCCGCAGGTGAGACAATCACCATCAAGACACTCATCAGCCACAAGATGGAAAGTGGGCAGCGCAAGGACGATGACGGGAACATCATTCCGCGGTCGATCATCAACCGCTTCACCGCAGATTTTAATGGTGAAAACGTCATTGATGTGACCCTTGAACCCGCCATTTCCACCAACCCATACTTCCAATTTCAAGCCGTCGTACCTGAGTCCGGTGAATTCAAGTTCACATGGTTTGATGACGACGGCGACGTCTATGACACAAGCAAGAAAATCACAGTCTCATAAGAAGGCGTGAAGTCAGTCAGGGAGGGATAAGAATGAAAATCGCAGCATGGACCGGGCTTGCGTTACTGGGAGTAACCAGTTTTGCCGCCGCACAGGACGGCAATACGTTGACCGTTGAAGGCCAGACGTTGATCACCGAAACTGCAGCGCCTGCGCATGTGGAAAATCTTGATACCATCTACTCGGGTTGGCGGTTTCGAACATCTGAGACGCAAGCGCTTCAGATCGATGACTTCGACAACCCGGCAATGATCTTCGTCGATCAGGCGCTCGACCTGTTCGAAGCTGTGGATGGCACCGAAGGGAAATCTTGTGCATCTTGCCACACGGGTGGCCCGGAAGAGTTCGCGGGTCTGCACACAACGATGCCCAAAGTGGTCGACGGCGAATTGATCGTCATGGAAGATTTGATCAATAATCACCGTCAGGAAGCAATGGGCGCCGAGCCTTGGAAATGGTCTGGCGGCGACATGCAAGCGATGGTCGCTCTGATCGGATTGCAATCACGTGGCACGCCGATGAATGTGGCAATTGATGGAGATGCCGCTCCGTTTTGGGAGCAGGGCAAAGAGATGTACTATACGCGGTATGGCCAGCTTGAATTGTCCTGTGCGAATTGCCACGAAGACAACTACGGCACAATGATCCGGGCGGATCATCTGAGCCAGGGTCAGGTCAACGGATTCCCAACGTACCGTTTGAAACAGGCCAAGCTGATCTCACGCCACAACCGTTTCCGCGGCTGCATCCGCGACACACGTGCAGAGACGTTTTCCGAAGGATCCGACGCGTTCCGTGCATTGGAACTTTACGTAGCAAGCCGGGCTAACGGTTTGCATGTCGAAACTCCAGCCGTCCGCCAGTAACTTTAAAGCCTTGAAAAGCCCTGTCTTTGACAGGGCTTTGTTCTCCTCAATACATTCAGAGATGCGCATATGTCGTATGGAGCCGAACCAAGATGATCTCCCGTCGTGACTTTCTACAAGTGGGCATGGCCGCCTCTGCCATTTTGGGCAGTTCAGGTTTTGGCAATTGGGCACGCCTTGCGGCCCAGCAACGGCTGAGCCAGGATCAACTGTTGGAATTTGATACCTTCGGCAACGTCTCTTTGATCCACATCACGGACATTCACGGTCAACTTAAACCGCTCTATTTTCGTGAGCCTTCAGTCAACATCGGCATGGGCGCGAACAAGGGCGCTGTTCCGCATGTGACCGGCTCGGATTTCCGCAAGTTGTACGGCATCGCAGATGGCAGCCCAAGCCACTACGCGCTGAGTTCTGGCGACTTCACAGCACTCGCTCAGGGCTATGGTCGCGTCGGCGGATTAGACCGCGTCGCCACCGTGATCAACGCGATCCGAGCCGACCGCCCGGATGCCATCTTGCTGGATGGTGGTGACACCTGGCACGGTTCTTACACCACATTGAAGACGCAGGCCCAGGACATGGTCAATGTCATGAACAAGCTTGCGCCCGATGCGATGACCTTCCACTGGGAATTCACGCTTGGCAGCGCGCGCATCACGGAATTGGTCGAGCAATTGCCCTTTGCCGCCCTTGGGCAGAATATTTTTGACACGGAGTGGGATGAGCCAACCGAATTGTTCCCGCCCTACAAGATGTTCGAACGCGGTGGCACGAAGATCGCTGTCATCGGACAAGCCTTTCCTTACATGCCGATTGCCAATCCACGCTGGATGTTCCCGGAGTTTTCGTTCGGTATACGGGACGAAAACATGGCCGCCATGGTTGAAGAGGTGCGCAGCGCCGGTGCCGAATGCGTCGTGGTGCTGAGCCACAACGGCTTTGACGTGGACAAGAAAATGGCCAGCGTTGTGCCTGGCATTGACGTCATCCTCTCTGGTCACACCCATGACGCCTTGCCAGAGCCGGTTGTTGTCGGTGAAACGATCATCGTGCCTTCGGGATCGAACGGGAAGTTCGTCAGCCGGGTTGATCTTGATATTCGTGATGGCCGGATGATGGGATATCGCAGCAAGCTGATCCCGATCTTTTCGGATGTGATCACCCCGGACACAGAAGTGGCGGCGCTGATTGACATCGAACGCGCGCCTTATCTGGCGGAAATGACAGAAGTGATCGGCCAGACCGACAGTATGCTATACCGTCGTGGCAACTTTAACGGCACGTGGGATGACCTGATTTGTGACGCGCTTCTCAGCGAACGGGATGCAGAGATAGCGCTGAGCCCGGGCGTGCGTTGGGGCCCCTCCATGATCCCAGGTCAGGACATCACCCGCGAAGACATCTTTGGCGTAACTTCGATGAGCTATGGCGAAGCCTACCGCACCGAAATGACAGGGGAATTCCTCAAGGTCGTGTTGGAAGACGTAGCGGACAACATTTTCAACCCCGACCCCTATTATCAGCAGGGCGGCGATATGGTCCGCACGGGGGGGCTTGGCTACCGCATTGACGTCTCAAAACCGCAAGGTGCGCGGATTTCGAATATGACACTCCTCAAAACCGACGACGCGATTGATCCAGACCGCTCTTACATTGTCGCCGGTTGGGCCAGTGTGAATGAAAACACAGAAGGTCCGATGATCTGGGATGTGGTTGAAGACCATATCCGCAAGCTTGGTACCGTCAAGGTGCAGGAAAACACCAGCGTCGATGTTGTCGGCGTCTAGGTAAACTTGGAGACCTTGAGACATGGATGACATGTTCAAACCATCCCGCCGGGCCTTCCTGAGAGGCAGTGCGGCCGTCGCAGCAGGAACCGTCGCAGGCGCGGCAGGCGCGCAAGAACCAGATCCGCTAATTACGGAACGTCAGGATTGGGCGTCCTACACCGGCGTGGGTGTGGATGAGACACCTTATGGCATGCCCATCAGCTTTGAATCCCACGTCGTGCGCCGCAACGTAGAATGGCTCACCGCCTCTCCCATCTCATCGATCAACTTCACACCCATCCATGCACTCGATGGCACGATTACCCCGCAAGGCTGCGCGTTCGAGCGTCATCACTCTGGAGCCATTGAGCTGCGCAAGGAAGACTACCGTCTGATGATCAACGGGCTTGTGGATCAGCCGCTTGTGTTCACCTACGAAGACCTGGAACGTTTCCCGCGTGAAAACCACGTCTATTTCTGCGAATGCGCCGCCAACACGGGCATGGAATGGGCCGGTGCGCAGCTGAATGGCGTACAATTCACCCACGGCATGATCCACAATATGGAATACACAGGCGTGCCCTTACGCACCTTGCTCAAGGAAGCAGGCGCTGACATTTCATCTGATAATTGGGTCTATGTCGAAGGCGCGGATGCGTCTTCGAATGGACGCTCTATCCCAATGAAAAAGGCGCTGGATGACATTCTGGTCGCCTTCAAAGCGAATGGGGAAGCGCTTCGGATGGAACACGGCTACCCTGTGCGGCTTGTCGTGCCGGGGTGGGAAGGCAACATGTGGGTCAAATGGCTGCGCCGTATCGAGGTCGTCGACCGCGCTGTCGAAAGCCGCGAGGAAACATCGAAATACACAGATGTCTATGAGGATGGAACTGCGCGTCAATGGACCTGGGTGATGGATGCGAAGTCTGTCATCACCGCGCCCAGCCCGCAGATGCCGATCAAACATGGGCCTGGTCCGTTGGTGATCTCGGGCCTTGCCTGGTCGGGCCACGGACAGATCACGCGTGTCGATGTGTCTAAGGATGGCGGCATCACCTGGGAAACGGCCCGTCTGGGCAAGCAAGGTGATACAAAGGCGCTCACCCGCTTTTATCTCGACACAAATTGGGACGGCGCGCCCATGCTACTGCAGGCCCGTGCGATAGACGAGACAGGCTACGTACAGCCGACAAAAGATCAGCTGCGCGCGCAACGGGGCGAAAACTCTGTCTACCATAACAATTGCATCCAAACATGGTACGTGAACGCAGAAGGGATCGCTGAGAATGTCGAAGTCTCCTAATATCTTCATTCCAGCGCTTGGTGGAACCGCGTTGGCTTTGGGTTTGGCGTATGGGTTGGCGTCGCGCGAGTATGGTGCGAACAAGATTGAATCGCTGGAGACCCGCGTAGAACAGGTCATGGCGCAGGCGTCTTCCGCCAGCGATAAAGCAGACGCGCAAGCCGCGCGCGTCGCAGGCCTTGAACGAGAAATTGCAGAAGTCCTTGCAACCGCAGACAAACGCAGGGCATCTGGCCTCAATCTCACCGCCCCCGCTCCATCGACAGAAACAACATACGGGATCGGACGGAATGCGCTGCCCGCGGAAATCGCGGCATGGGATGTGGACGTTTTACCCGATGGCAGGGGGCTCCCAGCCGGATCCGGAAACGCCTACGACGGCGAGGAGATTTTTGCCGACAAATGCGCTGCCTGTCATGGCGATTTCGCGGAAGGCGTGGACAATTGGCCCGTCCTGGCAGGTGGGTTTGACACGCTTGGAGACGATGATCCGGTAAAAACGGTTGGGTCCTACTGGCCACATTTATCAACGGTCTTTGACTATGTTTACCGCTCTATGCCTTTTGGAGAGGCGGGTACTCTGACGCCGGATGAAACTTACGCAATTGTTGCGTACATTATGTATTCCAATGACTTGATCGACGATGAATTTGAGCTTTCGAACGAAAACCTGGGCACCTTCGAAATGCACAACAAAGACGGCTTTGTGGTGGATGATCGCCCGGAACTTGAATACGCCGAGTGGCGCAGAGACCCTTGCATGACAAACTGCAAGGAAAATGTCGATGTGATCATGCGGTCCGTCTTTCTCGTCGATACCCCAGCCGAAGGTGGCACAGAGTCCATGATGAACAACGCAACGCTTGACAACATACCGTCATTCTCTGCGGATGGCCCCTCCTTCATTCCCACTGCAGCGCCAAAGCCTGAAGCGGACGCCAACGCGGCACCGACCGCGCCAGAAGCAGAAACCATGGATCCAGACGCACAGTTGATTGCCGATGGCGAAAAGGTGTTCCGGAAATGCAAGGCTTGTCACGCGGTCGGAGAGGGCGCGAAAAACAAGGTCGGCCCGCAGTTGAACGGCCTGTTCGGTCGCACAATGGGAACCGCAGACGGCTTTGCCTATTCCAACGTCTTCAAAACCGCCATGGAAGAGGGTCGGGTCTGGGACGAAGACGCATTGAGCGCGTTCCTGGCAAAGCCAAAATCCTACATGAAGGGAACCAAAATGGCGTTTTCAGGTCTCAAGAAGGAGACCGACCTTGCTGCAATCAATGCCTATCTGAAGTCGTTTGGAGAGTAACACGCGCATGGTGAACGTGGTGAAAGTGGCTTTGTCGGTTGCCTTGTCCATTTTGGCCATAGGTACGGAGGCCAATACGACTGGTGATCCCGAACGCGGCCTGCAAGTTTTCAAGAAATGCGCAAGCTGTCACATGGTCGGCCCAGAGGCGCGCAACCGCACTGGCCCACCGCTGAACAATATCATGTCCACGCGCGCAGCCGGAGTAGCGGATTTCAACTACTCGGCGGCGCTCAAAAATGCCGCGCATGACGGTCTGCATTGGACTCCAGAAACATTGCTAACGTTCCTTGAAGCACCAAATGAAGTTATCCCAAAAACCAAGATGCGATTTCGGGGTCTGAAAAGCGAAGCGGATCGGATCGACCTTATTGCCTATCTGGCGACATTTTCGGGCGGCAGCATGGCGGCGCAAGTGGATAAAGGGTTTACCGTATCCCCCGCAATCCTGACACTGGAGGGTGACCTGGAATACGGCGAATACCTGTCGTCGGAATGTACAACATGCCATCAAACTGACGGTGTCGACGACGGCATCCCGGGGATCATCGGTTGGGAGGCCGAAGACTTCGTGACAGCTTTGCATGCTTACAAGGAAAAGCATCGCGAAAACCCAGTAATGCAAATGGTGACCGGCCGTTTGGCCAATGACGAAATCGCTGCTTTGGCTGCGTATTTCAAAAGCCTCGAAAACTGAGGCGAAACAGGGAGGAGAACCCAAAAATGACAATGAACAGAAGAAGGTTCCTTGGCACCACCGCAGCGGCAACCGCTGCTTTATCAGCACCAATGGTGCTTTCCGACGGTCATAGCAAACCCCGTGTAGTCGTCATCGGCGGCGGGGCAGGGGGTGCCACTGCGGCGCGCTATCTGGCCAAGGACAGCGATGGCGCGCTTGATGTCATGCTGATCGAACCATCACGCACTTATTACACATGCTTTTTCTCAAACCTCTACCTGGGTGGCTTCAAAGAGATCGAAGACATCGGTCATAGCTATGGTGGTCTTGCAGCCAAAGGGGTGAACGTCGTCCATGACTGGGCGGTCGGAGTGGACAGAGACACCAAAACCGTGACCTTGGCTGGCGGTGCCAGCGTGCCCTACGACAAACTGATCTTGAGCCCAGGCATTGATTTCGTCGAAGACTCCGTTCCGGGTTGGAGCCTGGCGACGCAAAATGCGATGCCACACGCCTTTAAAGCCGGCTCGCAAACAGAACTGCTCAAGGCGCAACTGGTCGCCATGCCGGAAGGCGGCACCTTTGCCATGGTCGCGCCACCAAACCCCTATCGTTGCCCGCCCGGGCCTTACGAGAGGGTGTCGATGGTGGCACACTACCTTAAAACCAACAACCCGACTGCCAAAATCATTATCGCGGATCCAAAGCCAAAATTTTCCAAACAAGGATTGTTCGAAGAGGGGTGGATCAAGCATTACGGGGGCATGATCGAACGTATTGGACCTGATTTTGGCGGTGAAAACGTAACCGTGGATTCCAACACGATGACCGTCGATATCGATGGCGAAATTATCAACGCAGACGTCTGCAACGTCATTCCTGCAATGAAAGCTGGCCGGATTGCCGAGATCGCGGGCGTCACCGACGGAAACTGGGCGCCCGTTAATGCAATCGATTTATCCTCCAAAGTAGACCCCGACGTATACGTTTTGGGGGACGCTGCACAACAAGGCGACATGCCCAAGTCGGGTTTCTCAGCAAACAGTCAGGCAAAGGTGTGTGCCAATGCTGTGCGCGGTGCACTGACCGGATCGCGGGTCTTCCCAGCGAAGTTCTCAAACACCTGCTGGTCGCTGATCAGCACAAATGATGGTGTGAAAGTGGGTGCGAACTACGAAGCAACAGACGAAAAAATAGCAAGCACCGGCGGGTTCGTTTCGCAGACAGGTGAAAGCGCTGAAATACGCAAAACCACTTATGAAGAATCCGAGGGCTGGTACTCGGGCATTACCGCAGACATGTTCAGTTAACTGGAAGATCTGCATCCTTCCCGGACCGCAGCACTATGGTTCGGGAGGGCTGGTATCCAAATTGGCAGCCGTTCCAAGCAAGACTCATGCAATCGTTTTGTGGAACCTCCTATTTCTTGGAAACTGAAATCACAGGCTTCTGAAATATCATTACGGTGTCGGTATGCACGCGGCCCCGAGCACACCTGCTGGCCGGACGGATGAGAGCCGCCAGGCGAATACGTCTGCGCCCTTGTCACAGTCTGATTGACAAAGGTAACGGGCAGAGATTTTGGAACCTGGCCGGTCTATTCGAATTCCATTTGTTCATAGACACGCCCGGCATTTCTGGTCGCAAGTTCTTCAAATGTGTCCAAATGCGCATAGGGGCTCTGGTCGATGTAATACGCCTCTGCAAGATCACCGCCCGCATCCAGATGTGCCCCAACCTTGTCACGCAAGTAGACAAGGTAATCACGCGTGTAACGCCGAACCTGCGCCATGTTGGTGGGTGTGCCGTGACCCGGAATAACATATGTCGCATCCAAGGTTTCGAAATGGGTTTCCCAGGTCTCGATCCAGTCATAGACGATGGTATCTTCGAAGATAGGAAGCATCCGTTGGTGAAACGCCATGTCGCCCGCAATAATTAGGCCTAGTTCAGGTAACCATACTTGGGTGTCGCCCGGTCCATGTGCAGGGCCCAGATGCAAAACCTCGATGCGCATGTCGCCCATCTCGATGATCCGTTTGTCTTTAAAGGTCTCTGTCGGCAGCGCGACAAAGGTCCCTTCGGCCTTGTCCTGATTGTAGCGCTTCATACCATCCAGAATGCGGTTTCCCCGTTCCTCAATTTCGTGCGCAGCGTCCACATGGGCAAGAATGGGCACACTTTGTTCCGCCCAATATGAATTCCCCAGCATGGCGTGGCCCTGACCGTTTTCGTCGATCACCAGTTTTACAGGTTGATCCGTAATCTCTCGGATCTCCGCATGCAGCGCTTGCGCCAACACATATGCCGCGCCCCCGTTGACAACAATGACGCCGTCGCCCGTCACAATGAAGCTCAGGTTGTTGTTATGACCGGAGTTCTCGTAAGTTGGCGGTGCCGTGGCCCCTATGGCCGACCAGACATGGGGGATGACTTCGATGGGTTTTGAATAAAGCGGCGAGCCAGGATATTGATCGGCGATCTCTTCGCTTGCTATCAGTGGCGTTGCGCATAACAGGGCTGGAGCCAACCATCTCATGATTGCACCTCCACAAGGCGAAAGCCACCACCTGCCTGATCCACTCGCCCCATGCCCCCATTTGGCAGATGAAAGCCAATCAGAGGCATTTGTTCCGACAACAGCCGATCAAAGAGCATCCTGCGCGTAGTAACAGCCCGTGCTGCGTCCTGATCGGACCCGCTTTCCCATTCAGGTCGCGCAAATGCGACGTGGTGATTACCGATGGCATCGCCCACAACAAGGGCCGCATTCGAGCCTTGCCGAATTTCAAACGCCATGTGACCCGGCGTGTGACCCGGCGCGGATAGCGCAGAAATACCCGGAAGCACTTCGTCCCCATCATCAAACAACACTACTGCATTCTCAATTGCCTGCATGCGACGCTTTGCGCCCACGGCAAAAGCCGCACGCGCGTCGCCGATCGTGTTCACGGTCTGCGGGTTCCACCAGTAATCCCACTCTGCGCGACCCATCATAAAGGTGGCGTCATAGAACAAAGGTTCATCGAACTCATCCAGAAGCCCCCAGATGTGGTCAGGATGTGCATGTGTAAAGACCACGTGACTGATGTCTTCGGGGGCTAGACCCAGAGCATCAAGCCCGTCTGTAATCTGTCCGGCGGATGGCATAAAATCTGGCCCAGACCCTACATCGAACAAAACGGTCTGCGTGCCATCGCGGTAAAGAGCCAAGTTGCATTCAGGCGTCAGGCGTTCAGCAGACAGACCGTACTGTTCCAACAGAGGCGCCAGTGCCCCTTGGGGCATGGGCTCAAAAACAAAGCTTCCGGGAAGCACCAGATTACCATCACTGACGGTGGTCAACGTGGCAGACCCCAGGCTGATTTCAGCTTTTGCAAACCGGGGCCAGGCTGTGATCAAAGGCATTGCTGCAGCACTTTGGAGAAATCTGCGACGCGACAGGCTCAAGGTATCCCTCCCAATAAATTCTTGTATTCGAATATGAATGTATTTCAGGTCAATTGCAAGAATGTGCCCACAAAAGCAGCCGCACAACATCGGAACTGCGAAGCGCCTAGATGCACTCTCCGCCGTCAATCACCAGAGCATGCCCGGTCATGAACGACGATTTATCAGACGCGAGGAACACAATCCCATCTGCGATTTCGTCGACAGTGCCAAAGCGGCCCATCGGGATCGTTGATGCGACATAGTCTTCCAATTTGTCGCGTCCCCCCATTTGAAGCTCAAATCCCCGGTTAAAGGGTGTGTCAATGAAACCCGGGCAAAGCGCATTAAAGCGAATGTTCTCTTTTGCATAATCCGCAGCCATCTGGCGTGTCATGGCCAGGATTGCGTGTTTTGTCGTGGCATAGGCGATCATTTCGCGGTCAAACTGTACCCCGGAATTAGACGACGTGATAACTATGCTGCCACCGCCTTGCGCGCGCATTGGCGCAATCACCGCTTGAGCAGCCACGAAATGTGCGCGCACATTCAACGCCCAGGAAGCGTCCATATCTGCAACGGTTACGTCTTCCAGCTTGCCTTCGACCTGCAAACCCGCATGGGAATGCAGGATATCCAAGCGGCCCTTAAATTCCGCCGCTGCCAAAATCGCTTCACGCAAGGCGTCATCATCGACGACATCAACGACGAGGGATGACGCCAGAAACCCATCCGCCTTGATGGCCCGGACCACCGCGTCCGCCGCCACCCCGTCCCGATCGCTCACAAATACAAATGCGCCCTCGCGCGCCATGGCCTGGGCGCCTGCTGCCCCGATACCAGATCCCCCGCCAGTGACAAAGGCAACCTTGTTTTCAAGTAGCAATGTAGCATCCTTTCGAGAAAACAGGCCTCACCTTTTTGCCCCGCGCCGCAGGATGAGCTGCGCGATGATCAACATGATCAGAGAGGCCACCATGACCATCGTTCCAATGGCGTTGACCTCAGGAGTTATACCCCGGCGGATGGACGAAAAAATGTAAATCGGCAACGTAGTCTCGGACCCGGCCACAAAAAAAGCGATGATGAAATCATCAAAACTGAACGTGAAGCTCAGCAAAAAACCAGCGAGAATGGCGGGCGCGATCAAGGGCAACGTGATCTGGCGGAAGGTGCCGAAAGGTGTGGCGTAGAGATCCGCCGAAGCTTCACTCAATGCGCCTTCCAATCCTGCAAGCCGCGCACGTACAATGATGACAACCAGCGCCAGAGTGAACATGGTGTGGGCCGCGATCAAGGACCCCATCCCCATTGAAAGCGACGGGGGCGTTTCGCGCGCTGCAAAGATCGCTGCTAACCAGGGGTTTACAACGCCAAAGACAGTGACCAGAGCGATCAATGTCGCAATCCCGATTACAATGCCTGGGATCATGACCGCGATATAGATCAAAGCATCGAAAAAAGCGCGCGCGGGACCGCGGATGCCTTGCAATCCCACGGCGGCAAGGGTGCCCAGCACACTGGCAAGTGTGGCAGAAACGAAGGCGACAAATAGGCTGTTGCCAAGCGCATCCATGACAAACGGGTTGCCAAGCGCGCGGCCATACCACTGCGTCGAAAACCCCTCCAGCTGACTTGCGCTACGCCCCGCACTAAAGCTGAACAGCGCGATAATGGCGATGGGCGTGTAAAGAAAAACATAAACAAAGATGGTGTATATGCGCATGGGGCCTCACATCAACGGAGCGTCATCGCGCTGGACATTCAGTCGCGAAATCAGACGCATATAGGCCGTAACCGTCACCAGCATAATGACGATCAACATTACCGCAACGGCAGAACCATAAGCCCAGTTGCGTGACTGCAGGAACAGATCGACCAGCGCATTGCCGACAAAAAACACCTTGCCGCCACCAAGAAGGGCCGGGATCAGGAACTCTCCCATCAGCAGGATAAAAACAAGCATACAGCCCGTCGCGATGCCCGAAACGGACATAGGCAAGGTAACTTGCACAAAGGTCACGAACGGCGGCGCACCAAGGTCCGATGACGCCTCAAGCAGCCGCTTGTCTAACCGGTCAAGGCTGACGTAAATCGGGAAGACCATCAGGGGCAAGTAGCCGTAAATGATGCCAATCAGCACAGCAAATTGCGTGTTGATCAAGCGCACGTCTTCGATCCCCACAAGATCAAGAAGTGTAGGAATACCACGGCCGCCCAAAATGAAAATCCACGCATAACTGCGGATCAGGATCGAAGTCCAAAACGGCACGATCACCAGAACCAATAGGAGGGTTTTCCATTTATCACTGGTGCGCACCGCGAGTTGATAGGCCAAGGGGTAGGCGATCAGCAGGGCGGCCAATGTACCCAATGGGGCTAGCATCAGCGTATTCTTAAAGGCCGTAAAGCGCGCGGGCAGATTGGCGTATTGTTCGAGCGTAACAGCAGGAAGATAGCCACCTGCGGGTGCGCGTTCCCCAAAACTAAAGATGAAAACGACCGAAAGCGGCAACACCAGCATCACCAGCAACCAAGCACCCGCCGGGGCGACCAGTAACCAGTTTCGCGTCTGCTGGGTCATATGCTGCCGCTTTCGTTTTCAGATCATGCGGATTTGAAACGCGCCATCAATTCGGCTCGGTTTGGGTCGGTCAACGTCGCTGCTGCTCCAAACTCAAGCGCATTCAGTAGTTCCGACGCCGGGTACAGGATTGGATCGTTCAGGATGTCTTCTGGCAGCAAATCATTGGTCCGACTGTCGGCCACGGGGTAGCCATGCGCCATGACTTCGCGCGCATTTACTTCGGGATCCAGCATGAAGTTGATTAGCGCGTAAGCCGCTTCTGTGTGCGGCGCGCCTTTCGGAATAGCGTAGTAATCGCTCCAGAGCTCGCCACCTTCCTTGCCCAGCACGTATTCGATTTCCGGGATATCAGTGTTGAGCTGTTTGCCGTCGCCAGTCCAGCAGATCGTCATCCAGGCATCACCAGACCGCATCCCCGGCTGATAATCAGACGAAATCGCAAATAGATGTGGCTTTACGTCGATCAACAGTTTCTCAGCATCCGCCAGCTCTTTTTCATCTACAGAATTGAACGAATAGCCATGATAATTCAGCGCAGCGCCAATTGTGGTCAACTGGTAGTCATGCACCATCGTGCGGCCGGAGAAATCATCCATCGTCCGGTCAAAGAAATCCTTCCAGCTGTCCATGCCTTTACCGCCAGTTTTGCTCATGTTCAGCGCAAAACCCGTGGTGCCCCAGTTTTTTGGAACGGCATAGAGAACACCGTCGACAGTGCCCGCATCGGAAAAGCGCGGGTCAAAGGCACTGGGATCGTAGTTCGGTAACTTGGAGACATCGAGTGGTTCGATCAGACCTTCTTCAACATAGGTCGTAATCGTGTAGTTTGTGGGCACATACACATCCCAGCCGCTGCCACCGGCCTGAAGTTTCGCCAACATTTCTTCGTTTGAGCCAAAAACATTCACTTGCATGAAAGCACCGGTCTCTTCGGTGAACATGTCAAAATTCGCTTGATCGTGGTAGTTTGGCCATGTCGCCAGCACCACCCGATCTCCAATATGGCTACCCGCAAAAGCAGGGGTCGCGCGCAGACCCGGCATTGCCGCGCCCATCACAGCAGAAGCGGCGCCCAGACCCGTGACACCCAGAAAATGGCGACGCGTCACCGATCCTTTCTGATACCGGCGCAATTCTTCCATGAACTTCTTTTTCGAGATTGATCTGTCATCAGACATTATTTCGTTCTCCTTGTTGTTACGTTTTTGACTTTATGCGTTTTTCAGGATCAACGCGGCTTCCGGGTCCCAGCGGACCCAGGCCGTGTCGCCCGTGTTTAGACTGTCCACACCTTCTTCGGCCTGCCTTGGTGCCAAGACAGAAATGTTGCCAAGGGTGACGTGGCGTACGAGATACTCAGTGTGTTCGCCTAGGAAAATTCTGTTCTGTATGGTGACCTGAAGCCCACCCGCGTTTTGGATCTTGCTCAGGCGAATTTGCTCGGGCCGAATGCTCATGCAGGCGATTGCACCATCTTCGATCTCATCACCCAGTTTCGCATTATAGCTTTGATGGTCAGACAAGGTAATCTTGGCCGCGCGACCAGAAATCTGGCTGATTTTGCCTTCGAAAAAGTTCGATGTTCCCACGAAATCGGCAACGTACTTACTGCGCGGCCTATCATAAAGATCACGTGGGCTGCCGATCTGGACAATTTCGCCCGCGCGCATGACGCAAATCCGATCACTAAGCGACAGCGCTTCTTCCTGGTCATGGGTGACGAGCACAAATGTGATGCCCAGTTGTCGCTGCAAATCCTGCAGTTCTATCTGCATTTCCTTGCGCAACTTTCGGTCCAGCGCGGCGAGCGGTTCATCCAGCAAGAGCAGTTTTGGCTCATTTACGATCGCGCGCGCCAAAGCCACGCGTTGCTGTTGCCCCCCCGATAGCTCCCAGATACGGCGGTTACCGAAACGCGCCAGACGCACCGTTTCAAGCGCGTTCTGCACCTTGCCCGCAATGATGTTGCGACCCAGCTTGGGCCGCTTCTGTTTCAGCCCGTAGCCAATGTTCTGACCTACCGTCAGATGCGGGAACAGGGCATAACTTTGAAACACCATGTTCACAGGGCGCTGGTAGGCATCCAGATGCGAAACATCGTTGCCGTCGATCAACACGGTGCCCCGCGTCGGCACCTCGAACCCTGCAAGCATCCGCAGCGCGGTGGTTTTACCACACCCGGACGGCCCGAGGAACGTCAGGAATTCGCCTGGCTCAATGCTCAAATCGATATGCTGGACCGCCTGAACATCGCCATAGCTCTTGGACACGCCTCGAAGCTCAGCGACTGGCGTCGCACTATTTGTCGCAGGATATACAGTGTTACAGCTAATTTTCACACCCTGGGTCATACAAGACATATCTCACTTATACGTAAGAATGAGAATTTTTATGCCTTTGTGTAAATATTCTTTTTGTTATATAGATGAAAAGCGTAGTCGCAAAGGACCATCACTTTTGACCCTGTGGAATACACACGCCGCGCGCATCATCGACGATCTGGAACATGACGCGTTGCCTGCAACTTTATCCCAAGCGCTCAAAAGCATCGTCACTTTCGATTTTACCGTGATCTTCGGGTATGTTGGCACCGCGCGTCCTCTTGCTTTGTTCGACGATTTCTCACGACATCGTCGAGTCATGCATGTAGACGACTATCAAGAAGGTCCTTATCTTTTGGATCCGTTTTTCCTGGCGGCCACAAGTGATTTTGAACCTGGCCTTTGGCGCTTGAATGAGATCGCACCTGATCGTTTTTATCAGGGTGAGTATTTTCGCAGCTATTACGCGCAAACCGGGCTCGCGGAAGAAGTCGGGTTTCTGATCAAAGTACATGAAAACCTGACCATCGTTCTGTCGTTGATGCGCAAAACGCGCAAATTCAGTAAAGCTGAGATCAAGGCACTGAAATCCATCTGGCCCGTGGTGGAGGCTGCATGCCGTCGCCATTGGCGTAATACCGCAACCGAAGCGGTTGGTGCGGTGCCTTTGGCTGACGCGAACATCGAAAGGGCATTTCGTGAGATTGGTGAAGGCGTTTTGACTCCAAGAGAACGCGAAGTCGTCGAACTCACCCTGCGCGGTCATTCTGCCGACGCATTGGGCAAGCTGCTGGGAATATCGTCCGGGACTGTCCGTATCCATCGCAAAAACATTTATGCGAAACTGCGCATCAGTTCTCAGGGCGAGCTTTTTTCCGTCTTCATTACTGCGCTTGCAAGTACATCCGAGACCTCCACCATTTGAAAATTAGTTTAACATTCATCCGCAAAGTATTGATTAACGTTATTTTAAGTGATTTAAAATCAGACCGATCTGGCAGCCCCAGACGCTACAGTTTTATCACTGACCCTTTGAAAAACCGTGCTCTTTGGCACTTCGAATACACTGCAGGACCTAAGCGTCCACAGCAGTAACCGGCACTTCGCATCTTTAAATTGCGCTCCACACCGAAATGGCCTGCCCTTTTTGAAACTCTTGAAACAGAAAAAATTCAAAGAGTTCCGCATAAGAATTAACCTAATTATCGCTCATTCTGACCGCTCCTGCAATTCGAACTTGCTGACTGATACGCTTTTAACGAAAGTTAAGATGTCAGCCACCATGACTGATGCGCAATTCGGAAGGAATGGCGATGTCAAACTTAGTCTTAGTAGCAGTGGATGGTAGTGAGGGCGGGAGCAGAGCCCTTGAGTACGCAAGTGAACGCGCAAAATTAGGCGGCGCAAAAATCATTCTGACCTTCGTAATCGAATGGTCACCCTACACGTTCAACACACCCGAAGAAAACGCGGAGCGCCACATGCGACGCGAACAGGAAATCGACCGAGCACATTCAAGTGTTCTTGAACCAGCAGCAGCCACGTTGAAAGCTGCGGGCATTGAACATGAAACCGTCGTGCGACATGGATCGCCCGCCGAAACGCTGATCAAACTCGCCCAATCGCACAAGGTTCAGCAGATTGTAATCGGTCGTCGAGGTCAATCGGCGATCAGGAATTTGCTTTTTGGCAGCGTCGCCGGGACCCTGGTTCAGATTTCACCTGTACCAGTTGTCGTTGTCCCATGAACGGTCGGATCTCCGTGCCCAGTGTTGCGCGGCATGCACTAAATTGAATTAAGGAACATATCATGATGAGACTATTTGGACCGGTGTTTGCGTTTTTACTATACGCACTACCCGCTCAAGCGAGCATCGACGAGACAATCAACGCCTTAACAGCCCCCATCGCATCAGCGCTTGGGGGTTTTGTTTTTTTCAAGATACCGTTTTTTGGAGCAGAACTACCGCTCGTGGTGCTCTGGCTCGTTATCGGTGCGATCTTCTTTACGTTCTACATGGGTTTTGTGAACGTCAGTGGTTTCAAACACGCCATCCATCTGGTGCGTGGTGACTACGCAGACAAAGACAGCCCCGGTGAGGTTTCACACTTTCAGGCCCTTGCCACAGCGGTCTCGGGCACCGTGGGCATCGGGAACATCGGCGGCGTTGCCGTTGCCGTAACCATTGGCGGGCCTGGAGCGACGTTTTGGTTGATCGTCGCTGGTTTTCTGGGAATGTCGACAAAGTTCGTTGAATGTACGCTTGGCGTCAAATACCGCAATGAAAACCCTGACGGATCTGTTTCGGGTGGCCCAATGTATTACATGCGCAAGGGCTTTGAAGAACTTGGCATGACAAATTTTGGCAAGTTCATGGGGGCATTCTACGCCGTTGGGATCTTCGTGGGCGCCTTGGGTGCCGGCAACATGTTCCAATCCAACCAAGCCTATGTGCAGCTCAACACAGTGGTCGGGGGCGCGCTTGACGGTTTGGGCTGGCTCGTTGGTCTGGTACTTGCGGGCGTGGTCTTTGCTGTCATCGTCGGCGGTATCAAGTCCATCGCCAAGGTCACAGAAAAGATCGTACCGTTCATGGCGCTGTTCTATTGCCTCTTTGCGATCATCGTCATCTTGATGAACTTCACGTACATTCCCGCAGCCATTGGCAATATCTTCACCGGCGCATTTACCGGAGCCGGCGTGCAAGGCGGCGTCATTGGCGCTTTAATCATTGGGTTTCAGCGGGCGGTCTTCTCAAACGAGGCCGGGATCGGATCAGCGTCTATCGCACACTCCGCCGTGAAAACGCCCGAACCTGTCACCGAAGGCTATGTTTCGCTGCTGGAACCGTTCATCGACACGATCGTAATCTGTACCATCACTGCGCTGGTGATTGGCACAAGCTACGCAGCTAATCCTGACTTTGCCGGCGACGCAACTGGGGTTGCCATGACTTCCGCTGCGTTCGAACGCCAGATCGGCTGGTTCCCGATACCGCTGGCCTTTGGCGGCTTGCTCTTTGCGCTCTCGACGATGATCTCTTGGTCTTACTACGGGCTGAAAGGCTGGAGCTATCTTTTTGGCGAGAGCAATCTGGGCCAGACAATCTACAAGGTCATCTTTTGCGCGTTCGTGGTCATCGGCTGCACGGTCCAATTGGGCCCAATCCTGGAAATTTCCGATGCATTGGTCTTCTTGATCTGCGTGCCCAATATTCTGGGGCTCTACTTCCTGGCACCCCTCGTGCGCCGTGAGATGCAAAGCTACAAAGCGCGTTTGGCAAGTGGAGAAATCAAACGCAGCGCTCACTAGCCTAGCCTGCGCTAAAGCAATTACAGGCACGCCTTCCAGCGCCCCGTCATCACTTAGATGGCGGGGCGCTTTTTGATTATGGCATAGGCCCATTCTTAATGCGTTGGATGAAGTTGTAACTGATAAGCAGCAGCAAAACTGCAACTAAAAGACCCATGAGTATTTCCGGCCAAAAAGAATGCGGATCGCAATTGGCCATTACAAAAAGTGTCGCCAAGAGGATAAAGTTCCCAATCCAAACCATACCCACCGCCATAAAACGAAATGCGATTTGATCCACGATCCCGCTGTAGAAAGACCGCCAGGTCAGCAAAACCACCGCAGCAAAGAGCGCCATCGCCGCGAGTCCGATCTTTGCACGATTGGGGCATGCAAAGGTACACACCCGATCCACCGGCTCAGAAAAACTGGCCAGCACTGCGGGCAACGCAGGTGCGTTGAAATGCGCTGCGATCTTCGCATTAATCGTACCGGTTTCCGCACCCAATGGATCAAGCACAGGCCAAAACCCAATACCCGAAAAGTTGTCTTTGAAATAGACAACGTCGTCGTCAAGCTGTGAGAAAGGTTCGCGCTCTTCCTTATTGGGATCATTGGTTTTCACAGATGTTCGGATTTCTCGATGTCCCGCCGGCGGCAACACGGGAATGATACTGCGCAACACTTGACGGCGCATCTCACCCTGAAAAAGCCCTTGTTCCATGCGGAACCTCAACCCCTTCTTGGCATCGGTTGTCGGGCGCTCGAGAAACAGCAGGATCTTGTTGATAATCTTGCGCGTCTCACGACTTTCAGCGCTGGGGTCAAATCCTTCCGCACCTGTATCTTCATCAGCGAAGACATAGGGTTGTGGCTGCAAAAGTTCAAAAAGCTCGTCAAAAATGGCGCGATCCAGAATAGGTTCAAACACCGTTGCGCCGCCCTCCTGGCGTTTGTCGACCAGTGCGAAATCAAAGCCTACATTGATATCAAGTCTGTCGCGGTTGGGCAGCGCCTCGTAAACGCTTTTAATGATGCGCACCATCGTTTTCATGTCCGCAGTACCAAGGCCAGCACCTTCGTAGCCGTGAAAGATGAGCGTGACGCCATCGGGTTGCGGATGGTCGAAAAGAGTCGGGATCGCATTGCGCACATCGTCCAGATCATACCCGTTCAAGCGGTTGAAAGGCGCCATCTCGGTTGCAATGTCATCGACAACATCATCAATCGTCGCGCTGTCCCACGACATCCAGTCACGTAGGTCAAACGCAAGGTCCGCATGGGCTCGGAACTGATGCGCTGAATTTACAAACGTCTGTTTGGCCTCGCGCCAACGCTCACGATGATAAAGCGACACACGCCCGGTATCATCAGCGCGAAATTCCAGCCCATAAAAGGCAATCTGATCGATTGTTCCAAAATCCACCTGTGTTTGGATCTGCGGCGCTGCCGCGCCTTCTTCCACTTGCGCCGTGCCCGCTGCTATCGCGCGGGCCTTGGCAACATCATCAACGGTGGGTGCCAGCCAAAATGGGTAAAAACCATAGACCTGAAGCTCTTCGGTCTGGCGTTCAGGCGCGCACTTGCAGTCTTCAATCTGCAGCGGTGCAAGGACCCTCGGCGTGTTAGGATTGTCTATGGTCTTTTGCGCTTTGCTGATAATGCGCTCCGACACAAAAGTCGAAAAGGGCACCAGTCCGGCCTCTTTGGAAACCGTATCAAGCGCATCGCCAAAAAGACGGAAACTCGGATAGGACACGCCAATCAGAGGGGAAAGGCGTTCAACTGCGCCATCTGCCGTTGCGTCCGCCACAGTGGCCTTGACGTAGGGAAGGGCCAGAATTTCCGCCTGCAGCGCATCCGTGAGGGCCCAAGTCGAGGACACAGCAGGTTCGATGAGCGCGATTTGGCGATCAACTGTCACCTGCGCCTGTCGGTTTGCGGTGGCTTCCAGAGCAGCACGCACCTGACTGCGGATCTGCTCGGCCACAGGCGCATCCGTCAGCGGCGTCTCACGAAGTGCCTCGGCAAGTTCTGGATTCTGAATCGCGGTTGATACAGCTGCGTCTGCGGCATCGGTTACGGTGATCATCGGCGGGGGAACTGCGTCCTCATCTAGTTCCAATTCGAGGATTGGAGAGTCCGTCACTAGGGCAGCAGGCTCTGAGGCTGCGGCCAGCGTATCTGCAGCTGCGGTCACGTCCGCCTCCACCGCAGCTTGTTGCACGTCCTGAAGACCGGCCCGGATACGGTTGACCAGTTCCGCTTTGGTCGCAGTCTGGACAGGCGCAAGTTCAGTAAGGACGGGCAGGGCGGCTTCCAGCTCCTTGCGGGCCATCAAAGCATCTGTGGCACTCGGTCTGAGCAGGAAGGCCAAGGGCAACCGGTCCGGACCTTTCACCAGCGCTTCGATCTCCGCGATGATGCAGGCGTCGAGGTCTTCCGCCAGCACAGGTTCCAGCGCCCGCCAAAGCGCTTGCGGACTATCAAAACTGGTTTGTTCCGCCCGGAAAGCGTCAAGTTTTGGCGTCAGAGAAACCAGAAAATCCAACGACTCCACGTCCGCCTGGTCGAGCGCATAGAACGTCAGCGTTCGATCAAGACGCGGGGGGGTGCAGGGCCCACCGCTGTAATTTGTAGCACCGGGAATGTTTGGGCTCTGGGTATTGTATTCATCCAGCAGCGCGAGCACTGCGGGCATTGTACCTACCAGACGGCGCAGCCTGTTGACCGGATCTTGCGACATCCATCGCATGAAATCCGCACTTTGCAACACTTGTATCGCGCCAACACGCTGACCGGTATTGATCTGGCCAAGACGCTCCATTGCCAGCTGCCATTCTGAAATTCCGCCCGCGACAGGCAGCATCTGGCAAATCTCGATATCGCTTTTGTCGCGATAAAGCCGCGTCAACGTCCCAAGTGCGCTGGCCCCATTCGGGAAATCGGTCAGAGCACCGGTGGGGTCGGCACAATCATAACTCAACGCCCGACGCCCCATCGCGAGTGTTTTCATTGGCAGCGATCCGGCAAGCCGCAAACCGAGCGTGGCTTGTGCGGGTTGCCCATCTCCATCCAGCAGACTCAAAGAAAACAGATCACCCGACCAGTTGGGCCATAGAGTAGCAGCCTGCGCATATTCTTTGGCAAGGTTAAGTGTCGCAGGCGCATCCGATTGTCCGGGTGGTCGTGGCACATCCTGGCAGAGCTGGACGAGCCGCGCCCGGGTCAGTGCGCCAAAACGGCCATCGTTCAGCAGCGGGTTTTCCTGGTCCTGATAGGCGGTGCGTAATCCGCGCTGGATCTCTTCTATGGTGATCGAAGGCTCGGCACTCAGGTCGATTTCAGACACGTCGGTGCAAGCCGCAAGCCCGGCGGTTGTCAGCGCACAAAAGGCAAGTATGGCGGCCAACAAGTGGTTCAAACCGGTGCAAAAGCTGCTCATGAGGTGCGTCCTTCTTTGCGCATTTCCGCAGTTACAGCGGTGTCGAGGTCCTGCTGCGTCACGGTATCTGCATCACGGCGTTTGGCGGCGATGGCAGCATGGCGCACGATGTTTGTGATACTGGCACCCGACACATCATGATCCCGCGCCAGCTTTTTCAGATCGACGGCAGGCTCAACCGGCAAGCTCGCAAGCGAGTTGCGCCATAGTTGCAACCGCTCCGTCGCCGTCGGTCGGGCAAAGCCTATGGCGATTTGAAAGCGACGGAAAAAAGCATCATCAATATTTCCGCGTAGATTACTCGCAAGGATCACGAGACTTTCACATTCCTCGATCCTTTGAAGGAGATAAGAGACTTCCTGATTGGCATGTCGATCATTTGAAGAGGATGCACTGGTGCGCGCTCCGAACAACGCATCGGCCTCATCAAAGAACAATATCCAGTCTCGTTCCGCTGCCATATCGAAAATCAGCCCGAGGTTCTTTTCCGTCTCGCCGATGTACTTCGACACCACCATCGACAGATCAACGCGATAGACATCAAGCCCGGTGCGCTGGCCCAAAAGCGTTGCCGTCAATGTTTTGCCGGTGCCAGGAGGTCCGTAGAACAGCGCCTTGAATCCGCGCCCCGTCAGGCGGGATAAACCCCAGTCATCAAGAAGTTGCGTGCGGTTATTCATCCATGCAAGCATATGCTCGAGTTGATCCTCAATCGCCGCTGGCAGGATGAGATCGTCCCACGTTAGCTTTGTGGTCAGACGCCGCGCCGGAAAGGATGGTGTGAAATCCGGGCGCGGAGGCGCACCATCACAAAGCGCGACGACCCGGTGTATTGGCAGATCAAGACGACTGACCTGGCCAGGATGGTTTTGTGTCAGCGTCACACCAGCACGGGCGCGTAGAGGATGATCCGGCTCAAAGAGACGCATCGCCGCAATCCGCGCGCTGGTTTGTGTACCCGCAATGAGAAACAGCGCAGTTTCCACCGTCGGGACAAAGGCAGCGCTGGCATCAGGATGTCCACCAAATTGCGAAAACGCCCGGTCGATGGCAGCATTTTTTACGTAAAACGGATCCAGCACGGCAGAGTTCACATGCGGCGCAAGGCTCAACGCCAGAACAAGGCGCGCATCGCGGGACAATTGCGTTTTGTAAATCAAGTCTCCCAAGACGGTGTGCGTGGCGTGTTTTGGCGGCGCTGGCACATCAAACGCATCTATGGCGCCGTCGAAGAAATGCTTCAGCCGCGCTTCAATCACGCTCTCTAGCCAACTGATTTCTGCGGCGACCGCGTCGGCATGCGCTTGTGTCATCGCGGGTTCGGGGCGCATATCATGCATTATCATCCTCCCGCCAAGACACGAAACAAGGCAGGGGCATCCAGCGCATCGCAACCGGGCTGAGACGCCAGGGCAAACTGTCGAGCAACATGTCAAACGGGCCCGGCGCCACCCGAAGCCACGCTCCGGTCTCATTGAAACGCAAGCTACCAGTGCGTTGGATGAAGGTTTGGCGCAACGCATCCGGCGAAGTGGCACCCAGCTTGCCCCAACGTTCAATAACAGAGCGTAACAGCCCATCCATCAGCACCTCTGCATCCCCATCTGGCGGTTCTGCATCCGGCAGGGGATACATCGCGTCGAGTCCAAGCAAGACACATAACAGCGGATCACTCAAAGGCGCTGCACCCGCCAAAAAATGCAGAGCACCCAATGCACGCGGCAGGTGGTCTGGGTCCAGCGCCTGGCCATCATGCGTGATCCTCAGGCGGTCGAACAACAAGGTGTAATAGGGATGCAGCATCACGAGGCCCGCGTTTTCAGTGACGTGCAAAATCTCCTCTTCTGAACGTGCGGAACCACTGTTTGCAATGTCTCTGCGGAAAGTGTGCACAGTCTGTTCGATCGGAGCCTGCGGTGAACTTTGCGCTGGCACGGCAGGGAATGCGGATTGGCCGGAACCTTGTGCAGTTAGTTCGATCAACATCTGGCTCAAAGCCATTTTGGCTTCGGCACGCAGACCTGTGGCGTCCGGCCCATTGAGACGCATCAGCCGCGCCAACATGGTGCGCACCGCGTAAATCTGTTTATCCGGGTCAGGCTCCAGAAGGGGCAAAACTGTATTCAAACGCGCGGGGTTCTGGGCGTCCGGCGTCATTTGTGCAGTAATTTTCGCAAGTAATGGCGGGAATTCTACGTTGTGGTTTGTCAAAGCCTCCGTATTCTCAGATCTAGGCGACCAAAGCGACCAGAGAAGTGTCAACAGATCGACCATGCGGTTTTCTGATGGCCCTGCTGTCGCCCGTGCGACGGCATTTAGATGATCAAGCAACATCTGATCCGACCGCAGTGTCAACGGCTGTTCGCCTGTGCTTTGCGACACAGTGTACAAATTTTCCTGCGGCGTTGCCGGGAGTTTCCTTTGCGCGGACCGATTTACTTCAGACGTTTTTGCACGCAACGCATTGTCTTGTGGCTCCGGTCCGTCCAAATCAATTTCGGTGCCTTTGGCCAATGCCTCGACGGCAGTATGGTGCTTTTCCAGAACGCGCGCGACTTCGTCGATCGAAAAACCCGACTGCAACAGGAGCATATCCAAAGCGTTGGCCGACCGACCGAGTGTCCCCGCCAATCTCTCCAGAACCGCTTCAGCGGCCAAGAAGGGGTCCGGTTCAAACGTTTCTTCTTCTCTTGCATCCGCAGCTGCGGGGTCAACTGCCTCAGAGTCTGAGGATTGCGCTATACCCTCTACTGCGGTCACGTTAGTGCTTTGCTGCCCGCGCAGCGCCTCAAAATCCACCGCCTGTTCCGCGAGCAAGACCAAAGCGACATTTTGCAGTACGGCACGCGCATCAGGCACGCCTTGAGACAGCGCAGCAACTTGTGCCCGCAAAAGATCAGCCGCTTGGGGCAAAAGTCGGTTCACAAGCTTGGCAGCATCTTCGGCAGTCAGTGCACGTACAACACCATTCAACACGTGAGGACGCGCATTGTGTAATTTTCTGACCTGTGGTGGCTCAAGCGCGCGGGCACTTAAAAGCACCGATGCAGCAACTTTTGGCACACGCAGCAAGTCAACGAGCCGCTGTAAATGGTCTGGTGTTGTATGCGCACGTTCAAAAGTGGCTTGAGGGTGTTCAGCGAACCGATGCGCAAGGGTGTAACGCAGGTCATCAGGCGACGTGGCGTGATCTACACCTTGAATGCCTAGCAGATTTGCAAGCTTCAGTAGATCAAGCTGATCGTTGGGAATGCTCTGATCTGGGGTTTCCACAGTAGCTTTTATAAGCGGAACAGTTCCTCTCCCATCCGCCCCAAGAGGCGACGCGGGTTTTTGAAAGCCGGAACGTGGGACATCTTCAGGCAAGTCTGCAGCTTGTCCCGCGCTGACTTCATCGCCGAACTTACGATCCTCCATGCTTGTGTGGGCGAGCTGATCTTTGGCGGGTTGCGCGCCCGCCGCCATTTCGTCTTGTTGTAAGGCCTCAAGATCCAATACTTCTTTCGATCCATTCGATCTGCTTTGCACGCCTTCGTTGCTCTCAAAACGCGTTTTAGTTCTATGTCCTTGCCTGGGCAGTGAGCCGCCTACCATGTCGTCACTCGTCCGGCGCGGCGCATCCTTGGACCAAGGTTTTTGATGTGATGTTTCGAACAGATCCGACGCCACCAAACGCCCAATCAAACGTTGGCTTTGCTGGTATGCAAACCCTTCAGGCAGCCCATCGTTCTCAAACGCTGTCGCAAGCCGCGCAATCGCACGACGTATTTCTGCGGCCTGCACGTCACTGGCCACAACAGCGTTGTGCGTTAATTCCGTTTTTCCGTTATCATTTAGCTCGACACGGGTTACAGAGTCATTCTCTCCAAATCCAGTGTCCAACTCCGTCCGCATTTCATCGGTCGCAGGTTTCTCTTTGTCGGCAAGATCGTCCGAAAGATTCTGGGCTTGGGAAAGCAGGTTGGAACGCTCTGCTTCGGTTCTCAGGCGAAGCGCAAGTGCTTGTATCCGGGTCGATTGTGGCAGCGTTAATGGCAGGGCGCGACGCTGCGCAATTGGATGTGCGCCCTGCCAAATGGCCAACGCCTGCTGTAACAAACTGCGCCCCGCAATATGCGCCAAAATTTCTGCGCGTGTGGGCATCGTTGTCGATACGTTCAACCATTCAAAGAAAGAAACGAGTGCTGTTGTGATGCCCGCCTCTTCGAGCCGCCTTGGATCAAGAACGTCAAAGCCATTCAACTGTGACGGATCCGCCAGGGGACGAGCATTGGAGACGGGCGCGTTCTCCTCGATGGTGGGCACCGCAGCCGATGCAAATTCATTCAGCGATTGTTCGAAATCAGCATCAATTTTGGCTTCGGTATCGGTACCCGTGCCCAGAGCTCCGACAGCATTGGCAAACAAAGCAATGCCTTGTGGATCGTTTAGACTATTCTGCTCAACACTGCGCTGCGAAGGGAGGTCCGCTACGTCAGAATTCGGCTGACGGCGCAAATTGACATGGGCCTGCAGTGCTTGCCGCAGTTTGTGAGACAAGACCCGCCGCACATCCGCCCAAACCGGATCATCAGGCCAGTCACCAAGATCAATCTCAACCAAAGGCGCTGTGACAGAGATCTCTTGCCATTCTGGCGCATCCAGCACGTCCGAAAGAGCCGGCAGAAGTTCCTGCCTGATGGTAGTCAACAGAGTTTCGGGTGCAGAAAACGGACCGCGCGGCGCGAAAACATCGAAATCCGCGTGACAGGTGGCAATGCGAGCGGCGGATTGGGCCATCAGTACGCCCCTTCGACAGCGAGTGCGTCCAGATGGCACCGCAAGGCATCCCGGTCTGGCTCCGCCCCGGTTTCTGCTGCCTGGGCAACATGCACAAATGCTGCGCGCTGGTTTGGATCAACCCAGTGAACACGCACGTGCAAATGGGCCGGTGCGATGTTTTCGACGCAGGTTTCCACATAAGAGCGATAGCTTTCCATGCTGCAACGCGCAGTATATCCTGGCAGGATCAGGTCGGCCACATGAGCCTCTTTCCCACCCGTGGCACTCAGCCGCACGTGCTCCACAAGATGCGCCACCTCAAGACCACGATTGATGTGTCGCCAGGTAGCGCGCAATCTGTTCACGCTGTTCTGCGCCTCTGATTTGTTTTCGGCAACCGCAATTTGCTGCACGGGTCCAGAGGCACCCGGATCAAGCAGAATGAGCCATCTTCCCGCGGTATGCGGCGCGATGCAAAAGCAATCCGTATCCGTCAACCGTGCAAGCATCGCGGGGCTAAGAGTGGTTTGCTCGAAAAAGTCGCTCAGACCATGCAGCGCATCCCGGTCAAACGGCGCGGCTGTGTCATCAAAGGGCACAAGCATATCAAAAGGATTATGCGCAGAAATGATCGTTGGGCGTTCCGCTGCATCTGTCGGGAACAGCGCTTCGCGGTCTATGGCCAGCGCATAGTCCTGCGACGGCATCGATAAAACACCGCTACGCGACACTTCGAGATCACACAGGATTGCAAGTTCCGCAAGAAATCCGCCAGGCGTATGATCACTTGGCCCTGTTCCGCGCGCGCGGTGCAAAGCAGGCAAGGCAAACAGGTATTCCAAGCGCCATGCGATTTCGAAACGGTGCCGGGCACGGGTCGACATATAGCGATGCAATCCACTGTGCCGCGTCGCGGGCATCGCCGCCCCTTGCAAGGCAATGAGATAATCCAAAAGATCAACCCGCATCCTGTGTTGCACGGGATCGTCACACATTCTTTGCGGATCAGCCGTGAACGTGCTTGGCAACGCGCTGAGGCTATCCACCATGTCGCGTAGTTGGGTATCTATCGCGTCTCTGTATTGCGCAAAAAGCGCCGCCGCGTCGCCCGAAACCGCATCGGAATAGGGCATGCGGTAGAGCGCTGGCAGCAACGCGTCAACATGGCTTTGCAAAAACCGACGGTGCCGCCCGGGCTTCATCACATCCCAATCAATACGATCGATGTGGTGGGTCGCTTCTCCGATGTTTTCGGCGGAAATACGGATGAATTCTTCGCGCAAACGCGCCGCGGACAGTGTGACCGGCGCGCCGTTCAGGGTCAGCGTGATACCGATCTCTGCATCCGCACGCGGCAGAAGCAAATGGAAATAGGACGCGTCACTGGCCTCCTTTGGACGTATTGTCAAAGGCGTGAGCGAGAGAGCTCCGATGTCATGCACGCCCGGCAACTTTCGCAGCCGCGCCAGGTATCTGTTAAGATCTAACGTCTGCGCACTGCGGTTTTTCGCCGTCGGCAACAAGCGCTCGGGGGCGTCCCAAACATCAGCCCGGGTCGCGGCACGTTCTGCCGCGTGCGCGCCAGTCAGCAACCTTCGGATCTGGTGATAGAGCGCGGCCGCAGCTGTTTCCGGCAGAGCTTCGGCGCCAATCTCCACCCGGCCATGCAGCATAACATCGACGGGCCGCGCAATATCCACCTGGCCAAGGTCAGTGCACAACGGGCGCGCTTGAGCAAACGCATCTCGAAAGGCAGATTCAGCCGCCGCGACAGATGTGTCACGTGTCGCAGGCACAATCGTAACATCATAAAATCCAGCACGCCGGGAGTTGAGTGGCGCAATCGTAACGCTGTCAATCTGCGGGCATGCACAAAGCCAGGCCGCCAGGTCGTCACGCGTGACCGGATCCGTAGCAAGGACCTTGCGTGGTTTGAATAACGCCAAGTCCTGTGCACAGAAATGCCCACGCGCGTTGGTCAGCAAGTCGCGCGTCGGCAGGCTGACTTGATAGGCGATCTGGCTCAACGCGAAACACGTTTGTTCCAACAGCGTCACACCCGGATCATGAATGTTAAAATCGGTCCAGATCTCGCCCGACGCGTCTTGTGCGTAAGCAATCCCCACACGACGCAGGTCATCGAAATCAGAAAGCGGCTCCACCGGTTTTGTCACAACGCCCCCGGATCACGGTCACTGTCTTCGCGTGCGCCCGCCATCAGGCTGTCGAACCAGAGCCGCGTCATGTAATACCGCACCACTTTGCCTTCGCCAAAGTTCGCATTGGTGCGCAGTTGCAAACGAAAGTGATGCTGCTTTTCATCCGCCACCCACCGCAGCTTGATACGGTCCGCATAGGAGCCATACATCGCCGTCTGCGTCTTGATCGCACGGCGGCGAAAGAGCCAGTTGAGGATCGGGTTACGGGGATGAAAAGCGTTCATCGCAATGGCATGCACCATGGAATACCGTCCCTTGCGTGGATCCCCCCCAGTGCCTGCGACAACTTCAAAAGCCTGACAGCCGGTAAGCGCCTGCGTGATATCCTGCCATTTGCCGTTGGCTTTTACATGCGGGATGCGTTGGCTGGTGACCCCAATCCGACCTTGCATCCGGGCGGCACCGCCCACATCCAGCCGCCAATGTGGGTTCTCCTGATTGACACCCATACGCCCATCATTCGTGAGCGTCATACCCGATTGAATATCGGTTTCATCTTGTACTGGGTCGCGATCCGTTGTGGCAATCCCCAGCGCGGCCTTGCCCTGATCCGGGCGTAGATGCAGCGCACCAAGGTCTTCGCCATGTTCCATGACCCATGACGGCTTGGGCGTGCCGAGCCCTTGATAAAAACTCATCACTCGCAGCGAAGAGCCCACGGAGTTGAGCCGCAACCCATCACTGTCGGTCTTGTTAAAGCCATCATCTACCTGATTGACACTGCTGTCGATCAGATCCCGGTACTCTTCGGCGGTGGGCAAAGCACCACTGCGAAAGAACGATTTAAGGGTAGCGCGGTCTTGTTTGGTCACGGGAGCGTCCTTTGGCCGACGATCAACATGTCGCCGAGGGTCAACGCGCCGATACCGGCGGCGGTCGGGGTTTCTTCGTTGAGATCTGACACGATGGTCAGCATATGATCGCGGGTGGAGAGCGGTAGGCTCCAGGGAAATCGGGGGCGCAGCACTGGGCCATAGGTGCCGCGCGGGTCGCTACGGGCTTGTGCAGTATCCAGCAGCTGATAGCTGCGGCTGTCATCTCCAACGAGGTGCAGCAAGGAAAAATCTGTTACGTCCTCAACGTCGTCCAGTCCCTCAAGTGCTGCGCGCAGCATGTGGACATTCAGTGACCAGCCAAAGCGTCGCAGCGAAGGTTCGGCCGTCCAGACGGATAGTTTACGCGCCAATTCGCGCCGCAAAACCTGCGCTACAGCGCCATTTTCGCGGTTGCTGCGCACTGCGATCTTGGCCCGGACCTGAAGCCGTTCAAACGTTGGGTTGACCACATCAATCCGCGCCGCTTCGCTGCAATATTTTGCCAACCACGCTTGGATATTTTGCAATGTAGCCACATCAAAAAACATTGGCTTCGGCGCACGGATCACATCTTCTTCTGGAAGATTGCGCGCCACAACGAGCGTCACATGTCCCGGCGCCGGGTCAGTAGAGTTCTGAGACAGATGCGGCAGACATTTAGCCATCCACACCTCTGGGAACTGTTCCAGCACCATACGCTCCATATCCCAAGGCGTCACACCGCGCCTGCGGTGCCGCAGACGTTCTCCCACGCGCGCCACAAACGTCTCGCGGGGTTCCGCAGGTCGGGTGAAATTCGGCGTTGGTACTTCGGTCAATTCGGTCAAGCCTGGCTGCGCCGGATTGAAGGACCATGCACGAGGCGCACCCTCCGCATGAAACGTTTCATCACACCGGCGCACCCAGGCGCCGTTGATGCGCGCACCTGTCAGGGCAGGAAACACATCTAGGTTGGGACGCGTGGCAAGAGCCGCAATCCATACGCCACCGGATGGCATGAGGGACGTGTTCGGCGCTGCGTCTTCGGGCAAATCAAAAACAACAATACCAGACCGCATCAACCCCGCCGTCGTGTCCGAAGACAAAGCTGTTTCCTGCAGCGGTTGCCAGCCATTATGCGTGAGATAGACCCAAGCAACCGGGTTCGGCGAAGGCACTCGCCTGAGATGGCCAGAGGGCGCGACACTAATGGTCAGCGCTATCGGCCCCGTCGTATTCGGTCCCGTCAGCTGGAAGGCAATCTGCCCGTACCCCAAACGTTTTGGAAACAGTCGCGCTTGTTTGACTTGGCGGTCCGGAAACAAGCTGGCGCTGCCAAAAGGACTGATCTGGCGCACAGCCTCACCAGGGCGCGCGGTTTCGGGCGCGTTCAGCTCTATCGTCGCTTCGGCTGTATATGACAATGAAAACTTACTGATTTCGGGTACGTAAGGCGCGGGCGGTACTTTGCGTGATCCTCGTGGAATAAGCCGTGGACGCATCGCATCAACCAGCGCCATGGGATACTGATCTGCCAAAAACCCACCAGCGGTCCCAAACACCTGCATGCGAACCATACCTGCACGTATGGTCTGGCGTGATTGATACTCCTGTGCGGTGACTTTGCCCTGTGCCGGAACCGAATGACCCGAGACCGCACCATCAAAGGTCCATTTGGGCAGTAATGCCCCCGTCACACCTTCGCTTTGAAAGAGCGGTTCTGGCTGTGTACTGACTGGTTTCCAGCCGTCACCACTAAGGTAGTCGAGGGTCAACTCCGGCGCGGGGATATCCAGATTGCGCCCGTAAGAGGCGTAGTGGCTTTCAAATCCACCCACCGGGTTGGGTGTTCGTGCCCAGTCTAACGCGATGCTGACCCGTGTGACCGGTTTGCGCGCCATCTCAGCACAGCCAACCATAAAGATTGCCCCATCTTCAGGCCGGGCGCCAAATGGTTGAAAGGTCTGATCTGTCGCCAGTGGCCCATCCCCGGAAAAGGCCGCTAAACGCTGCAATCCAGTGACCTGACACCGTAACGTAATCGTCTCGATCCCGTAGGCCTCAAAGAAGGACAGGGGGCACAGCCGCGCATCCGCCGCGTAGCGCACAGCAAGCGTGGGCGCGTGATCCAGACCACTCAGCGCAGGCGCACTGCTGTCATAGCGCAGCGACAGGGTGATCCCGCCATCCGCGCGCTTGTCGCGCACGGGGAGCACCTGCATGATATCTGGTGCGCGCGGCCCCGCATCCGTACTGATCGAAATCGCAAACGCGTCGCCAAGCAGGCTCTGAAAAACATCTTCGGGCGGGTAATCTATCGTGCCATCCGGGCGCTGCGAGAAGGCCGCGAAGATCATCGAATTTTGCGCATGATCCCGGTCTTCCGGGTCCATCGGCGTTTTCCCAACCAGATCCTCGCGAAAGCGATCCACCAATGCGAAGATCTTGTCCCAATAGGCACCCGCAGGGAAAGGATGCTGCTCGATCAGCGACAATGTGACGATCCGCCCAAGCAACAACCGCAATTGCGCGGCACTCTCTACAAGATCCATCAGGTATTCATAGATCACGCCCATCGACGTGGTTCGATCCGACTGTCCCGCGAATTCTGTGATCGCAACGGTCAGCGATTCAACCGCAATTTCAAGCTTGCCAGCGCAGAAAGCGGACAGCAGAGCAGAATCAGCTTGCAGCGCCAGACGAACTTCGGGATCCGCATGGTCGGGCAGCGTGGCCATAGCGCGGCGCAGGTTAGGCGGGCTGACTGGCCGCGCCGACGTTTTGCGCCGGTCCGTGCGACGGAAAATTTCGTCACGGGTCAATGCACGTGACTGCGCGGGCAGGTTCGACCCCCGCGTCATGTGCAGCGATACTTCGATCCGCCGTGTGCCTTCCGCGAGCGAGAGCATCGGGGATGCAATATCAAGCCCAATCTGTGCGGGCATATCATGCCCGGCGTCGAACAATGTACCGTCGGGTTGGGCATGTTGCGCCGGATCGAACCGCGCCGCACGCACGCCTGTAATCCCACCAAGCGCGCGATTGTAGGAAATGTCCGGATTGGTGGCAAAGCTGAGCAACCGCACGTCTGACACGCGGGCTGCGCTGATCGGCAAACCCGCTTCGGTTTCAAAGCTCTGAACCGTCCCGTCTGACAACCGGGCATCGAGCGTTGCGCCTTGCGCCAGAAACCCACCGCGTGGCACCGTACCAAGATCGAGCAATACCCGTTCTGCACTGGGCAATGCAGGTGTTTGACCAATGATATCAGTATAATAGAGCGTTGTGTGCCGATCGACTATTTGGTTGATCGCTGCATCTACATGGGCAGCAGTCCGCAGTTCGGCGACCAGCAAACCAAGACCTGGATCCATCGATTGCGATGCAATCCGTGCGTCAAAAGCGCTCTGCGCTGAAGCCTGCAAAGACGTGACCGCGTTGCGCAACAGCGCGTGCAGGCTGCGAAGTCTCTCGCGGGTCGCGCGCGCCTTAGCTAGCATATTCCCATCCTGTGCAGCACTGCGTACGCTTGCATGTCCTTCGGCGAAACGGATCAATGCTGCAGGGCCACTTGCCGTAATCTGCGCAAGCAAAGTGCCTAGTTTTGCTTCTTTGTTAAGCTGATCCAGCTGCTTGGAAAACGGTGCTGGTGCGTCTAACTGGATCCGGGCGATCCACCCATCCAATTGACGGGCGAGCGCGATCAGAAGACGCAACGCGTGGTCCGGCTGCGCCTCCAGTGCTTCGGCAAAGGTAAAGCCTGCATCCCTGGCCTGAAAACTAAGGATTTCCGCATAGAGATATGCAGGCTCGCTTTGAAACAGCCGGGCCCAAGGGCCTGCATCCCGGGTTGTGCGGGCCAACGGCACCTCCGCCGCGCCCAACCTTCTGCCAGCAGCGCAAAATGCTTCTGCAAGGTTTTGCGGACGTATCATGAAGCGTCGGGGCACCAGAGGTGTGGGGAGCCTTTCTGTACTCACCGAACCCGGCGTCACGGGAATATCCTGCCAACCCCGCGTCATACGTCGCAACCTGTGCAAGAGCAGCTGTGGACATCAAGCATCGATCTCAACCTCCACAATTGCAGGCTGATCGGACAGAAAGACCCCCGTCAGAGTCCCACTGTCGCTTTGGATGACAAAGACGCCGCCAATGGCCACCGGCGGGCCAAGCCGATCCTGAGGTGTAAACTGCCCAGATTCGAAAAGGGCAGTAAATGCAGCAGCTTCGCGGTCTGCTTTGAACGGGGGCAGGGGCGGGCCGTTTTCCGTCTGCACGGTCACGACACCCTGACCACTGCTGACAAACCGCGTGCCACAGAGAAACAGGTTGCGCCACTTCAGGCTTTCAAATGGCAAAGCCGCGTCAAAGCCGTTTGCCGTCAAGCTGCCCCGCGCGGACCCATAGCCTGCTTCCATGGAAAAGCGGCCTCTGGCGCTGAGTTCTGACGGGGCGCCATCCTCGGTCTGTGTGATCAACGTCAGCGCGATGCTACCCGTGAACAGACGGGCACCCGAGCTTGGGATTTCGCGATTGAATGACCCTGGCCCCAGCACCATTGGTCCACGAAACGTCGTGTCTTTCGCGCTATAGGTCACGTCATAGACGTTGGGTAGAATACCGGTCGGACCGAATCCCGGCAGCGCCTTGGCCACCGCATCTTTGGAACCTTCGAAAGTGGTCAAACCTGACTGCGCAACTTCTCTGGTTTGTGACTGGTCATTGACCGTAACGTTTTCTGTCAAACCGTTGCGGTTCTCGCGCCCCGTCACCATCACAGGCACAAAGGTCAAACCAGAGGCGTCAGATTGGCGTAAGTAGGCACCAGTCAGGCGATTTTCGTTCTGCTCGGGGGCATCACAGGTTTGCGTTGCAGGAAGTGTCGTCACACGCGTTGTCGGCAGTGCATCGAGGCGTGCGCGGATCGGGCCACAGCCCGTCAACGCGATGCACAGCAACACACCCGATACTTTTGTAATAATCGTTATGTTAAATCTACGCATCATTCGTCATATCGCCATAACCGGCGTATCCGCCACCAGTGTGCCTTCGTTGAGATAGAACGGATAGACCATGTTAGAACGCGCATTGGTCTGATCCACAGTGTATTCCAACAGAATTTGCATGCGTCCGTCCAGCCAGTCGCGCGCGTCGACTTCAACCTTGTGCAAGGTGATCCGAGGTTCGAAAAACAGAACTGCCTGACGGATCGCCGTTTCAATTCCCGCATGAGTTGTGGCGTCATTCAAATCGAATACATAATCATGCAGACGGCAGCCATAGGCCGGTTGCATGATCCGTTCTCCGGGTCGTGTCGCCATCAGGATGCGCAGGCTTTCAGCAATGTCAGGCTCGGATTGAACCATCTGAACTTCTCCCGTCGCAGGATCAAACACGGGCGGAAAATGCCAGCCGCGGCCCAGAAATCCAGGATCGTTCTCAGACATCCCTCAGCCTCCGATGATCACGGTCGGGGCACCGATGACAATACTGCCTCCATGCGACGTTGTATCTCCCATGCGCGCCGCAGGTTTGCCTCCGATCATCACCGTGCCTGAGCCTTTCACAATGGTTGCGGGCGGGCCCACACACACGCAATTATCACCCACGACTGCAGCGGGCATTTTAGCAATCAGCACGGTTGGCACACCGGGACCTATGATCGGTCCGCCTACATGCGGGACCACGCCAGTTACCATGGGACAGGTCTGCATGTCTGTTAGTCTTGCTGCTGGTGGCATCCCCCCGGACCCCCTTCTTTCTGTTGCTTCAGTTGATCTGAACCATGGCCCCTTTGACCGTCGTGGTACCGCCGGCGGAAAGCTCGGCGCTGGCGCCACCTTTGCCGGTAAATCCTGCCTGGCCTTCACAGGTGACGTTGACGCCATTGATCGTTGCATCGCCCGTCGCCTCAGCCGTGATATTGCCGATCGCTGTCATGGTAATGTCCGCCATCGATTCCATCTTGATACCGCTGCTGTCCATGACTAGCGAATTACCATTGCTGTCCACCATGGAGAGTGTCGTGGCATCATCATCCATCGTCAGCATGTGCCCGCCCGGTGTCTCCACGATGATGATTTTCTTATCATCATCAAAAGTCAGTTTCAGTTTTGACCGCGTTACAATGGTCTTGATGTTGTTTTCTTCGGCCTCCGCCTCGGGGCGCTTGGCCACGTCGTTGTGCAGCGCGCCGATAACAACTGGCGCGTTTGGGTCGGCATTGAGGAATGAAACCACAACCTCGTCATCGACTTCGGGCAGGAACTGAATCCCCGCAGCGTTAGATGCATAAGGGGTTGCATGCCGTGCCCAGACCTCTGCAGGTGGGTCCCCGATCATGGGCAAGGACACTTGGATACGCTGCCCGCCATCGGGATCTTCGGCCACAGACATAACCTTGCCGATCTGCGTGCCGTGAATGGGCGCCGTGAGCGCTTCCGCACCCGCTGCAGCCAGACCAAAACTGTCCGAAGTCCAATCTTGCGGCAGACCCATTCGAGCCTTTGTAGACCAAACACCTTCTTCTATGGTGTGATCTAGGCCGGTGACATATGCTTTGCCCCCGAAGCGTTTTCCAACACCGTTTATTTCAATCATATCAGCCAGTTTTACATTGCCAGAGCCCTGGAACGTGACCGAGCCATGCACCGTGTCCAACCCCGCACGCGCAACACGCGCCTTGGCGAAACCTTTGAGATCTGCCTCAGGCAGATCCCGCGCCGTATTTGCATCCAGACTTCGGGAATCCAGCGCTTTTGCGAAGGCTGATATTTTCGTGTTGCCTTGCGAATTGGTGGGCAAGTTGCTGTCTTTACCCGTGAGTTTTTTTTGTGTTTGAGCGTTCCACGCACTGGCGCTGGATTCCGCGATCATACGGTGTGCATCTACGTCAAAATCCATCGAAACGATGTCATCGCCGAACGTCAGACTTAGCACTGGCGGTGTCGAGGTATCGATTTCAGAAGCCGTGATCGTTCCATCGTCCACCCTTAGGACATACCCGTTGCGGTCCGCCAGCACCCGCAGGAAATCCCAGTCTGTTGCGCCAACCCGCAGGTTCAGAGGTGCGATGGCTTGGGTCGCAGTGATATCACCCTTCAGGCCGGCTTCCTTGATGATTGCCGACATCACTTCGCTGTCTTTGCGTTGCAGGTAGGACACAGAACTACGGATATCGGTCATTTTCAGCGCTTTGTCGCGGCAGGTCACTTTCATCTGCACACCCTCGCGCCCGTCTCCGCGCAACCGCGTGCTGAGGATGATCCCCTTGAACAGCGTCATTTCCGAGTAGGTACCGTAAAACGCCGCGATTTCCACTGCCGTGCCCAGTGCGTAATCCTTGCTGTCCAGCTCGACAAAATCCTCCAGCTGCGCGCTGTCAGTGACCAAGGTGAACACCGCTTCTGGTATCCGGTTCAACGCATGAAACACGCGCACCGAAACCGCTTGCGCCGTATCCGACATCGCCTTGCCGTTGAGCTTTATGGTGACGCCGACCGGACCATCTGTTTTGTCGAGGGGGCTTTTGGCCATCGATCCTATCTCACCTCATCGGCGGAAACCGAAGCAGCGTATTTGGCTCCAGTTCACGAAAATTATCGAGGTCATTGAATGCTGCGATGGCAAGGTATTTACCCGCGTCCTTGTAAATCCGGTAGCACAGCAACGGCAGCGTATCGCCATTCTGCACCCGCACGACATGGGTCAGATCCGGCGAACGGCGTTTGGCCTCCAAAGCCTCCTGTCCGGCGGTACGCGCTTCGATGAAATCCAGCTTGACCTTGGCCCTGAGCGCCTTGCCATCGGAATGAAACAGCGTGTACTCCACCGACATATCTGTAAGACGACCGAAGAACTCCTTGAGCCCGTTTCCCCAGACGATCTTAACAGCCGTCGGTTCATGCTCATCGCCGTCATAGTCGTAAACAACTGTGCGCAGCTTTTCGATTTGGTCTGCCACGGTCTGGCCTTCCGCATCGGGCACAACACCGGTCCCATCGACCGTTATGGAGAAATCTAGTTTTTCCGGATCCGCCATCGAATACTTGGGGACCGCGCCCGATTTACCGACTGCCGCATCCCCCTTGCCCATCGTGCCCGTGTATTTAAGTCCGTATTTGTGGGTGTAGCTTTCGGGATTAATCGTCGCCTCGAATGTATTTGCGGCCCCACTCTTGGGTTCAATCTTGCTCGACTGGATAGAGCAGCGGATGATCTGCAGCTTCGCCATGCGTCAGCGCTCCCGCGTCCGGCGACCGGTCACGTCGAGCCTGTCGTCAATCTCACGCAGAAGATCCCGGCGCAATGCTTCCATCAGTGCTTCAACCTCTTCGTTATGCTCCGGTGCGTCCTTGCGAGCAGCACCAAAACGACCCTTGAGCACCAGTGTCCCGATCTCAACGGCCATTACACTTTCCTCTCGAGCGTGTGGTACGCGAATTCAACAGTTTCGACCGCCAGCTCATTTTTCATCGCATCGAACCCTCCTACGGTCCATTTGACAGGATAGGCGCGGCCCACGGACCAAACGGCCACGGGCAAACGCATTTGATTGAGCAAGGACACCGTAATGTCCTTGGTTTGGATCGGTTTCGCCAAATCACCTTCGATGGTTGACTTGCACCACTGCAGCAGGCCGCTGGCATAGGTGGTCATGCTGCGCTTGAGCACCAGATTGCCGCGTTTCATAGGCTTGGGAAGCTGATGCACAAAGCGGTTCTCACCCCCCTCGACAACAGCTTCCGTTTCAAGACCGTGTTCCAGGCCAGAGACCTCCTGAAACGCCATGTCTGGCACTGGCGGGATCAATCCCATGAAGATGACCGAAAAGTGAAACGCGACAGGAGGTGTAAACAGATCCATAGGCGTTACGCGTTCTCGATGACGATGCCTTCATGTGCGATCTCGATGCTCTCCACCGCAACCTCATTGCCATCGGCCTTGAGGTCCGTACCAGTGATCTTAACCGGGAAGGCATTCTGCACCTTCCAGACCATCGTCGGCGCCTGTGCTTCATCCAGCAACGAGATCGTCAGGGCCTTGCGGGTAATCGTGTTCATCTTGATTTCCGCAAACCAGTCAAACAGCGCATTATCCTGAATGAATACGCCTTTCTTCATGGTAATATTGCCTGATTTGATCATGCCCGGCATCTTGATCGTAGAGAACACCGGGCTGTTGCCCGCGCGGTACTCGATCACTTCGCTTTCGATGTCGAGGCCCGAAACCTCCTGAAATGCAATCTCCGTATCATCCCATTTTACCTGGAAGTGAAACTTTGGGAGCGGCCAGACCGCCGTTGTTTGGGCGGAACCATCATCTGCCATGTGTGTCGTCCTTCCTGTTCAAATCTTATGATTTCTGCATTTGTTGCTGGAATGTGATCTCGATGAATTCCGCAGGCCGCGATACAGCCACAAGAACCGTGATCAGCAGCTTGCCTTCAAGGATATCCACCGGCGTCATGGTTTCGCCCAGGCCCACATGCACGCTAAACGCATCCGTGGGCACAGCACCGGCCAGACCCCCTGCTTTCCAGACCGAGGTCAGGAAATTCTCGATCATCGAACGGATCGTTACCCAGGTTTGTGCAGTGTTGGGTTCAAAGACATAGGCCTTGGCCGCCAGCCGGATCGATTCCTCAATCATGATCATGGTACGGCGCACGTTGATGTAGCGCCAATCCAGGCTGTTGCCGTCCAGCGTGCGCGCGCCCCAAACCAACGTGCCCTCGCCAACGAACGGACGGATCGCGTTAATCGACTTGCCGGTGGTGGAGACATTGAGGTTCTCTTGCTGGGCATGATCAATATTGACCATGGGGCCCGTGACACCCGCGACCGACACATTGGCTGGCGCTTTCCAGACCCCGCGCTGGTTGTCGACCGCAGTGTAAACGCCCGCCATGGCCGCCGAGGGCGGCATCACGTTCATGAATTTTGTGATCGCGTTCATTACATCTGTGTAGAGCGGCACCACCGCACGCATGGTCTTGTCGATCGTGCTGGTCATTGGATCGGGCGGCGGGCTGTCATCCACGACACCATCTACCAAAACTTTGATTTCTTTGGCCTCGGACAGTGTGTCCCCGACCATAAGCTTGTACCGCACCATGGTTTCCGAGCCGGCGAAATCCTTGTTTGGCGTAAAGACAATGCTCGATCCGTCGACCTTCCACTGGCCAACGCCCTTGCGGGTTGCGGTCTGATCCTTGACCTTGGCCACAGCCGCTGCTTCAGCATCGTCCACCGCCTTTTTCAGGGGCGCCACATCAGCATCATCCGCCGCATCCGCCAAAGCCTTGCGGGCCGTCTTCACTGCATCATCCGCGCCAGTCACAGCAACCAAGTCGATTTCGTCCGCGCCAAGAAGCATCACCGCTTTGACGTCGGCCCCTTCTTCCGCGACCGAAATCGTGACTGGTGTTTCCTTTTTGACCGCAGGCAGCGCCATGACCGAAGATCCGGTCACCACCATGATCTTGCGCGCCGAGGTTTTGACACCCTCATTATCCGTCACAACAAGCTCAAAGAAACCCGATTTGCTCGCGTCTCCAGTATGCACAAAACGGATCTTACCGTCATTTACATCCTTTTGGCTAAACGCAAAGACCGCGTCCGCGCCGGTCAACGCATCCCCGCTTGCGTTCTTAGCGCCGGTGACCAGCTTACCTTGCATATTGCCCAGCACCGTGGCGGGGTCACCCTCGATCACATAGTTAAGTTCGCTGGCATCAGCGAGGTCGTCCTGAGCATTGATATCCGTAGGTTTAAGAACCGAAATTCCGCCTGCTGTCACAGAGATGGTAAAGTCACCTGTAACTTGCGCCACGCCCACCTTGAGGATCTCCGGCACGAGTGCCTTGTCCATATTCACCGACCGCTTCAGCAATGCGATAAACTTGTTGCGGCTGCCCAGTTCGATGTTCTCGAAAGTGAAATCTCGCGCGCCGTAGACTGCGCTGTCCAGCCACGGATAATATGCCGCGCCATAGTCGAGAAAGTTGGCACCGGCATCATTGCGGAAGCACTTGATTGGATCACCGCGCGGACTGCGTTCGTCCAGATAGCCTCCATGCACATCCAGAATCGAGAAGCGGTTTTTCATGCTCAACCCGCAGTGGGCGAGCATCTGCTGCTGCACCTTCATCGAGTTTTGGCGGTTCAGCCGCGTCGTCTCAGGGATCACCACCATTGTAGGTTCAGGTTCTTTCTCCAACCCCTTGATCGCCTTGAGCAACTGACCTGCGTCGATCGGATCTTTGTAGGAACCAATTGACGTCACATAGCACGCACCACCGCCGTTAAGGAAAAACGCGCGCATCGCACTGTAGAACGTGTAGGGTGTACTGGTCTGGATCAGTTCAAACTTTTCCGGGCCACCGGGGCCATCGACAGTGAAAACGGCCTGCGGCAATTCCGCAGCAACCGCCGGGTCCGCGTCATCACCATAAGGCGGCGTCGAGGCGCGTTCGGCGAAAGCCTGCAGCTTGAACGTTGGTTCAGGCGCACCACCGAAATAACTGTGAAAATCCGACAGCGATGTGATGCGGAACGGCGTTTCGTGCAGCGAGACATTCCCGTTCATCGCCTTTTCAGTGTAACCGATGAAGGCAGGCACGGCCGTGGCGACCTGCACGACAGAATTGGGAAAGGCGCTCTTTTCCACAATGTAGACGCCGGGTGTTTTCATGACCATGCTGCGGGTCCTCCTTTAGAATATCGGGACGTAAATATCAGATTGGATAATGGCTCCCGCGCCATCTGGAGCGGGAACGGAAGCAAAGAGTGGTTCAGGTGACGGAAGAACCGGGATCAGAGTACGAGGTCCGAACGGACCCGGTCGTGACAGGCTGAAACGGTGGTCGGGTCGCGCCCGCGCGGGCAAGGGGACGCGGGACCGAATGACATTCGCTTGTGATCCTCCTGGCAGCTCAACGGCACCAAGTGGGTCGAACAGAACCGCGCCTTCCGGATCTTCGATGAAAACGTCATCGTTTCCGGGGCCAACGACATGGTAGGCCCAATGTGATGACATTGCCTTGAAGCGCAATTTCAGGTCACGTTTGCTGTCGGGTTTGAGGACCATATTCACCTGCGCCAGCCGCAGGCTTGTTGGCACCTGCGGAACTGATGCCGTACCGGCCTCCAGAACCGTTTCATCGGTCTGTGCATCAAAGCTGATCTGTGGAATATGTTTCCAGTTGCCGCCCTCGGTCACGGAAATCAGGTTCTTGTCCTGTGCAATCAGATCCAGGCCGACACGCATTGGCAGATCTGACCTTTGGTCTTCGGCCAGAATTAGAATCCGCCTGCCGGTCTGGCGCAAGATCAAATCCTGTCGGTTAAATTCGACGGGATCGGTTGGGGCGGCATTCAATGGGGGCAGGTTTGGGGCGTAATAGGCGTGCTCCAGCTCCAGCTCTATGCACACCTCCCAGGTCATCAGCCCGCCTCCGCCGCAGTGGCTGAAGTGGCTGGGCCGCGTACCAGCGGTGTGATCGAGGTGATCGCGCCCGCATCAATCATCACGGAGCGCATCTTGAACATTACCGACGGCGTGTATCGTCCGCCCAGATTGCCCCAAAGCTGACCTATTTCTTCCACGCGAAGGTTCGAAATCTCGATCGAAAGCTGAGACAGCCCGGACGGCATTTCCGGGGCGGTACGTGGCGTCATGACCGGGTTGGCCTGGAAATACATGAGCGCAGCAGAAATCAGCTTTACACCCTCGCTGTAAATCTCCGGGTCGTGGCCCGAAGCGAGCATGAAATAGATGTCCAGATGGACCGGCGGGGCCTGTTCACGTGACAAGGATCCGCGTGCGCCCGAGCCGCGCGGCACTGTGTCCTGAGAGATATTCGTGAGAAACATGCAAAGCCGGTTGCGCGCTTCAGCGGTTGGTTTGCCTTCTGCATCGACTAGAGGACCAATGCCGACAAGGTCTTCTGATACCGAGAAAACCGCAGAGAGGTGCGCGTTCAGTCGGTTCGCAA
>JBGCDG010000014.1:0-7419 GCA_045105195.1 Roseobacter sp. | reverse complement strand
AAAACCCGCTTAAAAGAGACGACATTTCCGGACTCTGAAATCGCTCCGGTCTAACGTGAATTCGATATTCCAGCACTGAAACCTCCGCAATGCTAAGGTTTCAGATCTTTTCCTGCGTATATTTCCTGAGTTCTGCCCGCGCGACCTGGCGGCGATGTACAGCGTCGGGGCCATCGGCGAAGCGAAGCGCGCGTTGCCAGGTCCAGGCCATGGCGAGCGGCGTATCCTGCGAAATCCCCTGACCGCCGTGCATTTGCATGGCTTCATCGATGACTTTCAAAGCCATCCGCGGCGCAACAACCTTGATTTGGGAAATCCACGGTGCTGCCGCGCGCGCGTCGCCTTGATCCATCATCCAGGCAGCCTTAAGGCACAGCATCCGCGCCATTTCGATCTCCATGCGGCATTCGGCAACGATATCAAAGTTCGCACCGAGCAAAGCGAGCGGTTTACCAAAAGCTTCTTTTTGCAACGCGCGCTTGCACATCAGTTCCAGTGCTGCTTCCGCCTGCCCCACCGAGCGCATGCAATGATGGATACGCCCCGGTCCAAGGCGACCTTGGGCAATTTCAAATCCCCGCCCCTCTCCGAGCAACATGTTTTGCGCAGGCACGCGCACGTCCGAGAACCGGATGTGCATGTGACCGTGGGGCGCGTCATCATGGCCGAAGACCTGCATCGGGCGCAAAATCTCTATCCCCGGGGTCGCAGCATCCACGACAATCATTGAATGCTGCTGATGCTTTGGTGCATCCGCATTCACATCCGCAGTCTTGACCATGACAATATAGACCTTACAACGCGGATCACCGGCGCCCGACGCCCAGTATTTCTCTCCGTTGAGCACATAGTTATCGCCGTCACGCGCGCAGGACATCGCGATGTTGGTCGCATCTGATGACGCGATCTCTGGCTCAGTCATCAGGTAGGCCGAGCGGATCTCGCCCTCGAGCAACGGCTTGAGCCAACGTTCCTTCATGGCAGCCGTGCCATAGCGCTCAAAAACCTCCATATTGCCCGTGTCAGGTGCGGAACAGTTGAACACCTCGGCTGCGAGCGGCGTCTTGCCCATCTCTTCGGCGAAATAGGCGTATTCAACAGTGCTTAGACCGAACCCCTTTTCGCTATCGGTCAGCCAAAAATTCCACAGACCGGCTGCCTTGGCCTGAGCTTTCAGCCCTTCAAGAATTTCCGCCTGACGCGGCGTGTAGGCCCACCGATCTACTTTGGCGATTTCTTCGTGGTATTCCGCTTCCAGAGGCAAAACATCGTCACGGATCATCGCAGCGACTCGGTCCAGCAGACCCCGGGTTTCTGGCCGCATCCCAAAATTCATGTCCATCACACGTTCCTCCCCTTTAAGATCACCGGGGTTTCCCCGCACGAACAGACTTGCTTAGATCGCAATCGGTTGTCCATATGGCAATTGGGGGGGATGCACATGCATAGCTTTGATCACGCAACGCTGGAGAGATATCTGGCCAACACGGTCACAGGATTTGAGCGTCTGGACGAAATTGTGAAGTTCTCTGATGGGCAATCCAACCCGACGTACAAGGTTCAAAGTGGTGGCAATACCTATGTTTTGCGGGCCAAACCGCCGGGTCCCTTGCTGAAGTCCGCTCATGCTGTCGATCGGGAATTCAGAGTGATGCAGGCGCTTGCCAAGACAAGCGTCCCCGTACCTGCCATGTTGCATCTGAGCGGTGAAGAAAGCCCGATGGGTCCGCAGTTTCTGGTGATGGAAATGGTCGATGGGCGCATCTTCTGGGATCCTGCCTTACCCGACCTGCATGAGAAAGAGCGCAGCAAGATCTATGACGCGATGAATGACACGTTGGTGGCGCTGCACGCGGTCGATCCGGGTACCATCAGTCTGGCTGATTTCGGAAAGCCTGGCAATTACTTTGAACGGCAAGTCGCACGCTGGTCGCGGCAATACAGCGTTACAGCAACCGACCCCTTGCCCGATGCGGATTGGCTGATCGATTGGCTGACGCAGAATATGGTTGCCGACGATGGTGCAAGCAGCATCGTGCATGGCGACTACCGCATCGACAACATGATCTTTGACCCAGACGCGCCACAGGTTGTTGCACTGCTGGACTGGGAACTGGCGACCCTCGGACATCCCTTTGCGGACCTCGCCTATCAGTGCATGCACTGGCGCCTGCCCCATGCAGGACACTTCAGAGGGCTGGGCGGGCTGGATCGGCACAAGCTGGGCCTGCCAGATGAAACCGACTATGTCGCGCGCTATTGTGAGCGGCGCGGCACGCCACCCCCTGACAACTGGGCGTTTTATGTGGTCTTTTCCTATTTCCGGCTGCTGGCCATCCTGCAGGGTGTCTTGCGGCGTGGCTTGGATGGAAACGCCTCCAACCCCAAGGATGCAAATCGTTTGCGCAATGTGATCGCATTGATGGCCCGGGACGCACGCAAGCTCGCGGCACGCGTATGACAATGCTTGACGGGCGCGCCTTGGTCGTGTTCCAGAGAACCGGGGTAAAGCAGGGAGTTGCAGATGACAGCAGCGCATAAAAGCTATGATGTGGTGATTATCGGTGGTGGTATCTACGGGTCAAGCGTTGCGTGGTGGCTCACACGCACACCTGGATTTGACGGGCGCGTGCTTGTTGTTGAACGCGACCCGACGTATGAATTCGCCGCCACCAGCCGAACCAACAGTTGCATCCGTCAGCAATTTTCCAACGCGCTAAATATTGGCATCTCGCAGTTCGGTGCGCAATTCATCAAGAATTTCCGTGAGTTCATGGGCGGCGCACCGGATGTGCCCGAGCTTTTGCTGCAAAGCTATGGCTACCTCTATCTGGCTGATACGCCCGCCTTGGCTGATACGCTGAAAGAGAGCCAACAGGTGCAGCAGACCCTTGGCGCTGCGACGAAATTCATGACCCGCCAAGACATTGCCGAAGCTTACCCATTCTACCAGCTTGACGATATCATCGGCGCCAACCACAATCTGGTCGACGAGGGGTATTTTGACGGCGGCACCATGTTTGATTGGTTCAAACGCATGGCGCGCCGAAATGGCGTGGAATACATCGAAGGCGAAGTGGTTGATATGACCCGCGTGGGCGATCAGATTCAATCGGTCACCCTAAAATCAGGCGCGCAGGTGGGCTGCGGCATGGTTGTGAATGCTACCGGCACGCGCGGGGCGCGCACTGCTCGGATGGCCGGGCTTGATCTGCCGATCGAGGCGCGCCGCCGGTACACGTATATCTTTGATGCCGCCAAACCGCTGGACCGCGATCTGCCCCTTACCATTGACCCCACTGGCGTGCATTTCCGCACCGATGGGCGCTACTACCTTGCGGGGGGGCCACCTGATGATGATCCCGCAGTGGATGTGGACGACTTCAACGCCGATCACAGCCTGTGGGAAGAGAAATTCTGGCCGATCATAGCGACTCGGATTCCCCAGTTTGAAGAGATCAAGCTGATCAACATGTGGATCGGTCATTATGACTACAACACACTGGATCAGAACGCTGTCGTAGGTTCGCATCCTGACGTGCGCAACTTCATGTTCCTAAATGGGTTTTCAGGCCATGGGCTGCAACAATCCCCCGCCTTGGGGCGTGGTGTGGCGGAATGGATCGCTTACGGTGCATATCGCAGCCTTGATCTGACCCCCTTTGGTGTGGAGCGCGTGCTGCGCGGCGAGAAATTCTTGGAAAAGGCCGTCATCTGACGGCAGGAAGGACAACGATGAAGAAGCTGGTTTTGACAGGTGCCGCAGGGCGTCTGGGGTCTTATTTACGCGAGCCCTTAAGCAAGCTATGCGACACGCTGGTAAGCACGGATATCGCGGATGAGATCGGTACGCTCTATCCCGGAGAGAGCTACGTGAAAGCGGATCTCGCAGAGATGGATCAGATTGCCCCTCTGATGGAGGGTGCAGATATGATCATTCATTTCGGTGCCATTGTGGATGAACGCCCTTTCGAAGAACTCTTAGGCCCGAATTTCGTGGGCTCCTACAATGTTTGGGAGGCCGGTCACAAAGCAGGGGTGCGCCGCATTGTCTATGCTTCTTCCATTCATGCTGTTGGCATGTTTCCCAAGAATGAATTCATCGGCATTGATGCGGAACATCGACCAGACACGTTTTATGGTCTGGCCAAGTGTTTCACCGAGGATCTGGGCCGGATGTACTGGGAAAAGCGCGGGATGGAATCTGTTCATTTGCGTATCCTGTCTTGCGCGCAGGTCAATAACACGCGTGCCCTCGGGTCCTGGCTGTCCTACCCCGACTTGATACAGCTTGTGACACGCGCCATTGATACGCCGTCGACTGGATTTACCATCATTTACGGTGTCTCCAACAATGACCGCGCGCCCGTTAACAACGCAAAGGCCGCTTTTCTCGGCTACCGCCCTGTTGACAACGCCGAAATCTACGCCCCCGCACTTTTGGAAAAAGAAGCACCCGTTGACACAACCGATCCGGGTCAGATGTGTCACGGCGGCCCATTTGCCAAAGTAGACCTTGGGCAGGATATTATGGCGCAGATGAATGTGGTAAACGACAAAAAAGAGAACTGAAAACAAGTAAAACAGCGCACCTTAGTACCAATGCCCGCACTGGCGTGGCACCTGAAAGTCGTAGAAAAAGTGAAGAGAAACAAACTATGCCGGTAAAATGTAATCGAGGCGACGGGAATATTCTATGCGCCCTGCCTTACGCCGGCACAGACATACCGCAATTGATCAGCCGGCGCCTGCGCGATGAGAACGACGGTTTCGCGGCGTCGGATCATGACCTTGAGCAGTTGTTTGCCCATGTGTCCAGCGATGCGACCATTCTGCGTGCGAACTTTCATCGCTACCTTTCAGATGTAGACAACGTGCGCCCCGGGGTCGAGGCAATCCCCATGGCTTCGATGATTGGCGTCGCACCATTACTGGATGGTGCTGGCGAAGAAATATGGGATCAGCCTCCTAGCGAACAAGAAGCAGCAAGTTGGCGGGCGATTTTTTATGCGCCCTACCATGCGGCCGTGGCGGCAGAAATTGCACGTATTCGTGCGCGTCACGGCTTGGTCTATCTCGTCAATGTCTGCGTAAAACGACAGGCACCTGGGTCCCTGCCCGCCGGACTCATCACTGACATAGATGTATGCCCGAATTCAGGCCACTCTTCTTCGATTGAACTTACATCTGCGATTTCAACGTTGATCAAAAGCCGGGGCACGTTTTCATCCTCTCACCTGAGGATTTCTGACGCAGGCTGGACAACCCGCCATTACGGCAACCCCAATCTAGGGGTCTACGCGTTCGACATTTACATCAACGAAGCCTGCTACCTGTCAACCGACACAGGTGAGTACCTTTACGATGCGGCCAAAGCTGCACGATTGCAGTCCACCATGACTGACATTTTTCAATTTGTATCGACTTGGAAGAACTAATTCGTACCTACCCTTAAGCCACCAGTTCTGATAATACCGGGCGTCTGAGCGCCGCGATGTCGCGCGCTTGTTGCTCTTTGCCCTGCTTCACAAGAGCCGTCAGAAGAGTTTGTTCGACCATATCGCGTTGCGCGCGACTGCCGCCTATCCGCGCAAGATCGCTCATGGCACCTGTCATCGAACGGGCAACGCGCGACCAATCGCCCGCCGCCATCGCATGAAAGCCCGACGCAAGGGCTGGAACCAGATCGGCCGCGGGGCCTGTTGGTGCGTCGATGATTGCACTGAGTGCGGCTTCGTCTCCTGCCATGGCATGGGCCAGTGCTGCATGAACGTCGATGAAGGCGTTGCCCGTCTGTGGGAATGCGACCTTGGCAAAAGCACTCACATTTTGCCAACGCTCCTGCGTCACAGGCACTCCGGCGAGCGTCGCACGATGCAGGATCGACGCAGTGTCCGTCAGGACGTTGATCGCAGGCCCACCCGTGGCTGCGGCTGGCGAGACCGCTGCATCAACCTGTTCCCACATGTGGTCGATCTCACCTTGCTCCAGCGCCCAAAGTGCAGCGTGCCAATTGAGGTGGGTAAACAGAATGCCGCCCCGATCATACCCTTCTAACCAGCCCCGCAGATAGTGCCGCCCGCCGACTGCATCACCCATTTCGTAAGACACATGGCTGCGCACATGGGCGCCATGTGCATTGGCGGGGTTCATTGTCAGGGCGATATCAATTTGGCGATCCGCTTCAGCCAGGTTTCCAGTCTCACAAAGTGCAAATGCGTATTGGCTGATCATCCACCAGTCGTCGCCATAGTGCGGCAACAACCCCGCATTAAAAGCCAACATTTCCGCTTCACGACCAGGCTTTCCCGAAAATCCGATCAGCCCGAAGACAGACGAGCATGTCTGAGCGACGATCGCATCTGTGGGGTATTTCTCAGCATGCGTCCGGATCGCCAGATATGCAGCTTCCGCCTGGCCTGAGAACATGAGGTCAAACGCGTGAATTTGCGAAGCCTCCCGCGCGGTCACGGACCGCGCAGCCGCCTTTGCCTGCGCGATTGCGCCAGCAGCACCCGGCATGTCACCGGCATACTGACGCGCCCGTGCAAGCCCGGACCATCCCAAGGCAAAGTCCGGATCCGCCTGTGTGACAGCCTCGAAAGCTTCAAGCACGCCCGGCTGCCCCGCAAGCATCAGATCCAACGCCGCGACATACCCGTCACGTATTGTCGCGGAGGTCGTCGTGACGGGGTTGTCGTAGCGGTCTTTTAGCATGTGCGCGGTCCTATCTAGATGCGCAGGCCACGCTAAGGGCCTGCATCACGCGGATCAAGCCCTTGGTGGTCAGACTGTGATCGTCGTCCGCTGAAGGGATGGAAGAATAAAGTACCAAAAGCGTACAGACAAAAGAACCGCCGCTACCGCCAAGCCAAGCACTAAGCCAAGCCAGACGCCAATGCCTTCCATACCCAACACGAAACCGAACAGATAGGAACATGGCACACCGATCCCCCAATAGCTGATTGCAGCAAGGATCATTGGGACGCGCGTGTCCTGGACCCCGCGCAACAGACCAAGTGCGATGACCTGCGCGCCATCAACAAGTTGGAACAGTGCCGCGACCATCAGCAAGCCCACACCGACCGCAAGGATATCGGGGCGTCTTGGTTCATCCTGTTGCATGAACAAAGACATGAGTTGCTCTGGTGCCGTCAGAAACAGTACGATCGTCAAGGCAGCAAAGATCAGGGACATTGCGGTCACCATTTTGCCACCTCGGGCCATCTGAAACGGATCATGCCGACCATAGGCATTGCCAGCACGGATTGTCGCAACGTTGGACAACCCCAGATGCACCATGAAAGTGACAGCCGAGAGCTGGATCGCAATGCCGTGTGCTGCCAGCGGAATCGTCCCAAGCCAACCCATCATCACAGCAGAAGCAGCAAAAAGTGCCACTTCCGAAAGCGCCGTCAA
>JBGCDG010000013.1:0-17439 GCA_045105195.1 Roseobacter sp. | reverse complement strand
ATCTTGTCATCCACATCCGTGAAGTTGCGCACATAGGTCACGTGGTCTTCGCCGTATGTGTGACGGAGCAACCGGTACAGCACATCAAACACAATCACAGGGCGCGCGTTGCCCAGATGCGCCCGGTCGTACACCGTCGGTCCGCAGACATACATACGGACGTTTTCTTTTTCGAGCGGCGCGAAGTCTTCCTTCGTCCGGGTGCGTGTGTTGTACAGCTTTATCGTCATGGCAGGCGTCCTTGCGTGCGGCTCAGGCGCGGGCTTAGCAATCTTGGTGAGGGAAGAAAACGACCGAACACTGCCCGCGGGTGGGGATCAGTGAATAATACAGCAAATGTGTGTACTGCGGGTCATGGCACCTGAGTACGCGCCAGACCCGGTCAAGGTCAAGACCGATTGACGAATCGCGTGCGCTCTGCGCCCGTGAGCGAGGATTACGAAAGGGTCATCATGGGCGTGTCACAACGGATCACAGGGCTGACAGGCGGCGGTTCGGACGGCTGGGACGTCTTTATGAAAGCCCGCGATATGATCGCTGAAGGCATTCCTGTCACCGAACTGACCATCGGCGAACATGACATTCGCACGGCTGCGCCCATCTTGCAGGAAATGCACCGGGCCGCACTCGACGGGCATACAGGCTATGCGGCGGTGCCAGGTACGCAGAGGCTACGCGAGAACGTCGCACAGCGCGTGCGCGATCGGACTGGTATGCCCACCACTGCGGACAACGTCATGATCACGCCGGGTGGTCAGGCAGCCCTTTTCGCAGCGCACATGGCCGCTTGCGAACCGGGTGCGCGTGCGCTTTACATTGATCCCTATTATGCGACCTACCCCGGCACGTTGCGTGCTGCTGGCGCGATCCCGCAAGCGATTGAAGCGCGTGCCGAAGATTCGTTTCAACCCCGCGCATCGGCGATCGCCGCCCATGCAGAAGGGGCAGCGTCGCTCTTGATCAACACGCCGAACAATCCCACGGGTGTCGTTTACGGGCGCGATACACTCGAGGGGATTGCAACGCTCTGCAGCGCGCACGACCTTTGGCTGATCTCTGACGAAGTCTATGATTGTCAGGTGTGGGAAGGTGCGCATGTCAGCCCGCGCGCCCTGCCCGGCATGGCTGAACGGACGTTGGTTGTGGGTTCCATGTCCAAGTCCCATGCGATGACCGGGTCACGCTGTGGCTGGATCGTTGGACCGGAAGAAGCCATCGAACATTTGATCAATCTGGCCACCCATACGACCTACGGCGTGCCCGGGTTCATTCAGGATGCGAGCGCGTTTGCCTTGGCGCAGGGCGCAGACTTTGAGGCAGAAGTAGCCGCTCCCTTTCGGCGCAGACGCGCTCTGGCGCAGGCGATCCTGGCTGGGCAGAATACCGTCGGCCTCGTTCCCGCGCAGGGTGCGATGTATCTGATGCTCGACATACGGGCGACAGGCATGACGGGCGAAGAATTTGCCTATGATCTACTCGAGAGCCATCACATCGCGGTGATGCCCGGCGAGAGTTTCGGTGCAGCAGCAGCAGGGCATATTCGCGTGGCAATGACCATTGATGACGACGCCTTTGCACAGGCGATTAGAACGCTGATCTCACATGTACAAACACGTGCAAAGGCACGTGAAACCGCCTGAATTCAAACCCTATTATGGTGTTCTGAAAACGACCTTTGGTCGCAAACAGGCCAGACATCAGGATACGCCCTGCGCAGGCTTCCACCACTTGAGGAGGCAGGCATGGCCAATGACCGGATCAAGATCACGCTGGTGTCGCGCACGATTGGCGCGGATCGTGGGCGTGCGGCACGCGGGCGACCTGACGACCTGTGAACCCCACACGTCAACTTCTTCAGGACCCCGAACATGACTCAGAAAACCAAGATCCGTTCCGGTGGGCGCTCCGCGCGCCGCGCCGCCCGCAGTGCACCGCTAGCAGACCATCTGCGCCCGATTCGCCCAGGCATGTCCGGGGGCAGATATGCGCCCCTCAGTGCCCCAGACACCGACCGCATCCACAACGCTGCCCTTGAAGCACTGGAAACAATCGGGCTTGCCGATGCGCCTGACAGTGGCGTTGCGTATCTGACGCAAGCCGGGGCCATACTGGGGGATGACGGGCGCATCCGCTTCCCACGCGCGCTGGTGGAGGATGCAATTGCCTCCGCAAACCGCTCGATCACGCTTTGCGCGCGCGATCCCAAACAAGACCTCGAACTGTCTGGCACCCGGGTGCATTACGGAACTGCAGGCGCTGCGGTCAATCTGGTCGAAGCGGACGGGCGCAATTACCGCCACAGCACTTTGCAGGATCTACACGACGCAGCACGGATAACTAACGTGCTGGATAATCTTCATTTTCTGCAACGCCCTATGGTCGCGCGCGATGTTGAGGATAACTGCGAGATGGATCTTAACACGGTCTATGCCACAACCGCGGGGACGACAAAACACATCGGCACATCGTTTTATGATCCATCCCATGTCGCCCCAGCCATCGAGATGCTGCACATCATAGCAGGGGGCGAGGACAAGTGGCGCGAACGCCCATTCATGAGCAATTCAAATTGCTTTGTCGTACCACCCATGAAATTCGCCATGGAATCCTGCCAGGTGATGGAAGAATGCATCAAATATGGCATGCCAATTTTACTGCTGTCGGCAGGCATGGCCGGCGCTACGGCACCTTCCACCGTTGCCGGCGCCATCGTGCAAGCTACTGCCGAATGCCTTGCCGGGCTTGTCTATGTGCAGGCGGTCAAACCCGGGCATCCAGCCATTTTCGGCACCTGGCCGTTCGGCCTGGATCTGCGCACAGGTGCCATGACGGGCGGTTCTGGCGAACAGGCGCTTTTGACGTCGGGCTGCGCGCAGATGCACAAATATTACGATCTGCCGGGGGGTGCTGCAGCAGGCATTGCAGACAGTAAACTACCCGACATGCAGGCGGGTTGGGAACAGATGTGTTCCAACGTTCTGGCCGGGGTCGCGGGGCTCAACATGGTCTATGAAGCGGCAGGCATGCACGCATCGCTGCTGGGGTTCTGCCACGAATCGCTCATTCTCGGAGACGACCTGATCGGTCAGGCGATGCGCTGCGTGCGCGGAATCGAGGTGAACGATGACACGCTCGCGCTGGAAGAAATCCGCAAGGTCTGCATCGGCGGGCCGGGCCACTACCTTGGCACAGAGCAGACATTGGGGCGTATGCAGGCCGATCACGTCTACCCCAGCCTTGGGGATCGTACGTCTCCCAAGGAATGGGTAGAGAACGAAAAACCGGACCTGATTCAGAAAGCAAAAGCCCGCAAGGAGGATATCCTGAGTCAGCGTTCGGCAGCCCGCTTTGATCCGGCTGTTGATGCGGAGATCCGGGCGCGCTTTAATATTTATCTGCCCGCCTGACCCTTGGATATGCCTGAGCGATGTTGGGGGCACGCACCGCTCAGGCACCACGGTCTAAGCTGGTAACAAGCCAGCTTCTTGCGCCGCCTCAATCTCGGCGGCATCCAGAGCGCCGTCTGCGTTCAGATCCATCGCGGTGAAGAGTTCCGCTGATACATCCGGCAAGACAGCCTGGATTTCGGTGATCGTCAGAAGCCCATCGCCATTGGAATCCGCTGCCGTTGCGGCCATCACGCCGCCTGCAGCACAGGTTGCCAGGAACATTGCGGTTGCGATTGTCTTGGTCATTTTGGGTACTCCATAAAGTTTGCGGAACTGCTCCGTGCCATTGACATAGGAGGGCCAGAAGCGCCCTGCATGTCCCAGCGGCCATCCCCTGCAAAACGAGCATGACACCGCACAAACCGCCCTGCCGCATCGGAGAGTCTCTGCCGGGCAAAATACCGCCAGCGCTGGTTTCGGCACGCACTGACCGACCAATGGCCTCGCGAGGCAGCAATTCGCCACCATGACCGCACGTCCGGATTCAAATGCGATCAACGGCCTTGAAATTGCCTCGCGCGCGCCAGTCGGAATGGGTCAGATGTTAGCGCCGACGAAAAGAAAGGGGCCCCGAAGGACCCCTGTCAGTTTCGCCGTTCAAGCTCATTTTGTTAACCGCTCGGTATTTTTCTGCCTGCGGCCTGAACGTCGTCGGGGGCGAGCGCACCCGCCCCGTGTCCCTTGAGAAATCTGTTGATTTCTCATGGAGCGAGACTGTGCGGGTTTTCGATTGAAAACCTGCGAACTCCCGCCCCGCTGGGTAACTGGAAGGCCAAGGTCCCACCCTGCCCTTTCCGGTATTCGTCGGGGGGCGGACCGACTGGAGACCCGGCCCTGCACCCCCTACGCGCCATCTCAGGCGCGTTTGGCTTAGCTACACCCGGAGGTTCCCCCGCAGGTGTTGCATTTCATGCAGGTGCCATTGCGCACCAGCGTGTAGTTACCGCATTCGCCGCAGGCTTCGCCCTCGTAGCCCTGCATCTTGGCTTTGGTACGCGCGTCCATTCCGACGGTGCCGGTGGCCACTGCGGTTGTTGCCATGGCGACCGCAATATTCCCGCCCTCGACCGGCGCAATATTGTCGAAACTCACCGCTTTTTCGGCCAGATGTTGGCCGCCCTGCAGCACGACCAGTTCCTGTGGCATGCGATTGCGCAGGTAGCCGGTGGAGCTGATCTGCTTGAGCACTTCGAGCGACTTTGACGCAGCGCTGTCGCTGATCTCGGAGACGTTGGCTACGCCTTCGTTTTCACCCGCACCCAGATCATCAAAGCTCGCGCCCTCGGGCTGCACATGCGCCAGATCCGTGCGGTCGAGGTAGCTCACCGCCAGTTCCCGGAACACGTAATCGAGGATCGACGTTGCGTTCTTGATCGTTTCGTTGCCCTGCACCATGCCCGCAGGCTCGAACTTGGTGAAGGTGAAGGCATCCACGAACTCCTCCATTGGCACGCCGTACTGCAGACCGACAGAAACCGCGATGGCGAAGTTGTTCATCATGGCCCGGAAGCCTGCACCTTCCTTGTGCATGTCGATGAAGATCTCGCCCAGGTTGCCATCCTGATATTCGCCGGTGCGCAGGTAGACTTTGTGCCCGCCCACGATGGCTTTTTGCGTGTAGCCCTTGCGGCGTTGCGGCATCTTTTCGCGGTGGCTGCGTACGATTTCCTTGACGATGACCTTTTCGACCACCTTCTCGGCCAGTACAGCGGCCTTTTGGTGCGGTGTGCCTGTCTCCAGAACCTCTTGTGCGTCTTCGTCGTCCTCAACGAGTGCAGCCGCAAGCGGTTGGCTGAGTTTTGAGCCATCCCGGTAAAGCGCGTTGGCTTTGACTCCCAGCGACCAGCTGAGTTCATAGGCCTTCTGACAATCCTCGATCGTGGCATCGTTTGGCATGTTGATCGTCTTGGAGATCGCACCAGAGATAAAGCTCTGCGCAGCAGCCATCATATGGATGTGGCTATCCACAGAAAGGTACCGCTTGCCAGTCTTGCCGCAGGGGTTCGCACAGTCAAAGATCGACAGGTGCTCTTCCTTGAGGTGCGGCGCGTCTTCCAGCGTCATCGTCCCGCAGACGTGATCGTTTGCCGCGTTGATGTCCTGCTTGGAAAAACCAAGATGCCGCAGCAGATCAAAGGTCGGGTCGTTCAGCTTTTCCGCTGGGATCCCAAGGACTTGCGTGCAGAACTCTTCGCCAAGAGTCCACTGGTTGAAGACAAAGCGGATATCAAAGGCCGAGGCTAACGCACCATCCACTTTTGCAAGCTCTGCCGCTCCGAAACCATGGCCCGCCAGCGCGGTATGGTTGATGCCCGGCGCATTGCCGATGGAGCCATGTCCGACTGCATATGCAACGATTTCCTCGATTTCCGCCGATCCGTAACCAAGCTTTTCAAGCGCTGCCGGTACAGATTGGTTGATAATCTTGAAATAGCCGCCACCCGCAAGCTTTTTGAACTTGACCAAAGCGAAATCCGGTTCAATGCCCGTGGTGTCGCAATCCATGACCAAGCCGATAGTGCCTGTCGGAGCGATCACCGTGGATTGCGCATTCCGGTAGCCATATTTCTGGCCGAGCTCCAGCGCTTGATCCCAAGCACCCCGCGCAACATCGATCAGGCGCGCATCAGGGCAACTGATGTAATCGAGCGGTACCGGGTTGACGGCGAGATCTTCGTAGCCGCCGACTTTGCCATGCGCCGCGGCGCGGTGGTTGCGGATCACCCGAAGCATGTGATCAGCGTTCTTTGCATAGCCCGGGAAGGGTCCCAACTCGCCGGCCATTTCTGCAGAGGTGGCATACGCCACACCGGTCATGATCGCTGTCAACGCACCACACAAGGCGCGACCTTCGGGACTGTCATAGCTGTAGCCGATGTTCATCAGCAACCCGCCGATGTTAGCGTACCCGAGGCCCAATGTCCGGAAGTCATAAGAGCGTTGCGCGATTTCTTTCGACGGGAACTGGGCCATCATCACCGAGATTTCCAGCGTTACGGTCCAGAGACGCGCGGCATGCATGTAGTCTTCGACCTGGAACTCGCCGTCCTTCAGGAACGTCAGTAGGTTCATCGAAGCCAGGTTGCAGGCCGTATCATCTAGGAACATGTATTCCGAGCACGGGTTGGAGCCGCGGATCTCGCCATCCTCCGGGCAGGTATGCCAGTCGTTGACCGTGTCATGATACTGGATGCCTGGATCCGCGCAGGCCCAGGCCGCATGGCCGACCTTTTCCCACAGATCGCGCGCTTTGATGGTCTTGGTAATCGAGCCATCCACACGGTTGATCAATTCCCAGTCCGCATCCTTTTCAACCGCCGTCAAAAAGGCGTTCGTGACGCGGATCGAGTTGTTGGAGTTTTGGCCAGAGACAGAGTTATACGCCTCGGAGTCCCAATCCGTGTCGTAGGTCGGGAACTCAATCGCGGTGTGCCCCTGCTTGGCATAGTCCAGCACGCGCTTTACGTAAGTCTCTGGAATAGCGACTTTCTTGGCATCTCGGATGGCCTGCTTGAGCGCAGCGTTCTTGGCCGGATCATAGGCGTCCTCGACAGCCCCATCCCATGCCTTGATCGCAGCGAACAGTCCGTTGAGCTTTTGCTCATGCATCTTGGAACCCGCGACGATGCTCGCCACTTTCTGCTCTTCGACCACTTTCCAGTTGATGAAATCTTCGATGTCCGGGTGATCCGCATCGACGATCACCATTTTTGCCGCTCTGCGTGTGGTGCCACCCGATTTGATCGCACCCGCTGCGCGGTCACCAATTTTCAGGAAACCCATCAGGCCCGACGATTTGCCGCCGCCCGAAAGCCCTTCGCCCTCACCACGCAGGGACGAGAAGTTGGTGCCCGTGCCAGAGCCGTATTTGAACAGACGTGCTTCGCGGACCCAGAGATCCATGATGCCGCCCTCATTCACCAGATCGTCCGAGACAGACTGGATGAAGCAGGCGTGTGGCTGTGGGTGCTCGTACGATGACTTGGATTTGGTCAGCTTGCCGGTTTTGTAGTCCACGTAATGGTGACCTTGTGCCGGTCCATCGATCCCATATGCCCAGTGCAGGCCTGTGTTGAACCACTGTGGGCTGTTGGGCGCCGCACGCTGGCTGGCCAGCATGTGACGCATTTCATCAAAATACGACTGTGCATCTTCTTCGGTAGAGAAATATCCACCCTTCCAGCCCCAGTAGGCCCAAGCACCCGCCAAACGGTCGAACACTTGCTTGGAAGATGTCTCGCCACCCATTTCGGCGCCTTCGGCTGGAACAGAGCGCCACAAAAATTCAGGTACGCCCTTTTCTTTCACCTTGCGGGTTCTGGAGGGCACGCCTGCTTTGCGGAAGTACTTTTGCGCAATCACGTCGCTGGCAACCTGGCTCCACGCGCTTGGCACTTCCACTTCGTCAAGACGGAACACTACTGTCCCATCGGGATTGCGAATCTCCGAAGCGGTGTGCACGAAGTCGAGGTCCGCATATGCGTCCTGGTCTGCCTTAGTGAATTTGCGTTCGATTTTCATGTGCGCTGCCTCATGTTCAGCATTTCTTTCCATGGAGCCGCACCGTCCTTCCGGCGCGGTCTCCGCTTAGTGCCTCAGTCCGAAAACAAAACTTACTGGATCTGAAACGCGGGAAATTGCGTTTCAGGCCTTGCGTGGGATCCAACTTTTGATCCTGTCCTGCTCTTGTCCCTTTGGCCCGCCTGTTGAGCGTTTTACCACTACATCTTGTGGCGTGACCGTCGGCTTGCACAACCTGACGTATCTTGCCCTATCCGGTCAACGCACTTTTTATATTTTTTTTGCACGCACCCGGCTTGACGGAAGCGAAAAAGCCAGTGTGCCCTATCGCCTTGTGATTCAACAACTTAACGCAGAGTTAATATCCACAACTTGCCCTAGAATAGGGTATAAGCCGCTGAACCCCAAAATCCTGAATAGTTCAGCGCGTTTAGCCAGAATTTTTCAGGTGACGCGTGACAACCTGCAATGGTTAATCCCCAAATTTACCCCCAAGCTGTCAATTTTTGCGAGTGAGAATGTGTTTTTGAGGTAGATGCTGGATTTGGTCGGAAATCGTGGTGATTGCACCACATCTAGCCCAGGCATCGCGTGATCCTATCGCCAGAGAGTCGCGGTATCTCTGTGGCGGACCACCACATGTAGAAAACAAAAAAACACCCCGGAGGGTGCTTTCTTAGTGGTCGGAGCGAGAGGATTCGAACCTCCGACCCCCTGTACCCAAAACAGGTGCGCTACCAGGCTGCGCCACGCTCCGACTGAGGTCTCTTTAGACGGCTCTTTCCGGTTTGAAAACCCCCTAACAGGGCCAAGCGGCATCTGCTTGTGCAAAACTTGGGTGTTTCATTACGTCGCCGACCTGCATCCCCAGACGCGCCGCCATGCCCCCGTTGATTTCCAGCACATGCGTCAGATCCCGCCCGCCCATGACAGGCGTCTCATCCAGCGGCTGCGCACGGTGGTGAATATGGCGGATGACACCTTCTGGATCGATAAAAATCATGTCGAGCTCAATCAATGTATTGCGCATCCAGAAAGACAGCGTTTGGGGTCTGGGATAAACAAAGAGCATACCTGCCGATTGCGACATCACCTCGCGGTGCATCAAACCTGTCGCCCGCTCGTCCACATCATCGGCAATTTCTACCGAAAACCGCGCCTGACCCCAGGTGCCCTTTAAATAGACTGATCCGCCATCGCAGGTTTGCGCCGCAACAGAATGTCCGAGAAACGCGCAGATCGCTGCAATCCGCAGGATCATTCGCGGCCAGGCTCCAGTGCCGCTTCCCAGGCAAAAACCTCTGCCGCCATATGGCCGCGCTTGCCTTCGATCACCCGCAATGCCAACGCCTCGCCCGGCGCCAAGTCAGACAATCCCGACCGGCGGAGAACTTCCATGTGCAGAAAAATATCGTCCCGCTTGCCAAAGACATTGGCAAATCCGAACCCTTTTCCTTTGTCGAACCACTTAACCCGTGCAGGTTCCAAAGGTGCAGCTGCCACAATTGCTGGGTCCAGCGCTGCGATATCTGACAAACCGACAGAATCATCAGTTGTTGGTGGAAGAAGTGAAAGAACCTGTGTTGCCTGCACGCCGCGGTCGGTGCGTTGCACCTCCAATTCCACGCGCGCTCCGTCTGCAACCGAGCTTTGCCCAAAATTGCGCAAGACGTTAACATGCAACAGGATATCTGGCCCGCCAGCGTCTGATACAACGAAGCCAAAACCCTTAACCGGATCAAACCATTTAACGACCCCTACGATGGGGTTTGTGATATCTGTCGAGTCGTTCACGTACTATTCTACCCGGTTCAAAACGCTACCATGTAACGTATTTGCGCGAAACGGTGTGACCTAATCAAGCTAAAAGATTAACAAAATTACCGTTTACCGCGCATTCGACAAACATTCGTGCATAACGATTGACACAGCGACGTGATCGTTTGTTAAAAAACGCCGGTCGGATTCGCGCTCCGGTAAACCGTTTAGACGGTTGAACACGCAGGACGTCGGCAGGTGTCAGGTTGGTTCGCGCGCTTGACGTAAGATTACCATATCGTCTGCCCTAGGGGTTCAAGCGCGTGACTGTCCAGTCATCCGCTGGCTTGGGGCGTTTCCAGGAGAAACGGTCATGCAATCTAAATTCCCCGTCCGCCCAGAATTCCATTTCGAGCGGTGTGATCCTGAAACCACCCCAGAAGGGCGGGCGCGCAGGGTTCGTGCCGTGTTGCGCGGTCATTTTGGCGACCTCCGCCATTAACGCGCCACGGCTAGTTAAAGGGCGTGACTGGCGCGACGCCCAAGCACCGAGGCGACTTTTGAGCGATCTACTGGCGTAATAGGCGTCTGCTTCCGGGCCGTCTTCTCGTTGTACAATGCCCCGCACGCGGATTTGTCGACGCAATGATTTCCAGTGCATCACGAAGGCCGCCTTGCCTGCCTGATCAAGTTCCGCCGCTTTGGTGCTTTCGTAATTGGTGTAAAAAACAAAGCTGTCCGCTTCCACCCCCTTGAGCAATACCATGCGCGCGTTGGGCATCCCGTCCGCATCTACTGTGCTCAGCGCGATGGCGTTGGGGTCATTCGTTTCAGCCGCCTCCGCTTCCGTCAACCAAGCGCGCGCAATTGCGAATGGATCGTCCCCCGCGAATTTTCCAGTTCGTTGTTCCATGAAGCACCTGTGAATAAGATTCTGTTACCACAGGTGTTGGGATTCATCAGAAGGTCAAGAGGCCGCGACAAATCATCACCGGGGCGCGCCCACGTCTCCAGCCTTGATGGACCCCGCGCAATCGCCTAAAGAGCGGCTTAAGAACGTGTTAACAATTGGAAATGGAGGCGCTTCATGGGAAATTCTCTGATGGCGGGCAAGCGCGGTCTCATTATGGGACTGGCAAACGACAAGTCCATCGCCTGGGGGATCGCACAGGCTTGTGCGGACGCCGGTGCCGAACTGGCGTTTTCCTATCAGGGCGAGGCTTTGAAAAAACGCGTTGGCCCCTTGGCGGCAAAATTGGGCAGCGATCTTGTTCTGCCTTGCGATGTCGGTGATGAAGCCTCCATGGATGCGCTGTTTGATGCGCTCAAAGAGACCTGGGGCACACTTGACTTCATCGTCCATGCCATTGGATTTTCTGACAAAAATGAACTGCGCGGCCGCTATGTGGATACATCACGGGCGAACTTCGCGATGTCGATGGATATCTCGGTCTATTCCTTCACAGCCGTCGTTCAGCGCGCTGAAAAGATGATGAACCCGGGCGGCTCATGCCTGACGCTGACCTATTACGGGGCCGAGAAAGTCATGCCCCACTACAACGTCATGGGTGTCGCAAAAGCCGCACTCGAAGCGTCGGTACAGTATCTGGCCGAAGATCTGGGCAAAGATGGGATCCGCGTAAATGCAATTTCCGCCGGGCCGATCAAGACCCTCGCCGCCTCTGGGATTGGCGATTTTCGCTACATTATGAAGTGGAACGAATACAATTCCCCTTTGCGCCGCAATGTGACGACCGAAGATGTGGGCAAAGCCGCGCTCTTTCTCCTGTCTGATCTGGGGTCGGGCACAACGGGCGAGAACTTGCATGTGGATGCAGGCTATCACGTTGTCGGTATGAAAGCCGTCGACGCGCCCGACATGAGCAAAGAGTAAACCTCGTGTCCGCCGAGAGCCTCCTGGCCTTCAACCTTGTATTGATGGCCGCGATTGCCAGCCCCGGTGCGGCTTTGCTCTACTTTATCAAGACGACCGTGAGTGCGGGTCGCGCCGCCGGGATCGCTACGGGACTGGGCCTTGGGCTGGCTGCAAGCCTGTGGACATTGGCCGCGCTTTTGGGGCTGGAGAGTATTTTTCGCTTGTTTCCTTGGACCTACACGTTTCTGAAAACCGCTGGTGCACTCTATTTGCTGTGGATTGCCTTTGAAACCTGGCGCCACGCACGCACTCCCATCGCGGAGAGCACGCGCCAGACGGGTCGTGCGTTTTTGTCCGGTGTGCTCGTCAATGCGGGCAACCCGAAATCCATGCTTTTTGCGGCGGCCGTCATCGTTGTCGTCTTTCCCAAAGGGTTGAATGCGCCAGACATTGCTCTGATCGTCGTCAACCATCTTCTGCTTGAGGTCATGTTCTACACGCTCTTCGCCTTTGCCCTTTCCAGCGGACCTGCGCGGCGCGGTTATTTGAACGCGAAGCCGGTTCTGGACCGAATTTCCGCCACTCTTCTGGGCGCGCTTGGCCTGCGCCTTTTGCTCGAAAGGGACTGACATGAGCGTTAAAGACCCAAGCCGTCTGCCACATGAAAAAGGCTTTCACATCAGTTGGGATCAGATCCACCGCGACAGCCGCGCGCTGGCGTGGCGGCTTGACGGTCAAGGCCCGGATAAGGGTGCCTGGCGCGCGGTAGTGGCCATCACGCGTGGCGGAATGGCTCCTGCGATGATCGTCGCACGCGAATTGGATATCCGTACCGTCGATACGATTTCGGTCATGTCTTATCACGCAGGCGGCGGCAAAGCCGACCAGCGCCGCGAGGCGGAAATTCTTAAGGCCCCCGATGCGCAGGTCATGGGCGATGGCACCGGAATCCTGATCGTTGATGATCTGGTCGACAGCGGTAAAACGCTAGAACTAGTCCGTGCACAGTACCCAAAGGCGCATTTCGCCACGGTTTACGCCAAACCACAGGGCGAGCCTCAGGTTGATACATTTATCACCGGCGTCAGCCAGGATACCTGGATTTTCTTCCCCTGGGACATGGCGCTGCAATACGTTCAGCCCTACCGCGGCACGGAATAGACCGACAGGCCGGACTTTCAGCCGCCACGCAGGAAAAGGACCAACACGATGATGCCAACGCGGACCACAGCCACCTTTCGCCCGCCCGTCATGGAAGCGCGGCGCTGGCTGGATGGTGTTGATTTTCCTCCACATCGCCCGCTGATGAACGTCAGCCAAGCCGCACCCGTTGAGCCCCCCCCCGAAGCGATGCGCGCCGCAATGGCAGAGGCGACCGTGTCACGAGACGACATGCATCTTTATGGCCCCGTGCTTGGTAATCCTGATCTGCGCGCAGCACTGGCGGCACGCACAACACGGATCTATGGTGGCACCGTCACACCAGATCAGGTCGCCATCACCTCCGGCTGCAATCAGGCGTTTGCAGCTACAATTGCCGCCATTTGTGGTGAAGGCGACGCGGTTATTCTGCCAACGCCTTGGTATTTCAATCACAAAATGTGGCTCGACATGGCGGGCGTTGAAGCCCTCCCCCTGCCCACCGAAGAAAACCTTTTGCCGGATCCCGAGCGCGCCGAGGCGCTCATCACAGAGCGCACGCGTGCAATTGCATTGGTCACTCCGAACAACCCCGCAGGCGTGGAATATCCCGCAGAACTGATCACAGCCTTCCTGGCTCTGGCCCGACGGCATGAAATCGCTTTGATCGTTGATGAAACCTATCGCGATTTTCACAGCCAGCCCGGCGCGCCACACGTCCTGTTCCAAGATCCTGACTGGCATGACACGTTGATCCATCTCTATTCTTTCTCCAAAGCGTACCGTCTGACCGGCCACCGGGTCGGTGCGATGATTGCATCCCAGGCGCGCTTGTCCGAAGTGGAGAAATTCCTCGACACTGTCGCTATTTGTCCCGGTCAAATCGGCCAGTTCGCGGCGCTCTGGGGCATGGAAAACCTCGATCAATGGCTGGCGGAGGAACGTGACGAAATCCTGGCGCGCCGTGCGGCCATCGAAACCGGGGCGCCCGCTCTTTCCGAACAGGGATGGCGGCTTTTGGGTTCAGGGGCCTATTTTGCCTACGTTGAGCACCCCTTTTCTGTCAGTGCCGCAAAACTGGCGCCCCGCATGGTCGCTCAAAGCGGGATCCTCTGTTTACCGGGTACGATGTTCACCCCGCAGAGCGACCCTTCAGGTGCGCGTCAGCTGCGTATCGCCTTTGCCAATCTGGATGTCCCCGGTATCGGCACGCTCTTTGAACGGCTGGCTGCAATGCGAGACTAGGCTGCACAAGCTCTTGCTCCTGCCAGCGTCCCCGCATAAGTAAACCTGCAACATACTGAACAAACGTCGTGCAGGGGATTACTATGGCCAAAGGCTCAACCGTCTCGAAAACCGCAATCTGGATCCTGCTGGGCCTTTTGATCATAGGGCTTGCGGGCTTTGGCGCGACCAATCTGTCCGGTACGATCCGCACCATCGGCAGCGTTGGCGACAAGCCTATCTCTGTCGATGAATACGCCCGCCAGCTACAACAGCAAATGAACACTGTGCAACAACAGACGCGCGCGCCCTTGCCCTTTGCACAAGCGCAACTGATGGGCATCGACCGCGCTGTGCTGCAACGTTTAGTAGCCACGCGCGGTCTGGACCACGAAGCCACGCAATTGGGCCTGTCCATCGGTGATGAAGAACTGCGCACCCGAATCCTGGGGATTTCGTCCTTTCAGGGCATCAACGGCGAATTTGACCGCGAGGGGTACAGCTTTTCCTTGCAGCAGGCAGGCCTCAGCGAGGCGGATTTTGAAACGCAACTGCGCGAAGAAGTATCCCGCAGCATCATCCAGGCCGCGATGATGGGCGGCGTCAACATGCCCGCAAGCTACGTGGATACGCTGATGACCTACATCGGGGAACAGCGCAGCTTTTCGTGGTCACTGCTTGAGGCAGATGATCTCGCAGAACCCATCCCTGCCCCTGACGATGCCTCCCTGCGTGGTCACTATGATGAAAACATCGACATTTTCACACTGCCGGAAACCCGTCAGATCACTTACGCTTGGCTCACTCCGGATGATCTGCTGAACGAGATTGACGTTGATGAAACGGCACTGCGCGAAGCCTACGACCAGCGCAGCGAAGAGTTCAATCAACCTGAACGGCGCCTTGTCGAACGTCTGGCATTTCTGGATGAAGCGAGTGCTGAGGCAGCTGCAGCATCGCTTGCAGAAGACGCAACCTTTGACAGTCTCGTCGAAGGTCGTGGTCTGAGTCTGACCGACATTGATCTGGGCGATGTGACCGAGGCCGAGTTGGCCGAGGCTGGCGCGGACGTTTTTGCGGCAGATGTAGGTACGATCGTAGGCCCTCTGCCCAGCTCCATCGGACCAGCATTGTTTCGCGTGAATGCCGTGCTCGCCGCGCAGGAAACGTCCTTTGAAGACGCCATCGAACAACTGCGACCGCAGCTTGCCAACGACCGCGCGCAGCGTCTGGTGGATACCCAAGCGGAAAGCTTTGATGATTTGCTTGCCGGCGGCGCCACACTTGAAGAGCTGGCCAATGAAACCGATATGAACCTTGGGCAGATCGACTGGACGGTGGAGAGCACTGAGGACATCGCCGCCTACGAAGCCTTCCGCCAGGTCGCCGCGTCCGTCGGGCCCGATGATTTCCCCGAGATCGAGCGCTTGGATGATGGCGGACTATTTGCAATCCGTCTCGAGGCCACATTGCCCCCGCGTCCCGCCCCCTTTGAAGATGTAGAAGCAGACGTGCTTGAGCACTGGCAAACCGCGCAAACTACAGCGCTGTTGATGACGCAGATGCAACAGCTCGCTGCACAACTGGAAACCGGCAATAGTTTCGCGGGCCTCGGACTTGATGTCTTTGCAGAGCAAGACCTGCTGCGCTCAGACTTCGTGCCCAGAACACCGCCGGGCTTTTTGGAGGAAGTGTTTAACATGGAAGTTGGCGAAACGCGCGTGATCGAAAGCGACGCCGCCGCTATCCTCGTTCAACTGGAAGGCATTACACCGCCCGAAACCGACGGTGATGCGGGCGCGTTGCGCGAACAGCTCTCTCTGCAGGTATCGCAACAGCTCGCCACCGATCTCTTTGAGACCTACGTCGACGATGTGATTCTGCGCGCAGATCCACAGATCAATCAACAGGCACTGCAGGCAGTGCATGTGAATTTCCCTTGATCCCATGGCTTTGACCCCAGAGTTCGCCGAGTTTGAAACCGCTTACGCTGCGGGTCTCAACCAGATTGTCTATACTCGGCTTGCGGCTGATCTCGACACGCCTGTGTCGCTGATGCTCAAGTTGACAGGCGCACAGAAGGACGCCTTTGTTCTTGAATCGGTAACGGGTGGCGAGGTACGCGGACGGTATTCCATTATCGGAATGAAACCGGATCTGATCTGGCGTTGCCGAGGCACACAGAGCGAGATCAACCGGGTTGCGCGCTATGACGGCGATGCGTTTGAACCGGTGCCGGGGAACCCACTGGACACACTGCGCGCCTTGATCGACGAAAGCCGGATTGCCCTGCCAGACGACCTGCCGCAAGCCGCTGCGGGTCTTTTTGGCTATCTCGGATACGACATGGTGAGATTGGTCGAGCATCTGCCGAATATCAATCCCGACCCACTCGGTCTGCCGGATGCGGTGATGATCCGCCCTTCTGTGGTGGCGGTTCTTGATGGCGTTAAGGGAGAGGTCACTGTGGTCTCCCCCGCTTGGGTGTCCGACGGCCAAAGCGCCAAGGCCGCTTATGCGCAAGCTGCAGAGCGAGTCATGGACGCTGTACGCGATCTGGAACGTGCGATGCCCGCCGCAACACGCGATCTTGGCGAAGCATCAACACCAAGCGCGCCGGTCAGCAACTTTACCCACGAAGGTTACAAGGCGGCCGTTGAAAAAGCGCGCGAATACATCTGCGCCGGGGATATCTTTCAAGTGGTTCCCGCACAGCGCTGGACCCAGGATTTCAACTTGGCCCCGTTCACACTTTATCGCTCTCTACGACGGACGAACCCCTCGCCTTTCATGTTCTATTTTAATTTTGGCGGCTTTCAGGTCATTGGCGCGAGCCCAGAAATCCTAGTGCGAGTCTTTGGCAATGAAGTCACTATACGTCCGATCGCCGGCACCCGCCCCAGAGGGGCCACGCCTGAGGAAGACAAGGCATTGGAAGCGGATCTGCTCGCCGATGAAAAGGAACTGGCAGAACACCTGATGCTCTTGGATCTGGGTCGCAATGATGTGAGCCGGGTTGCCAAGATTGGCACTGTGCGTCCTACAGAGGAATTCATCGTCGAGCGCTACAGCCATGTGATGCATATCGTGTCCAATGTGGTGGGTGAATTGTCGGACGAGCATGACGCGCTTTCGGCCCTTCTGGCTGGTATGCCCGCAGGCACCGTTTCAGGGGCACCAAAGGTGCGTGCGATGGAAATCATCGACGAATTGGAACCCGAAAAACGTGGCGTCTACGGCGGCGGTGTCGGCTATTTCAGCGCGGGCGGCGATATGGATATGTGCATCGCACTGCGCACGGCCGTGATCAAGGATGGCAAGCTCTACATTCAAGCAGGCGGCGGCATTGTCTATGACAGCGACCCCGAGGCCGAGTTCATGGAAACCGTGAACAAATCCCGCGCCATCAAGAAAGCCGCCGAAGATGCGGGCCTGTTTACAGGCTCGGGCAACAGCTAGGCAAAAAAAACG
>JBGCDG010000012.1:0-184704 GCA_045105195.1 Roseobacter sp. | reverse complement strand
GTGCGCGCGGATTTGATGGGCAGAACGTGGCGTTGATTTATTTGCATTTTGACCCAACGACGGTTTTTGAGGCTACGCAAAATATGGTGGGGCCAAGAGGCGCGATGGAACGCGCGTCAATTCTGGGTCGTGATCGTGGTTTGGTATGCTGTCGTTCCGATCGTGTATTTGATGATTGTCTGCGTGCCAGCATTTTGTGGTGATCTTGCGCGGATGAAGATGATGTCACCTGCGCTGACTGTGCCGCTGCGTACATAGTCTTTGTTGTTGATCCGCACGGCAGGTTTGCCGTGGCCTGTGACCGCAATCGGTGTACCGGGGGGTACGTCAACGAGGCGGACAGATCTCGTATAGGCATTTGCTCCTGGCGTAACACCTATCAAATCGGGGATTTGATTGGTGTCCGGGATGGGAAATCCATAGGTTTTCGTTTGCCATTCAAATTGCAAATCGCCGATGTTTACGATTGTTGTGCGTTCGGCCCATGGCGCGTCGACGGGCATTACTCTTATTCTGATTTTGTCTCCTGGGACGATGGTTCCGGTGGCAGAATAAGGGCCGTCATTCACGGACAGCTCCGGTGTACCAGGCCCGGTCAGTGAAAAGGACACCTCGCGGTTAAAACCTTCAATTGCCCTGATGGCGCCATAGCTCCACATCCCTGCATAGCGCGAGCCTGCGTTAGGGTAGGACACCGGATCAGGGGATGTGTCCGGGTACAGGGTATCATCAATGAAGTCAGATGCGGTTTCAAAAGCTGACGAAACCCCGTCTTTAAACGTAGCGAAAATGAAAATTGAAGCGATCAAAATGAAGACGATAAGCAGGCCTTGGTCGATCCGCGATGCTGTGCGTATGCGACGGCTGAATTCTGACGTGATTGAACGAATGGATCTGTTTTTCACTTAGTGTTACCTGCTGGCGTTCCGGTGTTTTTCCACTATTCGATTTGGCTCAAGAAATTCTCTAGCGTATTGGCGTTTCGCAGTTAAGGCAAAATCGGGTGCGCGAAAGGCAACGCATGTTTCGCGCCATGTGGGGTGGAAGTTTATATTGATGTCCGCGTGGTGGTCTCCATAAGGTTGAGGCTGGGGAGTTGCCCTTTGCACATTATTTTCTTTGGGAATGTAGACGGGCAACAAGTTTGAGACAGCAAGCGCTCTGATGTGGTCTATTTTTAAGGCCGCCATGCAGAAAAGCGGAGAATATAGACGGTTTACTCCGCATACTATGCGGAATTTACCTTTATCAAAATGAGATTATGCCTTATATTCTCCGCAAAAGGTGCGGAAATAATGACATACATCCACGAGTTGCCAAATTGGCCGCAATTTACTTGGGACGGCGCGCAATTGTCAGCAAAGCTTGCAGCAGTGCGTCATCGTCAGGGCAAAGTACTGGGCCGGATGGAAGGGCTTGGCTTTGATCTGCGCAATGAAGCTATGTTGCGCACATTGACGAGCGATGTGGTCAAGAGCAGCGAGATTGAGGGTGAGGTGCTCGATAAAGACCAAGTTCGCTCGTCTATTGCGAAACGTTTGGGGCTCGATATTGGCGGGCTTACCCAATCAGATCGTCATGTTGACGGCGTCGTTGAGATGATGTTGGATGCGACGCAAACGTATGACCAGCCGCTGGACCGGGAGCGCTTGTTTGGCTGGCATGCAGCTTTGTTCCCCACAGGAAGAAGTGGCATGACGCGCATTGCGGTGGGCCAATGGCGCGACGGGCCAATGGAGGTCGTATCAGGGCCTTACGGTCGCGAACGTGTGCACTTTGAAGCACCAGACGCGCTCCGACTGGATGCTGAAATGGTGCGGTTTTTGGACTGGTTTGATCAGACATCCGCCCTGGATCCGGTTATTCACTCCGCTCTCGCGCACCTGTGGTTTGTTACGATCCACCCGTTTGAGGACGGCAACGGGCGCATTGCACGTGCCATTGCAGATATGGCGCTGGCCCGATCTGAACGTAGCTCACAGCGGTTTTACAGTATGTCGACACAGATCCGGCAGGAACGGGTTGCCTACTATGATATGCTCGAAACGACGCAGAAAGGCGGGCTTGATGTGACGCTCTGGGTCAACTGGTTTTTGGATTGCCTTGACGGTGCTTTTGATGGTGCCGACATCATTCTGGAGGTTGTGTTTCTGAAAGCGCGCTTTTGGGAGAGACACGGTACGGTCACTCTGAACGACCGCCAGCGAGACATGCTCAACCGGCTCCTGGACGGATTCGAAGGCAAGCTGACGACATCAAAATACGCGAAAATCCAAAAATGCTCTCAGGACACGGCTTATCGCGATATCCTTGAATTGATTGATTTGAATGTGCTTAAAAAAGACGCGGCAGGCGGGCGCAGTACGGGTTACTCATTGCTGCCGGGATAGGTGTTCCGAGCCTTTGGTAACTGAACGCGGCAGCTCTACTGGAGGCCAGTCACGCTTCAATGGATTACGCGCCGTTTCAAATGAGGATACGTTCACTTTGTTGTTCGTGTTCAATTGGAATAGTGGATCTAAGAGGCAGCTTGCATGGCTAGCGCTGTGAACTGCTGTATGCAGAGACGCGGGCCCGGATTGTACATAGGGTGCGGTCGAGGGGATAAGATCAGACGCTTAGAATAATGTCATTGAATGGATGCACAGTTGGCAATGAAATGCTGCGCTATTTCGATGTTGGCGGAAAACCAACCGCTGTGATCTACTGACAGTTGGAAAACACGCCCGTTTACAGATGAATACAGCAATCGTCAGAAACCAAACTAACAGATACATAGAGCCGCGCATTCTACGCTAAAAGTCTGCACTATAATCGGGTAGTAGCACTTGAAACCTGCCGGAGACCGTCTTGCCGCACATCACTACTCCCGCCCCAACGATTATCTACGACGCAGAATGTCCGCTGTGTTCGAATTACGCGCGCATGTCGCGTCTGCGCCTTTTGCTTGGTGATGTGCGCCTAATCGATGCACGAAGTGCCGACCCTCTGATCTCAGAGCTGCAATGCGCGGGGTACGACCTCAACGCGGGCATGGTGTTCATCGAACGGGACCGCATGCATTATGGTGCTGGTGCCATGCGGCGCATCGCGGCCCTGACCCGCGATCCGACCCTGATCGACAAAATACTGGCAAGCCCTGCCGTGTCGCGAACGATCTATCCCTTTCTCGTACTAGGTCGGCGTTTACTTTTGGCCCTGCTGGGCCGCACGCGTATTCCCGCGCCCGCCCTGCGCAGCCCCGCGACTCGTCGGCGTCAGCTGCACACGGTCATCTTTCTGGGCATGTTTGCTTATTTCGTCGCGATCCAGCCTCAGGTCGTGGCCTTGGTGAAGCACTTGCCTGGCTATGGCGTGCGGCAGGAAATCTTCCCGATCTTCAGTTGGTCGCTGTTTTCCTACCCCAAGCGCTATGTGGACAAGTTCTCGATTGTTCCGCTGGAAACCACGGCGGACAGCCCGGTTGCAGATCGCATTGGCAAGATCACCAACGGGGACCACACGCGCGTTCTGCGAGAGTCGCAGCACCGCAAAACCGCACTGACGTTGTTTCATGGCCTGAGAAATCAGGACCCTGATGCGGCAACCCGGGCTAAGCAACCCTATGATAATTTCGCGCGGGCACTGGGTGTCACGCGGTACCGTTTTGTCAAAGTCGAAGTGGATGTTCTGACCGGTGAAGATTATCGCCATATCGATTATGGCATTCTGACCACTGACGGGCCGGTCACGCTTTTTGAAAAGCCGATCTACAAGATCATTGAGCCGTGAAAATGCGCATGCTTCAAAGACGTGCGGTACAGATCCTGCGCGGGCCTGAACGCAACAAGGCCGTGCCACGTGCGGCCACTCTGCGCCACGCCAGCGATGCAAGCTACTGGCTAACGCGTGCTTTCTATGTCTTCAGCATTTTCATCGCTTTCGAAACGCTGCAAACCCTCGATCACTTTTCTCGTTCAGGCCGTGAGCTGATCCCGCTCTGGCCGGTTTTCTGGGCGGAGCGGTTTGGTCTGGCGGCCTCTGCAGAGGGGCTGGCCTACGCACTCGTCGCAAGCGCTATCGCTGCGGTAGCCTTTCCTGCTTCACGCCTGCCGCGGGTCGTGTTTTGCGTGATCTTTCTGATGTCTGTCGCGCTGCTGAACTCCTTTGGCAGTCTCAGCCATGCAGATTACTATCCGCTTTGGGTCAGTTTTTTCATGATCTTTGCACCGACCCGAAAACTGGCGCACCCGGCAGGCCCGACGGCGCATTATTTCTACACGCTGCCGTTCTTCGCAACGCAGCTATTTATCGGATTTTTCTATACTTTAAGCGGCTTTTACAAGACCGAAGGCGGCCTCTTCCCGGCGGAGGGCTATGTCTCTTCGTTCGCGCCCGAAGCCTTGCCTTACATGATCATGGGGCGGTGGGTGGAATCCGCCAAACCGCCTATGCTGGAGGCCTTTTTTGCAGAAAACATCTGGCTTGCCTGGCCAGTCTATTTGTTGGTCATTTACATCGAGCTTGTGTTCATCATCGCCGTTTTCCGCCCACAGCTTCACCGGCTTTTTGGGATCGTGATGGCCGCGTTTCACATTGGTGTCTTTCTGACAATGGGCATCGTTTTCACCTATCAATCCGCACTCGTCTGCTTGCTTTTCGCCTGTTCGCCTTTCGCGCCGGAACGGTTTTCGCTTTTGCAGGCTGTGAAACAGCTGCCCGGGCTCGCCATAATCTTGAGCGGTCTCCAAAGAGGATTGTTGCGCTAAGCCCGGGCGACGATGAAGCTTTTTTGTAATTGCCGTGTTTAAACGGCGAGGTGCAAAGCCTGACAGAGGATCTTGATGTCAGTGTGGATGCCCGATGGCAGAATTCGGCACGTTGTGGCGCAGCTGACGCGCGCCATCGGATTTATGCGTTGTTAACCTTACGATCGTTATCTCAAACCATGTTGAAAACCCTGTCGTTAGCCCTGCCCGTATTAATACCATCCTGGCGGTTTTTTAAGGAAATTGAACCTTCGCCAAGGGTGCAGTGGGCATTGGGCTCAACGCGTGAGGTTTCAGAGGGCGATTGGCATGAATTTCGCCCACGCCCGCTGGTGGTAACGCCCTTTCAGATGTTTCGCAGCTTATTTTGGAACCCCGCATGGAACGAAACGCTCTTTATCGTCAGTTGCGCCGAGCGCATAGCGCAGCAACCAACGGACCATAGCGTCAACGCAATCAAGAGGCGTATTTTCCAAGAAATTGAACGGATGCGCACGGATGCAACCGGGAAATGGATGCGGTTTCGGTTGGTGTTTGTGTGCCGTGATGAGACGGGTATGTCTCAGGAAATTGTTTTTCTATCTGACCCATATCCAGTTCAGAGACCGTCAGAGCAATGACGCTTGATCTTGCTTTACGCGCAACTGAGGTCTTGCTGGCTGTGGCCTTCTTGCAGCAAAGCGCGGAACACATCATCGGCTCGCGAGAAGCGCATCTGCTATTCATACCCCGGGCCTTGCTAAGTGTCGCCCTGTTGGCTGGCATCTATAGCCCATGGGTTTTGCTGATATTGAGCGCACACAGCCTTATGATTTTGCACCGCTATCAAGGGCCGTATAACGGTGGTAGCGATCGTGTGGGATTGTTGATCCTGTATTGCCTGTCTTTGTCGCATTGGCTGCCAAGCGGTATTATGTCCGAAGCTGCGTTCGGTTATTTGGCCATGCAGGTTACCCTTTCCTATTTCATTTCTGGACAAGTCAAACTGGTCAATCCTGAATGGCGTAATGGTCAGGCACTCGCAGATGTTTTTAGCTTTTCAGCTTATCCGGTGTCTGAGTCTTTGCGCGAATTGGCCAACCGACCTCGATTGTTGTGGTGCGCCTCTTGGGCTGTGATGCTCTTCGAAGTCTTGTTTCCACTCAGTTTTTTAAGCCCGGTTCTTTTGATTTCAGCGCTCACATTGGCCTTTGTTTTTCACGTGGCTAACGCTTGTCTGTTTGGTTTGAACCGATTTGTGTGGTTCTGGATCGCATCTTATCCATCGATCCTTTGGCTACAGGCGCGCCTAATGCAAAGTGCTTGACGCATTTGTACAGCGTGCTTTGTGTCTGGAAATGGTCAAGCATGCCAATAGTATGATGCAAGGTTGCGGCAATTTGTGCAGATTTGGGCACTCCTAGATCAAATAGAAAACCATGCGCGTATACTTCTCTGTTCGTTTGAGTGTCCGTCCAGACCAATCATGAGCAAAACTGAATGTGGTTGCGTTTTTGGATTAGATTGCCGATTTGAGATCTTCAACTTAAATGACGAAAGCACGGATCGAACTGCCGCCGGTTTTGCAAGCCGCAATTTTGACTGCCCTCTCCGCTAAGCTTACATTATGAGCGCATCGGTAACACCTGAGCTGTCACACGCTGCGCTACAATAGTTTGCAGTTTGCAGTTCTGATCGGCAATGAGCGTCGTCTCGATTTGAGATATAACCTGGTGTTCTGGGTTTATTAGCCAGTAGACTGCTACCACAAAAGGTTGCAATTGTTATGCTATTTGTCTATCTAGTGCTTGGTAGATAGGGAGTTGTGATGCCAGCAACAAAACCAACGGGCAAAGCTCTGGATATTCTGCATGCTGCGCGCATGCTGATAATGGATCGCGGATTTAATGGATTTAGCTTTCGCGATGTCGCCGCAAAAGTGGGTATCAAAAGCGCAAGCATTCATTATCATTATGCGACCAAAGCGGACTTGGCCGAGGCAGTTGCACATGAATATCGGCTGGCACTCAAAGATGTGACAGAGCAAATCGATGCCGTCTCCGCAACAGAGAAACTACGCGCATATGGGTCCTTGTTTGTTATGACTCTACGGGAGAAAGGGCAGGTGTGCCTTGGCGGTATGTTGGTGGCGGATGTGGCCTCCCTGCCGGATAAGGTTCGAGCCGAAGTTGCTCAATTCTTCACAGAGCAGCATGGATGGATCGAGAACGTTGTCCGCGAAGGGCAGACAACGGGGCAGTTCCGCTTAGATTTGGATGCCGCGATGTTTGCCAAAATGTTTGTCTCTGGCCTCGAAGGTGCAATGATGGTTTCGCGGGGCCTGGAGCAGCCAGAAGACCTTGAAGACGCATTGGACACGCTAGTTAGATTGGTTCAAGCGTAATCCAATAGGGGTTGATTGGTGGGTGCCGCAATGCGTGAACAGATAATTTCAGTTTCTGGGGTCGTCAAATTCTATGGCGAATTCCAAGCGCTGCGAAATGTAAACCTTCAGGTGAATAAAGGTGAACGGGTCGTGATTTGCGGGCCGTCAGGGTCCGGCAAGTCCACTCTGATCCGATGTTTGAATGGGTTGGAATTCCACGACTCCGGCAGCGTCGTCGTAGATGGGCTTGAGGTCGAAGAAGACGGCAAGGATTTGTACCGTCTGCGTCAACTGGTCGGTATGGTCTTTCAGCAATTCAACTTGTTCCCGCATCTCACCATTCTAGAAAATCTTACGATTGGCCCGATCAAGGTTCAGAAAGTCAGCAAAGCCGAAGCTGAGAAGCGGGCGCGCAAATATCTCAAACGGGTGCATATTCCTGAACAAGCCGACAAGTACCCGGCCCAATTATCCGGCGGGCAACAACAGCGGGTCGCGATTGCGCGGTCGCTGTGTATGGAAACGCAGATCATCTTGTTTGACGAACCGACATCCGCGCTAGATCCCGAGATGATCAACGAGGTGTTGGATGTCATGGTTGAACTTGCGGACACTGGAATAACAATGGTTTGCGTCACTCACGAGATGGGTTTTGCACGCAAAGTTGCGGATACCATGGTGTTCATGGAAGATGGGCAAATCATTGAAACTGCCCCGCCAGAAAAGTTTTTTACCAATCCCGACAGCGATCGTTGCCGTGCCTTCCTCGGTCAAATTTTGGAGCACTAGATGCCAAGGGGAAGACGTCGAATTATCAAAGCGTTTTTTGACGCTGTACCGGTCTCTGTCGGGCTCTATCTAGCGGTCGTTTTAGGGATCTTTTGGTTGGCCTATTCTGGGGCGCAGGCGATGGGATACAATTGGCAATGGTATCGGATACCACAGTATTTTTACACCTTGACCGATAATGGTTTCCAATGGGGCGAGATCATGGTGGGACTAGTCAAAACCATCCAGCTTTCGGTCACTGCGTTTTGCTGCGCAACTCTTCTTGGCCTGACTGTCGCCTTGTTACGACTGTCTGGCTTGGTGGTTGGGGGTGCCGTTGCTGTTGTGTTTCTAGAATTCGTGCGCAACATGCCGATCCTCGTGTTGCTGTATCTTTTTTACTATGTCCTTGGGCCAGTCTTTGACCTTGATCGGTACACCGCCAGCATCCTGTGTCTTGCTGTGTTTCATGCGGCGTTGATCTCAGAGATCTTTCGTGCAGGCATCAATTCTGTTCCCAAAGGCCAGTGGGAAGGCGCAACATCAATTGGCATGTCCAAAGCTCAGGCGTACCGCTACATTATTATGCCCCAATCTGTGAAATTCATGCTGCCACCTCTGACTGGTGAAATGGTTCACTTGATTAAAAGTTCGGCGATCGTGAGCGTAATTGCTGTTGTCGAACTAACCAGCATTGGCCGTAACTTGATTTCCGACACTTATATGAGTTTCGAAATCTGGTTCACCATCGCCGTCGTTTATCTGGTCCTAACCGTGATGTTATCCATCGGTGTGTCACGGATCGAAGCAAAATACGCAGTTCAAACTTAGCAAACTTACCAAGGAGAAATTCCATGAACTTCACAAGACGTATGGCCGGGCTCGCTCTTGCCACAGCAGCGACGATAGCCCTTGCGCTACCTGCTTCCGCGCAGAATGCCACCCAAGCACTATCGAGTGCGTCGGTCGTTGAGACCATCAAACAAGATGGTGTCCTGCGTATCGGTCTGTCCATTTTCCGCCCTTGGTCCATGCGTGACCTGGACGGTGAACTGGTCGGGTTCGAATTGGACGTGGGCCGCGAATTGGCAAAAGACATGGGCGTCGAAGTCGAATTTATACCAACTGCATGGGACGGTATTATCCCCGCGCTTGTGTCGGGCAAATTCGACGTCATCATTTCTGGTATGACGATCACACCGCAGCGTAATCTCACGGTCGCGTTTTCCGATCCCTATGCCTATTCTGGGCTGACAATTCTAGCCAACAACGAAATGACTGCGGGCTTCGAGCTCGAAGATTACAATAGCCCCGATGTGACTTTCTCGGCGCGTCGTGGCGCAACACCGGCGACTGTGATCGCTGAAATGTTTCCCGAGGCTGAACTGTTGTTGTTCGACGAAGACGGTGCTGCTGACCAAGAGGTTCTGAACGGCAACGCGCACGCAACGATGGGTGCCGAGCCATCCCCATCGGAATACGCGCGCAATTATCCAGACATCGTGAACGTACCGTTTAACCAAGCGTTCCAAGCTGCTGGCGAAGGTTTTGCATTTCGTAAGGGTGATCCGGACGCTGAAAACTTCTTCAACAACTGGATCGGCATCAAAACCCGTACCGGTTGGCTAAAAGAACGTCACGACTACTGGTTCCGTGGTGATGATTGGAAAGACAGCGTCGCTGAGCAGTGATCGAAAGGAGGCCGGGCCGCTGCTGGCCCGGTCAACACCAACGTTGAAAGCGTATCATGCTTAAGTTTCTCAAGCGCCTGCATTGGATAGACTACGTCTTGCTCTGTGTCGTCATAACGCTGACGGCCATCGTTGCTGTGCGCATGGGAACGGCACTGAACTATGATTGGCGTTGGGATAAAATTCCGAACTACCTTTATCGCTATAAAGAGAGTGAAGACGCTTGGGTCGCAAACCTGCTGATCCAAGGGTTATACACCACGATCCGCATCGCTATCTTCTCCAGCATTCTCGCGTTAGTTCTTGGTGTAATCTTGGGCATTGCGCGGTGCGCGAGCAATTTGACGATCCGCATGTTGGCACGCACCTATCTGGAATTCCTGCGCAATGTGCCGCCGGTCGTCATCATCTTTATCTTCTTCTTTTTCCTGTCGGAGCAATTGATCACTGCCCTGAACCTAGATCGCTGGGCACGCGGGATCGCCCGCAGCGATGACAACGCGATCTGGACGTTTTTGTTTGGTGACATGCGCCGCTTTCCAGCCCTGATTTCTGGCATCATTGTTCTGGCACTGTTCGAAAGTGCGTTCGTGGGCGAAATCGTACGCGCAGGCATCCAGTCCGTGGATAAAGGCCAACGCGAGGCCGCGCGCTCAATCGGGATGACACGCTATCAAGAAATGCGCTACATCGTGCTGCCGCAGGCCTTACGAAAGGTTACACCGCCTATGGCTAATCAATTCATCACCTTGATCAAAGATAGCTCACTAGTATCGCTGATTTCGGTGCCGGATTTGACTTTTAAAACCGTCGAACTTGTCGCCTCTACCCGTTTGATATTCGAGGCATGGCTGACGGCAGCCGCCTTTTATTTCGCAATCTGTTTCGGGCTGTCGATGCTGTTTCGACGCTTGGAAAAATAGGAACCGACACGCCCATGTTTGATTGCCCCATTCTCACCGGTCAGGATGGCTAATGTCTCATCCTATTGCAGCACCGCTGTCTCAATCTTTGGTCAAAAACAAACGGTCTCGTGCTCGCTCGAAAGATCTTACCTTTGTCGCAGCAGATGGATGTGTCGTCTTCGGCAGCCAGATCGAAGCGCAAGAAAGTGAACGTCAACGAGGCACAGTAGATATGAGACGCCAACAGAAATGGATCGCTCTCATCAGGGCTGACCAAAAGAAAGCCGGTTGGTTGATACCCGTCGCACTTGGCACCCGCAAACTTGCGGTCTACGGCGCACCAAATGACGGGTGTGTTCCTAAGGCGTTGTATAAGAATGAGCATGCAAAACTGTGCGATGGGTACTTTGACGATTATCTGATCGAATACACTTTGCACCACGGTGCTTTGGGCTATGCGATGGTAGATCTGTCAACGCACTTGCAGTGCGCGCCATGATGTTATTCCAAATTCGCACGTATGATGAAACGATCCGGATCAGAACCGTCATCGGTTCGAGCCAAAATTCTATCGACCCCTGTCAGAAGGATATCTAATGCGACATATCGACGATCTGCCAGAAATCGATTTTGCAGCGGCTGAATACCAGACGGCGCCGTTCAAGATGCTTGCCGAATGTGCGCGCCGTTGGAAAATTGCGCGCTCTGAACGCGGTGTCGAGCTGTTGGACTATGATCTATGCCGTCACGCTATCGTAGATCGCAAACTTGGCACGGGCCACCCAAAACTCATGGATGTTCTTGGCCTGCCAGAAGGCCGTGCGCTGGATTACAAACGTGCCTCCATCTCTTATCATAACCGTGGTCCCCGCCGTCGTAACCTGCGCATTCCTGTTACCAAATTAATGGGACCTGAGGCGTCCGAGCGATTCCGAAAAGACATCAAGCATGTCATCACCCGTGTTGTGGATGCAATCCCAACTGACACATCCGTTGATATGATCACGCATCTCTGCGACCCAATCCCGTCCGCCGTTTATTGCTACTGGACAGGGGCTCCGTTTGAGTATGCATCTTTTGTGGCGCGCACATCTCATACAGTGCAACAGGTCCATACGCGCGATCCTCAGCACACAAAAAACATTGTCGCCGGGTTTGAAGGGCTTCTTGATTTTGTGGATGATCGGATTCAAGAACGGCGGGCAGACCTCAAGGATGATTTGTTGTCCGACTTGATCCGGGCTACCGAAGCCGGGCAATTTTCTGAATCTGACCTGCGCAATTGGGTTGTGAAATTGGCTGAGGCCAATACAGATAATTCATCCCATCAAATCGGCATTGCATTGGTGGAACTGGCTTCGCGGCCTGAAATTTGGGAGCGTCTGGGCCAAGATCCGACCTTGGTGCCTGCCGCTGTGCGTGAGGTGATGCGGTTTCATCCCCGATCGATTTCCACGTCGCGCGAAGCCCTGGAAGATATGGAGATTGAAGATACTCTCTTGCCCAAAGGCACGCCAGTATTTGCCAATATTGGGGCCGCTCACTGGGATGCGCGACACTACGCAGCGCCAGAACGCTTTGACATCGACCGTGCCGGTGAGCCGCCGCACCTCAATTTTGGTGGTGGCATTTTCTCGTGTGTGGGGCGCTATGCCGTCACGATGGAGGTCGAAGAGGTTATTAGCCTACTGGCCCAACGTCACCCCAACTTGACACTAGAGAGAACAGGTTTCAGCCATTCACCAATCTTCACGTCAGTAAGCGCGCTTGAAGTAACTTTGAATGCGTGATGATCGCACGTCTGGCCATGTGATTTTATCAAGCATCGAACGATGGCGGAAACATCTCACCAGCTGAAGTAGAAATGAAACTCTATGCCGCTGTGGAAAAGCCTGACGAGGTCGCGCCATTCAGGCAAGCCAGCCTCCGGAAAACTTGGGACGGTTCTGTTCGCAGAAATAATGCTAGGAGCATCTTAGGCGGACACCGCGCCGCCAAATCCCTCAGTGAAGCAGGCGGGTATCGCGACGCACAAACCTCAGTTAGATTACGACTTCCGTGTCAGTCAGCGGCATTTTTAAAGAATGGCAGCAGACCTGTTAGGGGATGGCAGTTCAAATACTCACACCGGACGTCGTCATTCAGGACATAAATTTCATGATAGGTCAAAAGCTCGAGATTTTCTTGGTATTTCTTGCGCTCTGCGAGGGCCCGAGTGTAAATTGCTAGATGTGTCGGGTGGTCATGCGCCCATTTTTCAAGGTGCCCGTAAGTCCTGAAGATTCCAAGCGAATAGGCCTCTTTCTGCTCGCGGCCTTTCTCATCAAGGCAGATAACCTGACGTAGGCTACAGCAGCCGGTTTCTTCGGGATTTCCCCTTAGAAAGTCCATACCAGCATCCAGCTTTGGCTTTAGATTTGTTTCATAACTATCCAGTTGCTCGGGGCCGCAATTGTGCCAGGTCACACCTGACCGAATGACACACATATTGTCGGGGATGTTCTTCACCAAAATGCGTTTGCCGGCTGTGTCACGGCTCGGGTCAAACGTAAGTTCGCTTGGTGCGGCTGGGTTAAAATCATCAAATGCAGAAGCTGCGAACCGGTCTCTGGCGGCACCCCAATATCCGCTTTCATCCATCGCGTTGATGTTTGACATTGGGCAGGCTGACAAGCCACGGATGTATTCCTTGAATACATTAGTCTCTCGATAGGCGGGTGGAACGGAGAAGGTCTCGACCCACATGCCATGTTTCAGCTCCGTCGCGTCCTGTGCGGTCCACCAGACATTGAATTTTGTCTGCCACGTATTGAAAGCCACTTCGTCCTGCCAATACAAAATGGTCAGGACGGTTTGAAAGCCTTGGTCATCGTGAAAAATTGCTTGATCGTGATGCAAGGGCGTACCGGCATGCCCGAATATGTCAGCGACGACTGCTTTGCACTTCGAAATGGGATCCACTGTGGTTGCTTTGTATTGGCAGCCGAACACCAGCATCCGTATGCGGTCGACGGAGGAGGCGACACGAGATGAGTATCTTTGGATTGCGGCTTGATGGCCTTGTGGTTTTTGCATCGGATAGATGCGTTCAAGTGAATTTGATGTCATCAATTTACTTTCTACGGATCGCGTAACCTTGTCACGAAACCTCTGCACTTTCAATCTTTGGAAATGCATTCTGCGATGTGGAATTCTTGGAGTGATAGCCCGTATCCTGATCTAACCGCGACGGAGAACAAACCGAATCCAGCGGTGAGTTGACGTATTTGTTCCGTAATTCGGAATTGCATTCTATTTTCCAAGTTCTATGATCCGTCATGTATGTTGGTGAGCGCCTTGTCCGGATTTTAAAATATCATGCCACATACATTCAACTCCAGCCTCGCGATCAAACGCCATAGGGAACTGCTTTTATGATGCCATTGACTGGAAAACGCGTAGTTGAATTTTGCGAAGTCGCGGCAGGCCCATTTTGCGGCATGCTTTTGGCTGATATGGGTGCCGAGGTCATTAAAGTTGAGCGTGGCCAAGGGGATGCGATGCGCATGTGGCCCCCGATCAATGATGGTTACTCCGAAAATTTTGCATCGATTAATCGTGGCAAGAAATCTGTGGTGCTTGATTTGAAATCAGAGGCAGGCGTTGCCGCAGCGAAGGCTTTGATATTGTCCGCTGACGTGGTGATAGAAAACTTCCGCCCGGGTGTCATGGCGCGTAACGGTATTGATTTCGCAACTATGAATACGCTTAAGCCCGCTTTGATCTATTGCTCTATTTCGGCTTTTGGCCAAAGCGGCCCGCGTGCGCGTGAGGGGGGATTTGATTTGACCATGCAAGCCATGGCCGGTGTCATGAGCGTGACCGGTGAGCCGAATGGGGAACCGGTAAAATGCGGTGTGCCCTTGTGCGATTTCGTGTCGGGGCTTTACGGATCCTATGCTGTTGCAGCGGGTTTGCTTGAAGTTGCGCAAACCGGGCAGGGCAAGCATATTGATGTTGCGATGTTAGGTGCGACGCTGGCCATCGCGGCGTTGCAAACCAGTGAATACTTCGGGACTGGCAACGATCCACGCAAGTTGGGATCTGCGCATCCACGCAATGCGCCGTATCAAGCATTCCAAGCCTCAGACGGCTATTTTGGCATGGCTGCAGGCAACAACAAGCTTTGGAAATCCGTTTGTGACGTCGTAGGTATGCCAGAATTGTTGGAGCAGGACCGCTTTACCAATCCCAGTATGCGGGCGGCCAATCAGACAGAGCTTCTTGAAATACTGACTGCGGTGTTTATCACCAAACCGACGGTACATTGGTTAGATGCCTTTGCTGCGGCTGGTGTGCCAAGCAGTCCGATCAATACCTATTCACAAGCGCTAGAAGACCCGCAAGTGCAACATATGGGATGGGTTCAAGATATGACACTCCCGGGTGGACGTATGACGCGGACGTTTGGGTCGCCATTACGATTTGATGATGCGCAAACGCCAATCACCACACCACCACCTGTTCTGGGAGAACACACAGATCAACTCCTTGCTGAACTTGGCTTGACCGCAGATGTTGATGAAAGTGCCGCCTAAGCGATGGCAATCAAGAGCAGTATTTTGCACGGGCACTTGTCCATCACGCTGGCCAGTCCCGAGACATCAAATGCCCTAAGTCCCGATATGGTTGAGGACTTGATCGATGTTTTGTCCGGTCCGGTCGATGTGCGTTCTTGCACGATCCAAGGGGAAGGACGCAATTTTTGTTCTGGCTTTGATTTGTCTGACATTCACGACCTTTCTGACGGCGACTTGTTGCATCGCTTCTTGCGTATTGAAACCATGTTACAATTGGTTCATCACGCGTCTTTTCCGGTTATGGCGATATGCCAGGGACATGTGATTGGCGCGGGTGCGGATCTTGTCACAGCCTGCTGGAAGCGGGTCGCGGACCCTTCGGTTAAATTCAAAATGCCTGGGTGGAATTTCGAGTTGGCGCTTGGCACACGCCGGTTGGTACGCCTAATCGGGTCAGAACATGCGCGTGATATGTTGGTCGACGCCCGAAGCGTTATGGCCGACGAAGCCTTGGATATCGGACTGATCTCAAAAATTGTTGAGCAAGAAAACTGGGCGAATGAGATAACAAACGAGATCGAGCGGTGTCATACCTTGCCGGACTTCGCATTATCATCAATGTTTGATTTGACCCTGCCGGATACGCGCGCTCATGATATTGCGGCGATTGTCGCAACTGCGGGACGTCCCGGTTTGAAATTGCGGATCAAGACCTATGCTGCGACTGTTGTGAATAAGCGCAAGAAGAAAGATATCGAATGCCCGATATAATGAACGAATTTCGTGGAATACATGATCTGGGCGGCCTGTTAGAGATGCCTTTGGATCAATCCGAGCATGATTATGAACCTTGGGAAAAGCGTGTTCATGCGATGCGCGAACTGTTGGCACAAAAGGGCCTACTACGGGTTGATGAACTGCGTCGTACCGTCGAGGGTATGGGCGAAAATAAGTACAAGCGCTTGAGCTATTACGAACAATGGGTTTGGGCCATGTCGCAGGTGATGATTGAACGGGGTGTTTTTACAGATCATGAATTTGCCCAACGTATCGTCAAGACGAAGGCGGATGATGGGACCTAAATTTCAGGCCCGCGACAGGGTGAGAATTGTTCAGGCGTTTCCCATCGGTCACTGTCGAACGCCGTGGTATGCCCGCGGAAAAAGCGGCATGATCGAGAGATATTGTGGGAGTTTTGCCAACCCCGAAGAGCTGGCCTATCAGCGAGATGGCTTGCCGGCGGTGCCGCTTTATCGGGTGCGTATTGCGATTGCAGACATCTGGCCCGAGGATGACACCCGGACTGATGACACTCTGGAAGTTGAAGTGTTTGAACATTGGCTGCTGCCAGCCGGATCACAAGACGGACATTAACCCATGCATGATCATCATCATCCACACCCAAATCAACCTGATGAAGAAGACGGCCCCATGACCGAATTCCGTCTGATGGAAGTCGCGTTGCGTGAGCTGTTGATAGAAAAAGAGGTTCTCACGCAGGCGGAATTGAACCAGCTGTACCTCAAAATGGACGACCGGGGGCCTCATACAGGTGCTGCAATGATTGCAAAGGCGTGGGTGGATGCAGAGTACCATCAATTGATGCGCACCAATGCCAGCCAAGCTGCACGAGAGATTGGATTAGACCCAACCTGGTTAAATCTGATTGTAGTTGAGAATACCGAAAAGCTGCACAATGTCGTCGTGTGCACATTGTGTTCTTGCTATCCTTGGCCGCTTTTGGGGTTGCCGCCCGATTGGTACAAAAGCCGTAGTTACCGCGCCAATATCGTGCGGATGCCGCGCGAGGTTTTGGCTGAATTCGGTACCGAATTACCGGACGGTGTTGAGGTGCGGGTTCATGACAGTTCGGCGGACATGCGGTACTTGGTAATGCCGATGCGGCCGCTGGGTACCGAAGGCTGGAGTGAGGCGCAATTGGCGAAACTAGTCACACGAGACAGCATGATCGGAGTGACGCTGGCCCTGCCTGCACAAGCGATCTGAAAACGCGCAACGCGACTAAGTTGCGCACCCTGATTGCCTGAACACAATTGCAGCGTCGTGGGCATGCGTCCGTCACCGGGGGTTGTGCCATCAATCACGAATGTTTCGTGGTTTTCCGATGACTTGGGTGTGGCGTTAGTGGGTCGCGACATTCGTGCGCTGTATGAGACCCATTAATGCACCATTGCCTCTCGAGTTGGATAGGCCGGTGATCTGAAACTTGGTTTGTTGGCGGCGACCGAAGTTATCAAGATCCAAAGAGCGGAAAGCCTTCTTGCCGCTTACGGCGACTTTGCAATTCCCGGTGGTGGCAAATCACCCGCTTGAAATTAATGGGCAAGCGTTGGAGGGGTATTTCGCGCAGTATGCGATCACATGGGCGCTCTCGCTGGTCGGGTGCCCAATTGTAGCGATCTCTTTTGGGATGGATCACAAGGGTATGCCATCTGGAATTTAATTGGCCGGATCCAGATACAGCGATCTTGCACTGACCCTGATGGCCTTCGCGCTTGAAGGCGCATTGCAAAGTCACGGGAATGGGCGCGTTCTGCCATCAATGCGGTGATTCACGCTGCAATAGACCGACAATCTCGCAGGGATTCTTGCCCGTGTGTTGGAATGGGTTGGACGCATTTCATTGTTACACTATCAAATCTACCGTTGACCTAAAGTGGACCAAATCGTTTGAGTGCATCCTAATCCTTTAGATATTTTCTCAGCGAAATCTATCAGTTGTGGTCCAAGCGCTTTGAGTTGTTTTTCAGAAAAGCGGCTTGCCGGTGCGGATAGACCGATGGCACCACCCACACGCCCCATGGCGCAAGAAATTGGTGCGCTAATTCCGATTACATCCTTGCGCCACTCGCCACGGTTTAGTGCAAATCGTTGCTGACGAATTGCGCGCGCCTCAGTTAGAAACACGTCTGCCTGCAAAATTGTCTTTTGGGTATGCGCGGTTGCGTTGGCCATCACGTCGTTGATCGTATCGTCATTTTGATAAGCCAACATGACCTTGCCTGTTGCTGTACAATATGCCGGTGCGCGACCGCCCAGATGTGTATAGGCCCTGACCGGTTCGCGACTTTCTATCTTGTCGATATAAAGCACTTCGCCTTCGTAGAACTCTGATAGATGAACGGTTTCGCCAGTCGCATCGGCCAGCATTTGCATATAAGGGCGTGCGACATCGCGCATGCTGACCCGTGAGATGATTTGGCTTCCCAGCTCCCAAACTTTCAAGGAAGCAGTGTAATGCGTTTCATTGGGTTTACGCACATAGCCCAATGTCATCAAAGTTTGCAGCAGCCGATGGACGTTACTTTTGCCCAATTCGGTTTTGTTAGCTAACTCGGTAATCCCCATCGGGGCGTTGTTTCGTGCCAGGATTTCTAGAAGGCAGAACGCCTTAACAACTGCTTTGTCCACGCGTCTTGTCCACAAATTACCGAAGCCCCAGCTAGCGGGCCTTTGGCAAATTTGTCAATCTTCACGCCGCACGGTCTCCGCGCGATCAAAGGTACGTTTGTAGCATTGGGCACGCCCTGTGCGGCACTTAAGTTCGTTCAATACTGTTCCTGACATTTTGCCCTTTTTGGACAGCCTTAGGCTGACTTACGGTAAAAAGACTCGTGTTATTTCAAGCTGATGTAGCGCGTTTTCGACAGCAGCAGCGGCGCTAAATGCCAGCGTGTCCTGATGGCGAGGGGCGATGATCTGCAGCCCAAATGGCATGCCTTTGTGGTCACGGCCCGCCGGTACAGACACAATCGGGCAGCCCATCAAAGACAGCGCCCAGGTCACCGCATACCAGGCTACGTAATCCACAACCGGTTCGCCATTGATTTCAGAAGGAAAGGGGTGGTCAACCGGAAAGGGAGACACCGCAGTCGCGGGACAAATCAGAATGTCGTGAGTTTCAAAAAGCTTTTGGAATTCCTTGAAGATAATGGTGTGGGCGGCATTTGCCTGTGCGGTTTCGGCAAAGGTCAGGCGATCTGCGAGCGATAGGTTTTTGCGCACATTATCACCCAGTTTGTCGCCCTTTGCGTCTTCCAGCTCATGGGCGGTGGCATAAACATCCATCACGCGGATGGTTTTGAAAACCTCCGGGGCTGGGGATAAATCAGGCTCTATGGTGGTCGTCAGCGCAAAACAGGGCGCAAGGGTCGACATCAGCGTTTCAAAGGTAGCGCGAATGCCGCAATCTAATGTTGCCAACCCCAGATCCGCCGAAACGCCAACCTTAAGGTCTCCGAGTGCGACAGGAGACAGGGTCGTTGATGCGACCAAAGGGGCGGCGCGGGGATCTTCGGGGGCATAGCCCTCTATGGCTGCCATGCACAGGGCTGCGTCTCCCACCGAACGAGCCATTGGGCCTTCTGTCCAAAGCGGGGAATGCCCGATGGCCAATGCGCCACAGGGAACGCGCCCCGGTGTTGGCCGCATCCCGACAATGCCACAAAAGGAGGCGGGTATGCGCAGGCTGCCGCCAAAATCTGATCCAATCGCAAGCGGTGCCATTCCACAAGCCACCGCCACCGCGGACCCACCCGATGACCCCCCGCAGGTTAGTGCTGTGTCATGCGGATTGCGGGTTGCGCCATAGACCTTGTTAAAGGTATTCGCCCCAGCACCGAATTCAGGGGTGTTGGTTTTGCCCAGAATAATGGCGCCCACGCTGCGCAGTTTTGCAACGATGCCTGCATCCGTATCCGGAACGTGCTTTTCAAAGAAAAGCGACCCGTAGGTCGTGGTCATGCCCTTTGTGTCAATCAAGTCTTTGATCAAGACGGGCAGGCCAAAAAGGGCAGGCAGTTCGGTCAGGGTGGGGCGTGTCCTGTCCATGTCGTCTGCTTGCTGTCGGGCGCTCTCAAAACAAGTTGCGACGACTGCGTTTAACTCTGGGTTGCGGGCTTCAATGCGCGCGATGCAACTGTCGAGCAGGGCGCGAACCGTCAGGCCCCCCTCTTGAATGTGGCGGCGTGCATCGAGGGCAGAAAGGTCGCATGGTTGTGGCATTGGTTTTCTCACTCAAACCGGGGGATCACGGGATAGCTCGCGAAGATCGCATGCAAAAGGTAGGGCCGATTGAGCCCGCAAGACGTGTTTCGGTATAAACTGTATGACTCGTTCTGCGCCATAGATCGCTGATTTTGCGCCTGTGTCCAGTTCAACCTCGGCATCTCCTGCCAGGGTCATCACATCACCGGTGTCAAAATCGACGAACATCAATGACACTCTAGAATCCAAAAGGATATTGCCGATTGTGTTAAAGAACTTATTGCCATCGTAATCGGGGATGATCAGGTGTCGATCTTTGGTCACATGTACAAAGCCAGGGTGCCCGCCACGATGGTTTACGTCAACGCCCGCACGCCGGTCGATCCCGATTTTAGCGGCGCGTGACGCGATAAAACAGGCATCGGCAGCTTTGATCTGCGCAACATCTTGACTGCTCAAGTCTGAGCCGCTTGATAGTTTAGGTTCGCGACCGACCCAGCGCAGATGGTCGCGCACGTGGATATACCTGGGGCAATTACCAAAACTCTGATCAACCGCAATCCATAGGGTATCACCATCAACCCGTGAAATGGTGCCGTTCAATCGGTTACGGCGTTTTGTTTCGAATTCAATCCCGAGAACGCTTATCTTTGAGCCCGGGACCATTTGCAAATCTGACTGTTCGAAAGCGGTTGCCTGTGAGGTGACGCACAACACGTCCGGGGACGGTGATGTCATGAATCCCTGCGGCCCCGTGCGCAAGAATGGCCAAGGATGCCCGGCCGTATCAAGCGCACTGAGCATGACCAGCTTTTGATCTGCAAAAAATGTTCGATGCTGGTCTGGCATGTAGTCACGAATAACAATGCTGCCTCGATCCCGCATACGATCAGCGACACCAAGGGCATTGTGCATGCGTTTTTCGCCGACATGCCAGACATCGCGTACAGGCTTAGGAGCGGGGGATGTCAACGAACCCGTCCAGGCTTTCCACTGAAACCAACCATTTCAGGATGTTCGGATAAGGAGCGAGATCCAGTTCACCTTCGTTTGCGACCGCAACATAAGAGTAACAGGCAACATCCGCCAGCGTCGCACGGTTGCCAACGAGCCAATCGGTATCTGCAAGATGCTTTTCCATCAAATCAAAGAGCTTTGTGCTCATGGCAACGGCGGCATTATGATCGCCCGGCATCTTAAACAGCTTGATCAAGCGGGCCATATTTGGGCCCCGGAACATCACGCCCGCCGCAATGGCAAACCATTCATCAACCTCAGCCAACTGCTTGGTGTCGCTTGGCAACCAACCTTTGCCCGCACCATGACAGCGTTCGAGGTGTTGAATGATGGCAATGGAGTCGCGGACAGTTGTCTCGCCATCCACAAGGGTAGGTACCTGACCCAGAGGGTTGATGGCAAGATACTCAGAGCCCTGTCGTTGTCCTTCCATTTCCATCACAGGGACAAGATCAAGGTCCACCCCCATCAAAGAGGCAGCGAGTCGCACACGGTGGCAGTGGCCAGATTTAGGAACATCATAGAGCGTGAGTACCATTGAGTTTCGTCCTTATTTTTCAAAATGCTGAATTTCTGAGCCTCTTTTCGAAAGCTTGCCCAAAACTAACGCATACACATATTGACATACCATTCCCCAATTTGAGAGGATATCTGTGCGAAACTCAACAGATAGAAACATGAACGCACAGGATCATAATTGGGAAGACCTCCGCCTTGTCTTGGCAATTACACAAGGACAAGGCTTGTCGGGTGCATCGCGTATTCTGTCTCTTCATCACGCCACGATCCTGCGAAGATTGAATGCATTTGAGAAACGCATGGGTGTTGTTTTGTTTCACCGCGGTGCGCGCGGGTATGAGCCGACCGAGGTGGGCGAAGAGTTGGGCCGCATGGCATTGGCCATCGATCAGGATGTGGAAGATGCCTACCGCCGTCTGGCCGGTCAGGATCTGCGGTTGTCTGGAACGATCAGGCTGGCGACATCTGATTTCATCGCGCAAAGTCTATTGCTGCCGGTCTTGCGTCGTTTCAGGCAGCGGCAACCGAGCATTGAGATTGAGGTTTCGATCTCCCCACAGTTTGCGTCATTGACAAAGCGGGATGCAGATGTCGCATTTCGTGCGGCCAATACGCCTCCTGACAATCTTGTGGGCCGCAAGGTCGCCAAGCTGGGCTACGGGGTTTACGTGCACGAGACCTTGCTCGACAGGTTCGGGGCACATGTGGGCCTGGAGCAACTGGATTGGGTTGGGGATGATCATTCGATCTCGCATGTTACGACAAATCAATGGCGCACTCGGGAATTCCCCAATGCGCGCGTACGCACCCGATTTGATAGTTTGATCGGAAAATTAGGCGCGATCAGGAATGGATTGGGTATTGGTTTTCTGCCGCATTTTTTGGCTGTATCGGATCCAAATCTTGTATGCCTTAAAAGTCGTCCGGAAAAATGGACGCTTGATCTTTGGTTGCTGACCCATCCTGATTTGCGTCAGATGAACAGGATTAAATCCTTTGTCCGCTGTGCAGAAGAGGTTCTGGATCAAATCAAATTATCTCAGATAGACGAAAACGCCCCTCCACTAAGTCTTTGAAAAAAAACCTTTTAGGTGGTCTATGAATGCAAGTGAAGAGCGCCTGTAGATGTTGCGCTTAAGGCTAATGGCGCATAAATTCAGTGGCCGATGTGTCTTTGCGATAGGGAGGTAACGCACCTGAGTGCCGTCGTAGTTTCGCTTGTTCTGAGGCATCAAGTTGAGAATTGAGAAGCCAAGTTCGTTGCCGACAAAAGATCGGATGGTCTCGAATGATGCAACGGGTATCGTGCGTTGCGGCTGCAGGCCCAAACTGGTGAACAGCGAGAAAAAATACCTGCTGGAATGGGGTAAGTCGAGGTAGACAAAGGGCTCTTCTAGCATATCCGTCAACGGAACTTCGGCCCTGTCGGCAAAGCGGTGACTGGCGGGTAAGATAAGCTTCGGTGGGAAGCTGGCAAAGTAGTCGATACGGTAGTCTTGTGGTAAGTCCAGATCGAAGGTCAGCCCTAGTTCGTATCGGCCGGAATCGATAGCGTTGAACACCTCCTGCTGGTTACCGATCATCATATCGACACGCGTTCCGGGATATTTTTCCTGAAACTGTCGGGTGATGGATGCCATGTAAACCGGAGCGATGTTGACGAAGCAAGCCACCCGGATATCGCCGGTGACATCGTTCAACACGCTGGTGGCCAAGGCTTCGAAATCATCGGCATGCGCGAGAATGCTGCGGGCTTCGCGCAAGAGCAGCTCGCCCGAAGGTGTAAGGCGCACACCGTTGGAGTTTCGGCGCAAAAACAACGACACAGAATACTGTTTTTCCAGCTGTATGATTGCGTTGGAAATTGAGGGTTGTGATACGTTCAATGCACGCGCTGCATTCGAGATCGATTTGTGATCTGATGCTGCTACGAAATAGGTGAGTTGACGTAAAGTGTACCTCATAGTTTTTTCCTATGACCCTTGAACAAAGTTAATACTATGCAAGTGCCCAGCGTTTGCACCAGTCTTTTGCAGTGCGGTTCGTCTGGGGGACGCTCCACCCGATTTTCAACTGCGCCTTAGCGAAAACCCGTGCCAGCTCCGGCGCGACACACTCAACAGGGATGCTTTGCATGAAACATTTTACATTGGCTTCGGCCAAGGCAGCGCTGGTTGGCGCTGTAGCACTCACAGCCGTTCAAGCGGTTGCAGAAGACACAGTCGACATCATGGTGTCGCCAACCGGGACTGGGCCTTATTTGGCATGGGCCACGGTCCAAACCTACGCACCAGATTTCCACGAAACGCTGCGCCCCGTCGCAGTTGAAACGCCTGGGTTCGTGTACAACGTGCGTTACTTCGCGTCGAACCCTGATCTTTGGAAAAACACATTGATCGGCTCGGGTGAGGTTGTCGAATGGGCAGCGGCAAATGGCGTGCCCCCGTTCTTTCCCGAACCGTTGGAAGCAGCGAAGGATTTCCGTGTAATCGGAACCATGACACAAAGCTCGAACCTTTTTGTCGCAACGGATCCTGCAATTCAGAAACCTGATGACTTTGAAGGAAAACGCATCGCCACGGGTTTGCTCAGCCAGAACGAATGGGGCATGCACCAACGTCTTATGGTTGAAGGTCTGGGCCTGATGGACAAGGTCGCCAGCTACAGCCCGCTGGGCCCGAATGCCAACGTGGAGGCTTTGTTGGACGGGCGTGCAGACGTGGGTACAGTAGTATTGCATTCCGCTTTGGGATTGAAAAACAATCTGGAGGCAGGACCGTTCAAAACCTTGGAAAGTTCGGGCCGTGATTGGCATTTCGTGTCCATCGATCCGACAGACATCGAAGCTTATGTCAAAAAGACTGGCGCACCTTTTATGGTGCGGGAATTGCCGGCCAACACCATGAGCAATCAACCTGAACCAGTCACGACTGTGGGCAATAATGTGCTGTTGACCGCACACAAAGATTTCCCCGAAGAGATGGCATACGAGTTCACCAAACTGTGGGTGACGATGGGTCCGACAGTGGCGAAATATAACGCTGTTGGTGGTATCTGGGATGCGGATTCCATTGCGAACATGGCGCGCATCAACCCTGAGCGCATCCACCCCGGTGCCATGCGTGCCTACAAAGAGCTTGGCCTTGTAGAGTAACTTTCCTGGACCGGGTCCCGCTCTCCCTTGGTAGGGGTCCGGTCATTTCAAGACATCTGATTTTCAAACCCGGTGAGTACGCTTCGTGACGACGCAACCTGACATCGACATTCCGACTGACACGCCGTCCCCGTTGATCCTGCGGGGCCTTTTGGTGCTCGTCGCTGTCGCGTTAATCGGCTATAGTTGTGCGACGGTCTGGTCCTCGCTGACGGGCGCGATGGAACACTACACCATCCATGTCTCGCTTATTTTTATGCTGGTGCTCGCCGAAGTTATGGTGGTGAAATACTTCACTAATCGGCTCCTGACAGTCTTTGCCGGGCTGCTTTTTATCGCTATCGCCGCGTCGGGGCTGTACTTTATTGATCAGGCCAAAGTGCTTGAATTCTCGCAGCCGTTCATCTCTTCCACTGATTTCGTTTTTGGCCTGTTACTGGTCTTTGCGATCCTGTCCGTGGCATGGATCACATGGGGGCCGGCACTTGCGTTGATCTGCATCGCAGCGGCAGCCTATTTCGCGTTTGGCCACATGTTGCCGGGCGATCTGGCCACCAGCCGCAAATATGACGGGAACCTGATTGTCAGTTATCTGGCGGGTATGGGTGGACCGCGCGGTGTGTTGAACTACGCGCCCTTGTCCGCCGATGTGATCTTTTTGCTGCTGGTATATGGCGGAACGCTGCATGGCACGCGGATCATCGATATGTTCGGCGAAATCGGTAACGCAATCGGTAACCTGTTTCGCGGCGGCGTGGCCTATTCGGCAACCACTGCCAGCCTGCTGATCGGCATGGTCACAGGCCAATCCGTCAGCAATATTGCGCTGTCTGGCTCTATGACGATCCCCACGATGACCCGCACGGGGTTCACCCGAAATGAGGCTGGGGCAATTGAGGTGCTCGCCTCTACCGGCAGCCAGTTATTGCCTCCTATCATGGGGCTCGGCGCGTTTCTCATGAGCGTAATTTTGGGCATTTCTTACATCGAGGTCGCCACGGCGGCGATTGTTCCTGCGATCCTGTATCTTTTTGCTGTGCTGTCTGGCATCGTTTGCCTGATTGCTGCGTCTCGAAAGATCCCATTCAATCGCCAAACGGTGGATTGGCGGTTAATCTGTTGGATAGCACCATCTTTTATCATCTCTTTTGGTGTACTGATTGCGCTGTTGTTGATGCGATTTTCCCCACCGATGGGGGGCTTTTGGGGTATTATTCTGGCAGTTGGCCTGAGTTTTCTACGACCCAAGGAATATCGCCCTTCCTGGCACAACCTACTCGGTGGCTTCCTTGAAGGGGCATTGGCAGGGGCAAAGCTCACGGTGATCCTCTCGGCGATCGGTATCATCGTGCAGATGTTGGTCACGACTGGCACTGGCCTGTCGCTGGGGCGTCTGATGATCGAGGCGTCGGCCGGCAATTTGGCCATTGGTCTGATCCTTGGGATGCTGGTGTCACTGGTAATCGGGATGGGTCTACCCACACCCGCAGCCTATGCCTTGATTGCGATTGTCGTGGTGCCGTCCCTGATTGATCTGGGGATAGAGCCACTGGTGGCCAATTTCTACGGCTTTTACTTTGCGATCTTTTCGACTCTGTCGCCCCCCGTCGCGGTGGGTATCCTGACGGCCATCCGCATTTCCAATGGGACGTTTATGGGGACCGCATGGGAATGTTTCAAACTCGGCGGCGTGTGCTTTTTGCTTCCTTTCCTTTTTGTGGCCTTCCCCAACATTCTTGGCTTTCCGCATATCACCTTTGGAACCTTCGCCATGATAGGAGCCTATTTCTTTGCCACGATAATGCTTTCTGCCGCCACGTATGGGGCAATCCCGGGCCGGTTACTGGGGCGACTTGAACGTCAAATCGTCGCTGTTGCAGGGCCGGTCGTTTTTGTTCTGACCCTGTTCGTGGATAGTCTCGCGCTGCATTTGGTAACACCCGTCTGTTTTGCTTTGTGGATGGTGTGGCATGTCAAACAGCGTCGATTCGTGACTCCAAATCCAGCACAGTAACTAAGGAAAAACGAAATGAACGATACTGAAAAATCGGTTGCTGACATCATTGGGGCTCAGATCGAAAGAGCGCGTGCAGCGCAGCGCCTGTTTGAACAGGGCGCCACACAGGAGCGGTATGACCTTGCTGCCACTGCTGTCGGCTGGGCGTTGTTGGAACCGGAGCGCAATAAAACACTGTCAGAAATGGCTGTTGCGACGACCGGTCTTGGGAATGTAGCAGATAAGATTACCAAGAATCACCGTAAGACATTGGGCCTCCTGCGCGATGTTAAGGGCAAGAAAACCTGCGGTGTGGTTGCGCAGAATGCAAAAACTGGTCTGACTGAGATCGCACGCCCGATAGGAGTCATTGCTGCTATTGTGCCTTCTACAAATCCGGTGGCGACCCCTGTCAACAACACGATCAATGCGCTGAAATGCGGTAATGCCATTATTCTTGCACCTTCGCCCAAGGGCGTTGAGGTCTGCGACACGTTAGTTGGCTATATCCATGCGGAGTTGCGTAAACTGGAACTGCCCACTGATCTTGTGCAAATGCTGCCCGCACCTGCAGCCAAGGATAAAACGCAAGCCTTGATGGAGATGGCCGATCTCTTGGTGGTCACCGGCAGTCAGGACAATGTGCGGCGCGCCTATTCTTCGGGCACACCCTGTATTGGTGTGGGTTCCGGAAATGCTACTGTAATTGTGGACGAAACAGCAGACCTAGCCGCCGCTGCTGACAAAATTGCGGCCTCTAAGAGCTTTGACAACGCGACCTCGTGTTCGTCGGAAAACGCCTTGGTTGTTGTGGAATCTGTCTATGATGCTTTTGTGGCGGAATTGACGCGCGCTGGCGGGCGTATGCTCAGTGCACCAGATCAGGACCATTTGAAATCGACATTGTTTCAGGGGGGGCACTTGAACCGACAGATCATTGCGCGCGATGTGGATCAGGTGATCAATGTCACGGGCGTAGAAGTCGACGCGCCCAAGACGGCACGGTTCTTGATCCTGCCTGCCGAAGGGATCGGGGCAGACCACCCGGAATCCGGAGAAAAATTATCCTTGGTGGTCTCGTTGTATCGAGCCACTGATTACAAGGGTGCGGTGGCAACGGCCGAACGGATCTTGCAGCATCAAGGGGCGGGGCATTCCATCGGGTTGCACAGCACCGATGTTGATAGGCCGATCACATTGGGACTAAGCCTGCCAGTCTGCCGTGTGATCGTTAATCAGGCCCATACCTTTGCGACGGGCGGATCTTTTGAAAATGGGCTGCCATTTTCGTTGTCTATGGGGTGTGGGTCCTGGGGTGGTAATTCCATCGATGAGAATCTGAATTACAGGCATTTCATGAACACTACCAAGGTTGTGCGCCCGATTCCGGCGAATGAGCCCGGCATACCTGATATTTTTCAATCCTATTGGGATGCGGTAGGGACATGAATGTAAGTTTCGAAGCCAAGTTGCTTGCGGGGCAGTCCCTGAACAGCTTGTTAAAAAGCCGGGCTGAGGGCACCCCTGACGCACCGTACTTGATCGATGACGCTGGTGGAATCCTTACGTTTCGCAACATTGAGGATCGTGCAAAATCCGTAGCCAGTATGATTGCAGCCCAAGGGGTAAAGCCAGGTGAAAGCGTGGCCTACGCAATGTCGAACGGCATTGACGCGGCTTTGGTTATTTTGGGTTCACTGTACGGCGGATACCTAACCGTTGCTGTCAATTTGGTTGCTGGAAAGGAGACTATTTCCTATGTCCTAGACCATTCTCAATCCCGTTTAGTGCTACACGATGGTGGCGCTAAGGATTTGATTATACAGGCTCTTGAAGGGCAAGAAAATCCGCCCAAAATGCTGGAGGTTGGTGCTGATGCTTTCACAAGGGTAGCGGAGCCATTCCCTGACGTTAGTGCCGGTGCGGATGGGCTGTTGATGTACACCTCAGGCACGACGGGTCGGCCAAAAGGTGTGGTGCTGACCCATGGCAACCTGCTTGCAGGAGGGGCGAATGCAGCTCTGGCTCATGCGTTGACGCCCGCTGATCGAGCACTGTGCGTTTTACCACTGTATCATATCAATGGCTTGTGCGTCAGCCTTTTGGGCGCACTTGTTTGCGGGGGAAGTGTCGTGATTCCGCCGAAATTTCGAGTGTCTAGTTTCTGGGACACGGTGGTACGGAATGGATGTACTTGGTTGTCCTTAGTCCCGACGCAAATTTCTTACCTTCTGCATGACGTTAGTTTTTCCGGCTCTCTCTCTGGTGTAAGGTTTGCGCGGTCGGCCTCTGCGCCGCTGTCGCCTGATGTTCAGACAGCTTTCGAAACTGCATTTGGTGTGCCGATTGTCGAAACGATGGGTCTGACAGAAACTGCCGCGCAAATTTTGTCCAACCCGCTGCCGCCAAACACACGCAAGATTGGCTCACCTGGGCTCGCCTATGGCAATGAGGTGGTTATCGCAGATCCGTTGGGTCAAGAGATGGTCCGCGGCGAGGAGGGGGAACTTCTGGTGCGCGGGCCGAATGTGATGCGGACGTATCTGGAGAATGAAAAAGGGACTAATGAGGCTTTGACGAGTGATGGTTGGTTACGTACCGGTGATCTGGGTCGGATGGATGAAGATGGGTATGTGTTCATCACTGGACGCCTTAAAGAGCTGATAATTAAGGGGGGTGAAAACATTGCCCCGCGCGAGATCGACGACGCCCTCTATAGCCATCCAGATGTGATCGAGGCCGCGGCTTTTGCGCTACCTTGTCCGCATTATGGCGAAAAGATTGAGGCAGGTGTCGTGTTGAAAGAGGGCACCGAAATGGATGGCTCTAGCCTTGTTGCGCATTGCATTGACAGGGTAGGCAGTTTCAAAGCGCCCAATCAGGTGCATGTTTTTGAAGAATTGCCCAAAGGGCCATCAGGAAAGATCCAGCGGATCAAACTAGCTGCTTTGGTGTCTCAAGACTGAGCGCTGTTCGATCCACGAGGTCGCACTCATCTGAACCACAAGATCACAGATGACATGATCGCGATTGCAACGCAGATCACGATCAGTACCACAAATGCCGTAGTAACGCGGATAGCGATCCGCATGAAGGGTTCGCCACTAAGCACAGAGGCGACAAAGAGGTCGATCCCCACAGGCGGCGTAATGAAACCAACCAATAGTGTTGCCACAACAAATACGCCGAAATGCACAGAATCAAATCCAAGCAGCGATTGCAGGGCAATGATTGGTGCAATTTGTAGAGTGCAGTGGACCGCGACGGCCAAACACTTGATTTCATGATATCCGAGCACTGCGACGAAACCACCGCCCTGTGGTTTCAGAACAAACAGATATCGGCAAACCGTGGAAACTGTCACTCCTTAGGTTTCTGTTGACGGGAGCTAGAGAGTTGAACGTGAATTGGGCGCGCGTCGCTGAAGACGGGATCTGCGCTGGAGGGCTTAAACGCTCGCGTCGAACCTAACGGATTGCTGCTACTTACGTTTTGCCAGTTCTAATCGCAAAGTATGGCCATTTCCACAGTCCGTTTGGTGGTGACTTTTTCTTGGACGTGCAGACTAGTCTGTTGAAAAGGTGAATCACAAGTGGGGGTTATGCAGCTGGTATCGCTATCGGGTCATCCGATACCCGTAGTCAGGTTCAATCGAAGCTTAGAGATCGACGGAGACGGGTCGCTGTTTCCATGTAATTTTGGCTGCAGTCACGTCAAATCTGAGGAATTCCCATGTCAGGAAGCAAAGCGAGGGACTTGAAAAGACTGTGATTGCCGTCCATTTCGTTCTTTTTGCGTTCATCCATCTGGCGGCAGCGCATGAAGAGCGCGTCACTCGTGGTTTGATCATCTTTTCAGAGGCTATTGAGACTCTGAATTTATCATGCCATTGCCGAATGGAATAGCCATGCGTTAGCGTCGCGATGGACCGAAGAACAAGGAGTTTTCTGTCTGTCCTAAGAGGACTAATGCGGGCGCTCAGGAGTGTACAGCCAACGTCTTTGAAAACGTCCCCGAATGTGCGGATTTCTTCTGAGCAGCTTTACGCAATCGACTTAGTTCAAAGGGCGTTTGTTGGCTCAAGATTTCTGGTGTTAGATCGCCGCCTTGTATCAATGAACCGTAACATCGGACGCCAGACGTGCCAACCCGCTAAATCTGGACGGCTAGAATGGGGTGGTTTGGGTAAATGTCAGCCAAGTTTGATCAAGAAAATCAGCCTTCGAAGCTATTTCGCTAATGTAAAGCTCTGCAATCGTGCTAAGATCTCCAACGCCAATAACTTCTCAACTGATGCCTCGTTTACAGGGATCTGTCTCTATACTCATGAGGAAGATTAGGTAACGGCGGTGATTTTCAATCAGTTCAAAATAATTCGTGAGATTAAGTTCTCTTCTGAAATTCATTGTCTTAGACAAGATTTTAGTGACGTGGATCTGTTTCTGAAGCCTAACATGTAACTATATAAGCTGATATGCTTCCAACCGTAGATGTATGATCAGATCAGTTTTGACTGAGCCGGTTGGATGATTCAATTAATTCAAAATCACCAAACCCTCTGCCTCTTTCAAAGCGAGATATCAAGACAACAAAACAAGGTAATTCAGAAATGAATCCATTCTAGAGCCCTTAAGTTGCTGCTTGCTAAGAAAGTTCATAAGCGCTTGGGTCTATTGGGGGTCGAACTTTATTACTTCACAGTTTTGAGGTTTAATCCCTGTGAGTGCACAGATGAAGTTTCCATGAGAAACAATTGCTGTCGAATGGATGCCTTCATTTTTTACAAACTTGGCAAATGCATCGGCTCTTTTCTGCAAAGTCTCTTGAGGTTCGACTGAAATGCCTCTGTGGTCGCGTTCACCATCGTGCCACCAACAGTCATCTAGGTGATCAAAATCAAGATGCGGATACTTTTTTGCAAGTTCTTTTGGCGGACTTCCAACGTCGCAGCTGTTGCACAGTTGTTCACGCACTGTTGCATTTATCTGAAACGGTAATCTGTTTCCAAAAATCAAGTGAGCTGTTTGTAGAGTCCTTGTGAATGGTGAAACAATAACATGCTTAAGTGTGAGCTGACTAATTTCATTCCGGGCTTTTATCGCTTGAGATTCTCCGAGTGGTGTAATCGGTGCATCGAATATCATCGGGTCGGGTTTCTTTGGATCATACACAGCATTGAAAGCCGATTGGGCGTGTCGAATAAGGTAAACTGTCATTGGTAAGCTTTCCGTTTGCCTGATGTAATTGAGTGGCTGTTCAAGATCTTGATTGATCCATGAAATGCACAATCCCGACGCTCGAGTGGTATCAGCGCGGACGTACTGCCCAGATACTCTCCACGCGTCTTTTGTACAAGTGAGCTATGATGTTTGGCGTTTGTGTGAACGCTGTTTCAACGTTCTTTGATAGAACGCGCAACTCTCCGCCTCGTGAAAACCTCATGAGGGTAGCGAAACTTTCTTATGCGCGGCATAGTATGTGTAGGGGTTGAATATGGCACTCAGAATTTTTTGCTGCGTCGACACATCTGACAATGGCTATGGCATTCACGTGCGCTGTGTGGATGCCATAGCTGCGCGAAAATGCCGATGATAGCATCGCAATCTTTTGTGAACCGATCTAGGAAATCGCACAGGTGTCAGTCGGTGCAACACGGGCGCAAAGCCGATGTCGATAGTGTGCGTTTCATGCCTGTGCCAGTCGACGCGAGCAACCGGCATCGACAAAGGATGTGGGCGTATTTCCAACCCCCTCATTTTGAAAGGTTTTCTCTAGGCGGCGATGCGAACTGGGTCGGCTTGTTTCATCTGGGATAAGTCGGTGTCCCGTCCGCTGTATTTGCAATTTTAAAACCAAACGGGAGGGACAAGATGAAAAGTAAATCAAGAAGAACCTGGATAGGAGGCATAGGCATATTCGCCTGCTTTGTCTGGGTGCAGCCTGTTTTGGCGCAGGACGCGCTTGGTGAAAAAACCATTGAAATAACCTTCACCAGTTGGACCGGTCCGTACATGCGCTCGCAAATGCTGGGATTTGTTCGCCCCTATGAGGCCGAACATGAGATTCGGGTGCACGTTGAACATTACGATGGTGGGATTGCGGAGATCCGCGACCAGGTCGAATCCGCCAATGTCATTTGGGACGTCGTAGATTTGACCCAAGCAGATTCGCTGCGGGCCTGCGAAGAAGGCTTGTTAGAGGATCTATCTGGCATGTCGCTGCCGAATGGTGCTGACGGCACGCCTTTTGCGGATGATTTCGTTGAGGGCGCGTTGAATGATTGCGGTGTGGGTGTCATCCAATGGTCTACCGCTTACGCGTTCTCGACGACGGCATTTTCAGAGGCTGCTCCGTCCACAATTGCTGACTTCTTCGATACCGACGCCTTTCCAGGTTCACGTGCAATTCGCAATGACCCGACAGTCATTATGGAATGGGCCCTAATGGCGGATGGGGTCCCGCGCGAGGACGTTTATGCAACGCTTGAAACGGCGGACGGCGTAGCGCAGGCATTCGCCAAGATGGATGAGATTAAAGCAGGTCTGCAAATCTGGTCGGCAGGACGTGGACCTATCCGTTTGTTGAATGCGGGCGATGTTGTGATGTCGTCGGTCTGGGCGACAACTGGTGCGACGGCTGCTGAAGAGGAAGGCGCAAACTTTCAGATCGTCTTTGATGGACGGGTGATGGAACTCGATTTGTTCGGCATCCCGAAAGGTAGTCGCAACAAAGAAGAAGCAATGGATTTCATCCGTTTTGCAAGTTCTACAAAGTCATTGGCGGATATGGTTGGCTATTTGCCAAATGGGCCGACGCGACAGTCTTCGCTGGCGCTCTTGTCAGAAGAGACATTGGCGAAGATCCCCAACAGTCCAGCTTACGCGGACAGCTTGTCCATTGTGTCTGACGCAGAATGGTGGGCGCAAAATCATGGTCGTCTGGAAGAAGCTTTCCAGGCATGGCTGAACGAGAGTGGCCAACAAGGCCCCTCCGGAACAACAAGATAGCAGGGACATAAAATGCCACACAGATCACCCAAAGCGCCGGAAAACCTGATTGCAAAATCGGGTATTTTTGCCGGTATGAACGCGTTCATGGCGCTCGCCTCGATGGCCATGATCCTCGCTTTTGTCGCCTATACGATTATCGATGTTGAAAAATCCTCGGCCGTTTTTTCCAGCGGTAAAGATTTTATTCTAGGAACGATGGACTGGTTTTATGTCCTTGTCGCCAACGCGGCATTGTTCTTTTCAGTTTGGTTGATGTTCAGCCGATTTGGGAATGTGAAATTGGGAAAAGATGATGACGAACCTGATTTTTCAACTTTTTCCTGGATCGCGATGTTGTTCTCGGCCGGTCTTGGATCGGGTCTGATCTATTGGGGCGTGGCTGAGCCAATGTTCCACATTCAGGGTAACCCCTTTGCGGATCAAGCGGGTTTGGAAGCAGGGACAACAGCTGCCGCAGTCAAATCGGTAACAATCACAAGTTTCCACTGGGGTTTTCACGGTTGGGGCCTTTATGTTTTGACCGGTATGTGTCTTGCGTATTTTGCATATCGCCATGACCTGCCTCTCACACCGCGCGCTGCCCTATATCCAATTTTGAAACATCGGATCTATGGCCCCTGGGGGCATTTGGTTGATCTGATTGCCGTCTTTGGCACCGTCTTTGGTATCGCAACGTCTCTTGGCCTTGGCATTGTTCCGATTGGTGCGGGTTTTGAGCGTCTGGGCATTATGGAAAACACACTGAACAATCAGTTGATCCTTGTGGCCGTGATCACAGTATTGGGCACGCTGTCAGCCGCGTCAGGTGTAGGCAAGGGTGTACGCATCTTGTCGGAAATGAACGTTATGGCCAGCCTTGGTCTATTGTTGTTGTTCGTTATCTTGGGACCGACAGCGTTTATCCTTGGCGTGACGATTTCCGGGATGGGTGACTATCTTTGGAACGTGTTGCCGATGGGGTTCTGGATTGACAATGAACCAGAAAGCCAATGGCAGGGATGGTGGACCATCTTTTATTGGGGTTGGTGGATCGCTTGGTGTCCATTTGTAGGAATGTTCATCGCGCGCGTTTCAAAAGGCCGCACCATTCGGGAGTTCTGCCTGGCGGTCTTGTTTGTACCTGTTTCTGTTGTGATGATCTGGATGGGCGTTTTTGGTGGCGCTGCGGCGGGTGTTGATCTGTTTTACGACGCAGGGGTGATGGATGCAGTCAACGAGGATTATGCGAAAGGCGTCTATCAAACTGTTGCTGGATTTGGATATGATTGGCTGACCTATCCGCTATATGTGCTTATCACGCTGCTCTTGGTGTCGTGGTTCGTGACGTCGTCGGACTCCGGTACGCTGGTCTTGTGTACAATGTTGTCGATGGGTGATGAAAACCCACCCGTGCGCTTCCGCATTTTCTGGGGTCTGACGTCTGGCGTGGTCGCGGCAGTGCTGATGCTGGCGGGTGGACTAAGTGCTTTGCAGACTGCGTCGATCGTTGCGGGTCTACCAATCGCAGTTATTGTTTTGTTGATGATTTACGGCATGGTGAAAACGCTGCACGAACAACATCCATTGCCTGATTTCGAAGACAAGTACGACTTGGAATACTTGAACCGATAGCGGAGAGAATACAAAAAATCGGGGCCCAAAAATGGGCCTCGGTTGCCAAAGCTTTGGGATTAAGGTTCGCCTGACCTCAAATCATATCGCGTAGTACTGCTCTTTTAGACGTGAAATTGACATCAGCTGGTCTGCAAAGAAGTACCGAATGGGACAATTGCAGATATGGCGTCTAGGAATTCTGGTGTTCCACAGGCAAACCGTAATTTGTCATTCAAACCCGTTCGCGTCCAGTCAACAGTGCACCCAATGCCAATTTGCTCCAAAATAGGAACAGCGGCCATTAGATCCCAGGTGGATTCTCCCGTGCCGAGATATCCATCCACTTGGCCTTGCGCTATTTCGATCAGAGACAGCGTAGCGGAGCCGCAACACCGAAATGACATTTGCGCCTCTTCGAGAATGAACCTGAGGGTATCAAGCCTCAGCTCTACCGGGATAACAGGATGAAATCCAACGCCGCAGGCGGCTTGCGTGGCTTTCATGCCCTGACGCAGGGCCATTTCCACACCGTTGAACGTACTCGACATCCCTGTGCCGCCAACCAGCATCTGGGCGCGGACTGGAACGTTGATAACACCAAAAACCGGGCGTGCATTTTCGTAAAGGCCAATCGACACTGCCCACTGGTCGCCACCGCGAACAAAGTTGAAAGTGCCATCGATGGGATCAATCACCCAAGTGCGCCCCGAAGCACCTTGGCGCGATGCGCCTTCTTCACCGAACACGCCATCTTCTGGAAAGGCTTCGATGAGCGCCTGCGTGACAAACGCTTCGACTTCCTGATCGGCTGCAGTGACGAGATCGAGGTGTCCTTTGGCCTCGACCGGCACTGTGCTGAGCTTGCGAAAGTGAGAGAGAGCCAGATCACCAGCCGTGCGGGCAATGGTTTCGATGGTTCGGGCGCAGTCAGGTGTTACAGCTTGGGTCACAGCGCGACATACCTTTTGTGAATGGTCATGGTGTTCTGTGTGTTTCGACGCAGAATAAAATATGCATAGGGCTCAGAAATACTGCCGGGTTCGGGCGCGTCTGGCCGTAGATCTAACGCATGCTGAAACGACGGCCCGCCACCGACTTGGCAAAAAGCTCCATTCCAAATTGCCTGAAATGGTCGGTGGATATGGCCAGCAAGGATATAAAGCGGGGCATTATAATCTGCGACAAGATCACCCAAGGCGTCGCTCCCCTCGGTTAATGTCGCCGCGTCCAGTTTTGGTATCCCGGATGGAAAGGGCGGATGATGCATGGCAATCAGTGTGGGCGATGGTGAGTGCGTTGTGAGCTTGTCCGCCAACCAATCAAGTTGAGCGCGATCCAGCGCCCCATGCACCTGGCCTTCGACCAGCGTATCCAAAGCGAGAATGCGCAAATCACCGAGACGCGATTCATAATTTAAGCTTGGGCCCGGTCCAAACGGTAGTGCATTGCCAAAAGATGCCCTTAGCCCTGCGCGTGTGTCATGATTTCCCGGAACGACAAGCACGGGCACATCCAGTGGCGACAGAATGTCCTGCAATAGATCGTAATCGGCTAGGGAACCGCCATCAGCGAGGTCGCCAGTAAAGATGACCCCATCCAACCTCGGTTGATGAGCTGTGATATCTGCCACAACCTTTCGCGCGGCGTCCGCTGCATCGGCGCGCACCAAGGGTGTTTCGGGCGCGTCTGCGAAGACATGGAAGTCTGAGATATGGGCGATCAACATGTCTTTCATGCCTCTACTTGATGCCTGCTCGCATAAAGTTCGCCACGAACTGGCGCTGGAAGATGACAAATGCGACGATCAAAGGCGCAGTCGTCATCAGGGTCGCTGCATTGACCAACGACCATTCCACGCCACTTTCGACGGTTGCAAAAACGCTAAGCCCGACGGTCACGGGACGCACTTCGGGTGAATTTGTGACGATGAGTGGCCACAGGAAGTTGTTCCAGTGAAAGCTGATTGAAACCAGCGCGTAGGCCAGATAGACTGGCTTTGCGAGCGGCACGTAGATGTCCCATAGCACACGCCACGCGCCAGCACCCTCAATCTGCGCGGCTTCGTCTAAGGAGACAGGCACCGTCAGGAAGGTTTGGCGCAGGAGGAAAATACCAAAGGCCGATGTCAGGTAGGGCAGGGCAATCCCAAGGATCGTATCGATCATGCCAATTTTTGATAAGGTCAGGTAATTTTCGACGATCAAAATCTCTGGCGAGACCAAAAGCTGGACCATGATCAGTGCAAACAGAAAACCGGACCAGCGAAACCGATACCGCACGAAAGCATAGGCGACCAAGGTGCAGAGGACGAGATTTGCGACCAAAACGATCGTGATCAAGATGAAAGTATTCAGAAAATAAAGTGCGAAGGGAGCTGCTTGCCACGCCTCAAAAAAGTTCTCAAAGGTTATCGGCGCATTCCAGGCAAAGTTGGCTGAATATATTTCGTCGTGAAAGGCTGTCCAAACTGAATAAAGGAATGGCAAGCCCCACAGCGCTGCGAACAGCAGGCCCAAAGTAGACCACATTATTCTGTTGAGGCCTTTCGTCATTGGTAATGCGCCTTTCGGTTGAGCACCCAATACTGGACGGCGGCAAGAACCCCCAACAGGCAGACCATCAAGACTGTCAACGTCGCGCCATAGGCAAAGTCTCGTTGGGAAAAGGTGACCTCGTAAATATAGTAAAGCAGCAGGGCGCTTGAATTATTGGGTCCACCGCGCGTCATGACGATCACATGATCCACCAGTCGGAATGCGTTGATCAGCGCGTTGACCGCGACGAAAATGGTTGTCGGGCGCAACAGGGGGAGCACGATGTTAAAGAAGATGCGCACCGGCCCTGCGCCCTCAAGTTTGGCAGCGTCTTTCAAGTTTTCCGGGACAGCTTGGAGAGCTGCCAGATAGAAGATCATGAACAGCCCGGCTTCTTTCCAGACTGCGACGAACATCATTGAAATGAGAGATGTCTCTGTGCTGCCTAGAAAGTTGATTGGCGGCAGACCAAAGACGCCAAGAATCTGCGATGCCAGCCCGATGCCGGGTGCATAGAAAAACAGCCAGATATTGGCGACAGCAATCATTGGCAACATCGTCGGCATGAAGAAAGACAAGCGCATCAGCGAGGTGCCCGGCAGTTTAGCATTGACCAGCAGCGCCATCCCGATTGCGAGGCCAATGGCCAGTGGGATTGTGCCCAATGCGTAAAATGTACTGTTGAGCATCACCTGAATAAGGCGATCATCTTCAAGCATTGTCTGGTAATTTTCAATGCCCACGAATTTGGACGGACGTCGTGAACTGGCATTGTTCCAGAAGGAATTCAGCAAGGCTCGTAACGCTGGGTAATGCGTAAAGGCGACCAGAAGCAGGCAGGGGACAACCAGCAGGATCATTGCCAACCCGAAAGGTAATCGCTTGTTCATGACCTGCTGTCCTTTGCTATGTTTTGCGCTGCTGCCCGCGCGCACCGCTTGATGCGCGCGGGGTTAGATCATTCGACCTATTGGTAATCGCTCAACACGTCATCAGCGCCTTCCTGAGCCTCTTTCAAGGCTTCGGCAGGCTGAGCATTGCCGGTCACAACACTTTCAATTGCGTCCACAAGATACTGCGTCACCTTGGCACGCTGGAAAGTTGCAAATTCGCGTTCGGCATATTGCAGTTGGTCCAGCGCCACCAATGCTTGTGGCAAGCGTTCAGCGTAAGCCTGCATTTCAGAGGTTTCCCAAGCATCGGGACGCGGCGCCACGTACCCTGTCGCGATGCTCCAGGTGGCGGCATTCTCAGGCGATGTCATGAACTTGATAAAGTCCAGGGCGGCCGCACGCTCTTCGTCAGTAGTATCTTCAAAGATGTAAAAGTTACCGCCGCCAATCGGCGCGCCAGGGCCATCACCGCCCGGTAGGAAACCAACGCCCCAGTCAAACGTTGCATTCTTTTCAACGAACGCGAGGTTCCCAGTGGACGTCCACATGGAGGCTGTTTGACCTTCTAGGAAGGCTTTGGGCGTATCGCCCCAGGAAATTCCACCCGGTGCCATCACTTCCTGCTTGGACAATTCCAGCAGGAATTCGAGTGATGCTTTGGTGGCTGGCGTATCGATGCGTGCTTCGATACCGGTTTCCGTGGTCAGAACGTCCCCTTTGGAGACGACCAGACCGCCAAATAGCCATGCACCACCCAGGCCGAGGGTCGGGATACGCGTGCCCCACTGACTGACATTGCCATTGTCGTCTTTGACAGTCAGCTTCTTGCCCATTTCGATCATCTCGTCCCAAGTCTTAGGCGGCGCTTCGGGGTCGAGGCCAGCCGCGCGGAACGCGTCTTTGTTATAGTAATAGACAGGCGTGGAACGCTGGAAAGGTATGGCATACGTCTTCCCCTCAAACTCAGCGTCCTTCATGAAACCATCATAGAATCCATCGATCCACGCCTTGTCTTCCGGCGTGTCGGCGATATCAGAAATCGCAACGATGACGTCTTCTTCTACGAGAGTGAAAAGATCGATGGACAGCAAAACAGCCACTTGAGGCGGCTGGCCTGCGTTTGCAGCCGTCAGCGCTTTGGTCGTGGTTTCTTCGTAGTTACCGGCATAGACAGCTTTTACGCTATGTTGCGGATTTTGCGCCGCCCATTCGTCTGTCAGGGCTTGGATCGTTTCAACGGCGGGAGCATTCACTCCGACTGGGAAGTAGAACTCCAAGTCTGCCGCTGAAAGGTTGCTTGCACCAAGACTGCAGATGGCCGCAGCACAGCATGCGCTTGCGAAAGTTGATGTTATCTTCATTGGGTCTCCTCCCCGATTGCGTTTTTGAACGGCGGTTTTGCCGTTATGGTGAGCTGCTCTGAATGCGTTCTCCCGACGCTTTAGAAAACAAATGTGCGGCATCTTTATCCCAACCCACGGTAATATCTTCACCTTGTGATGGGGCATCGGCACCTTGATGGGCCAAGATGCACGTGGCCCCTGACGGCATTTTCAGGTGCACCAGAAAGACGCTGCCTTCATATTCGACGCTTGCGACGGTGCAGGTCGCGCTAAAGTCGCGGCCCTCGCGGCCCAAGGTCATGGTTTCCGGTCGCACGCCAATCAGTAAATCTGCAGGCTCCCCACTGACTTTAGAGGCAACCCAGTCTGGCAGCGCCACATCTTCGGCTGCCAACAGATTCATAGGTGGTGTTCCGATAAAGCTGGCCGCAAAAGTATTTGCGGGCCGGTCATACAGATCTTGAGGTGTTCCGATCTGCGCGGCTTTCCCCTCGCTCATCAACACAACCGTATCGGACATGGACAAGGCTTCGCTTTGATCATGGGTCACATAAAGCACTGTAATGCCGAGTTGTTTGTTCAGTGCGCGGATTTCACTGCGGATCTCGACGCGAAGTTTTGCATCCAGGTTGGACAGCGGTTCATCCATCAAGACAAGCGGACGATCGGAAACGAGTACGCGCGCCAAAGCGACCCGTTGTTGCTGGCCGCCGGAAAGCTGCGCAGGCTTGCGATCGAGCAGCTTGCTCAGCGCCATCAAGTCAGCCACACGTTTCAACGACGCCTGCTGGGTTGCCTTGGCAACCTTGCGCACCTTCAGACCGTATGTAATATTTTCCGCCACGCTCATATGCGGGAACAAGGCGTAATTTTGAAAGACCATGCCAAGATTGCGATCCGCCGCGGGTTTTGCCGTCACATCTTGGCCGTCTAGTAAAATTTGGCCCTCCGTCACATCTTCAAGCCCGGAAATCAGCTTTAACGCCGTGCTTTTGCCACAGCCCGATGGACCAAGCAGAGTCAGAAACCCCCCCGCGTGAATGTTGAAATCAACGCCTAAAAGAACCTGTGTGGCCCCCCAGCATTTACGCAGGTTCCGAACTTCCAACGATACACCTGACGCGCTCATGCAAGCACCAGCTCGAGGTTGGTTTTACGGATCATGGCCAGATCACCCTGGCTCGCTTCGCGGGTGGTGATGATGCCTGAAACCTGAGAAAATGTAGCCGTTCTCATGAAGGCGCTTGACTTAAATTTACTGCCATCAGCGATTACAAACTTCGTTCTTGAATTGGATAGAACCTCCTTTTGGACCTGGCTGTAGGCCTCGCTGGCAACGCTGATAGACCTGCTTTTCAGATCGATAGCCGAGCAACAAATGAAGGCGACGTCAAAGGACAAAGACCGCAAGGCTTCGATTGCGAGTGTGCCTGCAAAGGAGTCGTTGATTGGTTCATACGCGCCGCCAATCAGGTAGAAATCTGTAATGCCAAGCGACTGGAGTTTTTTTGCGATTCCCAGGGACGTTGTGACGTATGTGCAATTGGGTTTCTTGTTAGCATGAACGGCAACTGCATGGGCGGTGGTGCCCGCATCCAAAAAAACCACCTCATCGCCGCTCAGTAAATTGATGGCGGCGAGGCCGATCCGGTTTTTTTCTTCTGCACCTACAGATTTTCGCTGATCGTTGGACAAGTCTCCCAATACACTTGTGTTTTTCATAACGCCGCCATGCGTGCGCTCGACCCGCCCTTCATTGTCCAGTGCCTGTAAGTCCCGCCGCATGGTGGCATTAGACACGCTGAAATGGTCGCAGAGGTCGCGCAACGTCATCGCGCCGCGCACAGCGACGAGATCCACGATCCTTTCGCGTCTGACCGCTGCGAGTTCAAAATTATCTGTGATCTTCATAGTTTACGCACCCAAATAGAAGTCAGCGACACTTTTGACCACAAACAATCAATAGCGCTCTTATTCGCTCATAAACAATCAAGTTAGTTCAGACAAGACATTTCTGTCAGTCGGTTGCACGTCCAACCGTTTCAACACAGGTTTGGGATTGAGGGAGATGTGATAAAAATGGAGATCTGAACATTGGCCAGCGTGATAGTATCAAAACCAAACGTTGTTCTGGCGCGGTGGTGGCGCTTATGCGTAGCGGAACGTGAACTTGCGAGAAACATTGCTACTTGGTCGTTGGCTAAAGTTGTCACGTTCAGTGACGCGACAATGTACAATGCCGCTGATCGGAGCGGGGCAATGATCAGTATAAATCCAATTCAACTGCGTTGAAACGCTAAGCAACAGTCGTTTGTGAAACTGTAAAAGTTGCGTGGAAGGGGCAACTTGGTGATGTTGCTCCTTCCGTAAGCTAGAAGGCATTTGGGCGTTCATCCTGTCACGTTAGGCGCGTTATCAAAACGACCCGACTGGATGACACACAGTTCAGCCGAAGATGTAAAAGGCAAGTTTGTTGCCATCGGGGTCGCGCACGTAAGAGCCGTAAAAGACATCGTCGATACGTTGGCCCGGGGCACCTTCGTCTGTTGCGCCAAGTGACAATGCCTTTCTATGTAATGCGTTCACTTCGTCTTTGGATGAAGCGGAGAATGCGATCATGGCGCCGTTCCCGCAGGAGGGTGCTTCACCGTTGAAAGGTTCGCAGACAGCAACCATCGGTGCATCCATTGTTTTGCCGATCATTGCCAAACGGCCAATGTCCACTTGGACGCTTGCGCCGAACAGATCGCAGTAGAATTTCTTTGCGGCGTCGATGTCTTTCACACCTATCGTCGAATAACCAATCATGAGTTTCTCCTATTAGATTGACTGTAAGCAATCTACTAGTAGGTTGGTAGTACGATGGCAAGCCTTACTCGCGTCCTCACCAGATTGTCATCTTGCCGAAGGTTGCTCAGGCTTGTTCGACAGATTTTGCCACGAGGTTAGTAAATATTGTTGCGTACATCGCGCACGATGCGGCTTTGTATCTCTTCAAGCGCTTCTTTTGAGCAATGCAAATGGGCTGACATCATTTCACACAAGCTGGGGGCCTCGGATCTTTCAATCTTGGTCTGCTCATCCCATAGTCCTGAGCGTCGAATTGCTTTGGAACAGTGGCCGTAGGCCTCTTCCACTTCTACGAGTAGTCCGACAGGCGGCACCCGATCCTTGATTGCGCAACGCTTCAATAAGTCTGGATCGCGTGTCACGAATCCGCGCCCATTGACGCGTACAGTGTCCAATACGCCGGGAATTAAGAACAGGACGGACACCGGCGGATTGGTAAGAACATTGCGGAATGTATCGAAACGCTGATTGCCCGGTCTGTCGGGTATCAGGATTATTTTTGGCGCAATAATCTCTACAAAACCCGCTGGATCACCGCGGGGCGAAATATCCGTGCACCCTTCTGAGTCCTGCGAAGACACGACACAAAACGGGGATAGACGTATGAAATCCTGCATTGGCGCGCTGAGAAAGGGTGCAGACTTGTCATAGATCGTTGCCGTCGTATCACCAAATCGTTCTCGAAATTCGGAGATATCCGTAACTAGGTACTCTTCTCGGATAAGGTTACTCATTGGCTTTCTTTCATCGTCCTTGTAGAAAAAGCACAACTTAGCCGCGCTTGCATGCGCGCGCGCCATTCGGCCAATGCGGTAAGCGACTTAGGAACCATAATCTTGGGATATGCTTCTGAGAAATTGAGACCCGTAAAAACTGTAATGCCTGTCATAGAGAAGTTTGCGCCGGCGACATACGGGTGATGGCGCAGTACAGTATTGAAGTACGCAAAGCCATCTATAGCTTTTTGTAAGTGCACTGCGCCCCAAGCTTTATTTTGATTTACCTCGACATCAGGTCCGAAATCGGGTGTCGCGTGATGAAAGTAAGTTCCAATGACATTGACAACCTTTTGTTCGCCGCGTCGCTGCATCAGGTGCACGACCGCTGATCCACGGCGGACTGACCGGTTAGCGAAATGCCGTCGAATGCGTGGTTAATGTGCTCTGTAATTGCTGTAGTCTCAGAGATTACACTGCCATTGTCTAATTCAAGCAGGGGTATTGTCGCACTGGGATTCTTCGCTTTGAACGCCTCGATTCGGTGTTCGCCCCGCCATAAATTCACTTGCACGATCTCACACTGACCCAGCACGCCTTTTTCCGCGAGAGCGATCCGAACCCGATCAGGATTGGGCAATCCTATACTGTCGTAAAATTTCATCAGTATATTCCTAGATATTCTTTTTCATACGATCGCGTATAACTATCTACTACTTGATATCCTTCTTTCGGTTCGAATGAAATGTTGTTTCTGACCCTTCAAGCAAAAGTGAAATTGTCGCTCTTGTTGAAGTAGTTTCAGTAAAGCATATATCCTACCTATTGGAAGGCAGATGTTCTTTCCCGGTATACACAAAGGCATTCGACATGTTGGAAGAAAGTGGCGTTTTTCATGCAGGCGAACGCAGACTCCATGACAAGTTGGGCATTAGTGAACGCCAGCACGCCCTTGGTTTGCGGATGATCCGAGATCACATGCCAGACGAGCATCGGGAGTTCTTCGCAAAACTACCAGCAATTCATATCGGCGCGATTGATCTCAGTGGTCACCCTTGGGCAGTGGTTCGGACGGGGCAGGCCGGGTTTATGCATTCTGCAAACAACAAATCGCTGTCCATTTCATCTCAAGCACTTGCGGGTGAGCCGGCGGATCTGGATCTTTCCGTTGGAGCAAAGATCAGCGTTGTTGGGATTGAATTTGAAACCCAACGCCGTAATCGATTGAACGCAACGATTGTCGCCTCTGAAGGGGACACCCTGTCGCTGCGTGTTGATCAGAGCTATGGAAATTGTCCCAAATACATTCAGGTCCGAAAAGAAACACAGATTGGTGAGTATCAACCAGCTGTTCCAATGACGTCCAGTACCTTCGGCGCTGAAAACATGGATCTGATCGAAGCTGCAGATACCTTGTTGATCGCATCGCGTGCCAAAGATTTGGGGGATGACCCGCGATTTGGCGTTGATATCAACCATCGCGGCGGTATGCCGGGTTTTGTGACTGTTCTGGACGATGCGACCATTCAATTCCCGGATTACAAAGGGAACAATTTCTACAATACCCTGGGCAACATCTTGACGGACAACCGCGTTGGCGTTCAGTTCGTCGATTTTGCAACTGGAACGCTGTTGAACATCAAGGGAACGGCTGAACTTATCGAAGACTTAAACGATGGCGCGCTGCCGTTGATGGGGCGCGGGCTGCGCATAACAGCGCATGCCGTCACACGAACAGAAAGAGCACTGCCGATGCGCTACGCTTTTGGCGCATTTTCGGACCGCAATCCGGAAATCACCTCATGAGTGGGCCATTCTCGGACGTATGCGTCCTTGATCTCACGTCTCTTTTCTCGGGTCCGATGGCAAAGCTGATATTGCTGGATCAAGGCGCCGACGTGAACAAGATTGAAGCAGCGGATGGTGATTTTCCCCGCCATGTTACGGCGCGGCGTGCGGGGTATTCAGCAGCATTCTTGAAAAACAATAGGAACAAAAATTCTGTTGTTTTGGATCAGAAGTCTGACAAAGACAAAGCTGCTTTGCTCAAGATGGCCGCGCAATGGGATATCTTTGTACAAAATTTCCGCCCAGGTATGGCCGACCATCTAGGTTTCGGTGAAGACGCCTTGCAAGAGTTGAACCCGCGCTTGGTGTACCTGTCCATTGCAGGCTTAGGATTCAAAGGGCCACTCGCCGATCGATCTGTTTATGACCCGCTGATCCAGGCGATTTCATCTTTGGCATCTGTCCAAACTGGATCGGATCAAGCCAGGCCGAAGCTTGTGCGTAAAATCCTGTCGGACAAGCTACCGGAAGTTTTGGCCAGCCAGGCACTCACGGTGGCTTTTTTCCATCGCGAGCTTTCAGACAAAGGCCATTCAGCCCGCCTTTCCATGCTGGATAAGATCGTCTCTTTCCTGTGGGGATCGGACATGGTGGGCCACACTTTTGTTGGAGATGAGCGTGATGCTAAAGAGGCTCAATCCTTTATAGATCTGATTTGCGAAGTTTTTGATGGGTATGTCAGTGTGGCGATTATGCAGGACAAGCACTTGGATGCATTTGCGTATGCGGTTGGACATGCACAGCGGCTTTCAGACGCGCGCTTCGTGACAGCTGAACTGCGCGAGGTGCACCGTTATGCGCGCTTGAAAGTCACGCAGGATGCAATTCGTACATATTCGTGCGAAGAACTGATCCGCCTTTTGGACAATGCAGGTGTGCCGTGTGCTCCTGTTTTAAAGCGTCATCAAATGCGCCAGCATCCACAAACGGTGGCAAATGAATCTCTCGTGGAATACGCGCACAATCAAGCTGGTCGCTTACGTCAGGCAGCGCCCGTTAAGCGATTTTCTCGTACGCCTTCCAGAGTGCGTAACGTTGCTCCGGTTCTAGGTGCAAATACACAAACCGTTCTGGCGGAATTTGGTATCGAGCCATGTTGACATGTTCTGTATCTCGATTTGTGAGCGCATTACAGATGTCAAAGCGCCCCAATCTGCCTTCCCGTCGAAAAGGAAATGCGTGTGGATCTTGCTCGATGCATGTCCCTCTATCAGCTGATGAAACAACTTCTGACCTGACCAAGCCAAAAGGATAAAAAGCAATGGAACTGAACGCAGATTTCAAACAACGGGTCGTTGTTCACTCCGAGCAACTTGAATGGAATGCTTCGCCTATGCCTGGGGTGGATCGCAGGATGCTGGACCGTATCGGTGGAGAAGTTGCGCGCGCGACGACTATTGTGCGTTATGCGCCCAACAGTAAATTCTCAGCGCATACTCATACGGGCGGTGAAGAATTCATTGTGCTTGACGGTGTGTTCCAAGATGAGCACGGCGATTTTCCCGAGGGCACATATGTGCGCAATCCGCCGACAACATCCCATACGCCGGGTTCCGATCGGGGCTGCACGATCTTTGTTAAGTTATGGCAGTTTGATATGGAGGACAGAAATCAGTTTCGTAAGAATATGGCTGACGAACTGAGCGCACCGGTAAATGGCGTGGCGACCGCAGAACTGCATGACGACGCAAAGGAAACGGTCACGTACAGCCAACTTGATGCAGGGGCTACCCTGACGAAGTCCGACACGGGCGGGATCGAAATGTTAGTCCTCAGTGGTTATATCGTTGAAAGTGATGAAACTTTGGGCAAAGGGGCTTGGTTGCGCTTGCCAGAAGGTCAACCGCTTAGCGCAGTGGCGGGTGGCTCAGGCGCAAAAGTCTGGATTAAGACCGGACATTTGCCGTTTGCAAAGCCACCGGTTGTGTCATGATCACGCAACAGCGGGTAATGTTCCACCAAACTATCATCGTCGAAGCTCTTGCCTCATCGGCGGCCTTTCAGTCCTTGAAGACTAAGAACCGTGTTTTCCGTGATCGTTGCAAAAAGAAAAGCTGCGCGGCGAGGCGATAGAAGTGTCGAAGGGGCTTTGGAAGCTGTGAAAAAGATTCTAAGATTTGGGAGTACAAATGATGGGTTGCACGGATGCCTGCTAATACCAAAACTGCTCTTTTGAACTCAGCGGAACGCGCGGCGCGCGCGCTTGGTTTTGATGGCTTCAGCTATGCCGATCTGGCAGCGGATGTAGGCATTCGCAAAGCGAGCATTCATCACCATTTTCCGTCCAAGGCCAAATTGTCCGTTGATTTGATGCAGCGGTACTTCACGAATTTTGAAGCTGCGTTCGCAGAGATCGATGCTGATTTTGCAACAGGCGGCGCGCGTTTGCTAGAATTGGTTGAACGGTATCGCGGCGCATTGGAGGGCGGCAAAAGTCTTTGTTTATGCATCTCTTTTTCGACCAGTCGAGAGAGCCTGCCCCCAGAAGTCATCGCGCAGATCGGTAGCTTTCGAGCGATGGTGATTCAGTGGTTGGAGCAGACGTTTCAAGCGGGTAGATCGGATGGTTCCATCAGTGGAGTTACAGATCCGGCGCTGGAAGCGACGGCAACGCTCGCCTTGCTGGAGGGGGCGCAATTGGCCGCGCGTGCACAGGAGGACACCGTGCTTTTTGGAAACGCGCTAGAGCTGCTGGTCCAAAGGGTGGCTAAATAAACAAGGCAGGTTGAACAATGTGTTCAATCCGACATCCATTTTTTCAAGTACGCGACTTGGGTCGTGCCGGGACTTGATGCGCGCCTGTTGTCTGTGCGGCGGCGTATCACACAAACGTAAGCGGTCACTTTAAATGCGCCGCCAAGAGTGAGAAGGAAAATCTACAATGTGTCGTAAAACTGCCGCCCTGATGGGGGCGCTTACCGCAGATGCTGCGGGTCTTGGATTGCATTGGGTCTATGATGTCGCCCGTATTGCTCAGGTTGTGGGGGACAGCCCTGCCGCTTTTACCCCTATTAGTGTGGAAAATTACGCTGGTAAGCCGGAGTATTTTGTTCACGGTGCACGACGTGATGGTCAGTTGAGCCAATACGGCGAAACACTGGCCCTTGTGATGCGCTCAATCCTTGCTGAAAACAAGTTTGATGCGGCCGCGTATCAAATCGCATTCACTCAGCATTTTGGACCCGGCGGTGGATTTGTCGGCTATATAGACAGGCCGACACGAGGCACACTGGCTAATATTGCAGCAGGAAATTTGCACCCGTCAGGCATAGACGATGATCAGCATCCTGCCATCACGACGCTGCCTGCGGTCATCTCCAAACACGGTCTGGACAGTGCCAAGATTAAGGCCGCAATTGAAGTCACAAACGTCAATGAAACGGCGTCACACTTTGGCGCGCTGATTGCGAAAACGCTCGCTTGCGTGATGGATGGCGCAGCTTTGAACACGGCATTGGAGGATATCGCAACGTCTGAGCCGCTGTTGCAAAAAGCTTTGGAGTCCAAATTGGATTCAATTGAATACGGTGAAATCACACGTCGTGCATGTCACCTGCACCAAGGCACACCGTTAAGCTGGCATATTCTAGCGCATACGACATCCTATCAGGATGCTGTCGAAACGAACATCAAAGCAGGCGGCGACAGTGCGGGACGCGCGATGATTGTAGGTGCGCTTGCAGGGGCAGCCTACGGTATGCAAGGAATTCCAAAAGAGTGGTTGGATGCTTTGGAGGGCAGCGCAGCTTTGATGAAATCTGCGGAGCGACTGGGTAGATAGTTCTATGCACCGCGGCTGAAGTTAAATCAAACGCCAGGCCCTGCCAACTGATATTGAACTGTGGTGGAAATGCTGCTTTTCTCTGGCCCCCCGTGCCAATGACCGCCGCATTTTTTGGCGGGAGCGCAGGTTTTCTGTGGTGGCACAGTCGGCGACACTTTTTCTGCGCGTTGACGACCTCTTGTGGAGTAGTACTAAAACTCCTATCGGTTTGGACGCTCGATCGGAGGAAAAGATGCAAAAGACAGTCGTAAACAGTTGGAATGAATGGGACCCATTGAAACATGTGATCGTGGGTCGCGCAGACGATTCCCATATCCCTCCTGAAGAGCCCGCGTTGGATGCCAAAGTGCCCGAAGACAGCGACATGCGCGGACAATGGGGGCGGCGTCCGCAGGAAACGATTGATCGCGCGAATGAACTGTTAGACCGCTTTGCGGCACAACTTAAAGCGCGTGGCGTGCGTGTTGATCGTCCGACGCCAATTGACCATGCCTTGCCAGCAACGACTCCGGATTTTCATACGGACAGCCAATTTGGATGCATGCCACCACGCGATGTACTCCTGACCGTTGGATCTGAAATTCTTGAAGCCACAATGTCCTATCGGTGCCGTTGGTTTGAGTACTTGAACTATCGCCCGCTTCTAAAGCAGTATTGGGAAGAGGACCCCAATTTTCGCCATGAAGCGGCCCCCAAACCCCGGCTGACGGATGCAGATTATCATCCGGATTACCTGTCCGAGAAGATTGGCGTTGAAAAACGTCTGCAATGGGCGGCGGAAAAATTCTTTGTCACGACAGAAGAAGAGCCATTGTTTGATGCTGCGGACGTGTTGCGGTTTGGCAAAGATCTGGTCGTGCAGCATGGGTTTACGACGAATTTAAAGGGAATCGAATGGCTGCGCCGGCACTTCCCCGATCACCGTGTCCACACGGTCAATTTTCCAGGCGATCCGTATCCTATTCACATTGACGCGACTTTCACACCATTGCGCCCAGGACTGATCCTGAACAACCCGCATCGCCGATTGCCAGATAACCAACGCGGATTGTTCGAACAAAACGGCTGGGAAATTGTGGATGCAGCACAACCTGCACATAACGCTCCGCCAGCGCTTTGCTATTCTAGTGTCTGGCTGTCGATGAATGTATTGGTGCTTGATCCCAAAACGGTCTGTGTCGAAAAGTCCGAAGTGTATCAGGCGGAACAAATGGACAAATTGGGCATGGAAGTTGTCGAAGTCGATCTGCGTGACGCTTATGCTTTTGGCGGAGGTTTGCACTGCTGCACGGCGGATGTGTATCGTGAAGGTGTGTGTGAGGACTATTTCCCCGATCAGTGACCCCTAAGGAAACGTGTGATTTCTAATCTACCCTGCGATTTTGTAACCGCAGGGCGGATTCTCTTTCGTGTATTGGAACTGTATTTTTCTGGCACTCCCCCAATGTGGTTAGAACCTGTCAGCGATTGACGTTCGACGCCAAAGGTTGGGCTCATTTGCCTTCAGTTCAGCCGCTTCACGCAATCAGATCAAAACTACCCGTGCCCAGCGTCAAGACAGCGACGGTTTCGCCTTTATGAGTAATTTCGGCGTCTGCAGAATTCTCCTCATCCACCCAAATACGGCTTTGCCCGCCGTTTTGATCATACCGAATGTTGGCTGTGTCACTGCCGTTAAAGGTCTGCAGCTGCGCGAAAAGCGCATCATTTGTGCGATGTGTCACCTGTGTGCCTTGATGCGTTACACCTCTTATGGCCTCTGACGTAGTGCCTGCGTCAATTGCGATCCAGTTGATGTCTTCGTCGATGTGCGTTCCGCGTGCTTCTTCCTCTTGCAGACGGAAATTGAAGTGGTCGTCCGCAATATTCGCAAGACGTGTGACAACCGTATCAGCGCCATTGTTGGACGCCACCTGAGCAAAAACCAGCGGCTTGTCGTCAAAGGCATTGCCCAATCCCACACGCGACATGTTGTGGTCCGTCTCGTCTATTCCGGCAATGATCGTCCGGCCGTCCGCCAATTGATGTGTTCCTTCGCTGACGGCCATCCAGCTGATTTTCTCAGACACATGACGTCCGTCGTCATATTCCCATTCTTCCATGCGAAATTCGAACCCATCGTCGGTGACATTGCGCACACGGACTGCGACCGGATCGGCTCCATTGCTGCTGACCGGACCCATAACGACGACAGCATTGTCAATGGTTTGGTCGAAATCGATTTTATGCCATTCTATCGGATCGAGTTGATCGACAGTTTCCACACCAACCTGCAGGACCGGATCTGAACTCGCACGGGTGTCCAGCTGGACCGGTGCGCCCGTACGGGCAAAGGCCTGTGTCACAAACAACCCATCCCAACCATTATACTCGCCGCGCTCTATCCCGATCCCAATAACTTCAGCGGTATCGCTCAGAATGTTTGCGCGGTGACCGGGGCTGTTCATCAGGCTGTTGTGCAGCCCCAAGACATCGTCGGACAAACCTGCCGCCCCACGGACGCTTTGCCACGCGATGTTTTCAGCGGCGCTCCAGGTGCCTCGGAAAACGAAACCCGCATCCTCCATTCGGTCCCAAGGTGTGGAATTGGACACACCAGTATGACTGAATGTATCAGTGTCGATCATCCAATCGCTGTGATCTTCGGTAGCAGTGTTCAAGCGCAGCTCTAGCTGCAGGGGATCGAGATCGTAGGTCGCGCGTTCAGCGTTGATGAGATCCAGCATCTGCCATTCTAAAGGATTGGCTTTTGACATGTCGTCCTCGTATTTTTGGGGCCGTTGCCGACCGGGGGAACCACCGTCCTAAGTTCTGTGCACAAGATACGAAACCTATCCGCGCGCAAGACACTGTCTTGAGCAGGGGCGCGCGTATCTCCGGGGAATTCCGCTGGGTCTCAGCAAGCTTTTGCCACATACGGGCAGGTTTTTGCAGATATCTTGGACATCGAACCCGCCAGTCAGTCTGAGTCCTTCGGGATTTTACGCCAGAGCGATTAATGGAATACGCAAGGGTTCGGTTTTACCCCTTTGAACTGGCGACAAAGCTCATGACAAAGTCAACAATGAAGGCGCGGCGAGCCGCAAGCGCTTCGGGTGTCATATGGTCAAAAGCGTAGAGTTCCGTGTTGGTGAAGCGGTTGTTGAGGTAATAAAAGCCCAGTCCTGAAATAGAATGGTTCAGCTGCATCGGATCGATTCCAGGTTTGATGGACCCTTCCTTGATCCCACGATCGAGCACCTTTTGAACGGTGCTGAGTAACGTGCTGGTGCGTCGCTGCACGATCCCGGATTTCTTGAGGTATTCGGCGCGCAGAAGGTTCTCTTGATTGACCAGTGACAGAAACTCCGGGTTTGCCACGAAATAGTCCCAAGTGGATTCGACGAGTTTCTGGATGGCTTTCAAAGGATCAAGTGCGTCCAGCCCTAGGCATTGTTCCATTTCCCGGATGCCAAGATATGCCTCTTCCAGAACTGCGATGTAGAGGCCCTCTTTCGATCCAAAATAGTGGTAAATCATTTTTTTGTTCAAGCCCGTTGGCTCTGCAATGGCTTCGATCCCGGCAAGTGCAAACCCTTTGTCTGCAAACTCGCGACGCGCTGATGCGATGAGGTCAGCTTTGGCCACTTCTGCGTTGCGTCCGACGCGTTTTGGTCCAGAACGCCTTGCCGTTGTACCTGCCATAATTCGCCTCTTTTGGTTGCTGCTGATTGTCCAATCATCCCTTACTGGCGCCGAGCGTCAATCCCGCTATGAAATGACGCTGCATGGCAAAAAACATCATGACCGGGGGCAGGGCTGCGATCAACGAACCGGCGGCCAAAAGGTTGAAAGAAGATATATACTGACCTTTCAGTGTGGTCAGGCCTAACGTAATCGGACGCAGTTCGTCAGATTGGATCAGGATTAAGGGCCAGAAAAAATCGTTCCAAATGAAAGTGAACTGCAGCACTGCAAGAGCTGCGAGCGCGGGTCGGACCAATGGAATTACCACATGGATCAGGATCTTCAATTCGCTTACCCCCTCCGAGCGGGCGGATTCGACCAATTCAAACGGTAAGTCCGCGATGAAGTTTCGCATGAAGAAGGTGCAAAATCCTGTTTGAAACGCGATCTGAAACAGGATGACGGCGAGGTAGGTGTCGTAAATGCCAAGATCCAAGGTCAGCTGACGCACTGGGATCATCAGGATCTGGAACGGTACGAAATTGCCAGCAATAAACAGGGCAAAGAGGATGAAACGACCTTTGAATTTGTAAAGTGCCAGCCCCGCACCGGCGAGTGTGGACAGAACCAAAGCCCCAATTATGGCGGGCACTGTAATGATCACTGAGTTCAAGAGGTAAATCAAGATCGGAGAGGAGCCAAAGACTTCTCCGAAGTTCTCCAAGAAAGCCCATTCAGAGGGAATGCCCCAATAGTTCCCATAGTTGATGTCGTGCAAGGACCTCCCCGCAGTGGCAATAATTGCGATCATTGGCAGGAGCCAGACGACCAAAGAGATCGGTAAAGCAATCTTGTACATCAGCTGACGCGACCTGCTCGATTGCTGTATTGGACGCGGAAACATTAGCGAGCTCCCTTTTCGTTTTTCAGTAAGCGCATCAGGAACCAGACGATATAGACATCCATAATAAGGAACAGGACCGTTGCGATGGAGGCCGCATAGCCCATGCGATATCGAAAGATGGCGTTGTCATACATGTAGTAGGCAAGCACGTTGGATGAGTTGTATGGCCCGCCTTCGGTCATGACAGCCACCAGATCAAAAGAGCGCAACGCTCCGATGACGGTGACGACAATGGCGATGAATGTTGCCGCACGCAGTTGCGGCAGCACGATATTGACCAGCAGTCGCCAGCCCTTTGCTCCATCCAGACGCGCGGCCTCGATCATCTCGGGGTTTACGCTGTTTAGACCCGTCAGATAGAGGATCATGCAATAGGCTGTTTGGGGCCAAAGCCCTGCGATGATAACGCCAAACGTTGCCCAGTCTTCGCTAGCCAGGATGGACGGTAGCTTGAGGCCCAAGGGTTCGACAAGTGCGGCGATCAATCCGAAGGCGGGATCATAGAACCAGGTAAAAACCAGCCCCACGACGATCTGTGATACAACAAATGGGAAAAAAAAGAACGATTTGACCAGTCGGATGCCAAAGACCTTCTGGTTCAGAAACAGGGCAATGAGCAGCCCAAAGACCGGCGCCAAGAGGAAAAGAACTAGCCAATAGATATTGTTGAAAAGCGCTTTCCAGAACACTGGATCCTTAAAGAGCAGCTCGTAGTTGTCAAAGCCCACCCATTTTTTTGGTCCAATGCCCTGCCATTCATAAAACGACAGCGAAATCGACCGAAAAATCGGGAAAATAACAAAAAGAGAGAACATCGCAAATGCTGGCGCAATGAACAAAAGCGGCGTGATCACCAGCTTGTTCCGGCTGTAAAATGTCGTTTTCCTGAGCCTGGCGGGCGGCGGCGTGGATGCGATATCAGTCATTTTAAATCCTCGAAGGGGTCGGATCCCGGCACCTTGTGTGCCGAAACCCTGGGCGTAGTCCGCACTCAGAGGGCGCCGTAGATTCGTGCGCGTTCCGCTTCGATCCTTTCTAGAATGTTATCGATGCGGTCAGGATTTTGCATGAATTCCTGAAAGCCCTGCATGCCCACCTTGGCCAGTGCGGGATCAGTATCCCGGTCATAGAACTGCATGATACCGTCCGCCTTGCTCAGCTGGGCAAAACCGCCTCGCGCAAACCGATCGTCCTTTACCGAGGCGTTCACATTTGGTGGCAACATGTCCAGTGTCGCAGCAGTTTTTGTCTGATTTTCCGCTGCTGCTGCAAATCTAAGAAACAGACGCGCGTCGTCTTTGTTTTTGGCGTTGACCGGGATGTGGAAGCTGTCAGTGGGTGCGTCTTCATAGATGCCGAGGCTTTTGTCGATGATGGGGAAGGGGAACCATTCAACTTTTTTGCGCACTTCTTCGGGAAACATGGACACGATAAAAGGTGCCAAGAGATACATCGATGCGTCGCCTTGGTTCATGAATGGTAAGGCTTCTTGGAAGGAGTAGGCGGGATGGTTTTCAATAAAGAAATCCGCCGCGACAAGTTCGGCCCACACATCAAAGACAGCCTTCACGCGTGCATCGGTGTATTTTACTTTGCCATCCATCAACTCGGCATGGAAATCTGCGCCGTTTACTCGCAGGTTCAAAAAATCAAACCAGCCAGCAGTTGGCCACAGGTTCTTGCTTCCGATCGTTACGGGTGTGATTCCAGCCGCATTTAGTTGCGCGCCAACGGCCTTAAATTCCGCCCACGTCTCGGGGGTTTCGGTGACACCTGCCTTTTCGAACAGGTCTTGGCGATAGTAAAACCCCCAGGCGTAATAGGCGTAAGGGACACCATATTGTTTGCCGTCCACGGATGAAGCGCCCACCACGGCGGGCATCTGTTCATAGAGGTTTTCCGATTCCCATACGTCGGAAACATCCTCGAACAAACCCAAATCAACAAAGACCTTCATGCGGTTACCTGCATTCCACGTGATCAGGTCGGGTGCGTCTGAAACCAAAAAGTTGCGTAGCGCGACTTTGAACGCTTCATGATCATAGAGGTTGAATTTGACATTGATGTCCGGATAAGCCGCTTCGAAATCGGCGATCAAATCCTCCATGGCCTGTTTCTGAGCGGGGTCTGAGGTGTTGGCGTTCATTACCAAATCTCGGGCGAATGCTGTTGCGGACAATGCCGCAAACGCAGTTGCACAGAGCAATGTCTTGACGATTTTCATAGTTTTTCCTCACTGTTTTTTCAGCCGCTTGATGCGGTCTGGTGTTTTCCGGCCCTCTCCGACCGGTGTGGTTCCCGTTCAATCAGATATCCATTTGATAAATTACTCACCGGTGAGTTATGTTTTGGAAGCGAATAATTTACTCTGATGATCGATTGCGCATGAGCAGTGTATTGACGCCGCTTTGTACGATTTCACTATTTTGATTAGTCACCTCAAACATCAACTCAACGATGCCTCGGTTTTTCTTTGATGTGGGGCGCATCGACGCCACGATGATCCGCGCGCAAATGCTATCACCTGCAACGATCGAAGCTTTGAAGTTCCACTCTTTCCAGCCCAATGACGCCACCGCTTGTAGTTGAGCATCTGCACGGTTCTTCAGGCCGTCGATGAGGCACAAGCCGAGCAACCCATGGGCTATTCGAGCGGGAAAACCCAGTTCACGAGCAAAGTCGTCGTCCATATGCACATCAAAGAAATCCCCTGAAATGCCTGCGAAGTTCACAATATGCGTTTCCGTAACAACCATGCGTTTGGTGTTAAAAAACGCGCCTTCGTACAGGTCTTCATAGAAATAGATACCCGCAGACAATTCGTTTTGATCTTGAATGCTCACGCTGCTATTTCTCTGCTTCGAATTGCACCTGCGGTTTCGCTTAGTGTTTTTCCCTGTGCATCAAATAGATGACAATAGTCATCGCTCAGTTTGGCGTGCACAACTGCCCCGTATTTCGGGGGAGCCTCGCTTTCAGACTTCAGGATCACGTCTTGGCCGGTCGTGCCCGTGCCATAGGCGTAGGCCAACCCACCCAGGTTCTCGACGACGTCGATGCGGATCTCAAGACCTGTCTCTTCAACTGTACTCAGCAAATGTTCCGGCCTGATGCCGACGGAGAGCTTTTGTCCCTCCTGTACCCCCACGCCCGCGCGCAATGGAATCGTAATCAGACGATCCGCAATCCCCTTGATCGTAATATGGGCGAAGGAACCTTCTGCCTTCACTATTTCGGCGTCTAGAAAATTCATTCGTGGTGAGCCAATGAAGCCGGCGACAAAATTATTATTAGGCCGTGTGTATAGTTCAAGTGGTGTGCCGATTTGTTCGACCAGGCCATCTCGCAAGACCACGATCTTGTCAGCCATAGTCATCGCCTCGACCTGATCATGGGTCACATAGATCATCGTGGCGCCAATCTCGTGATGCAGCTTTGACAGCTCCACCCGCATTTGAACGCGCAATTCCGCATCCAGATTTGAAAGTGGCTCGTCAAACAAAAACACCTTGGGCGCGCGCACGATTGCGCGGCCGATGGCGACGCGTTGGCGCTGGCCCCCGGACATTTCCTTGGGTTTGCGATCCAACAGATGCGTGATCTGGAGGATTTCGGCGGCTTTCCTCACCCTTGCATCAACTTCAGCTTTGGGGGTTTTGGCCATTCTCAGCCCAAAGCTCATATTTTGCGCGACCGTCATGTGTGGGTAAAGTGCGTAGGATTGGAACACCATTGCAGTTCCGCGATCAGAGGCCTCGACACTGCTCATGTCCTCACCACCAATCAACAACTGCCCGGAAGAAATGCTCTCTAGGCCGCATATCATCCTCAACAGTGTTGATTTTCCGCACCCTGATGGGCCAACGAAGACGACAAATTCACCATGATTGGCGTACAGGTCCACGCCCTTGATCACATCCAACGAACCAAAGGATTTTCGCACATTTGTTAATTTGATTTCTGCCATATTGCTTCCGGTAAAGACTGTCTCCGGACCTTCCTGTTTTTAGTGAACACGGTTAAACGTCCGCCACCCTTCATTCTGTTTGCGGCCCAATCTGGAGATGGATCGATTTTAATTCCGTATATTCTTCATTGCTACAACTCCCGTTTACCCAGACGCGCTCTGAGTAAATGCGTCGGGCAGAATGTAGGGCGGCCGACATGTCTTTTGTCCAGATATAAGCGGTCAACCCGTAGTTTGTGGCGCTGGCTAACTTGTTGGTTTCGGTCGTGTCGTTGCATGTCATGATTGACAGGACTGGCCCGAAAATTTCTTTTTGCGCGATGCGCATGTGTGGATGAACGTTGGCCAAGTTTGTGGGCGGAAAGAATAGGTCACCATGAGCTTCGGTAGCTCCGCCACAGATCAATTCTGCGCCTCCACCAATCGTGATTTAAAAGACGTTACGATACTGTCCTGCAACAACACCTGTGACCCTGCAATGCAACATTTGCCTGTATTCACATTTGCGGGCTTGAGAAAGCCATCAACTGCGGCCTCCATTTTGAAATCGACGAATGCGATGGAAGACGGCTTTCCACCAAGTTCCAGGAGCAGTTTTTTGATATTACCGGTGGAGGCTTGTATTGCTATTTTTTCGACACGGGTGGAGCCCGTGAAAGCCACCATTTCCACGTCGTCACTTTCGACGATTGTTTGGCCCACGTCGCCACTTGGTTCGTGCAAAAGCACACCCATCATATCCGCAGCGAGTGTTTTGTGGCTGTCTCCGTGCAGTGATCCCACGGACCTTGCCGCAGACTCCCGCATGTTGGCTGAATACAGAACCTCAACAGTGGACACTGAAAGCGGCTTAGTCGTCTCAAGAGTTTCGATCAGAGCAAGTTCGTCAGCGTTGTCACAGATTTTTTGAGCCACCGCGCGCAGGATGTGTGACCTTTCTCTGGTGTACGTAAAGGCCCATGTCCCATCGTCGAACCTGGTGCGGGCTGCTGTGAGGGCAGATTGCGCGTCATTTTCCGTTGAAGCGGGATAGATCGAAACCAGCTTGCCGTTTGGAGTGCCTTCTCTTTCGATTACCCCCTTAGTGCTTGCATTCTGAAACCCGCAATCGATGTAGTTTTGGAAGTGCTGAGGTTTGGCAAAATCCTGCTCCGCAGTATCAAACATTTTTCACTCCAGAAACTGCCTTGGAGATTGGCGAGCCCTTCTCTGTTTCGGCTGTATCCTTTTGAAGGCCATGACTTGCTATCAAGGCGAGTCCATCTGAGATGCGCGGTTGGAAGTTCATGCGGTCCAAAATATTAGCTTTGAGATCGACAGTTGGAGCAATTTCGATAAGCTCCAGCCCCTCGTCTGTCAGCTGGAAGACTACACGTTCCTTTAAACAGAGCACTGGTTTTTGCTGTTGAGCTGCGGCGCGCCCGCTAAACGTGACCTCCCGCACTTTTTCGACGAACTGGGTGATCCGGCCCGGTTGTGTAATCGCAAGAATCTGTTTGCGCGCCTCAACCTTAAGCCAGCTCGTTTGGAAAGTGCCATAAAATACGACTGTTTTTGCTTCTTGCGATACATCCAAAAAGCTACCCGAATCCACGACATTGGATCCAAGTAGGGATACGTTTACTTTCCCTGCACCATCAAACAATCGCCCATTGTGGTTTCCTCGCTCGACGGTGGCCCAGATGTCAGCCAGTCGATCCTGCTGCGCCAATATCGTGGAAAAACGTACGGGAATGCCATGGCCAAAATTTACTGACTGGCCCGTTTGCACTTCGCCTGCTGCGGTCCGCGCAAAGTTTGCGCGCGCGCCGCTTGGCGAAGTTGTCCCATCTAATTCCATGTCTGCATGGATCACGACGCCTGGCAAACCCGCAAGGCAGGGCGCGTAAACACCTGAAAGTGCGTGCGTCTGTCGCTGTTCCGGTACGATCCCATCGACCATGACCCCTGGAACTTGAATATTCCGCTTGTGAGCTTTATCTTTCCGCCGTGTTTCTCCCACCTGCCCAAAGACATAGCCGCCAGAACCACTCGCTGTCGGAGCAACCGCTTGAGCATCGGTGTCCCCTGGTCCTGCGTCACAAGAAATGTTCCCAAATTTATCGCAGAATATGCCCTGGATGCTCCCTTCATCAGGTTTGATAGGTAGATATCGGATGTAAGTGACACCATCGATTTCGATGCTTTCAGAAAGCTTTTGCATGTACGGCGACCAAGACCAACGTCCTTCGTACACTCGCTTGACCATTCCCTTGTGTGCAAATCTGCCGGTGCTGCGTGTTCTCCGGTCACCAATTCCCAATGCGTGGATCAAGGTTAAATACCGTGTGTGCCCTGTCTTTAAAAACCGGTTCTTAATTGCGGCAAAGATCGGGTCAGGCTCAAGCATACCACCACTATTTCCGGAGAGGGCGATAGAATCACCGTCTCGCACCATGTCAGCGCAGTCTGTCAGCGAGGCAGTATTCAAGAGAGGTTCCTGTATTCATTAGGTCACTCACTGGAGAGTTACAAAGTTCTATGAGTCTGTCAACCGACCTTGATGCCCTCGGAATCGTTAACGTATTGATGCAAAAAATACGTCAAATATATGTAATACAGCCAGTTAGAGGTTTTACTCTATCTCGATTGGCGTGCCAAAAATCAATCCTTGCTTTGGCGATACACCCAATTGCGGGCCATGATTTTTAGGACTGTTGGCTACCCAGTGGGATTATGTGTCAGTCATACGACATAGCATCAATACGATTAGATGGACGGTCAGGAACTACTCTAACACCTTGGATAAATGTTCCAGACAAACGCAGTCAACGGGTTCAAAAACTAACGAGCTCGTCAGGGAACATGCGAAAACGGTCCCAAACTTCCCGGGGCGGTTAGGTCGGATACAATGAGGCATAGGCCTTTTCCAAATTTTCTCTTCCCTCGTGGCAATAGTTTGTTAGGTTACAACAATCTTGGGTTGAGGTTAATTTGTTAGAAAATGGCACGAAATTGAAGCCGGCTTGGTCTGATCTGCACGTACTCCTCGTGGACGATAACTTCGAGTTTCGGGTCATGATTACCCGCCAACTCGAACGATTGGGCTGTCAGGTAAAAGCGACGGCAAACGCTAGTGAATTTCTGGGCGAACTTTATTCTGCGCAGCGACCCTTTGATTTGGCTGTGATTGACGTAAGGCTCCCGGGTCTGAATGGTGATGAAATCGTCAGTTGGATGCATGAAAGTGAAGATGAAGCGCATCGTGCAATGCCAATTTTTTTCGTCACCGGATTTCCAAATCAAGCTTTACAAGAAATCGCGACGCAAAATTCGAAAGTCAAGGTACTCAAAAAACCATTGAGCTATCAGGATCTAAAGGAAGAAATTCTTTCCATTGGTCCTCGTCAAAGGGTGCATTGAGCACACACTTAAGTTGCTTCATCTGCTTATAATAAGGCTTCTTGATCTCAAAATTATGAAACCCAGTTGGCTCTTTTTTGAACGTCGCGGTGGACAGGTTAGCTCAGAGTTGCATACCCCATAAAATCGCCCAAAGTTCACTGAACTCAGGCTATTTTTGGAAACCAGCAAGTTGACCAACCCGTTGAATCAATCTTCCTGATCCCTTCCTATTTGTTGATAATATCTGTTTCATAGCCCTCATCAGAGGTGGTTGGAAAATCACACTGAAGTGCCATACTGCTGCGCGTTAGGCGCTGAAACACGTGCCCGACCTCTGGCTGCAAGGGTTAAAACTAGGCCAAGAGCCGGTGCATGTTGTCCGCCTTTAGCTTCTTTTAAATGAGGCCTTGGCATTTAGAAATTTGTAGATAGAAATTCCATACTACATTTTTTAAGCAGGTATCGATTCAAGATGACCATTAAACTTTTGTGGAACGCGTAATGATAGCCCATAGGTGGCTGGGGCTTTGCTAAACATGCTCTCACTAAGGTTCTGGACGGTCCGGAAGTTAATCTGGATTGTTCCAACGTTTCTTGTAGTCGTGGGGATTGATTTCGCGTTGCATGAAGGACTACAATTTCCCCTACCTTTCATTTTGATATTCGTATCTGTAGTCGTCGCCGGTGCCTTTGGTGGCTTATTGTCTGGTTTCCTTGCAGGTCTCGCCGCAGCGTTTGAGATCTTCCATTCTTATCACATGGGATTTGGACCTGCTGAACTCACTGGGGGATTACTGCAAGCCAGTCTTGGATCGGTTGTGTTTATTGGGGTGGGCTGCAAACTTGGCTGGTTGAAAGACCGGAGCGACAGGCTACTCGCGCAATTGAAGCAATCCGAGAAAAAATTAGAACTCACTCTGGCAAAAAAAACGGACGAAAAGGATCAGGAAGCCGCTAAAGTAGTCGAACGCGAGGAACAATTGCGGCAAGCCATGCGATTGTCGGGTGTCGGATTTTTCAAGTGGAATGTTCTTTCAGGGAACTGCGAGTTTTGTTCAGAGCAACACGCCGCGCATTTTGGTCTTACGCCTCAAGAATATCAGATGCAGACGAGTGGACCTGAACCATACGTAGGCTATGTTCATGAAGACGATAGAGAGCTTTTCTTAAAGGCAGTTTCCCGCATTGATGATGGTGAAGCATTGCCTTTCGACTATCGTATCGTGCGACCGAATGGTGACATTCGGCATCTTCGCCAGATCAACGAGCCCGTATTTGATGATGCGGGTTTCGAAATTGCCGTTGTCGGAAGTAGTATTGATTTTACAGAATTACATGAAGCTGAGGAACGCGTAAGGCGATCTCAACGTATTGAAGTAATTGGTAATTTGACGGGGGGTGTTGCACATGACTTCAACAACTTGTTGGCAATCATCCTCGGAAATCTCGAACTGACTCTTGAGACTTACGACCCTCAGACCAGAAATAAGCTGCTGGGCGAGGCGATTAAGGCAACGAACCGCGGCGCTGACCTGACAAGAAGCTTGCTGAGTTTCGCGCGCCGTGCACATTTGACGCCTACCCGGCTGAAGTTGAACCCTCTTGTGACGAATACTATTGCTTGGAATTCACGGGTTCTTCCTGAAACAATTGATATTGAAACCTCGCTCTTCGCGGGGCTGTGGGACACGGATTTGGATGCGGCTTCCACAGAGAATGCAATCATCAACCTGTTACTGAACGCGCGTGATGCAATGCCAGATGGTGGCAAGTTGACCGTAGAAACTGTCAATATGCGGATTGGAAAGGAATATATTGGTGATCGGCAAGAGGACATTCAGCCTGGCCGTTATGTTATGTTGGCGATCAGTGACACGGGGCAAGGGATAGCGTCGGACAAACTAGAACAGATCTTCGAACCGTTTTATTCGGAAAAACCCATTGGTCAAGGAACAGGCCTGGGGCTGTCGATGGTGCAAGGTTTCATCAAGCAATCAAATGGCGCGGTCCGCGTATATTCCGAAGTTGGCGTTGGAACGACTTTTAAGCTTTACTTCAAAGCAGCCGAGGGAAAGATCAAAGTTGACGAATTGAGGCCGCCTGAAACAGCTGTGGTTTCTAAGGAGGGTATCAGGGTTCTGTTGGCCGAAGACGAACCGGGTGTAATCGAAATTCTAAGGAACATTCTTGAAGGGGCGGGTCATAGCGTGACACCAGCACTGAATGGTGACGTCGCTCTCGAGATCTTTAAAACCGCAGGCCCTTTCGATTTGCTGCTTACTGATATCGTGATGCCGGGGAGCTTGCAGGGCCCGTCGTTGGCCAAAGCTATTCGCGCCATAGACCCTGACATACCGTGCGTGTTTCTCTCAGGGTATGCAGCGGAGGCGACTGTGCACGGAAATGGTCTTCGGACTTCGGACATTCGCCTGATGAAGCCTACGTCGCGTGATGCACTATTGGCCGCAGTTTCAGAGGCTTCTTCTAATGGATCGGGGGACTGATAGTCGATGGTCTATCAAAGAGCCAAGGGTACATTCTTTTGCACTTCAGTGTGGCGGAGTGAAATAGCTTTGCGAATAGGTTCCAGCCAATGACTGTTCCTTCACCTGCGAAATGTGTTACCACCTTGTAGCGAAGGGAAAACGGAGACCGGTATGAACGAAATGACCTCTTCAAACTTCTCCGGTGTGTCTAAGCTTTTAGAGACCTACCAATTGACAGGGCAAGCCTTTCTGGATGCTTTTTGTGCGAACACGTCGGACACTTTTCGCGCGAATACCGTCATGATCACCTCTTTGCGAATCGTAGAATCAAACCATTTGTTTGTAGAAGCAGTACATTCTGACGACCCTACATTCGATTTCGCAGATTTTTGTGCGGGGCCGACGCCCTGCGTGGATGTAATTACATCTGGCAAACCCTTTGCAATTGGTGAAAATGTCCGTGGTGCCTATCCGGATGCAAAGATACTGCAAAATCTGGAAGCTGAAGCATACCTCGGCCTCCCTTTGACAGGTACGGACGGGAGCGAGCTCGGAGTCATGGTGATATTGTGGTCGGAGGCTATGCCCAGATCCAAGTTAACCGAAATTCTGACTACGATTGAACCCTATCTTGCGCGCATATCCGAAGAGCTCGAACGCAAGGTGATGGAGCACGTTATCCCGGCTTTGATCAACTCGATTGATACCGTCCCTTTACGCGATAATATCGAGATCTTTCGCAGTATCGCCAAATACGCGGCACTGCTTACATCGGTACAGGCCGTTGTTATTGTGCACCGTGCTTCTGAGGGGGACGCCAAATTTGTAGTTTTGGCGGCCAGTTCGGCGAGCGAAGATCTCAAAGACCTTGAGAACACTGGTGTAGAGTACGTCGGAACACCGTGCGTCAATATGATCGATGAGGATGTTCATCTGATACAGTCCGATGTGACTGTTGCCTATCCTGATGCGGCGCTTTTGAAGCGGGTCAATGCGGAATCCTACCTTGCATTCGGGTTTCGAAATTCCTTGGGTCAAACAATCGGTCATATTGCCTTTCTTCACAACCGTTCCATGCGAACATCCGTCAAAAACTGTCAGGTCATGGCTTTGATTGCGTCTAGAGCGGGTCAGGAACTTCAACGCTACACGCTTGAACAGGAGCGTGACGCGATGGAGACAGCGTTGCGTGTGCGCAGTAAGCTCGAGAGCCTGGGGACAATGGCTGGTACCATTGCGCACGATTTCAACAATCAGTTGACCGCGATGATTGGCAATGCCGAAATGGCGATGCTTGAGTTGAAGGAAGAGGATCCTGCACGGTTTTTCTTGAAAAACGCTGAAGAAAGCATGTGGCGGGCCCGTGATGTCATAGCGGACATCATGGATTTTGCCGGTAATCACGAAGGCACTGCACTCGAACGTGTTGCGTTGGGCGAAGTGATTTCAAGCGCAATCAGCGAATTTGAATCAAGGTTGCAAGGGCAGAACACGATCGTCTCTCAAGTTGAGTCTGCGTTGCCTGATATCAAGGCGCGGCGGGTCCAAATCTTTCAGATCATTTCCAACCTCATTACAAATGGATTGGATGCTCTGGAAGAAAAGGGGGAGCACCACATTCGAATAACTGTTGGCTTGAGTGAGCTCTCTGCAACTGAAGTTGAGCAGTGTTTGACAGGTCAGTGTGCCAATCTGCCAAAGCGCTGCATCCGCTTGGAACTGCAGGATCAGGGTCGAGGTATGGATTCAAGTATGGCTGAACGGATTTTCGATCCGTATTTTTCAACTAAAGGCGTCAGTCGTGGTTTGGGTTTGTCGAGCGTTTTAGGCATTGCCAAGCGCATGCAAGTTGGTCTCGGTTTTGAAACCAAGCTTGGAATTGGTACGACTTTCAAGCTCTACTTTGCGCCATTTGATGAAGAGAACGTAGGTCGGTCTCAAGACGGTGATCAACCTGAAGTGGGGATTCCCAGTCTTGTTTTGAACAAGACCGCCCTTGTGGTGGACGATGAAGGTGGCGTGCAGCAAATCGTGTCGCAGATGCTGACGAAATGGGGGTATTCAGTCGTAAAAGCGCGTTCGGGCGAAGATGCGGTTGTGCAAGCCAAGATGATGCCGCGGATCGACGCGGCAGTTGTGGATGTAATTATGCCAGGTATGGATGGTTTTGAAACGCTTGTTGAACTTCGAAAAATCCATCCCAATTTGCCGGCTGTGATTGTAAGCGGCTTCAGCGAGCAAAGTTTATCAAAGTCTTTCCCAGCAGAAGAAAATGTACGGTTCCTGGTCAAGCCTTTTGGCGCCAAGGCGCTGCACGACGCGGTCGAAGAAATCCTATTGTAAACGGGGTAGTCACAGAGCCTCGACCCGACGTCGCTCATATGTTTGCGAAGCACTCAACTAGTCGCGCGACCTGTTGCACGTGAATGCTTATAGCGCAGAGCCACGATGCAATGTCATCTCAGGACACCCGAAACTCTGTTCCCAAAACGCTGCTTGTAAGAACCGAGTTGGTTTTTTGATGCGGGGTGAAGTAACTGCGAACGGAATTATTTCAGCGTGCTGCTTTCACGGCATCTTTCAGCTCACCGGGCAAATCAAATTCCGATAGAACCTGCGCACGCGCTTGCGTAGACATTTTGCGCGCGGTCTTGGAAACAATATCGAGAACCTTTTCCGGTGGGTGTTTCGCCGCGAAAGGTTCAAAATACCACTTCAGGAAGGTGAAGCAAATTATGTCTTCCAGCTGCTGCACTTCACTGTCCCGCTTGATACCTTCCTTGCGCAGCAGCACGCCCGCGCGTGCGCAGGTCTCAGGCGCATATCCGGCGTCTGCCATTAAACCGGTCAGCCGATCACCATGTGCACGCCCTTGATCGCGACGCCATTTTAGATAACCGGTGCGCCCTTCGGGATAATCGCTCCTCTTGAGAAGCCAACGTTCGATATGCTGCCCGCGCGCTGAGATGCGCAAAACATCGCTCGCACTGTTCCCGAACAATCTTTCCAGTTCAGACGTCATACGCAGTCCGTAGAGATACGCTTCAGGTTGCTCCTTACCGTTGTCGTCCAGCGCAGGCCTTGGGTCTGCGCGGTTTGCGACATCAATAGCGTCAAGCACTTGGCTGAGCATTGCGGATACTGGCGTGCTGTCCATGTCGTGGTGAGGTCCCTATCTGTTTTTCAATCACAGGCAGATTAGATGCACTGAAGGTATGGCGTTTCAGAGTGTTGCGCTACAGTCTTTCACGCCATTGGGCTGCAAATCAATAACCTGGGGCAACGTGGGGTATTTGCAAACTGTGTTCGGTAAGTTGTTTGCGCCAAATCTGTGAAGGCCATGAAGAAAGCGTCGCTTGGGTAATTTTTAGCCTTTGGGCAAAAGAACCGGTCCCCGTTTGGCAAAGCTCATGCTGACATTCGTACCGGGAAGAAGTGGGTCGTCGACATCATCTTGAACAGCGAAGATTTGTCCAAACGCGCCGGTCAGAGTGTACTCCATCCGCACACCCACATAAGTGGCTTTGGCGACCGTAGCAGCGATACCCACGCTTTGGCTGATGACGATGCGGGAGGGACGCACAGCTAAAGTTGCAGGTCCAGGGGATAGCTCGCGCGCGGGCAAAGTGTGTTGATAACCTTCGATATCGATGGTCGCCTGGTCACCATCAACCGATATGATCGTGCAGTCGATCAGGTTTGCCTCACCAATGAAATCGGCTACGAAGCGATCTATTGGAGCATCGTAAAGTTGTCGCGGTGTGCCGATCTGGGCAATGGCAGCATTACGCATGACCACGATTTCGTCAGACACGGCCAGTGCTTCTTCTTGGTCGTGGGTGACATAAACTACGGTTAGGCCAAGGTCTTGTTGGATGGCGCGGATGTCCTCTCGGACCTGTCGACGTAGCTTGGCATCCAGATTCGAAAGCGGTTCGTCGAACAGCAGGACTTGGGGTTCCAGAACGAGGGCGCGCGCTACTGCAACACGCTGTTGTTGCCCACCGGAAAGTTCGCTGGGCAGGCGATTGTCGAACCCCTTCAGTCCCACCAACTCTAGCCCATGCAGAGCACGGGACCGCGACTCGTTCTTGTCAAATCCTGAAAAGGTCAGCCCATACATGACGTTTTCCAGCACACTCATATGCGGAAACAACGCATAGGACTGGAAGACCATCGACACGTCCCGATCGGTTGCTGGCAGTTTCGTGACATCGCGGTCACCGATACGGATCTGACCGGATGACGCCATTTCTAACCCGGCGATCATCCTCAGCGTAGTCGTCTTGCCACAACCCGAGGGGCCCAAAAGTGTTACCAGTTTTCCAGCTTCGACGTGCAGGTTGATGTTATCCACCGCCACAACATCCTTGCCGAAAACCTTGGATACGCCTTCGAAAAGCACTGGCGCGGCTTTGCTTGCAATCGTCTTGTCTGTCATGTCGATGTCTTAGCCCCGAGTTGCGTACGCCGCCCAATTTGAACGCGGCCCACGAAGAGTTGCAAAAGTCCAACAGCTGTCAGCATCACAAAGATCAGCGTTGTGGAATAGGCGATAGCAAGGCCATAGTCGTTGTTTTCAACACGCCCGATAATGTAACTGGTAGCCATGTCGTATTCGGCGGATACAAGGAAAATCACAGCTGAAATCGCCGTCATCGCCCGCACAAAGCTATACACAAGTGCGGCCAATATCGCAGGTCTGAGAAGCGGTAAGATGATCCGCCGAAAGGTTTGCCAGGAGTTGGCGCCGAGTGTGAGAGAAGACTCGTCCAATGATTTGTCAAGCTGCGACATGGATGCGATGCCTGCACGAACCCCAACTGGCATGTTGCGGAAAATAAAGCTGACCACAAGGATGGCGCCGGTGCCGGTGATTTCGATAGGTGGCACGTTAAAAGCGAGGATGTAGCTGACGCCAATCACTGTTCCGGGGATCGCAAAAGAAAGCATGGTGCCGAATTCAAAAGCGCTCTTGCCTGCAAAATTTTGCCGGGTCAGCAAGTAGGCTGTCACCAGCCCAACAGCGGCAGTCATTGGTGCTGCGATCGCGGCGATCGTGATTGTTGTCCAGAAACTGTCCCATGCCGCCCCGGTCCATTGAATGCCTTCTTGTTCGATGCGCATCGAAAATGCGGTGACGTAATGCTTGAACGTGAGTGAATTATCAACGCCCCACAGCTCGACAATACTGCCATAGAAAATCATTCCGTAGACCACGATTGTAAACAGCGCCCAAATGATCGCGATGGACAAGACAGGCAGGGCAAGGCCAATGGGCATCAATGGGTGCACGCCCGCATCGCCTTTGCCCGAAACGGTCGTGTAGCTCTTTTTCCCCAGCCAAGCGCGTTGCGCGTAAAACGCCGAGAGGGTGAAGAACAGCAAGACCATGGCCAGCACGGCAGCGCGGCTTTGGTCGTATTGCGCCCCGACTATTGCAAAGAAAATTTCGGTCGATAAGACGTCGAAGTTACCGCCCAGCACGAGCGGATTGCCAAAATCGGCCATCGACTCGATAAAACCGAGAAGAAAGGCATTGGCCAGACCAGGGCGCATCAGCGGGAGCGACACCGTTCGAAACGTCTGCCACTTGTTGGCACGTAGGGTCTGGGCGGCTTCCTCCATCGAGGGTGACACGCCTTCGACCACGCCGATCAACACAAGGAATGCAATGGGTGTAAAGGCAAGCGTTTGCGCAATGAGCACGCCGGGCATGCCATAAAGCCAGCGCGTTGGTTGCACGCCAAATAGATCCGCAAAGAAGACTGTGACTGAGCCGGAGAGGCCAAAGAGCAGGATCAAGGCCAGTCCGATCACGAAAGGCGGTGTAATGATGGGCAGCACAGTCAGCGCGCGCATGCCGCGTTTGAACCGAAAGCCTGAGCGCGTGACGACCAGGGCGAAACACAGACCAAGTGCTGTCGTGATCACCCCGACAAGGATGGCCAGAAACAGTGAATTCCATGCTGCACCACACTTTGCGCCCCACAGACATCCCAATCCCCACAGGCGATCATCAAAGAGTTTCGAGGCGAACACTGAAATAGAATAAGCGCCATCTTCGGTGACAAAGGCGGCAAAGAGCATGTTTGCGATAGGAAAAAAGACGAAGGCAGTAACAATGGCAATGACGCCACCTATGGAGCTGACGACAAAGACATCGCCTTTGATCGCGCCGCGTGCCGCGATGCCTTGCGTGAGAAGGAACAGAAATGCAGAGGCGCATATCATTGCGCCGTATCCCATGCCGAACTGTCGATCCTCCAGATCGCCAAATAGCGTCTTGAGCCAGTCGTAATTGAACCCTCGAATACCGATGGAGAATCCCTGCGCAATCAACCACCCAAAGCCCAAAGCGCCCGCCAGGATCAGGATACGTGCATATTGAGGGTCTGATTTCTGCCTACCCAACACCAGAAGGGGCAAGGCAAGTGGGATAAGCAAAGGCGATAGCCAGAGTTTTTCAGCCTGCGCGATTAGAAACGCGGCGGGAGCGAAATCTTCGTCAAATGGGTAGCCATTCATCAGCCATTCGAATGACCATATACCGTCCTCCACCATATACCATGGCAGAAGGCAGTAACCGATCCACCCGGCAACGATCCAAAAAATCAGCGCCGGATGGTTCGTTTTTTCAGTTGCGTGCGTCACTTACTGCGGCAGAACCGATACCTCTTCGTCCCACTTTTGCAACAATCGCTTGCGTTCGTCAGAGGAGCCGTACTTTTTGAAGTCATAATCGATCAATTTGATCTGGCTCATGTCAGGCGCGCTGCCGGAAGTCTCGGCACCTTTGTTTGACGGCACTTGGAAAGCGTCAACTTCGAGCGCCAAGTTTTGTGCGTCGCTGCTCAGCGCCCAGTCGTAGAACTTTTTGGCTTCGTCTTCATTGCGCGCACCGTCAATGATCGACATTGATCCGATTTCGTAGCCTGTGCCTTCGCAAGGCGCGACAACATTGATCGGAAAGCCCGACACCGCTTGTTTCACCGCATCATGCATAAAGACGATGCCGATCGTGTTCTCGCCACGCCCGGCCGCCTTGATCGGCGCGGAACCAGATTTTGTGTACTGGTTGACGTTGGTATGGAGGCCCTTCATGAACTCAAAGCCTTCATCTTCGCCAAAAATTTGCACCATTGAGGCCAGCGTCGTGTAGGCTGTGCCGGAAGAATTCGGGTTCGCCATCTGCACATGGCCCTTGTATTCGGGCTTCAGCAGGTCTTTCCAACAGGCGGGCTCCGGCAAGTTGTTCGCGGCCAGCAGCTCGGTGTTGTAGCCGTATCCCAAAGCACCCGAATAGATTCCTATGGTCTTGTTGCCAGCACTCTCGGCCTGAGAGATCGCCCAGTCATGTAGCTGGTCGCGCATTGGCGACATGTATTCCATCGTCAGACCTTCTTCGGCTGCCTGCAAATGCGGATCACCCGTGCCGCCCCACCAGACATCGCCCTTTGGGTTGGAGCTTTCCGCTCTGATCTGAGCGAATGTCTCACCCGAGGACTTGCGGGTCATATTCACATCGATGCCCGTCGCATCTTCAAAGCTGCGAGCCATCAGTTGGCACCACTCTTCCTGCGCCGAGCAGTAGAATGTGAGCTTGTCGGCCTGAGCCGCACTCATGGAAGCCCCAAGGGCGATCAGTGAGCAGGTCAGTGTTGTTGTCAATTTGTACAAAGTCATTCCTCCCAAGAACGTCGGGCCGCTGAGTTCAGCGCGATTCCCGTTTATTTCATCATTGGAGGCAGGCGCGCTTGTGCGCGACCCATGTTTTTTTTGGCCGAGTGAAACCCCGGCGCATCCTCCCCTGACATGCCACTATCACCACCGTCCTGCCAGTTCTGCAAGAGAATTCAACGGGCAAGGGCCAAATCCCTTTCCGCAGCTTTATGATCGCAAGAGAGGCTTTTGGAAGGTCCTGCAAAAAACAGTATATCACAGCACACAGCTATTCGAAAAATAGAGGATCTTGTGCCGTGCGGTCGCATGATGAATATTCGCGCCAAGGACCCACCGTGATAACGCGTTTAGCTTAAGCCGTATCGAGCAAGATATTTGTCTGCGTGTTCAGAATCCCTTGGACTTCACGCGTGATACGGAGCAATCGGTCGAATTCTGACAGACTGGGCGCTTCGATTTGCGCAATTAAATCCCAGGCGCCGTTTGTACTGTGAACCGTAACGACTCCGGGCAATTTGCGCAGCGCTTTGACAACTGATCCTGTCATATTGCCCTGCACCTCAATCAATGTGACGGCACGCACAATTTCAAAGCCTGCGCTTGGATCCACTTCAATGGTGAAGCGCTGAATTACGCCGGACTGTACGAGTTTCTTCAAACTGGATTGAACGGTCGCGCGCGATACCTCTACCTCTTGTGCCAAGGCTGTGACCGACGCGCGCGCGTCTTGGGTCAGAGCCAGCAAGAGGCGTTTCTCAGTAGAGGAAAAAGTAAACATTCGATCATTCTGCTCATATTACTTGTCATTTTGTCAAAGTAATAAGTGCAAATTGTGCAATTTGCCAGCTATCTTGTTACGTCTCCAATTTAGATACTGTTGAGAATTTCCAAACCATAGGAGACTTTCCCAGTGCGTGACTGCGTTTTGATTGGAGCGCCCGTTGATTGTGGCGCAAGCCAGGCCGGGTGCCTGATGGGCCCGGATGCATTTCGGACAGCTGGATTGCAGCCAACGCTGGAGGCGCTTGGGAGTGTCGTCACAGACAGGGGTAACCTTGTGCCTGTTCCGACTTCAGTTGGGGAACCTGTGAACCCTTCAATACACGATTTGGACAGTATCGTTGGGTGGTCTTTGGCTTTGGAGGCGGCCGCATATGACGCGGCTAAGTCCGGGCAGATGCCGATTTTCTTGGGGGGAGATCATAGTTTGTCCATTGGCTCAGTCGCCGGTCTGGCGCGATTTGCTGTTGAAACGGATAGACCTCAGTTCGTTCTGTGGCTCGACGCGCACCCTGACATGCATACGCTCGCGACGACAAAAAGCGGTAACCTGCATGGCACACCAGTCGCTTACTTCACGGGTCATGCGGGATTTGAGGGGTTTTACCCCGCACTTGAACATCCGGTGGACCCGGCCAACGTCTGTATGATGGGCATTCGTTCCGTGGATCCGGCGGAAAAGATCCACTTGGCTGAGGCGGGTATTGAGGTCCACGACATGCGCGCGATCGATGAACACGGCGTGGGTAAACTTCTAAAAGCGTTTTTGGACCGTGTGAACGCGGCAGGTGGTCGATTGCACGTGAGCCTCGATGTGGATTTCCTTGAACCTGGAATTGCACCGGCCGTGGGTACAACCGTGCCCGGCGGCGCAACCTTTCGCGAAGCCCATCTTATCTTGGAGATGCTTTGCGACAGTGGTTTGGTGACGTCGCTTGATATGGTGGAGTTGAATCCGTTTCTTGATGTACGGGGCCGTACGGCCTGCCTGATGGTGGATCTTTGCGCCAGCCTTTTGGGGCGCACGGTTCTGGATCGTCCGACCCGTCGTTTTTGACGTGCCACTCTTGTTTGAAAGGTCCCGAACCAATGATTGACTTCACCACCGCCGCCCCGTCCAAACTGGCCATGGTTCCTTTTGTCAGCGTCGCCAATATGATGAAGATCGTGAACGCCATTGGCGCGCCACGGATGGTCTCGGATATCGCCGCTTACATCGAGGCGGATTTCAAACGATGGGAACTCTTTGATAAAACGCCTCGTGTGGCCGCCCATTCCAAAGAAGGCGTGATAGAGTTGATGCCCACAAGTGACGGCGATACCTACGGTTTTAAATACGTCAACGGACACCCTGCGAACATGGCGCGCGGTTTTCAAACTGTGACCGCCTTTGGCGTTCTGGCACGGGTGGACAACGGGTACCCTGTGTTATTTTCAGAAATGACAATTCTGACGGCGCTCCGGACGGCGGCAACATCGGCGGTAGTGGCCACACAGCTTGCGCCCAAAAACGCCAAAGTAATGGCGATGATTGGCAATGGTGCGCAATGCGAATTCCAAGCACTTGCGTTCAAGGAAGTCGTCGGCATCAACACAGTCAAGCTATATGATGTTGACCCTGCGGCGACGGAAAAGGCGGCGCGTAACCTTGCGGACAGCGGCCTCAAGGTGGTGCGTTGCGCGACAGCTGAAGAGGCTGTCGCGGGATCGCAGATCATCACTACCTGCACCGCAGACAAACAATATGCGACGATCCTGACCGACAATATGATCGGCTCCGGTGTCCATATCAATGCGATTGGTGGCGACTGCCCTGGTAAGACCGAACTGCATCGGGACATTCTGCTGCGTTCGGACATTTTCGTTGAATACCCGCCTCAGACGCGCATCGAAGGAGAAATCCAGCAGCTTGATGCTGACCATCCAGTCACTCAGATGTGGGAGGTTTTTACCGGTGCGCTCCCGGGTCGAACGTCCAAGGACCAGATAACTCTGTTTGACAGCGTCGGCTTTGCAACCGAAGATTTCTCAGCACTGCGCTACGTCCACGACCAACTGCCAAACGTGGGTCACTTCGTGGAACTTGATCTGTTAGCGGATCCCGATGATCCGCGTGACCTGTTTGGCATGGTGCAACGTGCGGCCAAGACACCCTCCGGAGTTCATAGTTGAAACTGATAAACACTTACGATCCAAAAACACGAGCAAGAGAGAAACTTTTGCCGCTCCTGCGATCATACCAACAAACCGCCTCCTCGTGAATGTAACGCACGCGGAAATCCAACACGGAGTAAACACATGAAAACTGATATTCCCGAAGGCGCCCGCGCGCCGCATTTTTGGGAGGCATTGATCTCTCTATTATCTTTGGTCGTCGGCATTAGCCTCTCGATTGTGGTCTATGGGCTTGATCCGCATATCCCCATGCTCCTGGGCGTTTTGGTGGCGTCACTTGTGGCGCTGCGTTGCGGGTTTAGCTGGCAGAACATCCAAAACGGCATGGTGCGCGGTATCACCAATTCGCTTCCTGCGATTATTATTCTGATTTTGGTGGGTATTCTGATTGGCGTCTGGATCATAGCAGGTGTTGTCCCGACGCTCATCTACTACGGTTTGCAGGTACTGTCCCCAAGCATTTTCTTGCCCGCTACGGTGATCATATGCGCGGTTACTTCGTTGGCGACGGGCACCAGCTGGGGCACAACCGGGACCGTCGGTGTGGCTCTGATGGGCGTTGGTGCAGGTCTTGGTCTGCCTTTGCCGCTGGTGGCGGGTGCCGTACTGTCGGGCGCTTACTTCGGCGACAAGATGTCCCCCCTGTCTGACACCACCAACATGGCACCCGCTTTGGCGGGCACGGATCTCTTTACACACATCCGGCACATGTCCTACACAACCGGAGTCTCTATCGGGTTGACCTTGATCATCGAGACGGTTCTGGGTCTGCAATACGCAAGCGGCGAAGGAGATATTGAGCGGATCGCAACCATTTTGGCAGTGTTGGATGAGAACTTCACCATCAACATTGTCATGATCCTGCCGCCGCTCGTGGTGATGGTTGTATCCTTCAAGAAAATCCCGGCAATCCCCGGTATCACATTGGGCATCCTGTCCGCAGCATTGATCGGCGTTGGTCTGCAAGGCGCTACATATGAAGACCTGCTGAATGTCGCTTTTGGGGGCTTTGAAGGCACGACGGGTAATGACGATGTCAACGCGTTGCTGACACGGGGCGGTATGGATTCAATGATGTACACCATTTCCCTGGTGACCGTCGCGATGATGTTTGGCGGGGTGATGGAGCGCACCAATCAGTTGAAAGCGATTGCCGACAAAGTACTCAGCCTGGCGAAATCCACAGGCTCGCTTATTGTGTCCACAGTTCTGACTTCTATTGGTGCGAACCTGATCCTGTGCGATCAATACATGGCCATCGTCATGGGTGCGCGCACCTATGCACAGGCTTACCGTGATCGTGGTCTTGCACCAGAGAACCTATCTCGCGCCGTGGAAGATTCAGCAACCGTGACAGCAAACCTGATCCCGTGGAATTCCGGCGGAGCTTATCAGGCAGCAACTCTGGGTGTTGCGACAATCGCCTATGCGCCTTTTGCGTTCTTTTGCTGGCTTTCCCCGCTTGTCACAATTCTCTTTGGTGTTATGGGCTGGACCATTACGCGCCTCGATGAAGGCGCACTCGAAGACCAAGACGAAACGTCAGCCGCGTCTAACTAAAGAACCACGCGCCTAGTATGCGTTGAAAAATGGGCCTGTTCCAGCCGCTCGTGTGCTTGGTCAGGCCTTTCTGATCGGGAAATCCATTTTGCAAATGACAAGCGATCTCGACACGGCGTTCCATATTGCCAAACCAACGCAGCATAGGTAGCGTTTATCAAAGAGGAGACTGAATATGTTTTTCGTCGTCGTGATGCGCAAGAGGTGCATGGACCGGTAGCGGTTTCCATATTTGTTTTCATGCGCCCCCGAAGAAATTCGGGGGTTTTTTTGTTTATGGAGCAGAGGTTGTGAGAGTGCATCAGTCTAAATCACCGCCACACTTGCTGACCCTGATCCTTTTGACAGGGTTTTCACCTTTGTCGTTGAATATGTTCATGCCGTCACTGGCCAGTATTGCGGATGAACTTGCCCCGGATTACGCAACGGCGAGCTGGTCCGTTTCTGGCTACCTTGCTGTAACTGCGGTCATTCAGCTGATCATTGGGCCCCTTTCGGACCGGGTCGGGAGACGGCCAATTTTACTTGTCGCTGTGCTGTTCTTTGCAAGTGCATCCGTGTGATGCGTATATGCGCAGGATATCAAAACGTTCTTGTTCTTCCGCATACTGCAGGGCGGGATGACGGCTGGGTACACACTGTCGCTTGCTATTGTGCGCGACACGTTCTTCGGATGGCAGTCGATTTTTGTCTTTTATGCTGTTTCGGGCTTTGCGCTTTTTGGTATCTGTTGGTGGGATCTTGGTGAAACGAAACAAGAGGCCGAACACTCAACACAAGGGTCGGCGTTTGGGCCCATTGTGCTTTTGCAGGAGCCACTTTTCTGGCCCTTCGCACTGTGTGGTATGTTTTCCGTTGGAACGTTTTACATCTTTTTGATGGGTGCGCCACTTGTCGCACGCGCCGCGTTGGGTGTTACGACGGCTGAGCTTGGCTTTTACATCGGATCGATCACATTGGGTTTCCTCTGTGGGAGCTTCATTCCTGGTCGCTTCGGAGCAAGGTGCGACCCGACCACGATGATAATCATCGGCCGGGTGATTGCCTGTGCGGGGCTTTTGGCGGGAAGTATCATGCTACTTTTAGGGCATGCGTCGCCGCATCTCTTTTTTGCCAGTACGATCTTTGTGGGGTTTGGAAATGGTGTCACGATGCCGGCAAGTAACGCAGGTGTTATATTTGTGCGCTCAGATCTATCTGGCAGTGCAGCAGGTCTGAACGGAGCTCTTATCGTCGCCGGGGGCGCGGTATTGACGGCTGTAACGGGCAGTTTAATAAACGAAACCTCTGGCGCTCAGGCCCTCCTTCTGTTGATGCTCCTCGCATCAGGTGCAGGATTGTGTTGCGCTTTGTGGGCGGCAAAGCTGCAGCGGACGGGAAAGTAGAAAATATGAGTATAGGACCCAAAGTGGCTGCATTGGCGATTGTCGTTCACGAAGGCAAGGTATTGCTGGTGCGCCGGCGCAATGAACCAGACGCAGGTTTATGGGGGTATCCCGGCGGTCACGTCGAATTTGGTGAAACCGCTCTGGATGCGGCTGCGCGCGAGTTGCGCGAGGAAACGACCGTTCATGCGACGCCAACAGAGTACCTTACGAACATAGATGTCGTTGCCAAAAACCCATTAGGTGAAATCACCCATCACTTTTTGCTCGCGGCAGTCTTGTGCCAATATCAATCAGGGACCCCGTTGGCACAGGATGATGTTTCTGGTGCCGGCTGGGTTGATTTTGAAAGGGTTACAGGTTCCACTCTTCCAATGAGTGACCACGTCGATACGGTTCTTAAATTGGCACTTCACAGGATGGATTTGGGCTGATTTGATAAGGCCGGTCCTGCGACTTTCTGGACAGAAAAAGTTGTTAAAGGCGCCATTTAGATGCCCTCCGCCACATCCACTGCGAAGGGCAAGCTTAGGTCAGAGCACCTTTCTGAAAATCACTTTGTGATCGCCTTTCGCCCAGAAATCGCGAACCCGTGCCTCTTCTTCATATCCGTTCTGGACGTAAAAATTGCGCGTTCTGGCGAAGTCTTCGCCGCTCGATGTGTCCACGATCAAAATCCGGTGGCCCTTGTTTTTTAAATACTGCTCTGCTGCGGCGACGAGCGCGGTGCCAAACCGCTTTCCCTGAAGCGCGGGGAGCACGGCAAGTGCGCGCATGTTCCACGTGCCTTCGGTGAGGTCTTCCGGCGCGGTGTAGCATAAGCCGACAGCTTTGCCGCCGTGATGATAACTAAGCCAAAACGCCTGTGTTTCCCCGGCTAGAGCCGGTGCGAGCATATCGGGCAGCATTTCACTTGGGAAAAGCCCGGTGCCATCCAGCACTTCATTGAGCGCAGGAATGTCGTTCATAGAGGTGGTTTTTATGGTTTGGTCTGTCATTTTTGTGTGCCCCTTTTGGGAAGTTCTTTTCTGTGTGGAACGAACGCCTGAACTTGTGGCGCGGTACGGCCGATCCTTTTTCAGATTTGTCGCATGGTCGTTTTGTGAGGCGACAATGGTGTGCCAGTTCCTGATCATTACGGATGGCACAGACTGTGTTACGGTAGCCGGCCGATCTTTTTGGTTGCTAAGTGGAACGCGTGGCTTTTTGCCCAAACCGGCACAATCTGCTGATTGATGTATTCAAGGGATTATCTCACGAGCTTTGTTACAACCCAAAAGGCTCCCGGCATCGCGTGCGGAAGGCTTTTGATCAGGTTAGTTCAATCTGTTGAACCTTAGCGGCGGACCGCAATCGTAGACATAAAAACTCCATCGCCGCACAATGTTGCAAGGCGTTCCCCAACGCTATCGCCTGGTATCAAACTGTTCAACCAAACTTTGCCAACTGGATTGACCAACGCTGTATTCAGACTTGGTCTCGTTCAACCGTGTTTTGCTGTGTCTTGTGCTTGGGGCTTAAAAAAGGTCACCTTTGTGCTGGACCAGAAAGAAATCTGAGGAACGCTTGGTTGGAAAAAGTAGCTTTGGTGACAGGTGCCGCGCGCGGTATTGGTTTGGCGACGACGCGCCTCTTTATAGAACAGGGTTGGCGCGTTGCGATGGTCGATCGCGACGGCGATGCGCTGCATGCAGCATGCACGGGTTTGAACGAGGCTAGTGCGTACGTGCACGATGTCTCGATACCAGAATCGGTTGAGGACATGGCGCAAACGGTCAGGCAGACTTTTGGTCGCATAGATGCCGTTGTAAACAATGCAGGTGTAGCTGATTTTGGTCCGATCGAGGACACAGATTTTTCGCGTTGGCGCAAGGTGATGGCGACGAACCTGGATGGTGTGTTTCTTGTGTCTCAGGCCGTCATTCCGGCCTTGCGTGAAACGCGTGGGGCACTGGTCAATATTGCGTCCATTTCAGGATTGCGGGCTTCGACATTGCGGGTCGCCTATGGCACGTCCAAAGCTGCGGTGATCCAGTTGACCAAGCAACAGGCGGCGGAACTGGGTGAGTATGGTATTCGGGCGAATTGCGTCTGTCCGGGCCCTGTTCGCACCAAACTTGCCATGGCGGTGCATTCGCCGGAAATCATTGCCGCATACCATGATGCGATCCCGCTCAACCGATATGGATCCGAGATGGAAATCGCGGACGTCGTCACTTTTCTGTGCTCTGAAAGAGCAAGCTACGTGACCGGTCAGGTGATCGCATCTGATGGTGGATTTGAATCAACCGGTGTGGGACTACCAGCGCTGCGCGACTGAGATGTTCGGCATCAATCAGGCGCATCAAGTGCTCTCTGAAGGAATCCAAGATAGGCCGGAATGGAAACTTTACCGCGTGATCAAATGTTTACGCTGTCTGTGCTTCTGCATGTCCTAGGGTTTCGCCGGTGTCCGGGTCGAACACATGTAGCTGTGACGCATTCAGCTGGATTGTCACGGCATCCCCTTTTACGGGATGTGCGACGCCACCAACACGGGCCAGCACCCTCGTCTGGCCAATGCCAAGGCTCAACAGCGCATCCGCACCCAGCAGTTCGTCAATTAGAACGGTCGCGTCATAGGTCAGGGTTCCTTGCATAGAACGCGCAGGCGCGACCACGACGTGCTCTGGCCGAACCCCCAGACGCACCAGCGTTCGAGCGCCTGTATCCACGGGAAGGTCTGAAAAGGTGAGGCCACCACATTCTGACGCCCAGCCGCGGGTATCGGTCCGGGTCAGCTCGATAAAATTCATCGCAGGGCTGCCAATGAAACCCGCGACAAATTCGTCCGCTGGATGATCATAGACCTCCCGCGGGGTGCCGACCTGTGCCACAACCCCGCCATTCATAATGACGATGCGGTCTGCCAATGTCATGGCTTCGACCTGATCATGGGTTACGTAAACAGAGGTGGCACCAATCCGGTCGTGCAATTCCTGAAGTTCGATTCGCATTTTCACACGTAATTTGGCATCAAGATTGGACAACGGTTCATCAAAGAGAAAAACCTTGGGTGTGCGCACAATAGCCCGGCCAATTGCGACGCGTTGGCGTTGACCTCCTGAAAGCGCAGCAGGTTTGCGTTGCAAATAGTCGGTCAGGCCAAGAAGTTCGGCCGTGCGTCCGACCCGTTCAGTAATCTCGGTCGCAGGGACCTTTTGCAGCTTGAGCGCCATGGCCATGTTGTCAAAAACGCTTTTATGCGGATAAAGCGCGTAGTTCTGAAAGACCATCGCCACGCCGCGGTCTTTGGGATCTACGTCATTCATTCGTGTACCGCCAATCGTCAAGGTGCCTTTGGAAATGCTCTCAAGGCCTGCAATCATGCGCAAAGTTGTGGATTTGCCGCAGCCCGACGGGCCCAGAAGCACCAAAAACTCCCCCTCCTGAATGGTCAAATCGAATTGCTGTACAGCTTCGATTGTGCCGTAGGACTTGCCGATACCGTCGAGTTTTACTTCGCTCATTGGAGTTTACTCATTTACCTGCGCCAGCGGTCAGACCACCGACAATCTGTTTCTGGAAGATGGCTGTGATTACGAGGATTGGCACGATGGCGATTACGGTTGCGGTCGAAATTGTCTCCCACGGGAAAGCGTATTCGCCGGGATAGAGCGAGATGCCAACCGGTGCTGTGCGCATCGCATTTTGCGTCATCAAGACCAGTGCTAGCGGGAATTCGTTCCAGGAAAATATGAAAACGATCAAGCCCGTGGCTACGAAACCTGGCCAAGACAGAGGGATCACAATGGACCAGAAGATGCGAAAGAAGCCCATGCCATCCATGCGTGCGGCTTCTTCGATCTCGGGCGGCAGGGTTGCGAAGTAACTCGCTAACATCCACACCGTGAAGGGGAGAAACAGGCCCGTGTGTGCGATGATCAATCCCGTGTAAGTGTTTAAAAGCCCGAGTTTGAGAAAGTTCTGAAAGAGCGATGGCAAGAGCGACACGGGCGGGAACATCGAAACGGCGAGGATGAAGACCATCAAAACGCCAGCCCGCCGCATACCCAATCGGGACAAAGCAAACCCCGCCAGGCCACCAAAACTGAGCGCCACAACGGTGCAGCCTAAAGCCACGATAAAGCTGTTGAGTACATAAAGTAACAGTTCTGGTGAGTTGGTGAAGATGTTGATGTAGTTCTTTAATGTGAAGGGCTGTGGGATGTATTGTGGCGGCCAGGCGTAAATCCCTTCGCTGGTTTTGAGTGACGTCAGGACAAGCCATACGATAGGCAGAAATGAGATCACCACCGACACGATGACCAACGCGTAAAGACCGAAACGGGGACGTGTTTTCACCGGTTCAGTCCTTGTTTCGCAATGTGAAAATGTAAAGCAGACTCATCGCGAAGATCACCAGAAACTGCACCACGACAATCGCCGCACCGTAGTTGAATTCGATGAAGTCAAAGATCACCTTGTAGGCATAAAGCGACAGGCTTTCGGTGGCTGTCACAGGGCCACCATCGGTCAGATTAAAGGGCAGCTCAAAGGTACGTAGGGCATCCATCGACCGTACAATCAAGGCAACGAGGATGGGACCCTTCAGGAGCGGCAGGGTGATTTCGCGAAATTCTTGCCAGCGCGTCATACCATCCATCCGCCCAGCTTCATAAAGATCGCGCGGGATAGATTGTAGCCCGGCCAGAATAATGAGCGCCATGAAAGAGGAGGTCTTCCAGACGGCAACCACCACCATGGACCCCATGGCTAGCGTTTCATCGCCAAGCCAGTTGATGGGTCTGTCAATCAGCCCACTTTGCAAAGCCGCTGCGTTAAACAGGCCGTAGTCGGTATTGTACATCCAGCGCCACATCAATGTGTTCAGCGCTGTCGGCAAAGCCCAGGGAAAGAGTACTGCCAGCCGCGCGATGCCTTTGAAACGAAAGTGTTCGTTCAGCAGGACAGCGAGGCCGATTCCAAGTGCCAGTTCGAGCGGAATGGAGAGGCCGGTAAAAATCAAAGTGACCCAGAGTGCGTTCCAGAACCGTTCGTTCCCGGCGAGTGCGGCATAATGTTTGAACCCTACAAACTGGTAGGCTTCTGAACCGTCGATGCTGGATTGACCAAAGCTCAAAACAATCGACTGGAGGATCGGGTAAACAAGAATGGCGACGATCACGATCATTGTTGGCGTGACAAAAGTCAGCCCCGTAAGGTGCCTGCGTCTGTCGAGCGGTGCGTAAATACTGGTCATTGTCTTGCCAATTGAGGGTGCGCACCCCAGCCTTTCGAGCGGTGCCGGGGCGCTGATTTTTCGGAAAAGTTACGGTTATTCCGAAAGAATGGATTCAAGTTCCGCTTGCGCATCGTTCAAGGCATCCTCAACCGATTTCTGGCGATGCAGCGCATTGGTGATTGCCAGTTGCATGGTCTCCGAAACGCGGGGGTATTTGCTGCCTGTGGCAGCTGATGGGCGCACGACACCAAACGCATAGTTCTTACCAAAATTCGCCAACACCTGATTTTGCCCCATCGCTTCGTCATCATAGACGGACGAGATGGTAGGCGCGCGATTGTCTTCCACGGCAGCCGCCAATTGCTGCTCTTTGGCAGTGAAATGCGCAAGGAATGCGGCGGCGGCTTCCTTATTCTCGGAGTTTGGGTTTATGCCTAGAAACCAGCCGCCCATGGTCGTGGAATTGGCATCCTTATGGCCAGCAAAATACGGAACACGGGTGAAATCGAATTTGCCTGCGACAGGGCTGTCGTCAGCGCTGAGTGGTGCATGAACAAAGTCCTGAACCATCAGAAATGCAGCGCGCCCTTGTTGAAACAGTGTCCGCGCATCATCAGGACGTGCATTCAGAATTGAATCTGGCGCCAAGCGATGCTCATGAAGCAGATCAACCATAAACTGCGTTGCGGCAATATTGGCTGGTGCGTTCACTGCAACATTGCCTTCGGCATCATAAAATCCGCCACCATTGCCATTTGTAAAGGCCAGCCAATTCATGAACAGGCCTTCGATTTTGGCCCACATCGATACGAAGCCATAGAACTGCGGATTTTTTTCACCCTCAGTAATGATCTGTGACGCGGCCAAAACGTCTTCCCAGGTCTGAGGAACGGCTAATCCATATTTCTCGAGCAGATCCGAACGGTAGAAAAAGTGGATACCGTCAGCATAAAGCGGGACTGCATGGATATCCCCATCCACTGTGGATGCTGCCAGGAGCGAAGGATTGAATGCGCCGATTGTTGCCTCATCGAGCAGACCATTCAAAGGTTGTAACCAGCCGCGTTGGGCGAACTCGCCTGCCCAGATCACATCTACAGCAAAGATATCCGGCGTGGGGCTTTTAGCCGTCAAGCCGGTAACATAGAGTTTGCGCGTTTCGCCTGGCACATCGGATACTTTGTTCCATTCGATGGTCACGTCAGGGTGCTTTGTTGCATACCGCTCGATGTTGCGTTCAACGGCGGGGCCGTAGCCGCGTGATCCGATGGACAGGACAAGGTCTTGGGCAATGGCTGGCAGCGCCACGAGGGCCGCAGCAATTGCCAGAGTAGGCAAAGTGAAATTCATGGTTTCCTCCCTTTGGTTTCATGCAGCTTTCAGCCGACGATGGCCGGATCAGAAAATGCACTTTCGATCATTGATTTCTGAGACATCAAATGTGTGCGAATGTTGGCCACGTGCTGCGCCTCGTTGCGCAACGGTATGGCGGCTTCTGCGACGGTGAGCAGGCAGATCAGCCCCCCGTCTGGCTCTTGAATAGCAACGCAGTAACGTCGAATACCCTTTGCATTGCCCATCAAGTCGTATTGCATTTCTGACGGGTCCACGGCGGTGATCATTTCGCGTACCTGATCCCAAGACAACGGGCGACGGTCCACGCCAGCGGTATAGAAGCCACCAGAGTCCCAAGATTTTTCAATGCGCGCCACAGAAAGATGCGCAAGTCCCAGCCGCGAGATGGAATCCAATTCGTAAGCGCCCCGGATAAAGCCTGGAAAAGCGCGCAGACGGATGGCTTGATCGGGGTGTTGTTCAACGATGTGCCACAACATGCTGTGACCGCTCAGGACGACGACCTCGGCGGCAGCAGTCAACCGTCCGCTCAGAACAGCACAGGCTTTTGTGAGGTATTCGGGATCAAGGCCGGGACAGTGTAGCCGTCTGTGAAAGCTGAAATTCGCTATGAGTTTTCGGCTGGAGGTGCGATGAACGAAACCCAGATCCTGCAATTCTGTGATAATGCGATAACCCGTTGATGCAGGTAATCCAGAACGTTCGACAACGTCTTGCGCACTCAACCCATCAGCTTCCGGGGCGGTCAAAGCCTCCAGTATCGCGATAACCCTGCTTGATGTGCCTGACATGCTTGAATCCTAAATATGAGAATGTTAATACCACATTTGAAAGCAAGATCAACGGCAGACCTGAATTTATCAGAAGGACGCACGCGAGAATGAGACCGAATATCCTTTTTATCATGTCTGATGACCATGCATCCAAAGCCATTTCTGCCTATGGGCACGGGATCAATCACACCCCAGGTATCGACCGAATTGCCAATGAAGGGATGCGGTTGGATCATTGCTATGTCACTAATTCGATCTGCACACCGAGCCGGGCTGCGATTCTGACAGGCACATATAATCATGTGAACGGGGTCACCACGCTTGATACGCATATCGACAATCGCGGGCCTAATGTTGCCAAGCATCTGCGGCAGTCGGGGTATCAAACTGCTATGGTTGGGAAGTGGCATCTCGGAGAAGGCAAGCCACACGAACCGACCGGGTTTGATTACTGGTCGGTTTTGCCGGGGCAGGGGGATTACTTTGATCCCCTGATGATAGAAATGGGCGCAGAACGCACAGAGCCGGGCTACGTCACCGATGTTATCACCGAAAAGAGTCTGGATTGGCTCAAGGGCCGCGACCCGGACAAGCCGTTTTTTCTTATGTGTCATCACAAGGCGCCGCACCGTAATTTTGAACCGCACCCACGTGATCGCGACATGTTTGAGGGGCGGGATATAAAGGTGCCAGAGACATACAACGACGACTATGCAAACCGCGCGCGCGCCGCAGAGGAAGCTCGGATGCGGGTGCGTATGGATCTGAAGTACGCTGATCTTGGGCTGATACAACCCGAGGGTGGGGCAGAAATTGGCGCGCTCTGTGTGCCGGGTGACACTGATCGCCGTGTTCCTCATCCAGATGATCCACGTGGGCTGGTATTGATTGACCGGCACACCGGTGAGAACTTCACCTTTGAAACGGAGGAGGACCTCGCGCTCTTCAAATATCAGCGTTACATGAAACGCTACTTGGCCACGGTGCATGCGGTTGATGAAAATGTAGGACGGATGCTGGACTGGCTGGACGAAGAAGGCCTCGCTGAGAATACGATTGTTATCTATACTTCCGATCAGGGTTTTTTCCTGGGAGAACACGGATGGTTTGACAAGCGTTTCATGTATGAGGAATCCCTTCAGATGCCGTTCCTCATTCGCTATCCGGCAGGGATCAAGCCGGGAACAGTGGCGGAAAACATTGCCACAAATGTTGATTTTGCGCCGACCTTTTTGGACTATGCGGGGCTTACTGTTCCAAGCTATATGCAGGGTCGTTCAATGCGCCCGCTGCTGGAAGAATCTGTACCTCTGGATTGGCCGGACATCGCATACCACCGTTACTGGATGCACAAGGACGAGCACCATAATGCCTGGGCCCATTATGGGTTGCGCAGCCATAGATACAAACTGATCTACTGGTATAATTCGGATCTGGATCAACCTGGCGCGCACGGACCTGACGAACCGCCGGAGTGGGAGCTGTTTGATTGTGAAACAGATCCATTGGAATTGGTGAACGTGGTGGGCGATCCAAACTACGCAGAGGTTTTCGACGACATGCTTGCCCGGCTTGATGTGCATATGTCGGCAATTGGCGATGTGCCCGAACATGACCCTATCGCTGCGTGCGCTGAGGCCTGAATAGATCTCTTGCTGTCTGCACAGATTGAATGAAATTCCGTCCTTGATGTTGAGGCAGTTGCAGAGCCTTTAGCAGGGCTGGTTTTTTCTGCAAGAGCATCGGGCAAACGTGACCTGCAGCCTACTTTAATTTCCGCACGGCCTTTGGGTTTCGTGCGGGTTGGGTATTCACCATGGGGCGTTCTCATCACCGAAAACGCGGTTGCGGCGCTCATGGGTGCTAACACGGCGCGCGGGCTAGAAACACCGCGCCACTTTTTCAAATAGTTTCATCACTGGGTCAGGCTGACGCCGCGCGATCGTCAAAATTGACTATGTCGCACGTATCGCTTCGCTGCGGTGCTAAAACGCTTGCTTTGAGAAAGTGTCGTAAATTCTTTTCGTTTAACGGCTTGCTGAAAACGTAACCTTGAAACTTACTGCACCCCATTTCAACGATCGTGTCGATGTCGGCCTGGCTTTCGACGCCTTCAGCAAGGCAATCGATGTCTAAGGCTTGACACATGTCCAAAATCCCGCGCACCAGACTGCGTTGTTTAAGCGAACTGACCGCTTTTTGGACCAGACTGCGATCAATTTTGACCCGGTCAGGCGATATGCGAAGAAGACCCGTAATCGAGGCGCGCCCACTTCCGAAATCATCCGTTTCAAGGCGTATTCCCATCTCCCTCAATCTGTTGAGATTATCACTGAACTGGTCTTCGCCGCCACTTTCATCAAAGTAAATCGTCTCTAGAAGTTCAACCGCAAGCTGGCATCTTCGACCTTGCCACAACCGTTCAATTTGATCGCATAGATTTGGGTCTGCAAGTCTTGCTTCACTGATGTTTACTGAGAGGGAGGGAAGTGCGATGCCCTGACTTTCTAAGCGGTCTACAACCTCTGCGGATGATTCCAGGACGAGTCGATCGATTTGGTCAATCCGGCCCAATTCCGTCGCGGCCCGAAGAAAGGCAGCGGGCATCAAGAGACCGCGTTCTGGATGACGCCAGCGCACCAATGCCTCCACGCCAATGACCATGCCCGAAGCAACATCTATTTGAGGCTGAAAAAAAGGCACGAATTCATGTCGTTCCAGTCCGCATGGAATATCATGCGCAAGACGTCGTTCATCGTCACTGCGCGCCTGTAACTGAGGGGTGCTGAGGCAGAATGTGTTCCGCCCTAAACGCTTGGCTTCGTACAATGCTGCATCCGCATAACTGACAAGCTTTCCATTATCGATCTTGTCAGTATCAGCAATTGCCACGCCGACACTGGCACCAATGTTGACCCATTGTGCCGTCAAATCAAAAGGCTCGGCCATGATTGAAACGATCGCATCACCAAGCCATGAGACGGTGTCAGCATGTGCGGCCTGTGGGAGGATCACCATGAACTCATCCCCGCCTACTCGATATACAGATCCTTTTTCGCCAACGGCTGTTTTTAGCCGATTTGCAGATATTTTGAGAACTTGGTCCCCGGCAGGGTGGCCAAGCGTGTCATTCACCCATTTGAAACGATCCAGATCGACGTGAAGCAGTCCCAGATCGCATTGTGCCTTTGCGAGGTATTGGGTGAGGTCGCGTTCGAAGGCCCGGCGGTTTTGAAGATGAGTGAGCGCGTCTTCATAAGCGATGCGTTCGATTGTTTTGGTGGCCTGGCCCAATTCTGCGTTGCGCGCGGCCAAAGCGGCATTTGCGTCTTCGAGCCGCCGCATCGCAACTTTCTCCTGCGTGATATCATGCCCGACGCCACGGTAGCCTGTGAACCTGCCATGCGAGTCAAATTGGGGATTCCCGGCGATCTTGATCCAAAGAAGTGTGTCATCGTGGGGCCTGCGCATTTCATATTCGAAATTGCGAAAGGGGCGGTGGTTTTTCAGATCGTCCTTATGCTGAATCCATTTGGGATCGCTGAGGTTTTCATTTGGTATGACGTCTCTCTTTTTACCAAGGAGCGCTTGAATATCGAATTTTGTCACATCTGCCATGCGGCGGGAAAAGTAGCAAAACCTGTGCTCTTCATCTGTTTCCCAAAACCAATCAGACGCCATTCCGGAAAAATCATCCAGGTTACGGATAGCCTCATGTGACCGATCAGCAGACATTTTAGGATGATAGAGTGCTGAGCCGTCAAAGTTCTTAACCGCCACTCAATTTATACTGAAAACTCAACGTATACGAGGTGTTCACCCTTCGTGCAGGTCAATCTTCTCGCGTTGTTAGTATCGATTTTAGGCAGTCAACGTGGCCATTTCCCGGTCTACCTTACCTTTGGCGAGCAGTTCCATTAGACCACATGACGAACACTCGATTGTGGAGCATTTGACAAAGTGCACCCATATCTCCGGTGGGTCATTGGTAGCTGTGTGCGTATACACGCGATCTCAAGCGCTGCCCGAATCATCTACTGTGGTACTTTGATGGGCCCGATTGGTGCTGTTCAGCGCATTGATTTTTGATCTGGAGGCCGCGCGGCTGGACAATACATCAAGTTTGCAAGCAGCATGAAATGCGAAGGGATTTGCGACCTAAGATTTGATCTGATCGATACATTCCATCGCGCGATTATATAGTGCGAAATCGTCATCGGGCACTTCGAAAAACGCGTTTTCTTCACTAAAGTAAGCATTATGGTACTGGTCGATCACCGCATGGCACGCGTTCTCGGCAGGCACAAGGGCGACAAAAAGCGCGGCGATGGCGGCAACAGGTACAGCACTCCCGAGCAAAAATTGACGCTGGCGTAAGTTATTGATCATTGGGCAATCCGCGCTGTTGGCGGCTTTGCACAAAACATCGCCCTTGATGTGGTGACGGTTCGCCTTTTGCGCGGCGAAGGAAATCGCGCGATCTCGTGTTGCAGCAGTGCGCGCTCAACGCGTTGAGCGCGCTGCGAGAGCTTCTGGAAGATAATGTGCGATTCTCGTTCTGCGTGCATGATTTCTTTTTAATGCACGCTTTAAGATAGTAAACCTGTAAAAAGCAATTATAGGTTGTTTCGCTGTCGGGAAGTGAGCATCACGCTATTGTTTTGGGCTTAGACCCATTCCAGCTCAGTTCCGAGTGGGACACTGGTTTTTCCGATGAGCATTATACAATTTCTATCTCACCCAAACCGATTGAGCCAACGTTGGCTTCTTATCGCATCCCGGTTTTCATACGCGGCCAAGGCATCGGCAGGGCTGAGATCAAAACTGTCCTCATTGTTTTCACCCAATGCCGTCAGGCGCATTGAATACCAAGCCGTCACACCACCATGTGGAGGGGATTTGAACCGGGGAAATTCCGGATCACCGCCTGCATCGCTTAACCATGCATTGGCGAGCGAAGGATTCAACGCCATAGCGCGCGCCAGTGAAACTGCATCTGCCGCACCCTCCTGCAAGGCGCTTAAAGCTTGATCCCGTGTCTCAAAACCACCCGTCAAGATGATCGGAATTGACGTGATCTTCTTTGCTGATTTCGCGAAGTCGGCAAAATAGGGTCCAGCCGAAGACGTGCCATCTGAACTTGAAACGGCTCCTGGAAAGTATGTGCCGCCGCTGATGTCGATCAAATCGAGTGATGTTTGGTCCAGCAAACGCACAACCTGTTTGGCGTCTTCCCGGGTCAGACCGCCTTCCAGATTATCTGTCGAATTAATCTTGATCCCAATTGGATACGAGGCGCCCACCCTTTGGCGGATTGCTGCAATTACCTCACCAATAATGCGAAAGCGTTTCTCGATCGTGCCGCCGTATGTATCGGTCCGATGGTTGAACAGAGGTGACAGAAACTGGCTGAGCAGAAACCCGTGACCCGCATGGATCAAAACGCCGCCGAATCCAGCTTGTTGTGCAAGTGCCGCCGCCTGCGCATAAATTTGCGGGAGATCGCGCACTTCATCCAGCGACATGCCTGCGCAGTGCAAGCCTGTACTATCTATAGGGGAGGGTCCTTTTGGGGTGCTGATAGGCGCATGGGAGAGGGCACCTGCATGACCAAGTTGCGGCCAGATTTGAGCGTCGTTCATCGATCCACGTTCTGCCAGTTTTGTCAGAGCGGGTACGTCGGCATCTGGCGAAAAAACCAAATTGCCGGGTTTCTCTGGATAATGTGGGCTGACCTGAACTTCGCCAATCAGCGACAATGCAGCACCGCCCTCCGCCCAGCGTTCATATAAACGGATTTGGGCTTTGGTGGGGCTTCCGGCACCGTCTCCCAATGAGTCAGACATCGCCGATTTAACCAGCCGGTTCTTCAATTGAACCCCACACGGCAAGACCAGCGGTTGGGCCAGCAGATTTTTTGTTTCGCCAAAATTCTGGTTCATTTAATCTTTCCATCGGGATATTTCGATATTTCGGTTTCTATGAGCAGCGTTTGCACGCCTGGCTTCACGCAATTGCGCTACTGTTTTAGAAGTTCTTTTTGGAAGGCGGTAAGGAAAGAGCGAATGTTATCTTCGTTGCGGCGGTAAAACGTCCATTGTCCGTGACGTTCCGAAATCACAAAACCCGCTTGTTTTAACATGCCCATGTAATTTGATATTGTTGATTGGGACAGTTGCGCCTTTTCCTGGATGTACGCAACACACACACCGTCCAGATCTTCGTGACCCTCGAGTGCGGGAGGAAAGTTCGTGCGGTCTTTAAGCCACTCCAGAATGTTGCGGCGAACAGGGTTGTTCAGAGCTGATATCGATTTTTCTATGTCCATAAATCGAGATATCTCGATATTCAGGCATTTGTCAAGGTGGGATCAATGCGTGTTCTCCATCGCACCGCGTTCCTGTTTGACTGTCGCAAAACAGTGTTAGCGAAACGCTTCTTCGCCCAATCAGTTCAACTGGCTGAATAGGGTCGTTCAGGTTATGTCGAGGCTCGTAAATTGTCAGTAAATCAGCCTTTGCGAAATATGGCCAACAGGGCTTTGGAACGGGCACAGAAAGGACTGACGTAGAATCCACTTTATATCCTCAGAACTTCCCGCTAACGTCCCGGAATTGGGAGGACTTTACATGAAAATAATGAATACACTTATGTCGGGAGCAGCGCTGTCTCTGGTGCTGGCACTCACTGGCCCGGCGACTGCTCAGGACTGCCCGCGTGGCGATCTGGATGACCGTTTTTGCGATGTTGACGGCGATCTGATCGCGGATACGCCAACTGATCCTGCCGATCAGGTCGATCCGGATACCTTGATCTTTGCCTATACCCCGGTCGAAGATCCGGCTGTCTACAAGGCTGCATGGTCCGATTTTCTGGAACATCTGGAAGCTGAAACCGGCAAAGACGTCGTGTTCTTCCCGGTACAGAATAATGCGGCCCAGATCGAAGCCATGCGCTCCGGTAGGTTGCATATTGCTGGTTTCAACACCGGTTCTAACCCGTTGGCGGTGAACTGTGCAGGCTTCAATCCGTTCACGATTATGGCGTCTGCGGACGGTAATTTCGGGTATGAGATGGAAATCATCACCTTCCCGGGGTCAGGTATCGAAAAGGTTGAAGACATCAAGGGCAAGCAGTTGGCTTTTACGTCACCGACATCAAATTCGGGTTTCAAAGCGCCGTCAGCGATTTTGAAGGGCGATTTCGATATGCTGCCGGACCGGGATTTCGAACCAGTCTATTCGGGTAAGCATGACAACTCTATTCTTGGTGTTGCCAACAAGGACTACATGGCGGCTTCTATCGCCAATTCGGTCAAGTCCCGCATGATCAGTCGTGACGTGATCACCGAAGACCAGGTCAAGGTCATCTACAAGTCGCAAACTTTTCCGACGACTGGTTTTGGAACCGCGCACAACTTGACGCCGGAGCTCAAAGAGAAGATCCGCAACGCGTTTTTTAACTTTGAGTGGGAAGGCACATCGCTGCAAGCGGAATTCGAGAAATCGAATGAAGGTCAGTTCCTTGAGATGACATACCAGGAATTCTGGGAAGTGATCCGCAAGATCGACACAGCAAATGGTGTAAGCTACGCCTGCGAATAGGCGCTGATTGGGCGGGCCACGGGGTCCGCCCTTTTTTTGTAATGATAATGTAACCTGAGGCGGGGGGAGGCTTTCATGCTGCGGCTTGAGAAGCTCGTGAAGACGTATAAAACAGGGGATCAGGCGCTCAAAGCGGTTGATCTCAATATCCCCGAAGGTCAGGTTCTGGCCCTTATTGGGCCCTCTGGTGCGGGAAAATCGACGCTCATTCGATGCATCAACCGGCTGGTCGAACCGAGCTCAGGGAATGTCTATCTGGGCGATACGGAACTCACAGGTCTGTCCTCGGGTGCACTGCGCAAAGAGCGCCGGCGCATGGGGATGATCTTTCAGGAATACGCGCTGGTTGAGCGTCTGTCGGTGATGGAAAATGTGCTGTCAGGTCGCCTTGGCTATGTTGGCTTTTGGCGCAGTTTCCTGCGGAAATATCCGCAATCTGACGTGGATGAAGCGTTCCGGTTGCTGGACCGAGTAGGTCTGGCGCATATGGCGGACAAACGTGCGGATGAATTATCGGGCGGGCAGCGTCAGCGCGTTGGCATTTGTCGCGCATTGATCCAGGATCCGGCGCTTTTGCTGGTGGATGAACCAACTGCGTCGCTTGATCCAAAGACCTCGCGCCAAATCATGCGATTGATCTGTGAGCTCTGCAAAGAACGCGGGTTGGCGGCGATTATCAACATTCATGACGTCGCATTAGCGCAGATGTTTGTGCAGCGCGTCATCGGCCTGCGGTTTGGTGCTGTGGTGTACGACGGTGAACCAGACGGGCTGACGCCAGACAAGCTGACCGAAATTTACGGCGAAGAAGATTGGGAAGCGACGATCGAAAATATCGATGAGGACGATGCGGAGGCCGCGCAATGAACGTGCCTTCGGCAGGTCCACGCGCTGGAACGCCTTGGAAAAAACCACCCTTCGTAAAACGCGCTTGGCTGCGTTGGACGTTGATTGCGGGTTTTGTGATCTATCTTATCGCTGCCTATCTCACCATCGAGGTCAATTGGTCGCGCGTCTATGAGGGTCTTGATCGGGGCAAGCAGTTCGTGTTGGCCTTTACCAACCCTGATTTCACCTCCCGGTCGAGCGATATCTGGGAGGGGATGATCGAGAGTATTGTCATGACGGTTGCGGCTTCGGTTGTCGGCATCGGGATTTCGATCCCCATTGCGCTTGGTGCTGCGCGCAACATCGCGCCTCTGCCGGTCTATCTGATCTGTCGCGGGATCATCGCGATTTCACGTGCATTGCAGGAAATCATCGTGGCTATCCTACTTGTGGCGATTTTTGGCTTCGGTCCGCTTGCAGGATTTTTAACCCTCAGCTTTGCAACTATCGGTTTCTTGTCGAAGCTTCTGGCAGAAGATATTGAAAGCATGGACAGAGTTCAGGCAGAAGCAATCAAAGCGTCAGGCGCAAAATGGTGGCAATGGATCAACTATGGGGTTCAGCCTCAGGTCATGCCGCGCCTCATCGGGTTGTCGATTTATCGCGTTGATATCAATTTTCGCGAAAGCGCGATCCTAGGCCTTGTTGGCGCGGGTGGCATCGGCGCCACGCTTAATACCGCTTTCGACCGCTATGAATATGACACCGCTGCTGCGATCCTGATCACCATCATCGTGATTGTTATGGCTTTGGAGTATCTCTCCGGCATCGTCCGCGCGAGGGTCCAATAATGCCGGTGCGTCAGGCGGGAGGCCTGAAACTCTGGCAGCGTCGCACGCAGCGTGAAAGCCTCAGCCATTGGGCGATGTGGCTCGTGGGCATTGCGATCTTTGCCTATTGTTGGCAACAAATCTCCGAGTCGACCACTTGGTTTTTTGTCTGGGATGCACCGACGATCACACAAGACATCTGGACACGAGCTACGCCGCCACGCTGGGAATATATCACGCAATTGGGGCGGCCCATTTGGGACACACTCAATATCGCAACCCTTGGTACATTGTTCGCATTGATCCTGGCAGTGCCCGTGGCCTTTTTGGCAGCGCGCAACACGACGCCATCGCGGTTCTTTGTGCGGCCTATTGCGCTGCTGATCATTGTGTCCACGCGTTCGATTAACTCGTTGATCTGGGCTTTGCTGCTGATTGCGATCATCGGGCCTGGTGTTTTTGCCGGTGTTGTCGCGATAGCGATCCGGTCCATCGGCTTCTGTGCAAAACTGCTCTATGAGGCGATCGAAGAGATCGATCAGACCCAGGTCGAGGCCATCACCGCAACGGGTGCGTCGCGCTGGCAGATCATGGCTTATGGTATCGTACCGCAAATTCTGCCCGCTTTTGCCGGGATTGCTGTTTTTCGCTGGGATATCAATATTCGCGAAAGCACGGTGCTTGGGTTGGTCGGTGCAGGTGGTATCGGGTTGCAACTGTCGTCTTCGCTGAACGTTCTGGCCTGGCCACAGGTGTCGCTCATTCTGCTGGTGATCTTGGCTGCAGTCGTGATTTCAGAATGGGTTTCAGCCAAAGTACGTGGCGCGATCATTTAATATCGAAACCTGCGTCTGTTTGTGCAGGCGCAGGTCAAATTTCTTTCTTTGAAAGTGTGAGAAACAGCTGTCGTGTTAAACGCCCTGCAGCTTCGTAGGTGTTTCGTCTGGTCTTCTGTTTTGGTCGAATGCTTAGGTGCTTCTGTGAAAGGGATAGTGAAAAGTAACAAAACAACAAAAATGCACCCAAATTTTCTGTAAGATCGGCATGAATCCAGATTGAATGACTGTGTAATCTAAAAATTATGTTGTTTTGTTGCTTTTTCCCTCGTACCGTCATCCTAGACTCATCGTAGGGGGCGGGATGTCATCCAAGAAACGCAGACGGCGGGAAGCAATTACGGCCCTTGTGTTGGAACAAGGCGCTGTCACCGTTGGTTCACTCGCGGAACGCTTTGATGTTTCGATGCAGACAATTCGCCGGGATGTGGATGCGCTGTGTGAAGGTGATATGCTGCACCGTGTGCATGGCCGGATCGAGCTAAGTGCGGAGTTTCTGAATACACCTTTTGATCAGCGTGCAGGCACGAACCTCGTTGGCAAGCGTGCCATCGGGGAAACGACTGCAGAACTGATACCGGATGGCGCGACGGTGTTCATTTCAATCGGATCGACGCCGTTAAGCGTGGCGCAATCTTTGCAGCGTCGCAAGGGTCTGACTGTTATCACCAATAATCTGAGCGCAGCCATGGCATTGAGCGAAGAGGTGTCCAATCGGATACTGTTGCCGGGTGGTGAAATGCGGCTTCCTGACCGGGATATTCTTGGTAACGAAGTGTTGGATTTCTTTGGGCGTTTTAGGGCAGAATATGCTGTCTTTGGTGTGGCCGGGATCGCGGAAGATGGTGGGTTGTTGGATTTTTTTCCAACAGAGGTGCGTGCGCGCCAGGTCATCCGCGAGAACGCTCAGGAATCGTTGTTGGTTGTCGATTGGCTGAAATTTGGACGACAGGCGCCAGCTCTGGGCGATAATATTTCAGACATGGACCAGGTCATTACAGACCGTCGGCCTGGTGCACGGTTCGCGCCGCTGCTTACGAAGATCAACAACAGGCTGCGTTTGGCTGAAGGGCATACAACATGAAGACATCTCCATTTGTAAAACTCGATGGCGTCGCCAAGCGTTGGAACGGCCAGCTGGGTGTCGAAGGAATCTCTCTCGACATTCCTGAGGGCAGCTTTACTGCGCTGTTAGGCCCCTCAGGATGTGGCAAGTCGACGACACTGCGGCTGCTCGCTGGCTTGGAACTGCCAGATGAGGGCAAGATTGTCATTGACGGTAGGGACGTGACAACCAGTGCGGCATCCGATCGGAACCTCTCTATGGTGTTTCAATCCTATGCGCTGTTTCCGCATTTGTCCGTTGCAGAGAATGTCGTGTTCGGTCTGAAAGTGCGGCGCGTTCCAAAAGCAGAGCGTCAGAAGAAGCTCCATCGGGCATTGGAAATCACCGGTTTGCTGGGTCTCGAAGATCGCAAGCCAGGCGAATTGTCTGGCGGGCAGCGCCAGAGGGTTGCGCTTGCCCGGGCTATTGTCGCGGGGCAACGGCTGTGCTTGATGGATGAACCTTTGTCGAACCTTGATGCAAAGCTGCGCAATGCTGTGCGCAAAGATATCAAAAAACTGCAACGCGATTTGGGGATCACTGTGGTCTATGTCACTCATGATCAGACCGAAGCGATGAGCATGGCGGACACGGTCGTGCTGATGAAAGACGGCCACATTCAGCAGATTGGTACGCCCGAAGATCTCTACAGCCGGCCCAACAATACGTTTGTAGCGGAATTTGTGGGAGCCCCTCCGATGTCGCTGATCGCATCCAAAGCGCTGCCGGGATTTGGAGAGGGCAAAACCATTGGAGTGCGTGCCGAGAATGTTCAGATTGCGCCCAAAGGGGAGGGGCGGCTCAGCTGTACCGTGATCGAAAGCGAATTTTTGGGTGCGGAAACCCTGATCGGGCTTGGCCATGCAGATGCGACGGGGCTTTGCGTGCTCAAACCGGGTCTGTCGATGATGCCAAAAGGCAAGGCGGTCGATATTACGTTCCAAGACGATAACCTGCATGTCTTTGATACTGTGGGCAAAAGGCTGGTGGGGTAACGTTCTGTGGCGAACCTCATTTACGACTAAGAAAACCTAGGGAGAGAGACATGAAACTATTTTCGACAACAGGATTGGGGTTGGCCACGGCCATGGCGGCGGGTCTTGCGGTGCCGGCTTCCGCCGAAACCGAACTGACAATGTACTATCCAATCGCCGTGGGCGGAGCTTTGACCGAAGTTGTAGATGGGATTGTCGCCGACTTTGAAGCCGCAAACCCGGATATCAAAGTCAATGCGATCTATTCGGGCAACTATGATGACACACGAGTTCGGGCATTATCTGCACTAGCGTCGGGTGAACCTGCGCAATTGGCTGTGATGTTCTCCATCGATGCATATGACCTTATTGAACAGGATCTGATCCTGCCTTTTGACGAGGTCGCGACTTCGGATGCTGACAAGGAGTGGCTGGGCAGTTTCTATCCTGCACTCATGGCAAACGGTGAAATCGAAGGCCAGACATGGGGCATCCCGTTCCAGCGGTCGACCATTGTGGCTTACTACAACAAAGACATGTTCCGCGATGCGGGTCTGGACCCAGAGGCACCTCCCACGACTTGGGATGAAATGGTCGAAATGGGTAAGACGCTGACACAGGGGGACACCTATGGTTTGATGATCCCCTCGACCGGCTATCCCTATTGGATGTTCCAGGCGCTTGCGATCCAGAACGGCAAAGAGGTGATGTCCGGCGACGGTCTGACGACCTACTTTGATGACCCAACGGTCGTGGAAACGCTCGAATTCTGGAAATCGTTGTCAGCGGAGCACGGCATCATGCCCACGGGCACTGTCGAATGGGGCACATTACGTCAGGCGTTCCTGGAAGGGCAGACCGCAATGATGTGGCACTCCACAGGCAACCTGACTGCAGTGAAAAAAGGTGCAAGCTTTGATTTTGGCGTGGCTGAATTGCCCGCGAACGTGCGCAAGGGTTCGCCCACGGGTGGTGGTAACTTCTACCTCTTCAAAGACACCTCAGACGAGGAGCGCGCGGCGGCCCTCAAATTGATGCAGTTCATGACAGCACCCGATCAGGCGGCGGCGTGGTCTATTGGTACAGGATACATGGGTGTGTCGTCCGCGGCCTACGAAACCGATGCATTGAAAACCTACACAGCTGAGTTTCCGCCAGCGCTGGTCGCCCGCAACCAGCTTGAAAACGCTGTAGCTGAATTCTCGACCTTTGAGACGGCCCGTGTGCGCGATGGTTTGAACAACGCTATTCAGTCCGCATTGACAGGTTCGAAAGAACCCGCGGATGCGCTCGCCGAAGCACAGGCGGCAGCAGATCGTTTACTGCGCGATTACCGTTAGACCTAGGCTGGGGCGGTGCCACGAACATCGCCTCGCCTTACCCCAAACCTTCGGAGACACGCGATGTCAGCCCATGCCAATCTCGAACGCCGCAGACAGGCTATTTATGGCTGGCTGTTGCTGTCGCCTGCCGCTGTCCTCCTGACGCTCTTTGCCTTCTACCCCTCGATCGCGACCCTGTGGTCGAGCCTGTTTTCCCGTGGCACCCGACGCAAACCTACAGAGTTTGTCGGCACAGAAAACTATGCTGACCTCTTTGCTGATCCGACCTTCTGGATCGTGGTCAAGAACAATTTGCTTTACGCGGGTGTTACCATCCCGGTGTCGATCTTTATCGCGCTATCCATGGCGCTATGGGCGAATTCCAAGATCTCTGCGCGAGGTTTTGTGCGCACCGCCTATTTCACCCCAACCGTCCTGCCGATGATCGCTGCGGCAAACCTGTGGTTGTTTTTCTATACGCCCGGCCTTGGTGTGCTGGACCAGATCGGCAGCCTGTTTGGCCTGCCTTCGGTCAATTGGTTGGGCCAGCCGGAAACAGCACTTTGGGCGATCATTATTGTGACGATCTGGAAGGAGGCGGGGTTTTTCATGATCTTCTATCTGGCTGCGTTGCAAACAATACCGGAAGACCTCAAGGAAGCGGCTGATATCGAGGGGGCCAGCCGTTGGACCTACACGCGCCGCATTGTGCTGCCTTTGCTGATGCCCACGACGCTGTTCATCGCTGTAAATGCCATGATCAACTCGGTAAAACTGATCGATCATTTGTTTATCCTGACCAAGGGCGGGCCCTCGGACGCGTCGAAACTGATACTTTATTACATCTGGGAGATGGCATTTGCCTTCTTTGATGCACCAAGTGCAGCGGCCATGACGATTATGGTGATCGCAGTCCTCGGGATTGTTGCGGCGGTCCAATTCTTTTACCTGGATAAAAGGACGCATTACCAATGACGCGCCTGACCAAATTCATGGACAGCTTTGGTGCTATCCTGCTGGCTGTCATCTGGATTGCCCCGTTGCTCTTTGCGTTCTGGGCAGCGACGCATTCAACATCCGATGCTGTCAACTTGAACCTGTTCTCTCCCTGGACGCTCGAAAATTTCCGCGTCGCTTGGGCGGGGGCCCCATGGCTCAAGTACTTCATCAATACATTCATGTTGGTGACAGTCATCCTGATCGGGCAATTTTTCCTGACGACACTGGCCGGCTTTGCCTTTGCGCAACTGCAGTTTCCGGGCAAGGACGTTGTTTTCATTCTTGTGCTGATGCAGCTCTTTATCCTGCCCGAAGTGCTGATCGTGGAAAACTACGCGATGGTGTCCCGCCTAGGGTTTTTTGATACGATCCTGGGCGTCGGCATGCCTTACATGGCGAGCGCTTTCGGTATTTTCCTGATGCGGCAGGCGTTCAAAGGCGTGCCCATCGAGTTGCACGAGGCTGCCCGTATCGAAGGGTGCGGCTTGCTCGGTATCTTGTGGCGGGTCTATGTGCCGCTGGCAAAGCCCACCTATCTGGCCTACGCACTGGTCTCGGTTTCGACCCATTGGAATAATTTCCTGTGGCCGCTGATTGTCACCAATTCGCCTGAAACGCGACCTTTGACCGTGGGGCTATCGATCTTTGGCGCGCCGGAAAACGGCGTGGATATAAGTATCATCTCAGCGGCGACACTCATGTCTGTCGCACCGTTGCTGATCGCTTTCCTGATATTCCAACGCCAATTCGTGCAAGCCTTCCTGCGCGCAGGGATTAAATGACAACAATCCTTCAATTCTCCGACACGCATATCCTCCCCGAGGGCGTGCGCGTTTCCGGGCGACTGGACACCAGCGCGAACTTGTCGCGTCTGGTTGCGCGGATTAACAATGTGCGTGACCAGATCGGACCGGTTGATGCGGTTCTTGTCACCGGTGATCTCAGTGATGACGGTAGCGCCGAAAGCTATGCGCGGATCAAAATGCTGCTTGCGCCGTTGGATTGGCCGCTCCTTGTGATCCCCGGTAATCACGATGCTCGCGCGCCGATGCGTGATGCTTTTGCGGGGCAATTTCCAACAACGGGGCCTTTGAACTGGGCGTGCCGTGTGGGAGAGATCCATCTGATTGGACTTGATACACTGGTGGAAGGGCAAGGGGCGGGCACGATTTCTCCTATTGGCCTGGCTTTCTTGGAAGATACTCTGCTGCAAGCGAACGGCGCCCCCGTTCTTTTGGCGTTGCATCATCCGCCATTCCGATGTGGTATCAGCTTTATGGATGCAATCGGGCTCACCAACCAACAGGCACTCTGCGGCATCGTTGCCGATTATCCCGGTGCCTTGCGAATGGTGTGCGGCCACGTTCATAGCATGATGGTAACAGATGTGGCGGGCCGTGTTGCGGTGTCCTGCCCTTCGCCTTGCAGCACATTTGCGTATGACCGCCGTGCAGCGGCACCCGCAGGATTTTTTGCACAGGAAGACGGTTGTCTATTGCATCGATGGGACCAGGGATTTCAGACGATCCGCATCGGGTCGATCGCAGGAGAAGGCCCGTTTCAGTTCTGATATCGTACATTAACAGAAAGCCCTTTCGGTGAACGACCCCCATGTCCTTCAAATCCTGATACATATTGCAGGCGCCGCGGCGCTGTTGATCTGGGCTGTGCGATTGGTGCGCACAGGCGTTGAGCGTGGCTTTGCCACGCCTATGCGCATCTGGCTAAGGCACTCCGCAAAAAATCGGTTGCTTGCAGCGGGGACCGGCATGGGGGCGGCGGTTCTGCTGCAAAGCTCCACGGCTGTTGCTGTTTTGGTGTCGAATTTCGTTTCGAAAGGCGGGCTCGCCACTGCAACTGGGTTGGCCATCCTGCTGGGCGCGGATGTAGGCTCGGCGCTTGTTACCCAGCTTTTGATGGTGCGACAGCCAATTCTGATCCCGTTGCTGCTGCTTGTTGGTGTGGTGGTTTTCCTGCGTGGATCAGGGGGAGGCACCCGTCAGTTGGGCCGCATCATGATCGGGCTGGCACTGATTTTCGTGTCGCTTGACATGATCCGGGCAGCGACCGAACCGATGATCGCAAACCCTGGTACACAAGCCGTCATGGCCTACCTAGGACGTGATCTTTTGACTGCCTTTGTGATTGGTGCGGTCTTTGCATGGGGCGTCCATTCCAGTGTGGCGGCTGTGTTGCTCTTTGTCACTTTGGCGGGGCAGTCCATCCTGCCAACTCAGGCGGCCGCCGCGATGATCCTGGGTGCTAACCTCGGTGGAGGTCTGATTGCATTTCTCCTTACCTATACTGCTCCGCTCGCGGCCCGGCGGATGGTTATGGCCAATCTTATTTTGCGCGGCGGGGGGGCGGGGCTCGCCGTTTTGTGGATTGCCGCCGCGCCCCATGTGCTTGATAGTCTCGGTGCGACACCTGCGCGACAGGCCATCAACTTGCATCTGGTTTTCAACTTAGCGCTCGTGATTGTTGCTCTTCCCTTTGTGGGTCCGATGACGGCGGTGCTATCGCGATTGATGGTCGAAAAGCCCTCACCAGATGCGACGCTGGATGCGGTCAGCGCTTTGGACCCTGCACTGCTTGATAGACCGCAACGTGCGATTAACTGCGCTGCACGGGAATTGCTTGGTATGGGTCAGAAGATCGAAGGTATGCTGATCGCCGTTGAACCTCTCTACGACCAATGGAACGGACCTGCGGCGGACATGATCGCGCGCCAGGACAAGGCCATTAAGAAAATGCATCTTGATATCAAGCTTTACCTCGCGCGACTTGGACAAAAGGGGATGGATGAGGATCTGAGCCGGCGGTCAATGGAGCTTGCGTCAATCTCGTCGAGCCTTGATTCCGCATCAGATGCGATAGCACGGATCATGCTGGAGCTCGCCAAACGACTGCATGAACAAAACGTCCAGTTCTCGCCACAAGGCCGCGAGGAAATCCGTGATTTCACGGATCGGGTACAAGGCAATGTGCAACTGGCATTGAATGTGATGATGAACCAAAACCCCAGCGAGGCGCGCGAACTGGTCGCGGCTAAGGAAAAGGTGCGCAAAGTCGAACAGAAGCTACAACGCAGTCACATCGGTCGCCTGCGCGAAGGTTTGACGGAAAGTATTGAGACCAGCAATATCCATCAGGAAACACTGCGCGCGTTAAAGCAGATCAACACCGCCTTTTCGATGGTTGGCCATCCGATCCTGCTAAAGTCGGGTGACTTGCTCAAAAGCCGTCTTGCCTGAGGCCACTTGATACATTCCGAACTAAAGCGCGTTGAAACTGTAGCGTTATGTGTTTGACAAGAATGGCGCGGACGTCGGCTAAGCACGCTTTAGCATCGGGTGTTTTGGCTTGATCGCAGCGCGACAGGCGCGCGCATTGACAGCTCTGACGGGATGATGCGACGCTGTCGTGATGTGGAGGTGCGAGTGGTGACACCAATCAAATGCTCAGCCGTTTATCCTACTTTGGCGGTGCCGATGGTTTCTGATGCGTGCCGTTGGTATGTGGAATGCTTCGGGTTTTCGATGCAGTTTTTATGGGGTGATCCGCCGTCACATGGTGCAATCTTTCTGGGCGCGGCGAGCGTGCATTTTTGGCAAGGCGATCCGCAGCTCGGTGCCAACTGGCTGTATTTTGATATTGATGATTTGGACGAAATGTATCGCCGCTCCAAGGACGCTGGGGTCAAAATCACCCGCGCGCCCGAAACCTACCCCTGGGGCATGCGTGAATTCAATGCTGTGGATCTGAATGGTTACAATATCCGATTTGGGCAACACGTCGGGACGTGTAAAGAGGCGTAGGCGGTTCTAGCCGTTTGCGTTGCGCGCTATCAACAGGTGCTCTCAGCATGAAGAACCTGCAACATGGAACTGGGTTGGATTACAATTCTGATGCGCAATCGCCTGGAGCCTGCGGATATGTTCGGAGCAAGGCGCGGAAAATGTGACTTTTTTAGACGTGGCGCATGGCACCAGCGAGGTTTCGGTATTGGGCTGAAAACCATCTATGATGCACGCATGGTTCTAAAGTCGAATGAATGGTGAACGTGTCGTGACGGGCAATTTAATAATGATAACACTTCACCGCACCTGCCGCATTACCGAAACACAAGTGACGGTGTAGTTGGCACCCGAAAATACCTAAGGCTTAACGCCCAAGACGTCGGCTGTCCTTTTCATCATAGATTTAAATTGTTTTCCCGATACTAACTTTTTCCCGGGCGCGCAGGCACGTTTGCGCCCTCGATGAAGCGTGAAATTGCGCTGATTGGTGCAACAGACCTTGAAGTCCGTCAGTCATTGGATGCGTTGATGATCAATCTTGTCATGGGGTGCGGCTGTCACGGAAATGCGCTGCGTGATGTGGAAACCCATGTCGCTGGATTGACGATTGAAGATCACGCAGAACTGCGCATTGTGCTTCACCGTCTGTTGCGCTGAGAGTGCGCTTGGTGGGAATCCGGTGTCAGATCTTGCGAAGCGTTTTGAAAAATAAGGCGGTCAAATAGGCGTCACAGCGCGTAAACAAAGAGGAGATCTTGACGCCTAGAGAACGCCAAAAAAATTTGCGTGCACCCGACCCCCTGCGGGCAGTCAATACACCGCCGGTGTCTCCTGAAGTGTTTGAATACGACGTTCGAAGCTTCATCGTTTGGTGCGCCAAAAAATGCAAACTTCCCAAAGCCGCCGGTCGTCGTACCACTACAAGCTATCGCATGGGTCTTCTATGTTGGATATCACAGCCACGTGAAATGCACTTCATTTCTAACTGCACTTCAATCCGCATTGATTTTCTGAATTACGGAAAAACCTTCGAAGGTTGGAGATCCCTCGTGCAACTTCGCCGTGCTACCGGCATCCTTGTGTGCGGCTCGAAAAGCGTCAGATTTCGTCCAAGCGCGGAATGCCTCCTCGGAAGACCAAACAGTGTGAGAAGCGTAGAGCCTCACATTTTCCTGGGATAGATCACCCTTGAGCATGTGGAATTCAACAAACCCATCCATCGTTTTAAGGTGGCTGTCCCGCCCGAGCCAAAGAGCTTCGAATGCATCAGCGTTTTCATGCCTGACGCGGAAACGGTTCATGGCGATAAACATGGAAGTCCTTTCTGTGATGGTGTTCTCGATCTTGGCCGTACGAATCTTGTAGAAACATGGTGGGCCGGCAGGGGAATGTCCAACGTGTCATGTGCTTCTCGATGCGCTTTTCTGTTAGGCAGCGGAAAGGTCCGCTTTGAATCCAGCCGTAGGAATTGACGCGTGTCCGTCGTTTGTATCCATGCGTTACACAGGATGCTGGTTTTGTCCGCAGCCATCCTTGGCGGTTTGGTCGGGGTCGTTGCGCGTTAGTGGTTTGGAAGGTTTGATTTTCTGATGAGAAACGCGTCACCTGTTCTCCAAAAGCCTTATGGTCAGAGCCCTCCCAGAAAAACTTTGGTGAACGGCGTCAGGTGCGGCATCAAAGACCTGAAGACTTCGGCGTATGCGCACATTTATTTCTCGTTCTACGAAAAAAGCGTGCTGCTAGTGGCCTGAGGAGACGCAACGATCAAAGTTTTTGGTAAGGAGCACCGCCGCATGATGTTCGGGGTGGTTATTTTTGATAGGTTCCGATTTTTGGGTGCATAGGAAAGGTTGTGCGCTAGCGTGGATAGTACAATTTCTCCGATTCCGAATCTAAGGTTCGATTGGTTGGGCGTGACACCCAGCTCGCGTGTTACTGTTTTGACAAACCCCATCGACTTTGTGTGTTTTGACAAGGCGCAGTTTGGTACTTAGCTAAAGAGTAACCTGTTCAGCGAATGTATCACATGCAAAGCTTACCCAAGATGGGCTTAGGCCGGAGCATCTAAAGCAGGCAGGACCGTCCCATTGCAAGGACCAAAACCGATCCGATACGCGCCGTCGCACCAGCCAGTGATGGCGATGGTGTCGCCGTCCTGGAGAAAAGTCCGGCTACCGCCATCGACGGGGATTTCGTTGCGCCCATTCCGTGTCATCTCCAGCATGGACCCTAAACTGTCGGGTGTAGGGCCTGAAATCGTGCCGGATCCGAGTAGATCACCAGTCTCCATCGCGCAGCCCGATGATGTATGGTGTACAAGCTGCAGCGCGGACGAGTAATACATGTGTTTGTAGTTGGTTTTGCTGATCAACGTTGCAGATTTGCCCTTTGGTCGTAGCGCGATCTGCATTGAGATATCGAAATTGTTTGGGCTGTCTTCGTGCAGATAGGGCAAAAGTGGTTTGATCCTTGCTGGTGCGGGCGAACGAAATGGTTCAAGCGCTTCGCGAGTGACAATCCAGGGACTGATGGTGGTGCCGAAAGCTTTCGACTGGAAGGGACCCAGCGGCTGGTATTCCCAAACCTGAATGTCGCGTGCGGACCAGTCATTCATTAGCACGTAGCCGAAAATGTTGTCATAGGCTTCTGCGGCTGTCACAGGCTGGCCCATCCGATTGGCGGTACCCACGACGGCGCCCAATTCGAGTTCGAAGTCTAGTTTTGCACAAGGCCCAAAGTGCGGTGCGTCGTCGTGAGCTCCTTTTAACTGACCGTTGGGTCGCCGAATATCCGTGCCTGAGACGACAACGGTGGACGCCCGTCCATTGTAACCGATTGGGATGTGGAGCCAGTTTGGCATCAAGGCCTGATCGGGGTCACGAAACATTGAACCTACATTGGTGGCGTGTTCCTTTGAGGCGTAAAAATCGGTGAATGAACGCACAAACACCGGTAGATGCATCGTGGCGCGCGATTGAGGCACGAGTGGGAGAGATCGGTCCGTCGCAGATGTATCTAACAAACTCGCGATCTGCGCCCGCGTTTGCGACCAAATGTGTTGGGGCAATGCCATGAAAGGGTTCAGAACGTCTCTGTCGAACACAGTGTTCTTGCCACCCGGGGTCAACGTGCCTGCCGACTCCAGTGCTGTGAGGTCGAGGATACAATCGCCGATGGCTACCCCGATGCGTCTTGCTCCGCTGGGTTCTGAAAACACGCCGAATGGCAAATTTTGGATCGGAAAGTCTGAGCCAGCTTCATTTGCGCTTGCGACCCAAGATGTCCGCGCTGGGTCATGTGTTTCGTTCAGATCGCCCATGACACTTTTTCCTTTTGGAACGAACCGGGTTTTAGAACCCTGATCGGCGCGTTCATTATGGCTGTTGCCGAATGCTTTGGATGTCTACCTGAAACGGGTTTCTGTCTACCCTGTTTTTTGCCAGGGGCTGAAAGATGTCGCCTTGGAGCGTAAAAAGACTGTATCCCTGTGTTTCTAGAAGGCCAGATTTCAGCGTGTTCTTGGTGCTGCGCATCGCGCACTGACAATCACTGTGTTTAGTCCTGATAGGCCAATCCCAGAACATAAAAACCGTAAGGTCAATCCTACAAACGACTTAGTGGCAGCCTCAGAACTTCGTGATACATTTGACCGACGTACCCACCAGAGTTCTACTAGATTTTAGGAGGCTAGTTTTCTGTGTTCTTGCTTTAAGAATTCCCTGACCTCAGCAGTCAAAAGGGGAAATCCGAAATAGAAACCCTGCACACTCTGGCAGCCTTCTTTTGCAAGGAAAGCCAGTTCTTCTTCCTTTTCCACTCCTTCTGCGAGCACTGGAATATCCAACGCGTCGCCTAGCAAGAGAGTCGAACGAACGATTGCTGCACGATGCGTGTTCAGATGAACATCTTGAACGAAACTTCGGTCGATCTTGATTTTGTCGAACGGAAAAGCCTGCAATCTGGCGAGAGATGAATAACCCGTGCCGAAATCGTCCATTGCAATTCGAACGCCCATACTTTTGATTTTATGCATTATTTGCAAAGTATACGCTTGGTCATCGATGATGCTCGCCTCTGTGACCTCGAGCTCTAGGCGATCAGGCGAGAGGCGACTTTCCATTAACACATCAGAGAGATTTTCCAGGAAAGAAGGCTGAGCAAGCTGTTGTGGCGCAACATTAACAGCGATTGAATAAGGGATTTTCTAACTTGCCGCCTCAATACAAGCTGTGCGCAAAACCCAAAGCCCAATACCTTTGATCAGGCCGGTTTCTTCTGCCAGTGGGATAAAATCACCTGGGGAAATGGCGCCACGCTCTGGATGGATCCAGCGCAGGAGAACTTCAAAGCCGGAAGGGTCCTGCGTGCATGTGTTGTTTTGCAATTGGTACACCAGATGAAACTCTTTCCGCTCAACGGCGTGCCTTAAATCGTTGCTCAGGAGGAGACGTTCCCGCGTCTTCCGACCCATTTTTGCATTGAAAAAGACAACATTAAGTTCCGCGCCCGTTTTGGCACTGTGCATTGCCATGTCTGACTTGTGCAAAAGATCGTCGAGATTTGACCCATCTTTGATTGATGTTGCAATTCCGATGGCCCCGCTGACACGCAATGAAAGGTCACCAAACTGTATGGGCTCGTCGATCAGAGTGTGCAGACGTTCCGCGAATGCTTTGACTTCTTCAATCCGCCGGAAATCTGATTTGAGTGCTACAAATTCATCTCCGCCCGTACGAGCAACAAAATCATGTTCCACACTGGCGGTTTCGAGACGACGTGCAACTTCCAAAATGACAGCGTCTCCTGCCAGATGCCCCTGTAGATCGTTGATTTCCTTAAAGCGATTCAGGTTTATCGTGATGAAAGCTATGCGTTTTAAAGATTTCTGTGCCTGCGTGTCCCGGATGAGCTCTATGTGTTTCGCCAGTTGCTGTCTATTGGGCAGCCCTGTCATCGGATCATGCGTTGCCTGCTTCTCGATTTTTCCAAGCGCTTCTTTTTCCAGGTTTGTTTCGATGTGCATTCCGACGTAACCGATGAAAAAAAGTGTAGCGGTTACCCCAAAAATGAAGATCGCCAAAATGCCGTCAGGTATGACCTTCGGGGGTACGAGGTAATATGGGCTGAATTCCAAGGAAAATGCTGTCATGCCGATGAAGTGCATGGAACAAATTGCAAGGATGATAAAAAAGGCCCCGCCTAGCCAGCAGTATCGAGTTACTGGGTAGACGATCTGATGAAAACCAGCAGCGCCTAAAATCATCCCAAAAGCCACGGAAGTAACGATAATTTTTGGATCCCACGCAATGTAGCCAGGCAATTTGTAAGCTGCCATGCCCGTGTAGTGCATTGCTGCGACAGTCGCCCCAAAAATAGCACCGCCGACCAGGTAACTGCGCTTGGTGCGGGCGTAACCAAGCGATGCCACAGCGATCAGCATACCGGCAACAGCTACAAAAAGTAAGAGAGCAGTCAAGACCGGATCATATGCGTTGGGGTGGCCAGGATCATAGGCCAACATGGCAATAAAATGCGTAGACCAAACCGTAGCACCCGCTATCAATCCGGACAAAAAAGTTTGAAGACGTCTACGTGTGCCTTGGGCTGCGATGGACCGTCGAACGAGTTGAGCCGTCAAAATGGAGCCGAGTGCGCAAGTCAAAGCAGTGATGGTCAAAAGACCAAAATGATGTTCCTGGGTAAGGCACTCAATCAGGCGGTACATTTTGAAACATTGGACTCCTCAGACCAGTAGCGCACTCTAGGCTGGCAAATTTAAAAAAGTGCTATTCCTAGAACCGTCTTGTTTCCGCGATTTGATGTACATGTGAATAAATGTCTATACGAATGCAGCAGTTCGCTGATTTAATTGCCCATTTGAGGCAGTGCGGAACACGTTACCAAGGCATACCTTTGCAGGGAAAGTTTCAAATCGGGTTCTAGGCTGCCGTGTCAAGCTTCGTGCTGGTCATTTTCATACTCGTGGATTCCATATGGTTTAGTGTAAGTAGGGCTAACTAAAATCTGGAAATCTCAGCCAGAATAGACACCAGTACTTTCAAAATGGCGGATCAACATGACCATTCGAAGGCTTCGTACACTTGTAGCAGTCGCCGAAACGCGGACGTTCAGCGCGGCGGCTGATGTCGTCCATGTGACCCATGCGGCCGTTAGCCAGCAAATGCAGGCTTTAGAAGCTGAACTGGGCGTTACGTTGTTTGATCGCAGGACGAGGACGCCCCGGCTTACGCCTGTCGCTGAACGGGTTATCGTCAAAGCGCGTACTTTGCTTGCGGATTATGACAATCTGGTGCCTTCGGTTTTGAATGACAGCGGACTGAATGGGACCGTCACTTTAGGCGTTTTGCGTACGACCCTGACGGGATTGACGCCGCGCGCTATGGCTGTTCTGAAATCCAAATATCCAGAACTTGGGTTGCGCATCAGACCCGGGCTGACAGCCACACTTCTGGCAGAGATCGAACGGGGCAACTTGGACGCTGCGATTACGTCAAGACCGCATCAAATGCCCGTAAGTGTTACGTTTAGCGCGCTTGCACATGAAACGCTGCAACTTATTGCGGCGATCGAAGAACCAGAAGATGACCCAATTACACTGTTGAAAACGCGCCCCTTTATCCGTTTTGATCGTACGGCAGTTGTTGGTGCATTGATAGATAATTGGATTTTGTCCAACCGCATTCAGGTAAATGAGACCATGGAATTAGACAGCCCCGAAGCGATTACCGGTATGGTACAGGCTAACCTTGGCGTGTCCATCGTGCCCGATCTTGCTGTGAAGCCGAGGGAGAATATCCCGGTCAAAAGGCTCAGCCTTGGGGCGCATGCGCCGAGGCGGACCTTGGGCCTAGTTTACCGCAAAGATCAGATCAAAATGCAAGCGATAGATGCTGTGTCGGCGGCCCTATTCCACGTCATTGAGGGTGTCGATCACGGGTCCTCAAAACCGTGAACGCAGAAATGCTGCTTTATTTGTTTCTCGGTGCCGTGGCGGGTGGATTTATCAATGGTTTGGCGGGGACGGGCACCGCATTGTTTGCTCTTGGTTTTTATTTGGTTGTACTTGATCCCATGACATCGGTGGCCATTGTGGCGCTGATGGCTGTGCTTGCCGGACTCCAAGGTATTTGGGTCGTGCGGCACGCGATCCGCGCCAACCCCAAACGTCCGTTACGGTTTATCATTCCGGGCTTGATTGGGATCCCCTTGGGCCTCGCGCTGCTGGCCGTATTGGATGCTAGCACGTTACGGATTTGTATTGCCACACTGTTGATCCTGTATGGTGTGTACTTCAGCTTTCGCGAAGCACTCCCCGCAGTTGCAAAATCGACGCCCCATGCGGACAAATGTGTTGGGTTTATCGGAGGCGTTTTGGGCGGTGCTGCAGGTATTTCAGGGGCAATCCCCGCAATGTGGTTGTCGATGCGCCCTTGGCCTAAGACGGAAATCCGCGCGATACTACAATCCTTTAACATCGTTATTCTTATCACTACGATCATTTTGCTCTTTTTCAAAGGCGCCTACGACGCCACGGCAATGACAGCTCTGATGATCACAATTCCCTGCGGCTTAGTTGCGGCTCAAATCGGAATTTTTGTTTTTCGAAAGCTCAGTGATAACGCGTTTCGCCGTCTTTTGGTTGGCCTGACATTTCTGATGGGGATCGGGGTGTTGATCAGTGAATTTGCCTAAAAAGGCCGATATAACGAAAATAGATGTTTCAAGGTCGCGGCACCGCACCGCTTGTGCAAGCCCCGCGCGACCCTGATGAACCAAATGGCCCGCGCTAAATCACCTCATCCGTGCGGTCGTCACTTTCGCCATACCGCTTGAGTGTCGCAGGTTTTGTCCCCTCGTATGCCCGCGCCACGTTTTTGGCGATCTTTGCGTTTTCGCGTTCAAAAAGGCAGTCACCTTGCATGTCAGAGGCGACAATGAACGGCCCCATCTTGTTACATTTCAACACCCACATTGCCTGTGCGATGCCCAGTTCCTCGTTCCAGTGCACCGCTTCCACGCTTTCAACGCCGCGCCCGAGTAAAGCGCCCGTTCCATAACCGACTGTCGACAGATAGATCGCACCATTCGGGACGAAGTGTGTTTTGTAATCTTTTGATGTCATTCCGCCTTTGCCAACGATCAGCTTGGCACCCGTTTTTGCCATCCATTCCGGCAGCCACTTGGCGAACCGGAAGGAGGCTGTGGCTGTCACGGCGCCGATGTCAAAGGATCCGTCCGTGTTGATCCGTGCTGCGGGGGAGCAATGAAAATTTGCGGCCGACTGGCTTGGAAGCGCCATTGGGATGTTGGCCTGGTCTTCGAGTGCCCGCATGTAAACACCCTCGCGCGCGGTGTACATCAGCCCGTCGAGGTACACGATGTCACCAAGGCGCAAATCTGCGAGGGCTTCTGGTGTCGGCGTCGTCGACAGACGGATCTCGCGGATACTCATTCTGCTGCCTCCTGTGTTGGCGCCCAATCTACAGTTTCGCGACGTTGATAGGGTGTGAACCAGTCTGGATCAGTGCGATATTCAACCCGCCCATCAGCATGGATGCGCGCGACAGCGCGGCGCGATGAAAGGCAAAATGCATGCACAGACATGGGCAACCCGCCAGTGTGGCAATAGCCGACTTCGATATTGCAATCGATGACCATATTCTTGCCGACAAATCCCATCGCACCCATGCCGATGGAATTGCCAAGCGCCTTGAACTCTGCTTCCATTTTCGCGATTTCAGGGTCGCTGTTTTTGCTCCCGACCACACGCAACGTGGAGGCACGTTTACCAAGCGTCATGCAGGTGTCTTTTGATCCACCAAGCCCGATCCCGATGATGGCAGGTTGGCACGCCAGGCCGCGTTTGCCGAAGGCCATCAAACTATCGAGGTAAAACCGTTTGATCCCCTGGATACCATCACTTGGAAACAACATGCGGTAGTCGGTGCCAAATAATCCCCCTTTGTGCACAGTGATCAGATCGATCCACGCGCCCTTCGGCTCAAACCCGTATTCGATCTCGGGCGCCCCAATTCCAACGTTGTTATTGTGATCCGTGCGCCAAAGCGGATGCACGCGATTAGGGCGTAGGGGGACGCCATTGGTTGCATTGGCCGTTGCCTGGCGCAACGCCCTTTCGAGGGCAATCATGCCACCTTCGACTTGGGCCGCGTTACCCATCTTGATAAACCAACGCGGCACGCCGGTATCGCCACACATGGCGCGCCTGTCCTCTTTGGCGGCTTCGTAGTTCTCCAGCATCGCCTTGAGTACAAAAGACGACAGATCTCCGTCTTCTGTCCTGGCGGCCTCTTTTAAACCGTCAAGATAATCCAGCGGGATTTCGATCGCCGCTTTGTCCATCAGCGTTTCAGCGGTTTCCTGGATCAAAGTAATTGGGATCATGGTACAGCCACCAATGTTTCTGGTGCATCCTCGGGCAAAACGGTCTCGCCAGGGTGCACGATTGTGAACTGAACGGGTTCGCGGGTCACTTCGATCCCATCAGCGGTTTGTATTGCAACGGTAAAATCACTGTCTTCCATCCTGCCAGGCTCCGGGAAATCTTCGCGGAAATGCGCACCGCGGGAGTTCGCGCGCGCGAGGCCAGCCTTTGCGATGACCTCTGATACATCGCAAAGTGAACGTAGGTTCAGCCAATCGTGCCAGGTCAGATTGAATGCCAGATTACTGTCATCAACGCCAATTGTCATCAAAGCATCTGACACGTCTGCAATGCCTGAAAGGCCGCGTTTCATTCCGGCTGCCGTTCGCATGACACCGACGTCTTCCCACATGAGGTCCTGCAATTTTTTGCGCAGCGGCAACACAAGATCGGGCTTGCGCGTCAAAGGGTAGATCGCGCGTTCTAACTCTGCTTCCAGTACCGATGTATCCGGTTCCCGCAACGACATACACGCCACATCACGGCCCATCGTGTCCCCTGCTATGCCACCGAAAACGGTTGAATTTGCGACACCGTTTCCGCCTAGCCGGTTCGAGCCATGCGCGCCACCTGCATCCTCACCGGCCACATAGAGCCCTTCCATAGCCGTGCGTGTCTCCACGTCGACAACAACGCCGCCCATAAAGTAATGCGCTGTTGGTACCACCTCAACCGTGCCAGCGGCGAGGTCAAATCCGCTGTCGGCGCAGCGGGTGACCATGCCTTTGAATTTCTGGCGCACAAAGTCGGGGCCGAGATGCGACATGGAGATGAAGACGCCTTCCTGTTCTGAATTATTGTTCTTGCGCATCTCCGCATAGATACCGCGACTGACAACATCGCGGGTCGCACGCTCGCCCTTGGCATCATATTCGAACATAAAGCGCCCGCCGGCATGGTTGATCAACTGACCACCTGCACCGCGCAGGCCTTCTTCGAGCACGGTTCCGGTCATGCGGGTGTGATCGCCAGCAAGCAAACCCGTGGGGTGGAATTGCACCATTTCCATGTCGCGCAGGGCAAGGCCAGCACGCAAGGCCATCGCCAGACCGTCCATCGTTTTGTCACCGCTGGGCGTGTGGTATTTGTACATGGTCGGCCCACCGCCCGTTCCCATAAGTACGGTCTTGGCCCGCACAAAGCGGAACTTTCCGCTGCGCATGTCGATCAACAGAACACCGGCAAGAGCAGAACCATCCGTCGTCGGTATCAATCCGACAGCTCGATGTTCTTGCAGTTTTTCGACTCCAGAGGCGAGTACTTTTTCCATCAACCGGTTGATGATCTCTATCCCCGTCAGATCGCCCTTATGCACCGTCCGATCGGCGGTTTGTCCGGCAAAGGCTTTTTGGTGCAGCGACCCGTCTGCGTTGCGATCAAAAAAGCACCCAACTTCGTTCTCCAGTTCACGGATACGTACGACAGCCTGTTCGCAAAGCTTCCATGCCATGTCCTGATCGGGCAACCATTTGCCGCCGTTGATCGTGTCCATGAAATGGCGCTCAACTGTATCGCCACCGCCAAGGGCCACGTTGTAGCCGCCTTGGACCATGCGCGTGCAGCCACATTTTCCGATCAGACCTTTGACAGCAATCGTAATTTTGGTGCCTTCGGGTGCGCTTTGTTGCGCATGGAGTGCGGCAAACATACCCGCACCGCCGGTGCCGAGGATCAAGATATCCGTATCATGCTGTTCGATGTCGGAGATGCGCATCAGATTGCTCGCAAAAAGAAAAGGGTGGCGATGAACAATGATACCGCCGTCGCCCCTGCGGCTTGTGTCTTCTGCGAGGCGGACCACGGTAGCCACTCCATTGCCATCAGTCGCAACCCGCCAAACATATGTACAGCCAGCAAAAAGACGAGGCCGAATTCAGCGCATTTTACGAGGCTTGCTTCGGTCAGCAGCAAGAATCCATCCAGCCTTGCGGGGGTGGTCATGGCCAATGCGAGGATCCAGAAATGCAAAGGTAGAAACAGCGCTAGGGCGATGCCTGAGACCCTGTGCAGGATGTAGGCCAGCCAAAGTGGATGGGCGCGGGGAAACTGCTTCATGCGAAAGTCACCGCCCAGACGGCGCGGGCACCTATGCTAAACAGGCTCAACCCTGTGACCCACATGAAAGCCTCAAGTGCTATGCCTTTTAGCCCGCCCCATTCGAATGCAATGGTGCGCAGGCCAATCGCACCGTGGATGGCAACAGCGAGGACGAAGGTGCCGTAAAACAGGAACCACAGCGATGATCCTTGCGTGCGCCCCAAGATTTCTGCCGCCGAAAGCCCGCCCTGCACTGCGTAGATCATCACAGCCAGGTGGCCCAGCACCAGCGGCGCCATCAATAGCGCTGTGATCCGTTGCATCATGTAAAGACGTACGTTTAGCACTTTAGCGGCTCCTCTTGAAAAAGGTTTTTGCAGTGGCGCGTTTTAGCCCTGCGATTGCCGCCATCGGGTCGAGGTCGTTGGGGCAATAGGTCGTGCATGAACCCATCGAGTGGCAATTTTGGCAGCCACCTTTGTCGGACACCGCATCCAGAATAACCTCACGGCCCATGTCCTTGGTATCGTTCAGCAAGGTCCAAGCGCGTTGCAAAGCGGCAGGGCCAAGGTAGTCTGAGTGTGCTGTAACCGTGTCGCAAGCCGCATAGCAGATTGAGCAATTGATACATTCAATTCCGGCATTGGCGGCCCTTCGTTCTGGGGCTTCTTCGTCGATGTCTGCAATCGGGTCATCTCGCGTCAGCGCGCCGTGATGCACGCCTTCGGCTGTCACCCATTTGTCAAAGAACGGATCCATGTCGACGACAAGATCTTTAATCACGGGTAGGTTGCGCAACGGAGCGATGGTGACGCCGTTCCCCTCCAGCACCTTGGAGATATGCGTGCGGCACGTCCAACGCGGCACGCCGTTCACCATCATTGCGCAAGACCCGCACATGCCGACGCGGCACGCAAAACGGTAACTGAGCGTCGGGTCTGCGTTCTGCTGCACCCAGGACACCACATCCAAGACAGTCTGATTTGCATAAGCAGGGACGTCGAAAACAGTTTGCGCCCTCTGCGGGTTCTGACCGCGATCAATCGTTACTTCCAAGGTTTTTTCCGTCATAACAGGCCGTAACTTCCAAATTCCGCAACTGCTGTGTGCAAGCATAGCTGAAAGCCATACTTAAAGAACGCCAATTTTACTTTCTGTTTCTGTTAGTTTTCTTTGCGGAAATTTCAGTAGGACGAATGGGAAATGACGACAGAGCACATGCGAAATTTGCAACACGCCCTTGCGGCTCGCTACAGTGACGCGCCTAGAGTGGACACAGAAAAACCGGCGCAAACTCTGCTGCATTCAATGCTGGCGCGTGGCTCTTGCCGAAACTTTCTGGATAGGCCTGTGCCGCTGGATTGCGTAAATATGCTGTGCGCAACGGCCCTTGCCGCGCCGACAAAGAGCGATTTGCAACAGCGTGATATCGTGCTGGTTCAGTCGGTAGAAAGCCGGCAGCAGATCGCTGATATAGTGTCAGGCCAGAGCTGGGTGAGAGATGCACCAATGATTGCGATTTTCTGTGGCAACAACCGCAGACAGAGGCTGCTGCACACATGGCACGATATCCCGTTTGCGAATGATCATTTGGATGCGTTTTTCAATGCAGTGGGGGATGCGGCCATTGCGTTGGGCGCTTTTGTGACGGCGGCAGAAGCGGTCGGCCTGGGCTGTTGCCCTATTAGTGCGGTGCGCAATGAGGCGACGGCTGTCTCGACGCTATTGAATCTGCCCGCACATGTTTTTCCGTTTGCGGGTCTAGCCTTTGGCTATCCTGCAGAAGCACCCGTGATTTCAAAGCGGCTTCCGTTAAAGGTCACGTATCACATTGACCGCTACAAAGATGACACGTTGAAGGATGACGTTACGGGCTATGACACCGCGCGCGCTCAGACGCAGCCCTATAACAAACAGCGCTTCACAGAGGTCTTCGGCCAAAGTGCGCGCTACGCATGGTCTGATGATAAAACCCGGCAGTATAGCGTGCCCGAACGCAGCGATTTCGGTGCATACGTGCGCGCGAAGGGGTTCAAACTGGACTGAACAATGCGCCAGAGGGCTTCGGTTTTGATGAGTGCAAGGCGGGTATTCAGGTATCGGCCAGCGTAGCTGTTTCAAAATATCAAATGACGGTCGGTCGCTTTGGACTCTAGTGTTGGAAATCTGTAATGACGGCCGTTCCTGGCGATGTAGGGCCGGTCATGGCCTGCAGTTCGGCACTGGCACCTGAAAGGGTGACCTCTCGATCCAGCATCGGTGTCAAATCCACATCACCTCGGTCAATCATTCCTAAAAGCGCGGGGTATTTCCAGGTTGGCATCCCCCGCGTTCCAAAGAACGCAAGCTGCTTGGAATAGATCGCGCGCATGTTGACTTGGATCAGTCCGTCGCCTGCTGGCATGCCGACATGCACGTGACGTCCCAAGGTAGCGAGGCATTCGACCGAGGCATTTGTTGTCGCCTCAATGCCGAGCGCTTCGATCGACACCTGCGCGCCACCTCCTGTGATCTCGCGGATTACAGCAGGCACATCCTCTTTTAACGCATTTACGGCGGCATCTGCGCCGAGCTCTTTGGCGTGGAGCAGTTTTTCTTCTACCACGTCAACGACGACGACTCGCGCTCCCAGCATTTTCCCTAAGAGCAAAGCGGAAAGACCGATGCCGCCCGTGCCATGTACCGCAACCCATTCGCCCGCGCGGACATGTGCGCGATCCGTCAAGGCGTGCCATGCCGTTGTGACGCGACATCCGAAGCCCGCCGCCAACGCAGGCGCCATCGTCTCGGGCAGATGGACGAGGTTGTGATCAAACGGGACAGCCACAAATTCTGCATAGGCACCGGGTGCACCAAAACCCGGGACGACGGCGCTTTCGCAGGTATTGGATGCGCCGGTTTGGCAGGCGGGGCAATCACCGCATCCCAGAATAAACGGCGCAATAAGGCGATCGCCGATCTTGTGTTTGGCGCGCGCTCCCGCGTCAACAACCGTTCCGCAGTATTCATGGCCAAGGATCGATCCATTGCTCACTTTTGGATGCCCGCCAACCCAACCGTGAAAATCGGATCGGCACACACCACAAGCGGCAACTTGCAGGACGACACCATTGTCGGGGCACACCGGATCCGGCACGGTTTCAATGGACAAATCGGCTTTGAATTCTCTGACAACAGCTGCGCGCATGGCTATGTATCCTTGATACGTGATCTTCTCAGGAGTTACTCCTGATCAAGGCACCTATATTTCAATGCAGTGTCATCGTCCAAACCTTTCCCGCGGCGGTCATTGTCTTTGCCGCTTTTGTCAGCTGGTCAATGCAGGACGGACTTTGAGGAGTTCGCAAAATGCCGCAGATAATACCCATTTGGCTCATGCGCTGGGGTCAGGCGAATTCCTGATATGTTTCGAGCGTCTGAACGAGGGATTTCAGAAATTGTGCTCCGTAAGCGCCATCGACAGCCCGGTGATCTGCAGCCAGTGCGAGCGAAATGACGTCACGGGCGTGCAAGCCGCCGCGATGTTCCTTCACCACCCGCTTGACCGGTCCAACGCCAAGGATCCCAGCTTCGGGCAGGTTTATAATTGGCAATACTTCGACGCCATACATGCCCAGATTTGAAATCGAAAACGTGCTTTTTGCTTGCGACTTATTCATGCCGCGGCGGGCGGCCGCAGCATAATCGCGAATGAGACCTGACACCTCCGAAACTGTTTTGAAGGGCGTGTTTTCGACCGCAGGCACCATCAACCCGTTTTCTACCGATACGGCGACACCAATATTCACCTGCGCCTTTTTAAGAATACCCGTGTCAGAAACATAGCTGTTCAGCATTGGGAATTCCAAAAGCGTCAAAGCCGTTGCATGCACGATCACATCGTTGAGCGATATTTTTTCGCCGGTAATGTCGAAATGCGCTTTGCGGCGAACTTGCAGGTCTGAGACATCCGCCTCGGCCATGAGGTAAAAATGCGGGATCGTTTGTTTGGATTGAAGCAACCGATCTGCAATGACCTGCCGCATTTTGTTGAAGGGGACCTCTACATCATCGTCTGATGTGGGCGCAGGCAACTGCGGCGATGCGGCGGCTGGGATTTCTCTACGCGGGGACGTGGCTGTAGGGGCAGGGGGGCTCTTTGCGCGATCTGCAATGGCAGTTTCCACATCGCGTTTCACCACTGCCCCTTTCGGGCCCGTTCCGGGTATGCTTGTGATATCGAGATTGTTTTGCGCAGCAATGCGTCTGGCAAGAGGTGATGAGCGCTTAGCCGATGCAGGACCATCGTTCATGGCTTGAGGCGCCGCCGTTGATGGGCTTGATGGTTCTTCTTCTTTGGCTTGCGACGCGTTAGCAACGATCGCCGTGACGGTTTCGCCCGCTTCACCCAGAATGAGCAACGGCTCCAACACGATGGCCATATCTCCGGGTTCGTAAAGAAGCTCCAGTACGACACCGTCTTCATAAGCTTCCACTTCAAAGCTGGCCTTTTCAGACTCGACAACTGCGAGGACATCGCCTTTTTTTACGCTGTCGCCGACCTTGACGTTCCACTCAATCAGCTCGCCTTCCGTCAGATCCTGACCGACCTGCGGCATCACAATTGGTTTTGCCATCCTGTGTATCCTTAGGCTGCGCGCCGCTTCGCATCCGAATAGACACGCGCGACAAAATCGATTGTTTTTCGGGTGGCGACTGCAAACTCGGCAGCAGTTGCGACGAAGGCCCCGAATTGACTGAATTCGCCCGGCTGCATACCGTCGAAGTCATAAGCTTGCCGGAAATAGGGCAATTCAAGCAGCTTGTTCAGGCTTTCCTGCGAAATGTCTTCATCCACGGCGCCCGCATCGAATGGGGCAAACTTGTCTTCATGTTCCATCAGTGTTGCGATAAATTTCGGTGGGCATGTATAAACAAAATTCCCGCCTGCCAGTTTTTCGATGTGCCAGCATGACGCGGTGTCTTCGATCGGATCATGGCTGACCCGCATCGAACACATGAGCATCTTGGACGGATGCCCGATGTCCTGCCCGAATTTGTAAGCGCGTTTCATCACTGCCAGTTCGCCAAGAGTGATTTCTCCTGGCGTGATCGCGATGCCACGTTCCTCAGCTTGCCACAGTAGATCGCCAATATTGCCCAGGCGTGCTGACATATGGGTAATCACCGAACGCCAGCGGCTGAGATCGATGCCATCTGAGCGCGCCTTTTCCAGGCCGCGAGACACAGCGTCCATGCAGGCTTTGTACTGTGGCACGGTGAAAGACGTTGTGTTGTTTGTAGACACACCTTTGGCGGTGAGCTCTTCAATCAATTGGTACCCTTCGGCGGAACCGGGCACTTTGACCATGACGTTGGGGCCAATGGACCTCAGATCATCGGCATCGGCACACATTCGTTCTAGATCAGTCACAAAGCGCGGATCCACCTGTCCGGACAGGTATCCAAATCTACCGTCGCTCATTTCAAACACCGGGCGGATCATCTCTGCGCCGCGTCTGACAGTTTCAAGGTACACTTTCCAATACACCTGCTCGACGCCGTCGCGCGGGTTCTCGTCAATGACACGGCGGATTTCATCCACCCAGAAATCCGGATCCGCCTGAATGGCCTGCAGGCTGAGCGGTGGGTTCGTTGTGACGCCGCGAAAGCCCATTTCACCGCTGTCCGAGATCGTATCACCGTGAAACAACCGCTTGAGCTGTGTTGTCCATTGATCCCTTTTGTCGCTGGGTGCAGTACTCAGCACATGTTCTGCCCACGCTTCATAGACCAGCGGAGAGCTGTCCCACCAGATCTCGCAATCCGGGTTCGTTTCGGCCAGTCGCTCCAATATGTGCTTGCTCATGGTTCGACTTCCCCGCTCAAGCCGCGTCGCTGTGGAGGACACTTTTCACGGCAGCGATCACATTGTCTTTTTGCGGGACGGATGCTTGTTCAAGTGTGAGGTTAAACGGGATTGGGGTATTCATGCCCGCCACGATTTGCACAGGTGCATCAAGGCTATAGAAAGCCTCTTCTTGAATAATTGAGGAAATGTCCGACGCAATCCCGCCACGGCGCACGGCCTCTTGCACGATGACACAGCGGTTTGTTTTGGCGACAGATTTCAAGATTGCATCGCGATCCAGCGGCACAAGAGTGCGCGGGTCCAGAACCTCGGCGGAAATTCCCATGCCCGCAAGCTCTTCGGCAGCTTCCAGTGTCCGCGGGATCATGTTGGACCATGCAATGAGCGTGACATCCGTACCTTCGCGTTTGATGTCTGCGACGCCAAATTCCGTAACCAACTCGCCTTCGGGGACGTGTCCTTTGGTCATGTAAAGATGCTTGTGCTCGATGAAAATGACCGGGTCCGGCTGCCGCAGGGCATACTTCAACAAACCCTTTGCATCCGCTGGCGTCGACGGCATGACAACGCGCAGGCCAGGGATGTGATAGAACAGCGCTTCAAGGCTTTGCGAATGCTGCGCTGCAACGCCGCCTCCCGTGCCGCCTTGTGTGCGCAGCACAAAGGGCACGCGGCCACTGCCGCCTGTCATCAAGCGGAACTTGGCAGCCTGATTGACGATCATATCCATGCCCAGCATGGCAAAATCGACATAGAGAATTTCAACAATAGGGCGCCCGCCCGCAATCGCAGCACCGACACCGACGCCGATCATGCCTGCTTCGGAGATCGGCGTATCCCGAATGCGCCCGGAACCGTATTTGTCCAGTAACCCCTCGGTCACCTTATAGGAGCCGCCCCGTTCCGCGATCCCCTCGCCAATGATAAAGATTTCCTCGTCCCGAGCCATCTCTTCAAACAGAGCTTCGCGCAAGGCTTCCCTGTACATTAGTTCACGACCTGACATCGTGGTCCTCCCTTCAGGTGGCGGTATCCGTTGACTTCAGAACAGCTTTAGTACCCGTCGACGAATTCTCGGAACTCATCGACTGTGACTTCACCAGCAGATTTGGCAGCAGCCACGGCAGCTTCGAACTCAGCCTCAATCTCGGCATCGATCTTGGCGACTTCCGCTTTGGTCGCCTTTCCCATTTTGATGAAGTTATCGCGCGCGCGATCCACAGGATCCCGGTCTTTGTAATACTTCAACTTGTCTTCTGGCATGTATTTGCCAGGATCATTGACGTGGTGCCCACTGTGACGGAAGGTCACCGCCTCAATCAAAATAGGGCCAAGACCGGCCCGGCATTTCTTGACCGCGTCAGCCACGGTTTCATAAACCGCGAGAGAATCGTTGCCATCAATCCGATGACTTTCGACACCAATCGCTTCGCCACGTTTATAAAGTTCGGTTTCCCGCGTGGCCTCAGCGAGCGTCGTAGACACTGCATACTGGTTGTTTTCAACGATCAGAATGAAGTTCAAATTCCAGATGGCGGCAAGGTTCAGGGATTCCAGAAAAGTCCCGTTATTACTGGCGCCGTCGGTGGAAAAAGCGATTGTGACCGCATCTGAACCACGCACTTGGCAGGCCATGGCGGCACCGACACCCAAAGGTGTGCTCGCGCCCACAATCCCGTTTGCGCCAAGGTTGTTTTTGGTGATGTCAGCGATGTGCATAGAGCCGCCATAGCCCTTGCAATAGCCGGTTTCTTTTTGCAGAAGTTCAGCAACCATACCGTGCACTTCGGCGCCCTGCGCAATGCAATGCCCGTGTCCACGGTGCGTCGAAGCGATGTAATCTTTTTCCTCCAACGCCGCGCAGGCGCCGGTTGCGATGCCTTCTTGCCCTAAATAAGGGTGGAAATAACCACGCACGAGGCCCTGTCGGTATAGTTTTATGCCTTCGCTCTCAAAATTCCTGATTTTGTAAGCTGTTTTGTAAAGTTTTTCCAAAAGCTCTTTTGGCGGCGTATTAGACTTTTTTGCCGGTGCCATAAAGGTTTTCTCCCATGAAAAAAGAGGCAGATTACTCACGCTTTTCTGATTCTTAGCATAGCAATTGAAAATCGTAAAGAAATTTCCACCAAAAGTATTTATAGCTGAAAATATCTCTATATTTACGTGCTGCGGGCCATTCTTTCTGAGTTTTAAGTTGTTTGTCCGGCCTTACTACTAAGCGCCTAATTACCTGTAATATAACATGCTTCGGTCGACAGAAGTGTAATCGTATCGGTGAGTTGAGTGCGCGGGCGCAATCCACCGCCGGTGGAAATTTTCTTTCTTTCTCTTACTGAATATGCTCTCTAAGAGGGAACCGTGTAGCCGGTGATGGTGGGGTTAAGCTGCAATCAAGCACAAGCTGAATGTGGCGTGTTTGCTGAAACGTTTCTAACGCTCAGATCATGATAGGGGAGTTACGTATATGTCCAAAGGAATTGCCCTGCGGTTACAGGAAAAATACGCTACTCTTCGCAAGTCAGAACGTCTTGTCGCGGATTATCTTAAAGAAAACCAAGCCAAACGTTTTGAGATGTCCATTACCGAATTTGCGAACACCTTGGATGTCAGCGAAGCCACCATCAGCCGCTTCACGCGGGCCTTGGGTTATAAAGGCTTCGCCGATATGAAACTGGCCATGGCATCGGAGAATACCGGCGGCGAACGCTTCATCAATTTGCCTGCGGAAATGAACGAGAGTGACCCTCTCAGCGAGATCAGTTTTAAGTTACTTGGTGCGCTGAGCTCCGCGATGACAGAAACGCAAAAGCACATTGTCTACAGTGATGTTCAACAGGTAATAACAAGTATACTTCGCTCAAAAGAGGTTTATTTTCTTGGGGTTGGCGGTGCTGTTGCCGTGTGCGAAGAGGCTGTCCATCTTTTGTTGAAGGCCGGTATCAGAGCAACATGTCACCGGGATGGATACACACAACAGGTTGTTGCTGCGACGGCAAATGAGGAAATGACTTTTGTCGGGGTGTCTCATACGGGAACGACAGAAGAAGTTGCCGGCGCGCTCACGGTGGCGCGGCGCAAGGGCGCTAAAACGGTCGCCATCACCAGCAATCTGGATTCCCCAGTAGCAAAAGCCGCAGAAGTTTCGCTGTGGACGTGGATTACTGCAACACCACAAATCCCTCTCTATGGTGACTTTTTGGAAGGGCGCATGTGCCAGCTTTACATCGTCTATCTTGTCTATCTCGGGATCCTGTTTCAGTCGAACGGTAAGGCGCCAATGGCACTTGAAGAAACCGCCGCGACGCTCAATCTCTACTTTAAAAAGTCGTAGAACAAAGCCTGTGTGAAGTGCGTTTCTGCCAGGCATTCGCGGCATGAGGTCTCTTGACCTCGGGAAACAAACCAAGGTTTTTCATCTGTTTCCCGCCAGTTAAAGCCAATTTTCCACATATGTGACGGAAATTTTCACCAAAGGCTTGATTTTTAGTCAAATGTGGAAAATAGTTTTCATACCTGACTGTCCGAGTTAAACCGAGGCATTCGTGGGAAGCCGTCAGCCCGTACTCAGATCGGCGATCGGCAACAACTGGGAGGATACCATGTTTTACGTACCGAAAAACGCGATCTACAAACCTGTATCGCGGCGCAAGTTTCTCGAGCTTGGTGGCGGGGGTGCTGCATCGCTTGGGCTGGGTTCATTGGTGGTTGGGTTAAGCACTGTCATCTCACGCCGACCTGTTCAGGCGCAGTCTTCCGAGGACGCCAAATGGCGCCAGTATGAAGGTTCTAAGTTGGTTTTTATGTCTGAAAACACACCGCCATCTTTTGCGATCCGAGATAAAATTGAAGAATTCTACAAGCTGACCGGCATCGAGATCGAGATCATCACCGATGGCCTTCCGTCCGTTCAGCAAAAGGTCGGCATCGACTTGCAGAGCGGTAATTCGGATTTCCCGATCAGCTATGTTCAGGATAAGCCGATTGGCTCACCCTTCGCCGATTTCTACGCAGACCTCACTCCGATGATTGGGGATGAAACCTTGCCTCAGGATCCGGAAGGCTATGGCGACGGGGTCTGGTTTGAAAACTTCCTCGACGCTTGTGGCAGGTTCTATGATCGGGACCGATTGATCGCGCTACCATATGACGCCGCGGTTGCGTGTACATTCTATCGCCAGGATGTGTACGAAGCGAATACCAAAGATTTTGAGGCAGAATACGGGTACCGGATGGAATTCGACGCGGATTCGACCTGGAAAAACGTCTATGACTTTGCTGAGTTCCTGAAAAACAAACGGAACAGCGGCGCAGACGTGCCCTATGGTTACGCGCAACACCAAGGGTCATTTGCTTGGACAACGCAGCTTGATGTGCAGCGCATGTTCTTTGCCCACGGCCGTTGGCTGGACTGGGAAATTGACGACAAGCTGGGCAGCAAAAGCCCACCACCTTCGAATTGGGGGGACGAACAGTCTGTCCTGCTGATGCAGAAATTCAAAGAGCAGGCGGATGTCAGTCACCCTGATAACCTGGCCAATGGTACGCTTGAGCTCAACACAGTCTACCAGTCAGGTAACATCGCGATGCAGGTTCAGTATCACGAGTTTGCAGCGTCGATCGAAGACGAAACAACGTCCAAAGCGGCGGGTGGCAGGACGGCATATGCGCCGTGCCCCAAAGGTGAAGCGAGCTGGATTGTCAATGGCGGTCCGGCTGTCAACGGCACGAATTGCGGCGTGGGCGGCATTGGCATCAACGGCAATGCGTCCGAGGATGTACAGCGCGCGGCGTATCTATTCTGCGTTTATGCGACATCTTCCAACATCCAGTTTGACGTGTTGACGGGCCTTGGCGGCACGCCAACTCGGAAATCTGTGATGGACAAACCCGGTGTCGCCGAAGCACGTTCGCGGCCATCAAGCATGCCAAACGCGCTGACCTTTGATGCGGTCTATGACATCGGCATCAAAGATCCAAACTTTGTGCTGGGGCCAAAAGTTCCTGAGGCAAACGAGTATCACACGATCCTCGCCGCAGAGACACAGCGCTGCCTATCTGACCAAACCACGCCGGAAGAGGCGTGCCAGAGCATTAAGTCTCAAATCGACAACCTGCACTAACACGGTTGAAGCAAAGGAAAGGCGTCATCCTTGGCGCCTTTCTTCGACATACGCGCAACAAAGCACATGATGCGGATGGAAACAGCGGGACCGAAACACGGTCACCGCGTTTGGATCGAAATCATGTTGTATAGTTCATTCCGCTTGGAGCAAACATGACTGTCAGCACGTCTACCGGAGGGCATCCCGCGCTTTCGGATCAGGACTGGGGATATTCAACCATCAGTAAAATGCCGGAGACGATGAACCCGGCGCCCAGTCGCATGTTCTATTTCTATCTGGCGGCCCCGGCGATTGTGCTCTTGGCTGCAATCACTATATATCCATTTCTCTGGCTCATTTATATGAGCTTTCACAAGGTTGGGTTCGGCGCGGCGGGCGATGTCTTTGTTGGGCTTAAGAATTTCACGCGCCTTTTCAACGATACCAAATACATCGAAGGTTGGGGACTCCTCATCAAATACAGCGTCATCTGCCTGACGATCCAGGTTGTGGTTGGAGTCACGCTGGCGGTTGTTCTGAACAGTTCCCGCTATGAAAAAGTCTTGGTGACGTTATTCTTGATGCCGATGATGGTGTCTCCGGTTGTTGCCGGATTGCTGTTTTACTACCTCTACAATGGTACCTTCGGATGGTATCATTGGATATTCCAAAGCATTGGTTTCCTTGATGAAACCTCAATCCTTGGCAGTACGAACACCGCCTTGTTTGGTATCATCCTCGTGGATGTCTGGCAATGGACGCCGTTGATTACGCTGATCACGCTTGCGGGATTGAAGCGCGTGCCGCAGGACCAGCTCGAGGCCAATATGGTCGATGGTGCAGGATCCATCAGTAACTTTTTCCATGTAAGCCTACCAAACATCTACCCCTTCCTTCTTATCGCGATCCTGCTGCGATTTATGGATAATTTCCGTTTCATCGACGCGATCCTTGCGCTGACAGGCGGCGGGCCGGGCAATTCGACGCGCTTGCTGCCTGTGTATCTCTTCGATGTATCATTCCAGTTTTTCAAGCTGGGGCGTGGCGCTGCCATCGCGCTGACCTTGCTGATTGTTACGATCATTCTTGGCATGATCCTGGTGCGTGTGCTCGAAGATCCGGCGCGCAAGAAAGCCCTGCAGGGCGACTCGGATAATTAGAGCAGAAAAAGGAGGCACACATGGCATCGCGCGAACTGATTTCCTACGACACAGGTTTTGTTGTTAAGACGCTGAAATGGGTCAGCCCAATCTTCCTTGCCTTCTATCTGGTGTGGTCGCTGTTGCCGCTGATGATCATGTTGGTTTCTTCGCTCAAAGATCTGTTAGATGCTTTTGCCCTTCCAGATCCGGGTGATTGGCTGGGCGCCACGATTTTCTTCGATTTTTCGCCGACTTTCACGCATTATGTGGCGCTGTTCACTGAGAATAATTTTGGCACATATCTGTTCAACAGTCTCGTGGCTTCCATTGGGTCTGCAATGATCGCAGTGACTTTGGGATCGATGTGTGCCTACAGCCTGTCACGCAGTGAATTCCGAGGCAAAAAAGATCTGCTGTTCTGGATCATTTCAACCCGGATGGCGCCGATTGTGGCTGTTATTGTGCCGCTTTATGCGATCTTCCGATCCGCGGATCTGGTCGGCACACTGCCCGGTCTCATTCTGGCCTTTACCACCTTTAATCTGCCCTTTGCGATTTGGATGTTGAAAGGTTTCTTTGACGGTGTCCCTTATGCCATCGAAGAGGCCGCGCAGGTAGATGGGCAAAACCGGTTTCAGGCGTTTCTAACGATCCTGCCTCTGGTGGCACCGGGAATTGGTGCATTCGTTATCCTGTGTATCTTGTTCGCATGGAACGATTTTCTCTTCGCGACGATTATCGGGAGTGGTGGCGCAAAAACGCTGCCAGCGGCAACGCGGGAATTGGTTCAGCCGCAAAATATCGACTGGGGTAAAATCATGGCTGCTGGTGTGGTGACAACCGCACCGATGATCCCGCTGGGACTGCTCGTGCGACGCTATCTGGTTGCGGGTCTGACCATGGGCGCTGTCAAAGAGTAAAAGAGGCAAGGAAAACCCAAAATGGTTGCAGTATCCTTCAAGAATGTCTGGAAAGACTACGGTGATGGCGCAGTTGCTGTCAAAGAACTGAATATGGACATTAAGGACGGCGAGTTTGTCTCGTTGCTGGGTCCGTCAGGGTGCGGCAAGTCCACGTCGCTGCGGATGTTGGCCGGGCTGGAGCACATCAGTTCCGGGCAGATTGTCTTCGGCGATAAAGTCGTCAATGAATTGCCGCCCAAAGACCGGGACATTGCGATGGTCTTTGAGAATTATGCGCTTTATCCGCATAAGACGATTTTTGACAACATCGCTAATCCTTTGAAGCAAGCCAAACTCGAGACCAGTGAGATCGAACGGCGGGTGAAGGAAGCGGCGACGCTGCTGGAAATCGACCACCTGCTCAATCGGCGTCCACAAGAACTCAGCGGGGGGCAAAAGCAAAGAACGGCAATCGGGCGCGCGATCGTGCGACAACCGCAGGTGTTCTTGTTCGACGAACCAATTGCGCACCTGGATGCCAAATTGCGCGCGCGGATGCGCAGTGAATTGAAACACCTTCAGTTTGAGCTTGGTGTCACGACGATTTATGTCACCCACGATCAGCTCGAAGCGCTAACCATGGCGGACCGGATCGCGGTTATGAACGACGGTGTGCTTCAGCAATTTGGCACGCCCGAGGAAATTTACGCAAATCCGGCCAATTCTTGGGTCGCGACCTTTGTGGGGGAACCTCAAATGTCGCTGATGGAAATGCAGCTTTCAAGCGAAGGCGGTGATGCAGTGTTGCTTTTCGCGGATGATACTATCGCATTAGACAGTGCCAGTGCCGCGCGTTTGAATGCGGCGGGCAAAAAGGACCTTCTAGTTGGGGTCCGGCCTGACAAAGCTTCCGTTGCCCTCGAACCATCTGCGGGGAGCATCACAGGTGAGGTCTACTCGCGCCAATTGCTCGGTGCGGATGTGCTGGTTGAGGTCGACACAGGCAAGGGCCGTGTGCGTGCCAAAGCGGACACCTCCTTTCCAGGTACGGTGGGCATGGGCTGTCACCTGAGTTTTCAATCCAAAGACCTCTATTATTTTGATGCGTCCGATGGAAAGGTCATTCCACGCTGATGGCGCAGATCGTTTCGGATAACGCTGACCTGATTGACGCTTTCAAGGCGCGCAACCAGTTGTCTGAAGCCCCTGAAGTTGCCGATGTTTTCCATGCTGTGCGACGTATTCCTTACGGTAGTCGAGGAGGGCGTGATCTGCGCACTGTGGTTGAACACAATGAAGGGTCTTGTTCGGGTAAGCACATCTTGTTGCGGGCCCTTCTGCGCCACAGCGGACACCAAGCAGAGATCGAAACCGTGCGCGGGGACTTTACCTCGCGCCTTACCGTGCATGCGAGTATGAGTCCGGATCTGCAAGGCATGTGTCGAGATGGCGGTGTGGTGGACTTTCACCAATATGTGGTCTGGACTGGAGCCGAGGGCGCATTGAAGCTTGATGCAACATGGTCAGATGGGCCGATCCAGCACGGGGTTCCTGGCAATCAAGACTGGAGTGGTTCCGGGGACACGACGCTAGCGCTGACGCCAGATGCCGTGCTGGAGCGTGTCGAGGATGTGCCGACATATAAACAAAGCCTGCTTGCGTGCTTGAGCCCGGAGGATCAGCGACACCGGTTGGCATTTTTGTCATTGCTGACAGAATGGGTTGAGGGATTAGAAACCATGGGAGGGGAAATATGATGGCGGTTCAAGCCTTTGTGGGAATTGATGCCGGAACGACCGGGTGCACTGTCATGATCTTTGATGCGCGCGGAAAGACTTTGGGGCATGGCTATACCGAATATCCCTGCATCTCGCCGCATCCGGGTTGGAGCGAACAGGATCTTGACGTTGTATGGAAGGGTATCTGCGAGGCCTGCTCGCAGGCCACATCGGCTGCAAACCTTCCGCCTGAGTCCTACCAATCGGTCGGGCTTTCGAGCCAGCGCGGAACCATTGGCATGCTGGATGCGGATAAAAAACCGCTATGCAACAGCTACGTCTGGAACTGCACGCGCGCGATGGAGTATCAAGCGAAATTCGAGGCGGAGATTTCCCCGCAAGCGCACCAGGAACACACAGGCATGCAGCTTAGCCCGTTGTGGTCTGCGGCAAAGGTTGCCTGGTTTCGAGACAACCAACCCGCGCTTTTTGACAAGACGCGGTGGTTCGTCAATGGGCAAGAATACTTCCTCTATAAACTCGGGGCGGAAGAATGGGTGACAGATCCCGCGTCGCTGACATTGAACGGAATGATGGATATCTCCAAGCTCGACTGGAGTGACAAGATCCTGTCGATGTGCGGCATTGGTCGTGACAAACTGCCGCCTGTGGGGGAACCTTCGGGCGTCGCGGGCACGCTTTCCAAAGAAGCTGCGGCACTTACGGGTCTGCCCGAAGGGATTACGCTGTGTCGCGGTGCCGGAGACCAGCAATGCGCGGCCATCGGTGCGGGCGTCATCAAGCAGGGCATGGCCGAATTTACGGTTGGGACCTCCGGCGTGATGGTGGGGCATTTGGATTCACTAGATCGGATCAAGGGCAACAACCTCTGGTGGGGCGGCCACGGTGTGCCGGGCGCCTGGGACATTGAAGGGGCTGCGTTCAGCCTTGGTGCCTGCCTGAAGTGGTGGCGCGACAACATGGGTCGTCGCGAGATCGAAGCCGGAAATGCGCTTGGTCGCAGTCCATTTGCCTTGATGGTCGATGGCGCGACTGCTTCGCCACCCGGCGCGCAGGGATTGCTATTTCATTCGTTCCTCAGCAGTCAGGTTACGCCTTACTATGATGCCGCCTCGCGCGGTGGGTTTCTGGGGATCGGTCTCTACCATACGCGGCACGATTTGATCCGCGCACTTCTGGAGGGCTGCGCGAATGAAATGCGCATGGTTGTTGATGCCTTCCAAAGCGATGTGGATGGTGGCATTTCTGAACTGCGTCTGACCGGGGGAGGCACCAAGAGTGCGGGCTTCGTGCAAATCATGACGGACATCATCGGCATGCCCACCCGCGTGACAACAGAACGCGAATGCACGGTTCTGGGGGCGGCGATCCTCGGGGCTTTCGGGTCTGGTGCCTTTGGATCCATCGAAGAAGCCGTAGACCAGATGGTCGAAGTGGAAGCCGAGTTCATCCCCAACAAACGGCTGGGAGAGCTTTACGGCGATCAGCACGAAATTTGGCGCGGCATGTACGAGGCCATTGCGGCTGGAGGGCAATATCAGAAACTTGCTGATTTCTCGGCCAAGTATTTCTGATTACAGAAGAAACCAAGAGGAGGAAAACAAACATGAGTATGCCAGGAATGCGAGGGATGGAGCATATCGGCTTCACCGTCCCGGATATCAACGAGGCCTGTGATTTCTTTGAAAGAATTCTGGGGGGCAAGACGCTTTACACAGCGGCGACAAACTTTCGCGTCGATGACAGCGACTGGATGACCGAGCACCTGCGCGTTCACCCGCGCTCCGTGATCAACGAGTTTCGCTACATGCGGATGGGGAACGGCACGAACCTCGAAATCTTTGAATATGTTTCGCCAGATCAAAATCCGACACCGCCCAAGAACAGTGACATCGGCGGGCATCATTTTGCGTTTTATGTGGATGATATGGATGCGGCAATTCAGTTTCTGAAAGACAATGATGTCGAGGTTCTGGGTGAACCCACGTCTTACACCGAAGGCCCGAACATTGGCCTGACCTGGTGCTATTTCATGGCACCGTGGGGGCTGCAGCTGGAAATCGTCTCTGCGCCGAACGGCACCGATTTCGACAATGCCGCCAAAGCGAACGGCGAGATGCGTCTGTTCAACCCGGCGTTGGGGTCAGAGACACTGATCTGAGGCCAATCAGGACTGGCCCAGTGGCTGGTCCGCTGTCTTAGTTTGAATGAACCTCGGCGGAACAACCGCCGGGGAGCGGAATAAATGTACCTGAATGGAGGCGCGCGATGGCTATTGCCCAGATGAAATCAATGCTCAAGAAAGCTCAGGCAGAGAAGTACGGCATCGCAGCTTTCAACATGATCGACTACAACAGTGCTCGTGCCGTTGTGGACGGAGCCCAAGAGATGAACGCCCCGATTATAATCCAGCTCTCGGTGAAAACAATCAAAGTCTGGGGGTTCCAGCCGATTGCAGATTGGGTGCGCAGCCTGTCGGAGGGGGTCGATGTGCCCGTGGCATTGCATTTGGATCATTGTAAGGATCTGGACGTTATTCAGGGGTGCATTGATGCAGGGTGGACGTCGGTCATGTTCGATGGTTCTGCCTTGCCGTTTCAGGAAAACATCCGCCAGACCAAAATGGCCTATGATCTGGCGTCTGGCGCTGGTGTCGGGCTTGAAGCAGAAATCGGGGCCATCGGAGGGACGGAGGACGACAAGTTCGTTGCCGAAGATGAGGCGATACTGGCGAATGTAAAGGAATGTGTCGAATTTTGCGGTCATTTCCCTGATCTGGCCGTCTTTGCACCGGCGATTGGCACGGCGCATGGCGTCTACAAGGGGGAACCAAAGATTGCCTATGACAGGTTGGAAGAGATCACCTCTTCGGTCGACATCCCAATTGCGCTCCACGGTGGCACAGGGCTGAATGCGGATCAATTCAGTCGTTGCATTTCGTCAGGGTGCGCCAAGGTGAATATCTCAACCATGCACAAGCTGCAGTTCATCAAGGGCTTTACGGATCTCAAAATCGAAAAGCCGAACCTTGGAGAGCCGATCCCCTTCATTGATGCGCAGTACGCGCTTATGAAATCAGGCGTTAAGGACATGATCGCTCTCTTTGGATCGGAAGGAAAAGCCTGATGGCCACGCTGCAGGCTTTGCTGTTCGATTGCGACGGCGTTTTGGTTGATACTGAAAAAGATGGCCACCGTGTTGCGTTCAATCAGGCCTTTGCTGCAAAGGGTCTGGATGCAGAATGGTCTGTCGAACGCTACGGAGAATTGCTTCATACGGCTGGGGGCAAAGAGCGTATGTGCCGCCATTTTGATGAAACGCAATGGCCGGTAGCAGAACCCGAACGCGATGCCTTCATCAAAGATCTGCACCGACTAAAGACGGATCTCTTCATGGAACTTATTGCAGGTGGTGAACTCCCTTTGCGCCCCGGCATTGCGCGGATCATGCAAGAGGCTGTCGATGGGGGTATCACAATTGCAGTCTGTTCCACGTCGAATGAACGTGCTGTGCAGAAAATTGTGGACGTTTTGCTGGGCGACGAAGTCGCACCACATGTGCGTGTTTTTGCAGGCGACATGGTAAAGGCTAAAAAGCCCGACCCGGCGATTTATCTGATGGCGATGGATGCGCTTGGGTTGGCGCGCGAAAGATGTCTTGTTGTGGAAGACAGTCACATTGGGCTGAGTGCCGCTGCCGCTGCTGGCGTGCGCTGTCTCGTGACACAATCCTCCTACACCTCAAAGGAAGACTTTTCGGCAGCCTGCAGGGTTGTGTCTGACCTTGATGCAGCAGACACCGGTAGCCTGCATGTTATGGATCTCGAGCTCCTCCTGGATTGAACAGACCGGGCGAAACATGCCGCGAGGATAGAATGAAAATTGGCTTCATAGGACTTGGAACGATGGGTGCGCCCATGGCCAAACGTCTGCTTGCGGCAGGTCATGTGCTGCGCGTTTGTGATGTCAGTTCTGTCGCGGTCTCCCGGTTTGTCGATGTGCCAAACTGTCGGATTGCAAGCGCGCCCGAGAATGCCGCACAAGATGCTGAATGTATCATCACCATGTTGCCTGAAAGTCGCCATGTCAGGGAAGCAGTTCTTGGCTCGCAAGGGGCTGCGAACACACTGCCCGCGGGTGCTATCGTCATGGATATGAGTACCGGGCACCCCGAGGATCTGAAAAGCTTGGCACTGGATCTGGCGCCTCGAAAGATTGCCGTGATGGACGCACCGGTTGGACGCTCTCCTAAAGAAGCAGCCACCGGAGATCTGCTAGTCATGGCTGGAGGAAAGGATGCTGATTTTGAGCGTGTCAGGCCCGTACTAGCCAGTCTTGGCAGTGACATCATCCATGTGGGGCCTCTGGGAAGTGGTCTGAAATTGAAGCTTATCAACAATTATATGAGTATGATCGGTATGGTCATGACAGCGGAAGTTTTGAACCTTGCGCGGTTGTTGGAATTGGATATCACTCAGGTTGTTGATGTTCTGAGGCAAACGCCCGCCGGGCAGGGCCAGATCAACACAAACTTCCCCAAGAAAGTCCTGAGCGGCGACATCAGCCCCGATTTCCCATTGCGACTGGGCCTGAAAGATATCGATCTTGGGTTGCGGCTGGCACAGTCGGCGGGTGCGCCCACGCCTTTGGGATCCACAGCACAACAGCTTTTTGCACTTTCAATTCCATGGATGCGTGGGGATCAGGATTGCACGGCCATGCTCCATTTGCTGGCTGACTTGTCCGGCCCTGACAAACACCCTCCGCCCCCAGGTTCAACGTCTGAAAAAGGAAACGGGTAAGATGCTGGATTCGTCCGATGATCCGATCATTTCAAAAGTGATTTCTGACCTTAACGCCGCGCTGATGGCGCAAGATGTGGCGCAGATTGTGGCGTTGTTTCAGGATGATTGCCACTGGCGGGATCTGCTGACCTTTACCTGGAACATCAAAACGATGTCGGGGCAGGCTGCAGTTGCTGAGATGTTGACCGCGCAGCTCGCATCGACCGCCCCTTGCAATCTTGTGCGTGACCGTGAACGCGCATCAAGCGTCGACGCGGGTGTCACTACCGTGTGGTTGACCTTTGATACCGCTTTGGCGCGTGGAGAAGCGCAGCTACGTATCATCAAGGGGAAAATCTGGACGATGTTCACTGCCATGGCCGAATTGAATGGCCATGAAGAACCACAGGGCCTGAACAGACCTTTTGGAGCGGTGCACGGATCAGAGCATAATGAACCGACGTGGAAAGAAAAGCGCGACAAAGAGCGCGCCGAACTCGGGTATGACACACAGCTTTATGTGCTGGTTATCGGCGGAGGCCAGGGCGGCATCGCTCTGGGTGCCCGACTTCGGCAACACGGGGTGCCCACAGTAATTGTCGACAAGAACGACCGCCCTGGCGACAGTTGGCGCAACCGTTACAAGTCGCTCTGTCTGCATGATCCGGTGTGGTACGACCACATGCCATACTTGCCGTTCCCCCCAACTTGGCCAATTTTTTCACCCAAAGACAAGATTGGGGACTGGTTGGAAATGTACACAAAGGTCATGGAGCTGAACTACTGGACCCGTTCCAGAGTGAATGACGCAACATATGACCCAGACGCAAAGGAGTGGCGCGTTACAATTAATCGCCCGGGGGAGACCGTGACCTTGCGACCCAAACATATCGTCTTTGCGACCGGCATGTCAGGCAAAGCAAATATGCCGGATTTCCCGGGAAAGGATACCTTCCGAGGCGATCAACAACACTCCTCGGCACATCCCGGACCCGAAGCCTACAAGGGGAAAAAGGCTGTGGTCATCGGCTCCAACAACTCGGCGCATGATATCTGTGCGGCTCTGTGGGAGGAAGGTGTTCACGTAACCATGGTGCAACGCTCTTCAACCCACATTGTGCGTTCTGATATGCTTATGCAACATGGTTTGCGCGCCCTCTATTCGGAGGAAGCTGTGGCGCAGGGGATCACAACGGACAGGGCTGATCTGATCTTCGCCTCTATCCCATACGCCGTTTTGCATGACATCCAGAAACCGTCGTATGACGCGATCCGCAAAGATGATGCCGCGTTCTACAGCGATTTGGGAAAAGCCGGTTTTGAACTGGACTTTGGTGCGGACGATTCTGGTCTGTTTATGAAGTACCTGCGCCGTGGATCGGGCTATTACATCGATATTGGCGCGAGTCAGATGGTCATTGATGGCAAGATCAAACTGGCACGAGGGCAGGTGTCAGAATTGGTCCCGGATGGGGTGATACTGGACGATGGCAGCAGGCTCGATGCGGATTTGATCGTCTATGCAACGGGCTATGGGCCCATGACGGGGTGGGTCGCTGAGCTCGTGGATCAGGAAACCGCAGATAAGGTTGGCAAAGTTTGGGGGTTGGGGTCAGACACGCCCAAAGATCCCGGTCCATGGGAAGGTGAACTGCGCAACATGTGGAAACCTACACAGCAAGAGGCGATGTGGTTTCATGGCGGCAATTTGCATCAATCGCGGCATTACTCGCATTTTCTGGCTTTGCAACTCAAAGCGCGCTTTGAGGGTCTGGAAACACCCGTGTTTGGTTTGCAGGACGTGTATCACAAGGAATGAAACGCCTGCGATGATAGAGCGTGATGATCCAACAGGATAAATGTTTCGCGTTTCTCGCGTGTGAGGTCGTATTGCGGCGATGCTGCCTGGGGTGTTTGAAGTGCTCCGCTTGGCCTTAGTAGGCGTCGAATTTACCCGAAACTGCCGTTGATTTCGGGATAAAATTGCAAACTATGTGCCAAAAACTCTCCAAAGGAGAGAGAGAATAGTGCACAGCATGGTGAAAGGATGCGTGGCGGAGTATTAGGCGGCATCAGAGATAGTGGGCCCATGCAGATACAGAAACTTTGCACAACCGGTGCCGCACTTGATCCAGAAAAGGGTTTGAACAATGGCTTCCGTGATCTTTGATCTTGATGGCACGCTCATCGACTCTGCACCTGATTTGCAGGGTATTGCCAACCGCATTTTGGCGAACATGCACAAGCAACCCCTCACCATTGAAGAAACACGTAATTTCATTGGAAATGGTGTCGGCGTTTTCGTACAAAAAATGTGTGATGCACGAGAGATTGATGCCGCTGCGCACCCGTCATGCCTTGAAGACTTTATGGCCGCGTATCCGACCGCATTTACCCTCACAAAGCTCTATCCCGGCGTTGTCGACGAACTGAAGGTTTTAAAACGGCAAAACCACCTTCTAGGTCTGTGCACGAACAAGCCAATGGCGCCTACACAAACCGTGCTAGAGCATCTACATCTTGATCAGTTTTTTGACGCGATTGTCGCAGGGGACAGCCTGTCGCAACGCAAACCGCACCCGGCACCGCTTCTTTTGGCTATTGAGCGACTGAGTGAGGGCCCTGCCGTGTATGTCGGTGATAGCGAAATCGATGCAGAAACAGCCGAATCTGCCGAGACGCCGTTCTTGCTTTACACGAACGGATACCGAAAAAAACCTTGTGCAGAATTGAAACACGCCGGAACGTTTGACCACTTTGATCGCTTGTCCAATCTGGTGGCTGAGACGATCGGGGCAAAACCACAGTAGTCGGTTTCCCGATCTGAAACCGTTGTAAATTTGGACTCAAAGAAGCCATCGCACCTGGCCGACGCCGCAGGTGCGATGGATGCTGGCCGTCAGCTCTGTCGGCGTCTTTTTAAGAAGCCCAAGCCGCCAAAAGCACCTGCAAGAAGAAAAATGGACGCCGGCATTGGTACGGCTGTCACACTGCTATAAAACGCGACGGAACGCGGTCTCAGCGGGAAGTTGCCCTCTTCACTAAATAATAGCAGGGTCTGGGTTTCGCCCGCGTCAAGGAAATCACCATCGCCGTTCAAATCGCGCAAAGCGACGATTGAGTCGTCGCCATCAAAACTGTTGCTGGGCACCAACCCACGGTCCCCCTCAATGGCAAAATCAAAAATGGCGCCATCTAAGAACCCTGTGGGATCCCAAACGTTTACCGCCTCTGTCGTGACATCAATGACTCCATCCCCGTTCAAATCTGTGTATCGGATCAGACCGTCCGTAAAGAGGTCCTGCGCAAATAGATCGCCATCACTGGCTGATAACGCGAGAGCAAAAGGTGCATCCCCTTCTGCAACATATTGAACAACTTCAGAGGCGTCGATTGTGCCGTTCCCGTTACTGTCTTCAGCGCGATAGATTCTTGGGCTGCCACCGGCGGTATCCGTAATGAAGGCAGTATCGCCATCAAAGGTGATCTCAAAAGGGGACGACGACGCGTCAAGTGCCGCAAGATCGAGCCAAATCACGCTTTCACCCGCGTCATTGGCATCTCCATCGCCATTCAGGTCTTCTGTTCGGTAGACGACATCACCATCCGGCTTTCCAACGGTATCAGCCTCGACGACATAAATTGCACCGTCGCCACCAACGGCAATGCCATTCGCTGTTTGCAGTGCAAAACCATTCTCGTTCTCGGATGAAAACCACACGGATGCTTCATCTGCATCCTGCGCATTGTCATTTCCATTCAGGTCGCGCAGCCGGTAGACCGTGTCTGTATCGCCGTCTCCGATGTAAACATCCCCTGTCTGTGACTGAGCCAGTTGAAAGACGTTGTTCGTGGGTGTGGTTATACCGCTGGCGTTATTTTCATCGAAAAATACCTGGACTTCATCGGCGTCATTCGTATCACCATCGCCGTTTAGGTCAGCGATATACAGTACCTGGTCCGTGGTCTGGTCGGAAAAAAGTGCTTGGATTGTGGCCGCAGATGCTGGCAGGCCAAAGGTTGCAGCGGCAAGCGTTATTGCCATTGTTGATCGTCCCATCAGGTGATCTCCATTACATTTTTGTTTTCATGATTTTGGGGATGCTGGCGGACGCTCGCTGCCTCGACTAACCATTGGAAAAGCGGTTAGTCAATGCCGTTTTTGGCCTCACCTAAGATACAAAGCTGCCGATCGCACTAGTTTTGCACATTCGGTTGTTTGCGCATATCTGATTTGCGCGCAAAGCAATGTTCGATCATGAAATTAAGTTTGTAATTCGATCTTTTTCAGTTCTTTCAATACTGCCACAACATTGAAATCTACAGGTCGCATTTTCCAAGTGATTTCTAAATTCGTGCAGACGATCAGACAATTACAGATTCGCTTTATTTAATTGGTTCAAACACTCATACGGAAACCACATCGCAACAAATGGAATAAAAATATTCCTGGCAAGATAAAAGAAATTTCACTTCGTTTCTTTTCAATCAGAACATGTGTTGCCATAATGCGGTTCTATAAAAACAAGAACCCAACTCAAAGAGGGAGAAAAAGCATGCGTTTACCGCAACTTCTCAACTTTGGGGGTGTCGCCACAGCGTCATTGCTACTGATTACCAGTGTAGCAATCGCTCAGGAAGACAAACCCAACATTCTCGTAATCTGGGGGGATGACGTCGGACAGTCAAACATCAGTGCCTACACGTTAGGACTGATGGGCTATCGAACCCCTAACATTGACCGTATCGCGTCCGAAGGCATGATCTTCACCGATTATTATGGTGAGCAATCCTGCACGGCCGGACGCTCATCCTACATTATGGGCCAATCCGTGTTTCGCACTGGCCTGTCAAAAGTAGGTTTACCAGGCGCTGATCTTGGCATGCAGGAAGAGGACCCGACAATCGCGGGGTTGCTCAAGGCTCAAGGTTACGCGACAGGCCAATTTGGCAAAAATCACCTTGGTGACAAGGATGAACATCTGCCGACCAACCACGGTTTTGATGAATTCTTCGGAAATCTCTATCACCTTAATGCTGAAGAAGAGCCCGAAAACCTGGATTATCCTGGTGATGCCATCATGCCGGATGGCCGTACGTTCCGCGAAACATTTGGTCCGCGAGGGGTGATTAAATCGTCTGCTGACGGCGAAATCGAAGATACCGGCCCACTGACGAAAAAGCGTATGGAGACCGTGGATGACGAAACCGTCGCCGCAGCCATCGACTTTATCAAGCGCAAGGAAGCAGAGGACACGCCTTGGTTCCTTTGGTGGTCCGGGACGCGAATGCACTTCCGTACGCACGTCAGTGACGAGCGCCAGCAAATGGCCAACGATACGGTCGGGAAAAGTGTCGATGAGTACACTGCTGGCATGATCGAACACGATATGCACATCGGTCAGTTCCTTGACCTTCTGGACGAACTTGGCATCGCAGATGAGACCATCGTGCACTATTCGACGGACAACGGGCCGCATATGAACACATGGCCCGATGCAGCGATGACGCCGTTCTTTGGTGAAAAAAACACTAACTGGGAAGGCGGATGGCGGGTGCCATCAATGGTGCGCTGGCCAGGTCTTATCGAGCCAGGTTCAGTCTCCAACGAGATCATGCATCACATGGACTGGCTGCCAACCTATCTGGCTGCTGCTGGGCGTCCGACCGTCAAAGAAGAACTGCTGGACGGTATTTCTGTTGCTGAGGTCGGCGGTGGTCGCGACTACCGCGTGCATCTGGATGGCTACAACTTCCTGCCATACTTAAGTGGCGAGGTGGAAGAAGGCCCGCGTAAGGAGATTTTTTACTTCTCTGATGACGGTGATCTGACGGCTCTGCGCTTTGGAGACTGGAAGCTGATCTTTCTAGAGCAGAAAGCGTATACCACGCTGCGTGCCTGGGCTGAGCCTTGGACCGAGCTGCGTTTGCCGCTCATTTTCAACCTGCGGCGCGATCCCTATGAGCGCAGTTACCGCACATCCAACACGTATTGGGATTGGTTGATCAATCGCGCTTACTTCCTTGTTCCGGCGCAGGCTTATGTGGGTCAGTTCCTGGAAACGTTCCAGGAATATCCTCCGCGCCAAAAAGCGGCGAGCTTCAGTTTGGAACAGGTCATGGAGAAGCTGACCACACCTGCTGGCAACCCGTAAACGGGTAAAAATGCCTTGGGGCGGCGCTGCACAAGCGCTGCCCCATTTTGATCTGAAAAATTTATTGGATATATCCCATGCGCATGATTGCCAGTGTCGCGGCTCTTTTCTGCAGTACGTCCATTCTTGCTGCCGATCCGTTGCCCTCTTGGGCGGAAACAGAAAACAAAGCTGCCATTGTCGCTTTTGTTGACAGTGTGACGGATCCAGGCTCTCCTGAATATATAACCGCGTCTGATCGTATCGCTGTTTTTGACAATGATGGTACGCTTTGGGCGGAACAGCCGGTTTACTTTCAACTGATTTATGCACTGGATCGGCTGAAACAAAAAGCAGACGTTGATCCGTCGATCCTGACGTCCGATATTCTCAAAGCAGCGGCTGAGGGCGATATGGATGCGGTCGCGGCCGGGGGCAATGATGCCTTGCTCGAAATTCTTGCCATAAGCCATTCAGGCATGTCCGTAACTGCGTTTCAAGATGACGTGCGGGCGTGGCTCGACACGGCCCGTCATCCCACCACGGGTATGCGGTATGACCGAATGATATATCAGCCAATGCTGGAGCTGCTCAGCTATTTGCGCGATGAGGGTTTCCAGACATGGATCGTGTCAGGCGGCGGCGTGCATTTTATCCGCGCCTTTGCCGAAGAGGCCTACAACATCCCGCCTGAACAGGTCGTGGGCAGTGCGGGTCCGACAGAATACGTGGATGGCGATGTTATGAAACTGCCAGGTGTTGATTTCATCGATGACAAAGAGGGGAAGCCTGTCGGGATAGACAGTCGTATTGGCAAGCGCCCGATCATCGCAGGCGGGAATTCGGATGGCGATTTTGCGATGCTGGAATACACCACGGGCGGAGACGGCCCGCGCCTTGGTATTCTAGTCCATCACACAGATGCGGAACGTGAATTTGCCTATGATCGCGAAGGGCACATTGGCGTGCTGAACCGTGGGTTGGACGAAGGTCCGGATCGTGGCTGGGTCATTGTTGATATGACTGGCGATTGGGAACAGGTTTGGCCGGAATGACTGCGAGAGAAGACATTGAGGCGCTGACGCAACGCATGGGCGAGGCGATTATTGGCCAGCATGCGGTTGTTGAGCGTCTTGTGATCGGGTTACTGGCCAATGGAAACTTGTTGGTCGAAGGTCTACCTGGCTTGGCCAAGACCCGCGCGATCAAGGCCCTGGCTAAAAACCTGGAATGTGATTTCAGCCGTATCCAGTTTACACCAGATCTGTTGCCCTCAGATGTCACGGGCACCGAGGTGTATTATCAGACCGACGGCGGGTCAGAGTTCAAATTCGACCCCGGTCCGATTTTCGCAAACATTGTTCTGGCGGATGAAATCAACCGCGCACCGGCCAAGGTGCAGGCGGCGTTGTTGGAAGCGATGGAAGAACGGCAGGTCACGGTTGCTGGCACGACGCACGCGATGGATCCGCTTTTTATGGTGATGGCCACCCAAAACCCGGTGGAACAGGAAGGTACCTATCCGTTGCCTGAAGCGCAGATGGATCGCTTTCTCATGCACGTAAACATCACTTACCCACCAGTGGAGGACGAGGTGCTTGTGATCCGGCTGGTGCGTGGGGAAGAGGCGGAAAACGCGCAGGTCGACACTGCTCCAAAAAAGAAACCCGCTCCGATTCCGCAACAATCGATCTTTGATGCGCGCCGCGAGATCGTGGGCATTCATGTATCCGAGGCGATGGAGCGATACATCGCCGATCTGGTCAATGCGACGCGGTTTCCCGATGGCTATGGCGATGACCTCAAACGCTGGATAGAGATCGGTGCCAGCCCGCGCGCATCGCTTGCGCTGGATAAATGCGCGCGCACCCATGCCTGGCTCCGCGGGCGCGATTATGTCGATCCGCAGGATGTGCGTGCCATCGCGCCTGACGTCTTCCGTCACCGATTGGGCCTAACGTATGAAGCGCAGGGCGAAGGGGTGTCGCCGGACCGTGTGACTGACGCGTTGATCGCCCAGGTGGCTGTCATCTGAGGGAGAACACATGGACACGCGCGCCCGTATCCGAACAGGAACCCAACCGTCGCCACCCGTACCGGTGAAAGCAATTGATGCCCGCGTCCACGTCACCTTGGAGCATCTGCGCAGTCTCGAAGCTACCGCCCGTGGGTTACATTTTATGCCCCGCCAGCCTGCGAAGTCGGTGTTGAATGGTCGGCATCGTTCGAAACTCCGCGGCAGGGGGCTCAACTTTGAAGAGCTGCGCGATTACCTGCCGGGTGATGACGTGCGATCGATCGACTGGAAAGTGACAGCCCGCACAGGCCAACCCCATGTCCGCGTTTTTACCGAAGAACGTGACCGGCCCACGCTGATTGTGGTGGACCAACGGATGTCGATGTTTTTTGGCTCGCAACGGGCCATGAAATCCGTCACAGCCGCAGAATGCGCTGCACTTGCCGCGTTTGCGGTGCTTGGACAAGGCGATCGGGTCGGTGGGATCGTCTTTGGTGACACGCTGCGGGCTGAGGTGCGCCCGGCCCGTAGTCGCGCAGCTTTGAACCGTTTCCTAACAGCGCTGAGCGACGCCAATCAGGCGCTCGGACCCGAAGCGCCCAACCCACCACCACAATCCATCAATGATGTGCTGCAGGCCGTCGCTCGAATTGCACCGCGTAATCATCTGGTGATGGTGCTGAGCGATTTTGACGTTGTGAATGATCGCACAGCCAAGCTGGTTCAGGGCCTGTCACGTCACAACGATCTGATCCTTGGTCTCGTCACGGATCCCTTTGGGGATGCTTTGCCCAAGAATGCCAAACTCGTGATCTCGGATGGGGTGCTGCAAGCGGCGATCAATATGGGCGATAGCAAAGTACATCGTGATCTGACGTCTTTTGCACAGGAACGGTTGTTGGCTATTGCCGATTGGCAGCGGCGTTTTGGTGTGCCGGTGTTGCCACTGAGCGCGGCGGAAGAAACTCTGCCCCAAATGTGGCGCTTGATGGGGGTAGATCGATGAGCGAAACCCCGGAACGACCGACGAACCTTGTTGACCTGTTGGACCAACTTGTCTTGCCACCAGAACCTGTACCTATTTCGATGATGCCAGAAACCGTTGGCTGGGTCGTTCTGGGCGTATGCGCGCTTTCAGGAATATGTGTGATGCTGTGGGTTTGGCGTAAAAACCGGGCGCGCAATGCCTATCGAAGCGAAGCTCTATCTGCACTGCATCACGCGGGGAATGACCCGGCGGCTGTTGCTACGGTATTGCGACGTTGTGCGTTGGCTGCGTATCCGCGTGACGAAGTCGCAGCCTTAAGCGGAGAAGACTGGTTGTCTTTTCTGGACCGGGCGGTAGGTGGAACGGTTTTTTCCACCGGCCCCGGTCGGGCTTTGGCTGACGCCCCTTACACATCCGGAGGTGTTGTGGATTTAGCTTTGATCGAAGCGGCCCGCCATTGGATCCAAGCACACCCAGGCGCGCGCACATGATTTCCTTTGTTTTCCCGTTTGCTTTTTTAGCGCTGCCGTTGCCTTGGCTATTTTGGCGCTTTATGCCCGCCTATAAAGAACGCGTTCCTGCCATTCGGTTTCCGTTTTTCAGACAGGTGATTGAGCATTCCGGGGCGCAAGCTTCTGTCGGTTCGGTGATCATGGCACGTCATTTGTTCCAAATCATCGTCGCTGGACTCATCTGGGTCATGCTGGTGCTGGCCATCGCGCAGCCGGAACGGCTTGGCAAACCCATCGAAACCTCGGTGTCTGCTCGAGATCTCATTTTGGCAATCGATATCTCGGGCTCTATGGATGCGCGGGACTTTACCGATCCACAAGGAACGAAGGTACAGCGTCTTGCTGGCGTTCAGGCAGTGGTTCAGCAATTCGTCGAAGGACGGGACGGCGACCGCATGGCGCTGATTGTTTTTGGCAGCAAAGCGTATCTTCAGAGCCCTTTGACCGAAGATACTGAAACAATTGCGGCGCTGTTGGCGCAAACCCAGGTCGGCATGGCGGGGCCACACACCGCACTTGGGGATGCAATTGGCCTGGCCATTCGCACGTTCGAAGCGAGTGAGATCGAACAACGTCTGCTGGTTTTACTGTCAGATGGCGCTGATACCGCAAGCAGAATGAGCCCAGTCAATGCCGCAGAAATAGCAACCGGTGCTGGTGTGGAAATTCACACGATTGCGGTTGGTAATCCCGAAGCCACTGGCGAAAATCGCGTTGACGTCGCAACGCTACAAGATATCGCCAATCGAACAGGCGGGGCTTATTTCTTTGCGGAGGACCAAGCGGCACTGGATGGTATTTATGACAGGATCGATGAACTGGCACCACGCCTTTCCAATACGCAAAGCTACCGACCGCGTCGGAGCCTCCATCATATCCCCTTGCTACTGGCCGTGTTGATCGGCGTGCTCGCGGTTGCGGGCCTGAGCCTGAGCAGCCGGCGGAAGGGGGTCGCTTGAACGGTGATTTCCTAGCAGTCGTTCTGCCAGAGGCGCTGAAGGCGTTTCATTTTATCCGTCCTATTGTGCTGATCCTATTGCCGATCATTGCCGCTTTCTGGTGGTACATCCGAAGTGGCGCGCAACACCGCGAAGGTCCGGCACAAGGGCTTGCGCCCCATCTGCAGCAGGCATTGACGGTTGGCGAAAGCGGTGCGCGGAAACTTTTACCCATAGATGGTGTTGCTTTGGGTTTGGCGCTGACAGTGTTTGCTGCTTCTGGGCCAACATGGTCGCGCATGCCCGATCCGTTTGTCTCGCCAACCGCTCCGGTCGTGATCGTACTAAAAACTACACCGTCCATGAACGAGACTGACGTCGCGCCTTCCAGATTGGAGCGGGCAAAGTTCAAAATCCGCGACCTGCTTGAGATGCGATCGGGTGCCCGCACAGCGCTGGTGGCCTATGCTGGAAGCGCGCACCGTGTCGTGCCGTTTACCGAAGATGCCCGTATCATGGTGCCTTATCTTGAAGGGCTGACACCTGACATTATGCCACAAGAAGGGGGTGATGCGCGTGCGGCGCTCGCGTTAGCGCTTGAGATGCTCGCAGGCGAAGATGCGCCGGGTGGTGTGCTTTTCTTGGTCGATGATCTTGATCCTGCGGATTCTGGCGAGATGTCCCAGACCGGTCAGAATGCGGTCGTGTTCCATGCGATCCTGCCCGAGGAATCCCGCAGCCGTGGGTTGGACGCTTTGAAGGGTCCGCTGCTGATACCGCTGACACCTGATAGCAACGATCTGCGCCAAATCGACCGGTCCCTGAACGCAGCTTATCGTGCGGCTCTTTTGGAAACGAGCTCGCAACCTTGGCAGGACCGTGGCTGGATGTTTGCGGTCCCAGCGGCCCTTTTGTGTCTGATCTGGTTTCGGCGCGGCTGGACGATGAAATGGGCGCTGGTTCTTTTGCTCAGCGCAACTGGTCTGACTGCGCCGCGACAAGCCAATGCAGAAGGGATTGCGGATTGGTTTTTCACGCGCGATCAACAGGGGCAACGCGCTTTTAATCAGCGGGCCTTTGCCAAAGCTGGTACCTTGTTTCAAGATCCAATGTGGCAGGGCTACGCACTTTTTCGGGTAGGTCAATATGACAAAGCGGTCGAAGTGCTGGACCGTCTGGAAACGCCGGAGGCCGCGTTTGTGCAGGGCATCGCGCACTTGCGCAATAGACAATACCGCGAAGGAGTACGCGCCTTTGAAACAGTTTTAACGCGCGATCCTCAGCTTCCTGGCGCGACGGAAAACCTAGCGACTGCCCAGGAGATCCTCGCCTTTATGGAAGAGCTGCGCGCGCAGTCTGACACTGGCGAAGAGAGTGGTATCGGCGCGGACGACACGGTTTTCGACAATGAAGCCGCCCGAGGGGCCGACACCGAAGTGCAAGCGCCACAGGGGGACGGTCTGGGCTTGCTGACGACTGAGCAGTGGATGAATACAGTGGACACGCGCACGGGCGATTTCCTAAAGCAACGCTTCCGGTTGGAAGTCAGCACGGCGGGACAATGAGCATGGTGCGCTGGTTCTTGTCTCTCTCTCTTGTGCTGTTTGCTTTTTGTGCTGTGGCGGAAGAACCGTTGGTCGAGATTGAGTTTGACGAAACGTCGACGATTCCCGGTCAACCGCTGATCCTACGTGTCACAGTGCTGGTGCCGACTTGGTTGCCCAAACCTGTTGTCTTTCCAAGTTTCGAAGCGCCCAACGTGCTTGTCCAACGTCCTGAAAGCGCCACGAGCCCTGTCAGCCGGGAAGTAGAAGGGGAAACCTGGTCTGGGGTATCTCGTCGTCTCACCATCTCCCCAATGATTCCGGGCACGTTCGAAATTCCTGCGCAACAGCTCATCGTAACTTGGGCTGAACCAGGACAGACGGATCCGCTGGAAAAAACAATGACCTTAGATCCAATCCGGATCGAAGGCATCGTCCCTGAAGGCGCAGAAGATCTGGACCCGTTTCTGGCTGCAGGTGGGTTAAGCCTCACCCGTGAAGGGGCAGACATAAAGATGCCGCTAAAAGCGGGTGACAGTCTGACGCTGACCGTGACGGCCCAGATCGAAGGGACTGCTGCGATGTTCCTGCCGGAATTGATCCCATCGATAGACATAGATGGTGTCGCGGCCTACCGCGCAGAGCCAGTGCTGGTGGAACACGAAGATCGGGGGAAACGATCTGGCACGCGCGCGGAAACTCTGTCCCTTGTGGCAGAAAGCGGTGGGGCAGGCGCAGTGCCTGAAATTTCGCTGCGATGGTACAATATCTCCAGCAAAAAGGTTGAAACCGCGCGCTTGGAAGGTTTTGACGTTTCGGTGGACGCGCCAGTCGCGCAAGGGGACAGAATTTCTGCGCAGCGAATGGCGGCTTATGCTGTTGCTGCAACATTGGTGTTTCTGGCGCTCGTCTTTGTTGCGCATTGGATTTTACCAAAAATTCACGTCATACGCGCCGCTCGGCGGTCTCGTTTCGAAGCAAGCGAAGCATTCGCCTTTGCGCAGTTGAACGCAGCGGTTACCGTACGAGACATCGGGGAAACCTATCGTACGTTTGATATCTGGGCTGCGCGAGCGGCAGGTAATCCAGCCGAAAACACAGTGCTGAAGTCTGCGTTTTCTGATTTGGGCGCAGCGCTGTATGGCGCTGAGAAGACTAAAGAAGATGTGGCTTGGGCGGGCTTGTTTAAAGCGCTGAACCGGGCGCAGTCAACGTCCCGCCATTCCGCTATTCAGTCCGCTCAATTGCCGCCTCTTAATCCACAGAACGTGCTCTGACGTCTTCATCGTGTAAGACGGCCAGTCTGTTTGATGTTGAGACGCAAAACGCGCGTACTGGTGCTTTCAAGCCCTGTCTTGCACCGCTGCAGATGCATTCCATTTCCCGTTTAATGACGAGGTTTCGCATTAATGCTCCCACATTCGGCGTTATCTGAGGCTACGCGTTAACCCGTGCTGGTTTCTTACTCAGACGCTGCAGCCATTTTGTAAGGCAGATCCCGGCGATAAGCGCGGCGGCAAATACAGCCACATCAAAGGTGCCAGTCCCAAGTGCGGGCAAAGCGCCGCCCGGGCAGAACCCGGCAATGCCCCAACCAATTCCAAACAATGCCGATCCTCCAATGAGACCGAGGTCTATACTGGAGTTGCCTGACAGATTGAAATTGGGTGACAGGACAGGGGCCCTCAGACGAAACACGGCGCGGTATCCTATGAATGTCACAAAAAGCGCGCCTCCCATCACAAAGGCCAGTGAGGGATCCCACGTTCCTGCGACATCGAAAAAGTTGATGACTTTGGCGGGATTGGCCATGCCGGAGATCATGATTCCAGTGCCGAAAAGAAGGCCTATTGCGTATGTGACAATGAGCTTCATCAATATACCCCCAAAACGTGACGGAGCAGAAATACTGTGAACCCAGTCGTACTCATGAAGATCAGGGTGGCCACAATGGATCGCGGTGACAGTCGCGCCATACCACACACCCCATGGCCGGATGTGCATCCCCCTCCAAAGGTGACACCCAGCCCGACAAGCAATCCGCCGAAGGCAAGCATAGCGGTTGTGCCAGGAACCTGAATGTCCGGAAAAGAACCCCTGACCATCAGCATTAAAATTGGGCCGCTGATCATCCCGAGAAGCAACGCAAGGCGCCAAGTGAAATCACTTCTATTGTCGGGGGACAGGATTCCAGCCAGAATCCCTGTTGCCCCCATAATCCGACCGAGGACCAACATCAGCAACACAGCTGATGCACCGATCAACACCCCGCCGAATGCGGCGGCGAAAGGGGTAAATTCCGTTTCCATGGCATGCCCTTCATCAAAACACATTCACATTTATGAATAATATGGCCGGGACGTCAAGGCGCACCATCCAAGACCGCACTATGGATTGGTCGAAACACAACGCACGCATACTGCAAGAACCATAATCTTGATGGATAATCGGTCATACCGATTACGCGATCTAATAGCGTTGAAAGGAGAAGGATATCTTTTAGCTGATTGTTCCAGCAGCCCTTTGTTGCCGTGCATCTGAACCTTCGACGCAGAAACCGCGTCATAGTTTTTGACAACCAGCCCTGGATCGGTCAAGTCGCAAAACGCCACCGCGATCTAGCCCTTTGGGTCATTCCAAGGGGGTGGATGGAGCCGAAACTTCCTGTTCGAAACCACTGGGCAATCTTCTGTTTGCGCGCTTGACACGTTCTGCGTGCTTTTGCCCTTCAATCGGAAAGGCTCCGCATATATTGCCATTTTCATGCAGCGCGTTTCAAGTAGCGATCACAGCAGGGTCAAATGAAAAAGCCAGGTACATGCGCATTGATCGCGCAACAAAACGCAATTTCTTTCCTTTGACCCCACCGCCTTTCCTTGCCGCACGAAAAGAGGCGCTGTCTGGAACCACAGGGTAAACTCTGACGTTATGCTGGGTGTGCCGTCCGAGTGGCACCGGCTTCGAACCGTCCCTTTGTGCCCCAGGCATTCAAAAGCGCAACGGACATATCATCTTCCGCATAGGCGTAAAGTGCATTTTGTACCGGTAACCTGCCAAACTGAGACGCCAGAGAGATCAGTTCTCCGCTTTCGATTTCGGTGTAGGACATGCTCAGAGGGAGCCATCCGATCCCTATTCCCTTCAGCACAAGTTCCTTGATACCATTGGAAAACGCCGTTTCGCAAACCACGTTCAACGACTGTGCGCGCGTGCCAAACGGTTTTGCACGATTGCCCAGGATTTCGCCAAAATAGCTGGACGTCGGATAGATGACTGCTGGTAAATCACTGGCGACAGACCCATCGCTGGCCACTTTGTAACGTAAATTCCCGCCGATCACCGGAACGAGATAGTCTGTGCCCCAAACGGAGCGTTTGATTGTGTCGCCAAAGGGCAAAGGTCCGTCTCCTTCGGCTTCGTAGCATAACAAGATATCTGTATCGTGACGCAGAAACATAGTTACGCAGTCACGATGATCCCCTGCGCGCAATTTGAAACGCAACGCCGGGTACACGTGCTTTGCGAATACAGCCATGTCGGGAAATGTCGAATGGATCGGGGCATGTTGTGCCGCAATCGTGACGGTGGATCCTGTCGCTTCAAAATTGGCGATGCTGCTGCGCAATTCACGAATACGCGCAGTCAATGCACGTATCTCCACCTCGTTGGCGCGCAATGCGTTGCTGATGTCAATTCGGTTCGTTCCACGATCAAGTACGGATGCGCCCAACCAGTCTTCAAAGCTGCGAATGCGCCGGGAGAAGGCAGGTTGTGTGATATTTTGGCGCGCGGCAGCCCTGGTGAGATTCTGTTCTTCCAGGAGAACCAAAACATCGTCGAGCCAACGTAAATCCATTGATGTTTATCCTTACCAATACAATTTGTATGAGCACCCTATGAAAATTGCATTATTAAGCAAGGCTGCCATGTGCATAATTTTGGGACATACCGAAAATAGGATTCGTTAACATGACACTCGAAGACGCTGTTACTGCGCGCGATACTGATCAGAAGGCAGAGATCTTGCAAAGTGCCTGCAAGCAACTGGCGCTCTCTCTTGCGAAGTTCCCGCGGGTGCGTCTTGGGCATATGCCGACTCCTCTGGAGCCCATGGATCGGTTGAGTGAAGTGTTGGGCGGACCGCGACTTTGGGTAAAGCGTGACGACTGCACAGGTCTGTCGTCTGGCGGCAACAAGACCCGTAAACTGGAATTTCTCATGGCCGATGCGCAAAAGATAGGCGCGACCACGATCATCACCCAAGGTGCGACACAGTCCAACCATGCACGCCAAACAGCCGCAGCAGCGGCAAAATTGAGCATGGGGTGCCATATTCTGTTAGAGGATCGCACAGGGTCAAACGATCCCAATTACATTATGAACGGCAACGTGCTGCTGGATCGATTGCACGGTGCGACTGTTTCAAAACGTCCAGGTGGCGCCGACATGAACGCCGAAATGCAAACCTTGGCCGCTAAGTTAAGCGATACAGGCGAGGTTCCGTATGTGATCCCGGGGGGGGGATCGAACCCCATCGGTGCGCTTGGCTATGTCAACTGCGCCCGTGAACTGGTGGATCAGTCCATTGATATCGGCCTCGAGATTGACGCGTTTATGCATGCAACGGGCAGTTCCGGCACCCAGGCGGGGTTGGTCGTGGGCCTTGCAGCCATCCAAAGCGATATTCATCTGCTGGGTATTGGCGTACGCGCGCCGCAAGAGAAACAAGAACAGATGGTTTACGATCTGGCCGTGCGCACAGCCGAATATATGGACACAGGTGTCACTATTCAGCGCGATCAGGTACGCGCCAACTGTGATTACGTGGGCGCTGGTTACGGCGTGCCCACAGACGGCATGCGCAAGGCCGTGCGGCTTTTGGCCGAAACCGAAGGTTTGCTGTTTGATCCCGTCTACTCTGGAAAAGGGCTGGATGGCCTGATTGACCAAATTGCAAAAGGTTACTTTGACGGCATGAATAACGTCGTTTTCCTACATACTGGGGGCAGTGCGGCTCTGTTCGGTTATTCCGATATCTTCGAACTGCCAGGCTACATTGAGTGACCAAAAAACAAAAATATGACACAACAAGGAGAAGTAAAATGTTCTACAAAGGCAAGATAATAGCCTCCGCGATGGCGTTTGGCTTGATCACAGGGGCCGCCTTTGCGGATGGCCACACAAGCACCGGCACTTTGGCCAAAATCGCCGAAAGCGGCGAGATCGTTCTTGGGCACCGCGAGAGCTCGGTTCCTTTCGCGTATCTGGACGAAAACCAGAACCCAATTGGCTATTCAATGGACCTGTGTATGAAGGTCGTTGACGCTGTTGCCGAAGAGCTGGGCCAGGAGCTGACAGTCAAATACGTACCGGTTAACCCGAAAACACGTATTGCGCTGATGGCCAATGGCACCATCGATCTGGAGTGTGGTTCAACCACCAACAACCTTACCCGTCAGCAACAGGTCGAATACTTGCCCGTCACCTTCGTCACCGGTACGAAGATCATGGCGCGCAAAGATTCCGGCATCAATTCTGTGCTTGATCTGGATGGCAAAGCGGTTGCTTTAGCTCAGGGCACGACCAATGAACGCGCTGTCATGGCCGCCGTCGAAGCTGCTGGCTTGGATGTGAAAATCCTGCCGGTGCGCGATCACGCAGAGGGCATGCTTTCACTGGAAACAGACCGCGTTGACGCCTATGCAACCGACCACATTTTGTTGTTTGGCCTGATCTCAAAGTCTAAAACTCCGGATGATTTTACGGTCGTTGGCGACTTTCTGTCGTTTGACCCCTACGCTTTGATGGTGCGCCGCGATGACAGCGCCTTTGAGTTAGTGGGCAAGAAGGCCCTGGCTGCGGTGTTCCGTTCTGGCGAGATCCACGAGATCTATGGCAAATGGTTTGATCCGCTGGGTGTCCCTGCCGATCCGCTGCTCGAAGCGGCCTTCCGGCTGGGTGGTTTGCCAGAATAAACCTGATTGTGACCGGGCTTTACTGGGCCCGGTCATCCTTCATTTCAATCGGGGTGCTACACTGTGAATTATAATTGGAACTGGAGCGTCCTGTTTGAAGAGCAGTATCTGAGCTGGCTCATCAGTGGGTTTGGATGGACCATTGCCGTGGCACTCTGCGCCTGGTGTATCGCAATCACGCTTGGCGCTTTGATTGGGGTTGGCAAAACCGTCCCAAACCGCGTCATTCGGATCATTTGCTCTACTTATGTTGAGATTTTTCGCAACGTCCCGCTGCTCGTGCAGATGTTCATCTGGTATTTCGCTGTGCCCGAAATGGTCCCCGACGACATGGGGCGCTGGATGAAACGCGATATGCCAAACCCGGAATTCGTAACTGCCGTGGTCGCCTTGGGGCTTTACACCGCTTCGCGAATTGCCGAACAGGTGCGTGCAGGCATTGAAACCGTCCCCCCCGGCCTGAAAGCAGCAGCAACGTCGCAGGGCATGACGGTCGGGCAGAGTTATCGCTACATTCTGCTACCGATATCCTTTCGCATGATTGTTCCGCCGCTCACGTCCGAATTTCTGACCGTGTTCAAGAATTCCTCTTTGGCCCTGACCATCGGGCTTTTGGAACTGACGGCGCAAAGCCAACAGATCGCAGAATATACTTTCCAGGGGTTTGAAGCCTTTACCGCCGCGACGGTGATCTATGTGTGCATCGCCCTGACCGCCACAATACTGATGCAGGTACTTGAGAAATACACCCGTATCCCGGGCTATGTCGGAAAGGAGGCTTGAGCGATGTCTGACTTTGATTTCAATGTAGTATGGAACTCGCTTCCCTTCTTGTGGCAGGGATTGCAGCTTAGTCTGTGGCTTACCTTCCTGTCGATCATCGGTGGGATTGTGTTGGGTACGTTGCTGGCACTGGCCCGGCTTTCGGGCATCAAGCCCCTTGCTATGGTTGCGGCGACTTATGTGAACCTGATCCGTTCGGTGCCGCTTATCCTCGTGATCTTTTGGTTCTTCTTTCTGGTGCCGCTAGCCATTGGACGCCCGATTGGCAGCTTTTATTCCGCCCTCATCGCCTTTGTCCTCTTTGAGGCCGCGTATTACTCGGAAATCATGCGCGCGGGCATTCAGAGCGTTAAACAGGGTCAGGTCCACGCGGGTCAGTCCACAGGTCTCAACTACTGGCAAATTCAGCGCTACATCGTGCTGCCCCAGGCGTTCCGCAATATGATTCCGATCCTTGTTACCCAAGGCATTATCCTGTTTCAGGATACGTCGCTCGTCTTTGTGGTGTCCCTGCGCGACTTCATGACCGCATCCTCCATTGTTGCCCGTACCGAAGGGCGTTTGGTGGAAATGTATCTCTTTGCGGCAGTCGTTTACTTCATAATTTGCTTCTCAGGCTCAATGCTGGTGCGAAGCCTAAATTCCCGGATGGCAACATGATCAGCGTTAAGAACATCAGCAAGTGGTACGGCGATTTTCGGGTCCTCACCGAGTGCTCGACCGAGGTGACCAAAGGCGAAGTCGTCGTTGTATGCGGCCCCTCCGGTTCCGGAAAATCGACGTTGATCAAAACCGTCAATGGGTTGGAGCCCGTGCAAGAAGGCACAATTCTGGTCGATGGCAATGACGTCACCGCAAGCAAGGCCGACCTTACGTCTCTGCGATCCCGTATTGGCATGGTGTTTCAGCATTTCGAGCTTTACCCGCACATGTCCGTGCTGGAAAACCTGTGTTTGGCCCAGGAAAAAGTCCTGAACCGCGATCGAAAAGAGGCTGTGGCGCGGTCCGAAAAATTGCTGGCGCGGGTGGGCATGGCGGATCATTCCCAAAAGTATCCCAGCCAATTGTCTGGTGGACAACAACAACGTATCGCCATCGCGCGATCTTTGGCGATGGATCCGATTGCAATGCTGTTTGACGAACCCACATCGGCCCTTGATCCTGAAATGATCAAGGAGGTGCTCGACGTGATGGTCGAACTGGCGCACGAAGGGATGACGATGATGGTCGTTACCCATGAAATGGGGTTCGCGCGCAAGGTCGCGGATCGCGTGATCTTTATGGATGAAGGCGCTATCATAGAAGACCGGCCCACGACGGATTTCTTTGACAACCCTGAAAGCGACCGGGCAAAGGACTTTCTGTCAAAGATCTTAAACCACTAAGTATGGTCCCATTTTAGCGCCAGATTACCGAATGATTTGAATTCTGCACTCAAGAACAGTGGTCGTTTACATCGGTTTTGAACGCTGATGCGCGCGCCGAAAAATTTGCAATCGGCCCATACAACGCCATCAGAGCTGCACCAAAACCCTGATAAGCATCGCGACCATGGCCAGAGCGAGGACACCACAAAGCCAAAGGGCAACAAACCAAAGAGCCTGCCGGATTCGACGCCCTTGCATCAATGAAATCCCTTGTCCGGGTCAATCTTTCCTCGAAACACCCAATATGAGTATCCGGTGTAGCCAAGGATCATGGGCAGTAAAATGGCAGTCCCAACCAATGCGAAAAGTAAACTTTTATCGGGTGCGGCGGCTTCCACGATAGAAAGATCGGGCGGGACAATGTTGGGGTAGAAACTGATGCCTATCCCAATGAAACTGAGCACGAACAAGGCTTGGGCTGATAAGAAGGGCTGGAGATCTTTGCCTTTCGCCAAACCGGTAAAAAGCAGCCAAGCAGCGCATCCAACAGCTCCTGGCATGAAAAAAGCCGCGTAAATGCCCGGCGCAGTAAACCAGCGCTGTGCATATGCGGAATCCTGAAGCGGGGCCAGGGCGCTGACGAGACCGATAAAGCCCAATGTGCCAACGGCAAGCGCGTAAGCGACACGGCGCATGCGGGCTTGCAGGTCTTCGGACGTTTTCAGGATTATCCACGTCGTGCCTAACAAGGCATACCCCATCACAACCGCGAACCCTGTCAGCAGTGAAAATACCGTCAGCCAATCCCACCAGCCACCGGCATAGGCGCGGTCGACAATTTCGATTCCTTGCACCAGAGCACCCAATGCAACGCCTTGCATGAAAGCCGCCACAAAAGAGCCTCCAAAAAAGGCTGCATCCCAAACGGGTTTCCAGCGCTCTGTGCGCCAGCGGTATTCAAATGCCACACCGCGAAAAATCAGGCCAAGCAACATAAGTGTAATCGGCATGTAAAGGGCGGGCATGACAACAGCATATGCGAGAGGAAACACCGCAAAAAGACCGCCGCCGCCCATCACCAGCCAGGTCTCATTTCCATCCCAGATCGGCGCAATGGAATTCATCATCGTCGCCTTCTCTCTTTCGGTATTGGCAACCGGAAACAGTATCCCCACGCCCAGATCAAATCCGTCCAAGAGAACATACGTCAGAACGGCAAAGGCAATGATCCCCGCCCAGATGAACGAGAGCTCAAACATCCCGCTCTCCTTCTTTGGCGCAGCCGACAAGAGAAACATCGGCATAGGGGTCCGCAGCTGTACGCATCGGTCCTTCTGTGTGCGCTACTGTGAGGCTTGCTGCGGGTGAGTTCATCATGCGCAAAAGGTAAAATACACCCGCGCCGAAAACAAAGAAATAGACAATGGCGATTGCGATCAAGGAGGTTGCAACTGCGGGTGCTTCCACTGGCGACAAGCTGTCGGATGTTTTCAGCAGGCCATAGACTGTATAAGGCTGACGCCCGACTTCGGTTGTAATCCACCCCGCCAGAACGGCAACAAACCCCATGGGAGCCATCAACACTGCACTGCGACGCAACCATGTATCATCGTACATCCCCCCGCGCAGCCGCCGCCAAAGGCCCCAGACGCCCAAAGCGAGTATCGCAAAGGCAATGCCGACCATGACGCGAAAGCTCCAGAACACAATGGCCACCGGGGGCTCCAGCTCATCAGGTACTGTGTCCAACCCATCCATGGGCGCATCCCACTGATGTTTAAGGATCAGGCTCGAAAGATATGGAATTTCTATGGCGTAATCGACCTTTCGCTCCTTGGTATTTGGAAACCCGAACAGGATCAGCGGCGCGCCATCCGGATGGCTTACGAAATGCCCCTCCATCGCCATAACCTTGGCAGGTTGGTGTTCCTGCGTATTCAACCCATGTGCGTCTCCAGCAAAAATCTGCAAAGGGGCCACAACGATAATAAGACTCATCGCCATTGAGAACATGCGTCGCGCGGGCATGTCGTCTGTTCTGCGCAGCAGATGGAGTGCACCGACGCCGCCGACCACCAGTGCCGTGGTGAGGTAGGCAGCGAGCACCATATGGACCAGCCGATAGGGAAAGGATGGGTTGAAGACGATCTGGAACCAATTTTCCGGCACGAACTGCCCGAATTCATTGATGCTGTACCCAGCCGGCGTGTGCATCCAGCTGTTGACGGATAAAATCCAAGTTGCAGACATCAACGTGCCCAAAGCGACCATCGCGGTCGCGAACATATGCAATCTGTCACCGACCTTTTCGCGTCCAAACAGCATGATCCCGAGAAATCCTGCTTCAAGAAAAAACGCCGATAGTACTTCATACGCCATCAAGGGCCCCAAAACAGGCCCGGTCTTTTCTGAAAACACCGACCAGTTGGTGCCGAACTGGTAAGACATCACGATGCCAGATACGACGCCCATGCCAAAAGCAACCGCAAAGATCTTTTTCCAATAATTAAACAACACGAGGTAAGTTTGATCTTTGGAGCGCAACCAAAGGCCGTTCAACACCGCCAGATAGCTCGCAAGACCGATTGAAAATGCTGGAAATACGATGTGAAAGGACACGGTGAAGGCAAATTGCACCCGTGATAGTGTTTCTGCAGTCAAACTGTCGAACACATTTCCACCTTTGCAAACAGAGCTTTTGCGTGTCCTTTTTGGTCAATTCGGACACAAATGCGTTTATCCAATCGTAAAAGCGCGTTGTCTTACTTGTCGACAGTAAATTCGCTGCCGTTCTTTGATCTTTGAATCAGGCGGGCAGAGAACCCTCAGCGAGACACATCGCGCTGTCAGCACATTCTATTCATCAAGGCAGTAGCGCTCAATCGAATGCAATTTTGACCGGCATCCCTGCGATCAATTTATCCAATTGGGTGCCATGCTGGTACCGATCGAAACGCTTGCTTCTGTTCAGACCACTGCCAATCAGTTGCACGATTTCCGGTGACCCTGCGAATTTGGAATGAGAGCCTGAACTGGAGTTGTCGACTTCGGATAGATCTATGGCGAGAACACCCAGTTTAGAAAGCGTATCAATATCCGAAGCTCCGACACGTGGAACACCGCCCGCGATACGCCGGGATATGCGCAAGGCGCTGTCATCTTCGGACAAAAGAACAGCCACGCGGTCAATCCGGCCATCGATTTGTTCCAGCTGCGCGCGGAAAAGGTCGATGTCGATGTCAGGCGATGCAAGGATGATCGATTTCAAGCGGTTGGCATTGTCAAATTCGCCAGAGAGCACGGCATCCTTGATCGCTTCCATGGTCAGGAAAGCACCCATTGAATGCGCAAAAACATCATATTGATCCGCATTTGTGCGAGATAGAATTGAGCTAATCTGCGGTATCTTGGGTCGTGCAATGAGCGCACTGTTCAGGTCGTAAACGTATCTTGAAACACTTGCGGCAGAAGCCCAATCAAACAAGACGGGCACGCCTTCAAAACCGCTGTCCTCGGTGAATTGAGCCAGTCTCAGAATGGCGTCACTGGTTGTATTATTGTATCCATGCACAAAGAACAGGATGTCGCGCTCGCCACGGGGCAGCTTTTCCAATTCCCGATTGATCGATGCAATGAATGCGGTATCTGCTGCGTAAACCGTTGGGTCGGTTACCGCAAATTCTGTTCTGGGATCGGGTGGTAACCTTTTGGGGCGTTCCAGCTCTCCGACCACATGAGTTGGTGGTATGGACACCTGCACAGAAGCCAGGCCCAGATCCGGCGCGCGCAAATCGGAGTAAAACGCCCCTACGGCTTCTGTGCCCTGACGTGTTGTCGCAATGAAGATCTTATGCGTTTTTGCGTTTTCGACAGAGGCTGCTGGAAAGCCCGGATTGTCTATCCCAATCAACTCCGGTGGCGCTGAACAGGCCGCGAGCAGCAGCACACCAAAAACGGCTGGCTTGAGCAATGTGGTCACCCTAAAAAATACGTTTCTTAACAATATCTTGGTTCCTAAATAAATTTTCAGCCAGTTGATCTAAAAAATCTAATTCCAGAATGAAGTATGGGTGGAATTCTCTGCGGGAGCAACTCTTGTCAGAGCACGCAAAATTCAGCCTCTCCATTTCGTGCTACGTTGTAAGAGGCTATGGGATTGTGCAAATGCATCAGACGCAAAACAGCGAATTTGACGAACGTGAAAGCAAAGTCATTCCAAACCTAGTCAAGTTCGAAATGTGCAGCCACAGCGTCAATGATATCGGTCAGTACCGTGTTGCGATCTGAGCCTGGCGCGTCCGTGCACACTGGGTCGTCGGCTTCCTCAGCGAGCACTGCAGCCCCAGCGGGTTTGCACGGTCCCAGTGCCGCAAAATGAGAGGCTGGCGCGATGGTTCTTATTTCGGCTTCGGGCAGTAACGCGTCCAAACCACTCCCAAAAGAGCTGGTGTTGGTGGCTACCAATCGATCCTTACCAACACCTAGTCCGATCACAGGAGTGAGCTTGAGACATCCGACACATCTTTTGGCCTTAACCTCCAGGTCAGACCAGGATCGATGGCCGCGGCCGCTTTGATCCGATTGTCTTTGTAGGACGCTTCATATTTGATTGTGTCGATGTCATCTTCTGTTGTTCCATCAGCCGCAAGAAAGGTGCAGAACCGAGACCCAGAACCCGCCGCTGCGCAATAGTCAAAGAAACCGTCCCAGTTTCCTCGCACCCCTGCAAGGGAAAGTGCGGTCCAACCGCCATAGGAAAAGCCTGTCACATAAATCCGCCGGTCGTCGATCATGCCACCAAACGTTGCGTCCGCAACCATTACATTTAGCGCGACGCTCAGATCTTGCGCGCGCGTCCAGTGCTGAAAAGCAATTTCCATTTCTACATCACCAGCCGTGCTATTGGGGTGATTGACCGAGACGACGATTGCGCCTTTTGCAGCAAGGCCCGCGCTCAACCAGGCCATCCGGTCATAGGTACTGCCCCAACCATGCGACACCATCACCAACGGATATTGCCCGGCCCTTGGTTCGGCGTTCTGTACAACCGGCGTGCCAAGAAAAACCGCATTTTCTGCAAAGAGCATTGGTTGTGCGGCGTCATTGGTCGGGTACATCACCGCGATCTGCATCGGCTCATTGTGATGTGGGGCATATGCTGAGAACGTGACCAAACCAATTTCAGGCGCGGCTCCTACATCCGTTGCTAAAAGTGTCATGATCACGGATAGGATAGTATTTTTCATGTCGATCCTTACAGAGAGGTTGGGTGATTTGCGACCCATGCATCGCGCACCCTGTGGCCCCCGACGACCTCAATCGGGATTTAGGTCTTGAGAAACCAGAATTTGAACGGCGCAAGACGCCGAATGAGACCCTGAAAATGCCCGTACTGCCTGTTCCATTGATTGTCGCGCTGGCGTTGACCGGTTTGTTGCTGCACCGGGTGCTTACGCGGTCGCGCCCTCTCATGCTGTTGGCCATCATAGGGTTGTGTGCGTTACAAAGCGCGACGATTGCCGCTGTGCAATACTATGGAATTGCGCCCTTGCGCGTGGCGCAGCCTGTGCTTGCGGCCACTATCCCAGCCTGTGCCTGGTTGGCGTTCCAACAGTCCGCAAAGGGTGCGTTGCATTGGCAAAGTGCTGGCCTCCATCTCAGTGCGCCACCCGTGGCACTTGCGGGCTATGTGTTCGCCCCAGCAGCTTTGGACGTTTTCATCCCAGCGTTGTTTTTGGGGTATGGCGTCGGAATTCTACTTGGTTTGCGGCAAGGAGAAGACGGCTTGTCGCACAGCCGGTTGGACAGTAGCACTAAAGCTCTGCTCGTCTGGCGCGTCGTCGCTGTCGCGCTTCTGACATCTGCCGCGAGTGACATTGTCATTTCCATAGAGCTTGCACGGGGTGACACAGGCGCGCTGTTGTGGCTTCCAAGCATTTTATCCTCTGCAATCATGTTGGTCCTGGGCGGTCTCGCATTGACTCACGCCATTGAAAGCAAAAGCGGCCCAGCAGATGCACTGATTGACTATTCCCCGCACGCTCAAGCGCATGATGACACGATCATGGAGCAGCTTTCGGCATACATGCAAACACATGAAACCTATCGCGATCCGGACCTGACGTTGTCCCAACTGGCACGTAAACTCCGTATTCCTGAAAAACAGCTGTCACGCGCGGTGAACAAACGCACACATGAAAATGTCTCACGCTATATCAACGCTTTTCGCGTGGATTACGCATGTCGGCTAATCGGCGAAGGAACGTCCGTGACTGAAGCCATGTTCGCCAGCGGTTTTAACACCAAGTCGAAATTTAACCGCGAGTTCCTGCGCCTGAAGCACGTCAATCCGACCAAATGGGCGCTGACGCAAAACTCCGCGCCACCGGACAATCGATCATAGGGCATGCATCTTGGTATCCCTACGCTTGCGGTCACTGTCAGCTACCCCGTCGGCCGTAGTCTCAAAGTCGTTATTCGGCGGGCTCTGACTCCTTGTTGGGAAAGCTCCGATAGACCAGCGGCGCATCGTCCTGTTCCGCATGCGTGTCAGCTTGCGCCTGTAAAGCGCCATGGTGGGGCGACTTGACACATACAGGATCTGTGGCAGCGGCATCGCCCACAATTGCCAGCGCCTGACACCTACAGCCGCCAAAATCAATGGTCTTGCGCTCGCAGCTCTGGCAGGGTTCTGCCATCCAATCGGTACCGCGATAGGCGTTAAACGCAGCACCTTCGTACCAGATATCGCGCAGCGCTTTGTCCTGCACACGGTCAAATTCAAGATGCGGGATGGATTGTGCTGCGTGGCAGGGCAAAACCTGACCATCCGGCGTCACGTTGAGCCCGGATGTTCCCCAGCCGCCCATGCAGCGCTTGGGATAGTCCTCGTGATAATCTGCGGGAACATAGTCAATCACCAGTTTGCCTTTGAGATCCTTGCGGGCCTGCGTGACAATGCGCGTCGCTTCACCTGCCTGTGCCCGCGTTGGCATCAACGCGTCGCGGTTTTTGAGTGCCCAGCCGTGGAACTGGACGGTTGCCACTTCTATTCGGCGCGCGCCCATCTCCTGCGCCATCTCTAGCGCACGAGGCAACTGATGCAGGTTACGTCGGTGGAGTACCGCATTCAGCGTCAGCGGAAAACCGATCTCACCGATCCATTCGGAGACCTGCATCTTGCGTTTGAAACCGCCATTATAGCCCCCGATCTCATCCGCCATTTCCGGGTTAGTACCCTGCAACGACAGTTGGATGTGATCCAAGCCCGCCGAATCCAATTCGCGCAGGCGTTTTTGCGTCAGGCCAATGCCCGAAGTGATCAGGTTCGTATAGAGCCCCGCATCCCGCGCGGCTTGGACAAGCTGCGTCAGATCCCGGCGCGAGGCGGGTTCACCGCCCGAAAGGTGTAGCTGCAACACGCCTAGATCCGCGGCTTGGGAAAACACGCGCGCCCAAGTTTCCGTGTCCAATTCGGATTCCTGTCGGGCCATTTCAACGGGGTTAGAACAATAGGGGCAAGAGAGCGGACAGCGATAGGTCAGCTCCGCCAGCATTGCGATCGGGGCAGGGGTGTTCATTCGATGACATCCAGAAAGCGGCGATTGCGCAGTGCATCCAGGAAACCCGAACTGTCTTTTTGAATTTGATCCTGAGGCGCATCGTACCGCGCGGCCAGTGTACCGGTGATCTCGCCGAAACTGCGGTTACCGTCCACTTCATTGAGGATCGCATGACCAACCGGATCGAGGGTTATGGCACGCTCCGGCGCCAGCAACACCCATGTGTCGCGCACACGGTCGTGGTGCAAACGCACACCGCGGGGCAGGGAAGGGATATCTGTATTCAACATATCACGACGCCTTTTGCAAAAGCAGACCTTCGCCGGGCACCCAAGCCCCTGGAGGAATACGCGCAGGTGCGACGTAGGCCCCCGAGAGCGCATCAAGCTGCGACCACAGCACGTCCGTTTTAAAGGTCAACGCCGCCGCTGCCGCATCCTGTTTTTCGCTCGTATCCGCTTGATCAAGCACCCAGGCGAGACCGAAAGCCACATCCTTGGGTGCTTCCTTGAGACGGTTTTTGAAATAGGACAGCGAACTGTCATCGGCAAAATCGTAATTCTTCAGTAACCCCTGAATGCGGTTAGCGTGGATCTTCGGGGCAAAGAGTTCCGTGAGCGAGGCTGCAACCGCCTCCAGCAGTGTTTTTTCACGCACATAACGCACGTAGGCATCCACCGCGAACTTTGTTGCGGGCAAGACACCGCGACAGGAAGCGACATACTCCGGATCTAGCCCAACAGCTTCTGCAAGCCGCAGCCAGCGTTTAATCCCGCCTTCATTTTCCTCTGTCCCATCATGGTCTTCGATCCGCGAACGCCATTGACGGCGCAGGGGGGGGTCCTCGACGCGGCTCATGAAAGCGGCATCTTTCATAGGGATCGAGTGTTGGTAGTAGTAGCGATTGATCACCCAGGCCCGCACCTGATCCGGGGTGCAGCCACCACCGTGCAGCAAGTCATGAAACGGATGCAGATCGTGATATCGTTCTGCACCGATCTGGCGCAGACGGGCTTCAAAATCATCGCGGGATTGAATCATATCAGGTGATCTCCATACCATCCTGCCCAATGACCCAGCCCGCCGCCTCTGCCTGTACCTTTTCGGCAGAATTGGGTCGCAGCACCGGGTTGGTGTTGTTCATATGGACATAGATTTTCTTACCGATGTTTAGATCAGCAAAGGCTGCGAGTGAACCATCAGGCCCGCTCATCGACATATGGCCCATGCGTTTGCCGGTTTTCTGACTAAGTTTTGCAAGTACCATCTCGTCATCTTGCCAGAGGGTACCATCAAAAAACAGACAGTCCGCGCCGTCCAGCCGACCGCGCAGATCGTCGTTCAAAAGCGCGCACCCTGGAATATAGTAGGCGGTTTGCGACCCTGTATCGAGTTTCACACCAACCGTCTGATCGCCGATCAGATCGGTTTTGACCTCAGCGCCCTCAAGGTAAAGCGGCACCTTACCCGGGACAGCAAACAGTGTTGCTGTCAGACCCGGGATCAGTTCAAAGGGCGTGTCCAGTGCGATGGTTGCACGGGATACCACACTGCTGTTGAGCGCGTCGAATATGGGATTCTGAGACAATACATCATGAATCCCAGCCGTCGCAAACAGGGTGAAAGGCTGCATCTCGCGCAGAGTCAGCAGACCTGCGACGTGATCGATATCGCCATTTGTCACAAGTACCGACGCCATAGGGAGCGTGCGCAGCCCGGTCGGGTGCAGCGCGCGGCAGTCTGCGAATTGTTGGCGAATGTCAGGGGAGGCATTCAGTACCGCCCAAGCGTCCCCGTCCGCCGTAACAGCCAGCGAAGATTGCGTTTGCGCGGGTATCTTACCGGCGCGCGCGAGGTTGCAATTGTCACACCCGCAATTCCATTGAGGCAAGCCACCACCGGCAGCTGCCCCAAGGATGTGCGCGCGGAAGGTCATGTTCGCCGCCCGCGCGTCAAGTCGTTCAGAACAAGTCGTCGCGCTCGTCGTGACGATCTTCGTTCTCTGGTCCGTACATGTTGATTTCCATGCCGCACTCGATTTCGCGGATGATTGGTTTTGTCCAAGCCATGAGTGTTTCCTCCAAAGTTTGCCTCAGCATCGTGACAGAACATTGCGGCACAGGCGACTCTTAAATTATAAGAAGAACTAAGACTTTAATCGGTATCACGTATCATTGATTTGCGGAGTTTGACCTTCAAGGCAAAAACCTCTGTTTCGCAACGTCTTGATCTCAAACAAAAATTCATATCCAACTAGTTTTTTGCGCAAGTACCCGATGTAGACATCCACCACATTTTCACTGACAGAACCTTCAGTGGCCCAAAGTGCATCAAAAATATCTCCGCGGGACAGAGGATGGCCTGCATGCTGCGCCAAAAGCGCGAGCAATGCGAATTCGCGCTCAGTCAATGAAATGCTTTCGGCGCCCATCGTTAGTCTGCGGCTTTGACGGGAGAGATGCGCAGCAGGGGGGCATTGTTGTGCCGCCCGGTGTTCCTGGACCCGCAAACGCGCCACCAATTCGTCAAAGCTGAACGGTTTCACCACATAGTCGTCAGCACCTGCTTCGAGGCCTGCCGCGCGGTGTTCGACATCCGACAAGGCTGACAGCATCAGAATAGGGATAGACACACCGCAGCCCCGCAGCCGGCGCACCAGATCCACACCACTATCAGCGCCCAACATGACATCAACGATTGCCCCATCATATTTACCATGCTGCGCCTTTTCAAAGGCAAGGTCGGCGCGGTTTTCCGTGACCGTTTCATACCCGTGCAGCGCCAGACCACGTGACAGCGCAGACGTGATTTCAGGGTCGTCATCGATGATCAATAGAGTGCTCATGGCGCTAGACTAGGCTGTGGCGCGGGGGAGACAAACCGCAATTTTCGTACCGGGTGCAGACCCCAATGCGTCGTCGCGCAAAACCGGACTGATCAAGGCAATATTGCCTTGCTGTTCAGTAATGACCCAGTGCGCAAGCGCCAAACCCACACCAAAGCCTTCAGAGGCCGTGGCGGAACTCCCTTGCGTAAAACGGTCAAAAATACGCTTTTGGTCCTGAGTCGGGATCCCGTCACCATTGTCCACGACCGCGATGCCAGCGTAGGTTTCACCGACCTCTGCGTTCAGCCGAACCAAACCGCCGCCCCGTGCATGGCGTATTGCGTTCCGCATCAGGCTGACCAGCACTTGGCGAACCCAGTTTCGATCACAGCAGATGGTGATGTCCGGCATATCGCCCGTGGTTAAAGTCATACCTGCGTTGTCCATTTCAGCCTGCACTTCGGCTGCGGCATCGCATGCAAGGTCGCGCAGCGTGACACCGTCAGTTTCCAGTGCCAATTGGCCTGTGTCGGACCGCGCAAGCCGCAGCAAGTCATCAATACGTCGATTGAGACGCGCGGCGCGGGATTCAATCGTCGCGAAGGCCGCTTCAGGATCTGGTCCGCCGGTCTTGCCGATCTGAGCTTCCATTAAAATAACGGTCAGTGGCGTGCGCAGTTCATGACTGATGTCAGCAAAGAAACGACGGCGCTTTTCATCTGTTTCCGCGAGCGCGTCATTGGCCGTGCGCAATGCCTCCGTACGTTCAGCAATTTTGTCATTGAGACGCGACCATTCTTTCTGCACCTCACTTTGCCGTGCCAGCAATGCTGCGGCCATGTGGTTGGTTTCCACTGCAAGTTGGCCGATTTCATCGCCACGCGAAACGGGCAACGTGATATCAAATTCGCCTTGCCCTATTTGATGCGCAGCCCTGCGCAGGTGGTCTAGCCTGTTAAACTGAGGGCGGATAAGCCCGTAATAAAAAGCGGCGACAGCCAGAAGGGTTCCTGCAACAATGAACAGAGCAGCTTGTGTCAATTGCTGCCGCAAGATACTGATTCCATTCATAATCCCCCTGCGGAACAGCCGTTCAGTGTTCACCGCCTGGCTGAGCAGCGGATCAAGGCCAGATGCAAAACTGTCTATATGTGCGCGCAGGGTCAGATCCTCCGCCGCGCTGTCAGACAGCCCGTTCAAGGTCGCGTTCAACAGGGCTTCCATCCGTGCCAGCCCCAGAGATTGGGTGCCATAACGGGACTGCGCATCCAAGCCTAAATCGCGGGCGGCAAAAACCGCTTCTTCTACGCCATCGTGCAACAACAAAAATGTCGTGCGCAACTGCTCTACAACGGGCATGATCCGTTCAAGACGCACGGTGTCGGGTTGCCCGCTTTGTACAGCTTCGGTCGCGACAACGATGAAGGTTGCAGCCTGTGTGGAAAGGTTGGAATAGCGGGCCATTCGCATTTCGGACGCTAGCGCCGCGTCAAGACGGTTGGCCACTTCATTGAGGCCAAAGAACAAAACGAGGGCCGTTAAAACTGTGCCCACGCCAAGCAGGGCCGCGCCCGCAGCAAGTCGGAATTTAAGAGACAGAACAGTTGCGCTTGCACGCTTCACGTTGCTGCACCGGCAATTTGTCCGCCCCATCTGATAGCAAACTGCGCAAAACATGAGCGCATCGCGCGATCTTGTGCTTGGACGCAAAGCCTTAACCGCCCATTTACCGACTTTAGTCTATGTTTTCCGCGTTTGCTTGAGCAGACTGAAAAGCAGTTTACAGGAAAAAAAGACCCATGATCGAACTTTTGTTTGTCGCGTGCCTGTCCACAGCACCAGACCAATGCCAGGAACGCAGCCTTGTCTTTACAGGGATCTCGCCGATGCAATGCTTGATGGGCGCGCAACCGGAATTGGCAAAATGGACGTCTTCCCATCCCAACCACGACATTAAAAGCTGGCAATGCCGCACAGTAACCTTTGCGGAACAGGACGTTTAAGTACACAGGTCTATCCCTTGCGCTTCATCATCCCGCGCGCGGGATCGTAGCCCCAGACAGCGATCAAGCCCAACACCAGCGTGCTGCCGAGGACCCACGCCAGCGCGGAAAAGTTGATCTGCAAATACAGCAGAAAACGAATGAGTTCGACCACATGTGTAAACGGGTTGAGCGCACAGATATCACGCAACAGCGGTGAGCTTTCAGCCATTTTCCAGAGCGGGTAAAGCGCGGAAGACAAAAAGAACATCGGGAAAATGACGAAGTTCATCACACCGGCAAAGTTCTCCAGTTGCGAAATGAAGCTGGATAGAACCAACCCCAACGCGCCCAGCATCAATCCTCCAAGGATCAAACCCGGCAGCACGGCGAAATACCCCAGGACAGGCATTGAAATGCCAAAAAGGGCTGCGATGGCCAGAAAAGCGTAGACCTGCAAAACTGATATGATTGTCGATCCCAGTAGCCTGCAAAACAAAAGCCACCAACGCGGGAAGGGGCTGGTCAATAGCAGGCGCATGGAGCCCATTTCGCGATCATACACCAAACTCAGCGAACTTTGCATACCATTAAACAGCAGCACCATCGCGCAAAGACCGGGCACGATGTAGGTCTCGTAGGTGATATATGTTTGATAGGGTGGTATAATAGACAATCCCAAAGCCGCCCTAAAGCCGGCGGCAAAAATAAGCAGCCACACGAGAGGACGCACCAATGCTGCGAAAAAACGTTCACGCTGGTGCACAAAGCGCAGAAACTCACGCCCCACGATGGCCCGCGCGACGCCCCACAGACCGGTCATGGCGCGGCACCGGTCAGCGTCAGGAACCAATCCGAGAGTGTCTGGTCGCCGCGGATATCGCCGGTTGTACCGGAGCGCAATATTTTGCCGTGGTGCAGCACTAAAAGTGCATCATCATCGCGCACTTCGTCTGTCAGATGCGTCGTCCAAAGCACGCAAAGGCCTTGCTTGGTAAGGTCATGCACATGATCAGTGATCGACTGCCGGGCAGCTGCATCAAGCCCAACGGTCGGCTCGTCCAGCAGCAAAACTTTTGGATCATGCAACAAGGCACGAGCGAGTTCCATCCGCCGACGATGTCCTCCATTCAACGCGCGCGCTTTTTCGTCCCCGCGTGCTCGCATGTAGAGCCGATCCAGCGCCAGGTCAATGCGCCCCGGAACTTCGCCCCGCGGCAGCCCGTGCAAGGCCGCAAAGTAACTTAGGTTCTGGCGTACCGTCAGATTAAGATCGAGAGTGGGCTGTTGAAACACCACGCCAAGCTCTGCCAACGCGCGGCGTGGCGCAGCGCGCAAATCTTGCCCCGCGACTGAAATATCACCCGAAGGCGCGACAAGCATCCGTGTCATCAGCGACACCAGCGTTGATTTCCCCGCGCCGTTTGGCCCCAAGAGCGCACAAAACCGCGCAGCTGGCACTTGGAAAGACACGCCGTCCAACGCCTGCTTGGCCCCATAGGAAAAGCTCAGGTCATCTACCGTCAACCCCGTAGTCATAGGCCGCGTTTACCGTGCAACACGTTGATCATCCCGTCCTCCCTGAAGGTCAGCTTGCGATGAAATCAGAGCAGCGACAAGCGGCGAACCCTCTGAACACGCCGCGACCTTTGTCGGTGTGCCTTTTGTTCAGCCACCACATTGCAGTCAAGCGCGCGCAATTCTTTGGCCATCGCGTGCGGCGTTCTGCGCCGTATCCTGTTGCACGGAAAAAATGAAACTATTGGACGTGCCCGCGCAGAGTTTTACGTTGCCTGTCAGGAAGGATATGGAATTTGCGGTCTGTCTATTTTGGATTTTGCCTTGCGCTGTTGAGTGTCACGCCAGTTGCGGCAGACAAAGCTGCATATATGGATCTTGCGCGACGTGGATGGAACTACGAACTGCGCACGACCATGGTGGGGCGGGACATGGCAATCCCAGTGCATATTCACGGCCGGGATCTCGCGGGTGCTAGTCTTTGTGTTGTCGGAGAGAAACCGCATCCCAATTCACGCAACGTGATTGATACGTTCCGCGCATTGGCCAAGCATGTTTTTGGCAAGGCACTCCCCATGCGATATGCGGGTCGAAATGCCAGTGGATGCGGATCCGGTCGGGTGGTCGTTTTACGGCTTTATTCGGGACATCCACCCAATCAAGAATTGTCAGCTGACTTGAACTGGATGAACCAGACCTATCAACTTGGACTGCCTGCGCGCGGGTATTTTGCGGCCACATCACCGGCCATGGCACAGACCTTTTTTGGCAAGCGCGGGCAAACGACGCATATTATGGTCAAGCAACCGGGGTTGGCCCGCCCCGGCCGGTTGGAGACCGCGTTTTACAAATCCATTCTGATCGAAGAACTGTTTCAGTCCTTTACCTTCGGCATGGACATCCTGTTGTTTGATCGCACCGCCGCGTTCCACTCAAAACTGCAGGAAACCCCTTTGAACATGTACCGCTTTTCATGGGAATCATCTGACTTCATGCGCGCGTTATTGCGTTCAAACCCAGAAGGTCTCTGCGCGTTTGATGTCTTTATGATGCACGCAGTTGCGCAGGCGCCGGTCGATGAAACCATTGATGCGGCCTTTATCGAGTATATCGACGTGGCTTATGAAACACTGCAGGCGCGGGCCACGGAAACAATGTCGGATGCGCGATTTGCACCCATTGTGGCGCCCGGATGCCAGCGCGGCGACTGGGACGGTTAATACCTTAGGGGGTATATGCCGAACTGACCGATCCCGCTACCCTACGCTTCATGGCCGCACGGCGTGGTCGGGAGCGGAAATGGACACAAGACCGGAACCTACATCATCCGGTATCGAAGCACTGTCATCCTATCTTGCGGATGGTCTTGTCGGTCACGGACATCTCATCGAGCGCTTGTTGATATCGCTTCTGGCGGGTGGTCATTTGCTGGTGGAGGGTCCACCGGGTCTCGCCAAGACGCGCGCTGTTAAATGGCTGTCCGGCGCGGTCGAGGGTAGCTTTGCACGCATCCAGTGTACGCCAGATCTGATGCCATCAGACTTGACGGGCACACCTGTTTACAACCCCCAAGACGGCAGTTTTGAATTCGTTCAAGGTCCGGTGTTCAACAATCTGGTGCTGGTGGATGAGATCAACCGTGCGCCGCCAAAAGTGCAGTCCGCCTTGCTGGAAGCGATGGCTGAGCATCAAGTGACAGCGGGCAATGACACACACGCGCTGCCGGATCCTTTTCTGGTCGTAGCCACGCAGAACCCGATCGAACATGACGGGACATTTCCTTTACCCGAAGCGCAGCTTGATCGCTTTCTGCTCCATGTGGTGCTGGAATTGCCGGGGCTGGAAACAGAACGACAGATCCTCGATCTGGTAGAAGCTGAAACACTAGGTGCAACACCCCTCGCGCAAACATTCAGCCTGCAGGATCTTGCTGAAGCGCGTCGCAAGGTGCGATCTGTCCATCTGGCGCCGGAGCTGCGCGATTATATCGTCCGATTGGTGATGGCGACCCGCGAAGGGCCTAAGGCAGATGATATCGAACACGCCGTTTCGCCGCGCGGATCACTGGCCTTGGCGGCAGCAGCGAAGGCACGCGCTTTTTTGCAGGGCCGGGATTTCGCGATGCCGGAAGATGTTGCCCAACTGGCGGGCGACGCGATGGCGCACCGGATGGTGCTGACGTGGCGCGCTGTAGCAGAAGGACGTCGCGCGCGCGATATCGTCAGTGACGTTTTGAACGCAGTTGAGCCATTGTGACGGCAGCGCTCAAAGCATCCGGTGTCGCTTTGAGCGCGGACGCGCTGATTGCATTGCGCCGCGTGGCCTTGATAGCCGAAGCCTCCCCCGTGGTCGCGGCCTTGCCCGGTGGGTTTGCTACGCGCCGCAAAGGTCACGGCCTTGAGGTTACGGACATGCGCGAATACGCCCCCGGCGATGACATTCGACATCTGGATCCAGGCACAACTGCACGCACGGGCCGGCTGCATGTACGCCAGTTTCAAGAAGAAAGAGACCGTGTCTGCCTGCTGGTCGCTGATTTTCGCCCCGCCATGTTCTGGGGTGTGCAGCGCGCATTTCGTTCTGTTGCCGCAGCCGAAGCTTTGGCTTTGATCGGGTGGAACGTCGTAGAAAGCGGCGGGCGCGTTGGCCTGCTCGCGATCACATCGCAGGATACTCTGGTGGTGCCGCCGCGCGGACGCACACGCGGAATGCTGGATGTGATCGGCGGGATGGCGCAGGCCCATGACTTGGGCCTCGCCACGATGCGCACAGGCGAGGCGAAGGAACCTGCGCTGGATCAGGCCCTGTCGCGTGCCGACCGCTTGGTCCCGCCGGGGTCCGAACTGGTGATCGCCTCTGGCTTTGACACGCCCGGCGTCGGGTTTGCCGACCGGATTGATGCGCTTGCCCGCAGACGCCACCCGCGTCTTGTTCTCATCACCGAAGATATGACGGCCCACATGCCGCGCGGGCGATATCCCATCCGCACCGCAGAAGGTCAGCGCATACGGCTCGATTTGGGTACCAACAGATCCACCTCCGACACTGCATTTCGCCCCCTCTTTGGACGATCTGCATTGGTGTTGGACGCAGGTGAAACCGTCGAGAAAATGGCACGCCGCCTGAAATCGGCGCAACCCACGGAGCGTGCCGCATGACAGAGCGCGCGCTAAGCGAAACGGCGATGCTGGCCAGCCTGCGCGATATTAAATTGCCCGTGGACGCAGCCGGTGGCGTTATCGCCGAACTGGCCGCAACTGTGGGGATTTCGGGACTTGTCGCGCTGGGGGTTGCGGGCGTTTTGCGCGTAATCAGCTTGAAACGTGCAGAAAAGAACGGAAAGCCGCTCCAAAACCATCGTGACGCCTTGGTCGATCTACCCGACGCAGACCGCCGGTTGGCTCTTTTGCACCTGCTACGTGCACATGCGCCGGAACGATATGCACAGGTGCGCGCTTCGCTCTACCGGCCCTCGGGCGGTGTGGAGACAGCGGAACTGGAGGCGGAGGTCAACCGCCTTGTTTGAACTGGCCGATCCATGGCTTCTGCTACTGTTTCCCCTGCCGTTGCTGGCTACAAGGCTCCTGGGTCGCGCACAGATGGCAGGCGGTGCGTTGCATGTACCGGATCGTGTGGGGCAAAGCCTGCTGGCTGCTGGTCGCGAACGCTCCGCACAGAACCTTCGGCATATGCGTCAAGGCATGCTTTGGGGCATTTGGGCGCTGTTACTTCTCGCCGCATCCGGGCCGCGCGAATTGGCGCCGGTGTCCGCTCTCAAGGTTACTGGGCGCGATCTTGCCATCGTGCTTGATCTGTCGGGGTCCATGATCCGTGATGATTTCGACCTCAATGGGCGTCAGGTGACCCGCTTGGAAGCTGTGACAACTGTGGGCGCAAATTTTGCCCGCAGACGCGGCGGGGATCGCGTGGCGTTGATCGTTTTCGGCTCCGAGGCGTATTATGCCGCGCCCTTTACCTATGACGTCGAGGCAATAGCCCGCCGGATCGAACAAGCGCAAATCGGCGTTTCAGGTCGTGCCACGAACATCTCGGACGGGCTCGGGATGGCGCTTAAACGCATGGCGCACAGCAAGGCTGCTGCCCGGGTGGTTATTTTGTTGTCGGATGGTGTCAGCAACGCAGGCGCTACCAATCCACAAGGCGTCGCGGAACTGGCTGCAGAAATGGGCGTTCGGGTTCACACGATTGCCCTTGGCCCCAAAGATCTCAGCACGGCAGACGCCGGGGAAAGAGGCGTCGTCGATGCAGCAACCCTGCGGGCAGTGTCAGACATTTCCGGTGGCAAAAGCTTTCGCGTCAAGACCACAGCGGATCTCGTAACTGTGGGTCAAGCGCTGGACGCACTCGAAGCGACCGAGGGCGACGGCTTGGCAGCCGAAGTCTTTCGCGAACATTGGATCTGGCCCGCAGCCTTCGCAGCAGCACTTAGTCTGGGCTTTGGCTGGAGGGAGCTCAGGTGAGCGATGTGACTCTCACCCTGTTGCGCCCCTGGTGGCTGGTCGGCCTGCTGATTTTGATCCCGATTGGCTGGTGGCTTCATGGCCGCCGCGGCGGTCTGGGAGATTGGCAAAAAGCGGTGGATCCCGTGCTGATGCAGGCCATGCTCGCGCTGGGGCGGGTGGATAGCAACGCCAACCGTGCGCCGCTTTGGGCCATGCTTGCCACCGTTACGATCACACTTTTTGCTCTTGCAGGACCGGCCGTGGAACGTCGTGAAGCCGTGTCCTTTCGCAACCTTGATGGCGTCCTGTTCGTCATCGATACCTCCCCCAGCGTTACAGAAGACCCCCGCTGGCCACAAATGCTGACGATGGGGCGCTTTGGTATTTCCGCGCTTGGGACGCGGCCGGGTGGGCTGATCATCTTTGCTGGCGATGCCTATGTCGCGACGGATATGACACTGGATCATACACAACTTGGGCAAACCTTATCATTGCTCAGTGCTGAGACCGTGCCAGACCCAGGGTCGCGCCCGGCACGGGGTTTATCGCTTGCTGCTGACATGCTGGCGGGTGCCGAAATCATCGCAGGAGACGTGGTACTGTTCACCGACGGCACCGGGCTTGGATCCGAAACGCTCCGCCTGGCGGAGCAGATTACACAGACAGGCGCGCGTCTGTCCTTGGTCGCGCTAAACTCCGTGGATGCTGCTTTTGAGACCCACGCAGCTGTAGGCAAAGGCGCTGTATTTACCCTAGCGCAAACAGATGCGCTGTCCGATTGGCTGGCGCACAGCACCCGCACCCGACTTGAGGCACAGGACTTTCCACTCCTCTTTTGGAAGGACCTCGGGCGTTATGTGTTGCTTTTGGCGCTACTGCCGCTGTTGCTGCTGTTTCGCAGGCAAGACGTATGAAGGCATTGGCAATCATAACGGCTGTGGCGCTGTTAGTAGCCTTGGGACTTGGGGGAGGCGCGCCGTTTGGGCGCGTGATAATGGCATCAGGTTTCCCCTCAATTGCCGCACTGTTTTTTAATGTGACCGACTGGCAGGGCGCGGCACTTTACCGCGCGGGCGACTATGCGGATGCGGCAGACCGGTTCACAACCGCAAATGCCCTGTTCAACCTCGGCAATGCAGAAGCGCATCAAGGCCAATATGCAGCTGCATTGGAGGCTTTTGATCAAGCACACGCCCAAGGTCACCCGGACGCCTTGGCCAATTTCGACGTTGTGGCCGCCTACTACGCCGGTTTGGGGATCGATCCGGAGATGCTCGCCTTGTTTCACAAACGCGACGATGGGCCCACAGCAGAAAGTTTCGTGGCCCGTGGCAATGCCCGCGCCGCTGGAACCGGTAGTGAAGTGACCAATTCTAGCACGATGCTGGGTTTGGCAGAATTGGACAGCCGCGGACGGCTCGGGGTTCGGCGGGTCTTTGATGATACGTTCATGCGCGCAGATACGCGCTGGTTGCAGCAGCTTTCGGATGTGCCAGGTGAATATCTGGCCGCCCGGATCAAGCTCGAACACAAAAGACGCGTCAAGTTGGGAGTGTCGCCCCCGGCGCCGGAGGATCCAAGATGAGAAGCGTTTTCGCCCTGTTAATTGTATTCTTACCGAGCATGCTGCTGTCGCAGTCCCGCGCCGTTCTGCCAGACGAGCTCGCCCTGCGCGTGGAGGTTGAGGCGAGCGCGCACATGCCCTTGGTGGGCGAAATGGTTCTGATCAACATCAAAGGGATTTATCGACGTCACATCACGCGAGAAGAAATCATCCAACCCGATTTCGAAGGGTTCAACTGGACTCAACTTGGGGCGGACACCTGGCGCGAAGAACGCTTGAACGGCGAGAAAGTGAAAACCTTCAGCAGACGTATGGCCGTCTATCCAAATCAGGCGGGCAATTTGACCATCGGCCGTTTCACACACAAGTTGACGCTGACCGACGAAAAAGACGATTGGTTTGAGCATCGGATTACGTCAGAGCTCGTGTCGATTGAGGTCGCACCTGCACCTACCGACAGCACGTGGTGGTTTCCGGTCGCATCCCTGAAAGTGAGCGACCAATGGTCCAACGCCCCCGATCAACTAAAACCTGGTGAAGGAGTGTTGCGGGTCATGCGCATAGAAGCTCTTGGGGTGACACCAGAAATGATTCCGCCGATGCCAGAGTTAAAATCCCCCTCCGCGAGGATCTTCCCGCACCCCGAAAAACGTTTTGTCGAACTCTCACCTGCGGGGCCGGTATCTTATGCGTTCTGGCGTTGGACCATCCGGCCAAGCAATAACACCTCAACCATCGTTGAGCCGCTGAAGTTCGACTACTTTGACACACAAGCGCGTGAAACCCGAAATGTGACAATTTCTGCACAACGCGTCGCCTATGGGACGGTCGTACCAGAACCTGCCCCTCAAACGGGCGGACAGGTGGCGCAAGACCTCCGCGAAACATCTGTCAGTCTCCCCGGTTGGCCATTCGCCGTCCTCGCCGCAATCGCCATTCCGCTGGGCATCTGGTCTGGCCTGAACGGGCGCGACATTTCAGTCAAAAGAGCGCTGAGACGGTGGCGCTTTCTGGATCCCTTGGCGCGGCAGATGACCGCTGCGGCGCGTATTAGAGATTTAATTGGGATGCGTCAGAGTGCTGCTGCGCTGATGCATCGTGACGGGGTTTCAGATGCCCACGCACGTCTGATCTCTGAGTTGGATCATGCCATTTTCAGCAGGAAAGATGGGCCGTTCGCGGCTGAAACATTCGTGAAGCGGTTCTTTCGCGCATCCAAAATGAAATCGTGAAGTCACCTGTATTCTGACATAAAAACGTTTTTAAACAGCGATCTAAACTGTCTTTCCCCCGGGTCGAACAACCCATTTGGCGAGATCGCACCGGCTTCTGTCGCCTAACAGTTGTAAATACAATTAAGCCGGGTAAGATCGACCGCGGGAGGACAATCAAATGAATAACGCGCTTGCGCGATGTGAAGACGTTTCCGGATCCGAGGGCGCTTCCATCTCTAAGGTTCTCATTGTTGACGATCACCCACTATACAGTGACGCGCTTGAATCAGCGCTCGAATTGGTTTTCGTGGATTGCGACATCAGAAAAACACAAAGCCTGGGTGATGCACTTGCCATGATCGAAGCTGGTTTTGATCCAGAACTGGTAATGTTCGATCTCAAGCTGCCAGATGTGACAGGAATCTCTGGTTTTGTCGCGCTGCGCCGCCAGTTGGCCAAAGCACGTATCCTGGTGATTTCTTCATTGGCGTCCTTTGACTTGGTTCAGTCCCTCCTCCAAGAGGGTGCAGCCGGTTTTTTGCCCAAAGATACTTCGGCCAGAGGATTGCGATCGGTGCTGGGAGAAATCACCGCAGGTCGGGTCTATGTCCCAAAGGACTACCAACAGCCCAATGATTGCGAGCGTGACATGCTTGCCTCTGAATTCAGGCATCCCAAGCTTGCCGAATTGACACCCCAGCAACAGCGCATCATGCGTCTGATCTGTCGTGGGAAACCCAATAAACAAATCGCCTACGAACTGTCACTCGCCGAAGCCACGGTCAAAGCACATATCACCGCTTTGCTCAGGCGCCTTGGGGTGCGCAACCGAACCCAGGCCGTGGTCATGGTCGAGGGGGCGATGGCCGCGCAACTGGGCAGCGAACCAGAAGCACGCGCCTTTCTGAAACACTGACGTGCAATGAACATGGAAAGTCCCAGCGCAGAACCGTCCTGCGTCAAGGTTGCGGTTTCACATGCTGTCGATGCGGCCACTGCAGCGCGGAGCGCCGCACGTCAAATCGTCGTCAGTGAAACTTGTTTCGTGCTGGTTTTTGTGCCCGGCAACCGCGACGGCGCAGAAATTGCCCGCTGCCTCGAAGAAGCCTTGGGCGGGGTCCCCGTGTTTGGATGCTCAACGGCGGGCCAAATCACCGCGCGCGGGTATGAGACCGACGCGCTGCTTCTTCTGGCATTTCCCAAGACCCATTTTCGCTGCTCGTCTGTTCTCTTTGAACCTCTCAGTCCGCTGTCGAGTACAGATGCTGCCAAACTCGCACAACGCCGGGTGCAAAAATTTCCACATACGGCGGGATGGAACAGGCTCGGGCTGGTGTTCTCTGATGGGCTGTCCAAACAGGAAGACGTGTTGATCTCGGTGCTTGAAACCGCGCTTGGGGATTTGCCGCTCTTTGGCGGTTCCGCAGGCGACGGTTTACGCTTTGAACAGACCTATGTCCTGCACGATGGCAAGGTACACCACGATGCCGCTGTACTTCTTTTGCTGGAAACCGATCTGCCGTTCCAGGGGATCGGTTTTGACCATTTTCTGCCCACTGATTGTCAGCTGATCATTACCGATGCCGAGCCGGAGGATCGAAAGGTCTTCGAGATCAATGGCGCACCTGCCGCGCAGGAATACGCCCGCCTTATTGGCTGCGATGTAGCCGATCTGTCGCCACAGATATTCGCTGAGAATCCAATGCTGATCGAATATAAGAACACTCACTACATCCGCGCAATTTCGGATGCTGATGAGGGCGGCGCCTTGTCCTTTCTCGCCGCGATTGATGACGGGGTCATCATGACTTTGGGACAAGGCCAGGAAATTGTTGAAACGCTCAAAGCAGGTCTCGACATCCACGACGAAAAAGGTCGCCGCCCTGATTTTATCCTCGGATTCGATTGTGTGTTGCGCAAGCTCGAGATTGAACACAAAGCGCTGAGCGGAGATGTCTCGAAGGTGTTGGAAGCGGCGCATGTGTTCGGCTTTAATACCTACGGGGAACAACATTGTGGCGTCCATATGAACCAGACACTGGTCGGGGTCGCGTTCTTTGGCCCCCAACCGAGGACCCTCTATTGAGCATCGTGAATCCGGATGATCCACTGGAAATACAGGTCGAGAAACAGGCCAAGATTATCGATGCCCTTATGCGCCGCGCCGGGCGTCAAAAAGATGTGGGTCCGTCAGCATACCGCGCCTTCCAATCCGCCATTGAATTACAACAGAAAATGGCAGCGCAGTCGCTCGAATTAGAAAGCGTGCGTTACGAGCGCGAACGCACGCGAAAAACTCTCGCCGAAGCGCTGGCGTCGATGGAAGAGGGTCTGGCACTATTTTCCAATGGCAAGCTCAACATCTGCAACGACCTTTTCAAAGGGCTTTTACCTGACATTTCAGATCAGATCCTGCCCGGATTGGAACTAGCGCGTTACTTCGATTTGATGAGCAGCAGCAGGCATCTTCTCTCCACGGATCGCAAGCTTTTTTCGATGCGCGGTGCGGTGGAGAACGAACAAAAGGAAGTGGTTTCACTGGTGGCAGAGGTCTCGCGGGATCGATGGTACCAGATGAGCGCGCAATGGACTTCGCCTCAAAACACTGTTTTGCTCTTTACGGAAATCACCGCATTGGTCCGTCACAATCGGCGCGAAAAAGAGCATCTGATCGACCGGCAGGCGGATTACCTGCAAGCGGTATTTCAAAACATGAGTTCTGGCGTGTGCACCTTTTCCGCTTCTGGCGAACTCATGATGCAAAACGGTCAGTTCCGAAGTATTCTTGATGTGCCTCTCAGCGTCGTCCAGCCGGGGACCCCCCTACAGGAACTGCTGGATTTCATGCGGGCGAAAGCGCTGATCACAGACAGTGCTTTGTTAAGATTTGACGCATGGCGCGCCGAACTTAAAAAGAAAGGCGCGCTGCACAACCGGGTCGCCCATGGGTCCGGACGAGTGCTCGATCTTTATGCCAATGTGCTGCCAGACGGCGGTTTCCTGATCGAATTAAAAGACGCCACCCTGGAGGCACGCACTACCGAAGTGCTGGAAAACCGGGTGATGGAACGCACCGCAGAACTGACACGCGCAAACGCAAATCTGACCAAACAGTACGATGAAAAAGCCCGCGTCGAAGAGGAATTACGCGTGGCCAAGGAACGGGCCGAAGCAGCAGTCTCATCCAAGACGCGCTTTCTGGCGGCCGCCAGCCACGATCTTTTGCAACCGATCAATGCCGCAAAACTGCTGATCTCCTCTCTGCAGGAAACCACCCGAGAAACGCGGTTTCGCCCCATGGTGGAGCGGTTGGAGGGTGCCTTTTCATCGGCGGAGTATCTGCTCCATTCACTGCTCGATATCTCACGCCTCGAAAGTGCGGATTTGAATACCGTGTCGGCCACCGATGTCAGTCTTGAAGGATTGATGGTTGGGGTTAAAGCCGATCAAATGCTGCTAGCGGCGCAAAAATCGGTTCAGCTAGATGTCGTACCTTCTACGCTCGTGGTGCGCTCCGATCCGGTGTATCTCTTGCGCTCGATCCAGAACCTTGTCGTCAACGCGGTGCAGTACACCGAACCGGGTGGACGGGTGCTTTTAGGATGTCGACGTCTGGGTAGACATGTCGCGCTTGAAGTCTGGGACACCGGGATCGGGATTTCTCTGCAAGACCAGTCACGCATCTTTGATGAATTTACCCGGGCCGAAAACGTCCCCTTGGGAACGGGTGTGGGCTTAGGCCTTTCCGTGGTCGACCGGGCGTGTAGATTGCTGGGGCACACTCTGACAGTCCGCTCAAAACCGGGTCTTGGGTCGGTGTTCCGCATCCAGATGGAGGTCGTGCAAAATGCTAATCGCTCGCCACTCCCGCAAGACCCCATCGATGACAGCCCGGAAGGATCGCTAGATTATATCGTGATGGTAATCGAGAACGATGTCGATGTGCTATATGGCCTGACCCAACGTCTGGAGCTTTGGGGGGCTAGTGTTTTGGCCGCGCGCACCATCAAGGAAGCACTCGCTTTCGTGGCTGACCTCGGCATGCCGCCTGATCTCATTCTCGCTGACTACCAACTTGATGCGGGTGAAACGGGTGTGCAGGCAACGCTTGATCTGCGCGCTGCAGCAGGCAGTCCCATTCCGGCGGTGCTGATCACAGCAGACCGCAGTGAAACCGTAAGGCGCCGGGCCACACAGAACGATATGTCGATCATGACCAAACCCGCAGAGTTAAAGCGACTGCGCCGCCTGATCGACTGGAAAGTTCGCCGGCGCGCGGGATTGACCGCCACGCCGCCGCCAGTACCGACAAAAGTCGAAAGTGACAGCCCGGTTTGAAGTCACCACACTCGCATCGGGGAGGATGCTGACATGATGAAACTGCCAACCATCGCTTGTACGATACTTCTGACGGCCGGTATGGCCTTGGCCACACCACTGGAAGGCGACAAGACCTATGACATGCTGTTTCGCAACGGCACATTGGACGAAATAGACCGCTCGTCAGCGCTGGTCTATCGTCGAGAGGTCACAAACACGCTCAAGCCAGAAGCGGAAGCACGCGACACTGGTGATGTGACCTTGTCGTTCCGACAAGAGGACACGAATGTGGCGCTGCTGGAATTCTGGCAGGACGACAAGCACCGTGCTTTGGGCATGTTTCCCGCCAGCGTTGGCAACCCGATGATCATGTATTTCTACGAGACCGTTGTTCGTGACATGGCCGAAGCAGCTGGTGGCAGCCCTTTTTACATTCGCAACCGGGTGAAGGACGCTTTGATCCAAACCTCTGATATCGTCGAAGGCGAAGCCGTGTTTGACGGCGAAACCGTTCAGACACGCACGATCAGAATGTATCCCTTTGATGGCGACGCCAATCTGGAACGCATGCAAGGTTTTGGAGACCTTGAGATCCGCGTAACCATGTCAGAGGCTGTACCGGGTTGGTACATGAGCTTTGTCGCCGAAGCAGCGGATGGCGACGTCTACCGTTCTGAAGTATCCTTTCAACGGCTGGGCGATCGACCATGAAGTGCTTAGTGTTTGTGGGAATGCTGCTGAGCCTGCCCACGATGGGGCTGGCGCAATCTGTAGCCCAGCAATTGAACGACTATCCCACAGCGGCGCGGGCCGACTACGTCTTTGCTTGCATGGTGACGAACGGGCAAACCCGGGAGATGCTGGATCGCTGTGCTTGCTCGGTCGATGAGATCGCGGCGATCCTACCTTACGAGCAATATCTTGAAGCAGAGACCGTTCTGTCGATGCGCCGCGTCGGCGGAGAACGAATGTCGTTTTTTCGCAGTGCGGCAATGGCAGAAAACCTTGTCGCAGACCTGCGCCGGGCACAAGCAGAAGCTGAAATCATTTGTTTTTGAGCATCTACGTCCAGCACGCCTTGCAGGATCCGTAACGCATCAATTGCGCGGGGGGGACATGCCTCAGTAAGACAGCGGTCGATTTATCCGCTGACCGTCTTTGGCATCACTTTTTCAAAGACATTGCCTTCGGTGTCCGTGGCTTTGACCGTCAAGGCAATGGCCCCATTGTCATTGTATCCAAAACGGAACACGGGGTTTTCCGATATTGAAATGCCCCCATCCATCGTGAACAGCAACTCGTCTCCCTGCCAGACTTCAAGATGATCGATGAAATGCGCGGGAATGAAAAGCTGGGTGATCTGGTCGCGCTGCAAACCGGAATAATTCGGGTGCCGTATCATGACTTGCGCTTCACGGCGCGGGGTCGACATCTGCACGCTGTCCTCAAACATGCGAAGCTTCATCTTCCCCATGGTGGCCAGAGCAACTTCCGGGTCTCTTGTCGCGGGTGCCGAGCAGCCGCCAGATGCCTTCACAAAGCGCCCAGTCATGTGAAAACCATCCGCAGTTTCAGCGATAATGCGCACGTTTGAATATTGGTTGACGCGGACGCGCATTTCAAAATCAAGCTGGCCCATTGCCGGTGTAAACCCAAAAATTGCCGCGACCGGCGCCGGGTTTTCATCAATGACTACAGTGGCTCCTGTAATCGCCTTGCTCCCGTTTGTCTGTTTGAGGATGATCGGAACAGTTGCAGCATCATGCGCGCGGTAGGGCGCATCAATTTCAAACACGTTTTCAGCGGGCAGGATCTCTGTATCGCCCATGACGTCGTAGCGCAGATCTTGCCACGTCTCGCCCTCAATCAGCGGGTTCCTAATCGTATCAGCAGCCCATGCCGGCCCGGTTAGAATGGCCGCCAAAGCAGCCGCTTGCGCGATTTTCAACATGTTGAGAAGTTTCCTCCGCCCTTCGTTGCAGTATGAAGCTATCATGTTTTGCGGCAAAAATACACATATACCTAAGGCGGCGTGGGTAAGCGCGCTTCTGTACCGTAGTGTTCAGGCATGTTCGAAGCTATCCTTTTGCTTTGCCTTGACACAGACGCAGGGGTTTGCCGTCCGCATCTGCTGCCAGGATATGAAGCACAGACAGAATCCGCATGTGTCGCGCATCTTTCAGAAAACCCGCCAGATTCGAGGGTTTTCGCCAATCTGACCGCGGTCGGCTCTGCGCGCTGCATGCCCGTGGGACAGGCTTTAAAGGTCAGCGAAGTCGCGCCAGGTGTTTTTGTGCACACCGGACATGTGGCAGAACCGGACACGGAAAACCATGGCGACGTCAGCAACATGGGATTTATCATCGGAGACAACAGCGTTGCGGTCGTTGATGCCGGGTCCGCGCGTTGGATCGGCGAGGCGCTCTGGCGCAGCATTCGTGCAAAGACAGATAACCCTGTCAGTCATATAATCGTGACGCATATGCATCCTGATCATGCGTTGGGAGCTGCCCTTTTCACGGAGGCAGGCGCTGCGGTTGTTGGGCACGCGGGTTTGGCCCGGGCCCTTTCGGACCGGCAAGCCAATTACCTTGAAAGCCTCGCGTCGCTGATCGGGCCTGACATGCTGCTGGGCACGCGCGCCCCTCCGGTGGACATTGAAGTATCTGACGTACTAGAGATTGATCTTGGCGCCCGCGCTTTGCGTGTTCAAGCATGGCCCACAGCGCATACCGGCACAGATATCACAATCCACGATGTTGCGACGGATACTCTCTTTGCTGGCGATCTGGTCTTTGATCGCCACCTGCCTGCTCTGGACGGCCGCCTTGTCGGTTGGCGCGCCGTATTGGCACAGATGCAGGCCATGGACATGGAACGTGTGGTACCCGGACATGGTGCCGCGTCTCTGCCCTGGCCGGATGGGTCTAAACCGTTGGCGCGGTATCTGTCTGTGCTGGAAGAAGACACACGGGCCGCCGTTGAAGCAGGCACCCGGCTCGGTGTGGCCGTCGAAGAAATTGCGCAGAGCGAACGCGAAGCCTGGCAGCTTTTTGATGCTTACAATCCGCGCAACGCCACAGTGTCTTTCACCGAACTCGAATGGGAGTGATCACACAAGATCAGCTCTGATCCTTGATCGCACCCTGCAGCATCTGGCTGATCGCAAAAAGTCTGCGTTCCAACAAGGTCGGGGTTTCGCATAGATATGAAATGTTGCGCTGCCGGTCAGTGTAGATCACCTGGTCCCAATCCAGCTGTTCCTCCAACACGTCAACGCGGTCAAAGTCCGGCGCGTCCGTGGTCATGATCGCATCCATTTCCGCCCGGTTTCCGTCAATCTTTTCCGCCAGCGCGATCTGACCAAGAGAGAAGTCTTCGATACCAGAAATGATTCGCCCCCGGCGTTTAGAGAGGGGCGTGAAAACGGCTTCAAAAACCAAACCCAGCAGTTCGGGGTCACCCTCGTGTTTTTCAGCGAAATCATCAACACGGATCTGTAGGCTGTCTAGATCCACGCGGCGCAGCGATAAATACCCAGCCAGGTCGTGAATGTCGGACGCCTGTGTCTCATCAATTGTGATTGCAGCGGCGTCAACGGGGAAAGGCCACATCAGGCCCAAAGACAAGCTTTCCACCTTGCGTTGCACACAAGGCCATGTCGGATCAGAGAAATCTGCGGACTGCGCAGATGTGCAAACCGATCCCATTGCAAGTGCCAGGCATAGTTTTCTGAACGTGGACATCCGGCATCTCCCTGCGCCTCTGGTACTATGTCAAAGCATCGTTTTTCTGTCCAGCTAACCCAATACCCACCATTGTCTTAGTTGTTCCAAACGTTGGGGGCACCTCATACTCTGGTTGAATACGGTCGCATGCCGAGACTTACGGCGAAGAACCGTGGCATTGGGAGAAGCTCATGATGAAGACACGCGCTGCGGTTGCGGTTGAGGCAGGCAAGCCGCTTGAGGTTATGGATGTTAACCTTGAGGGCCCGCGTGCGGGGGAGGTCTTGGTGGAGATCAAGGCGACGGGCCTGTGTCACACCGATGAATTCACGCGCTCGGGCGACGATCCTGAGGGGATTTTCCCGGCCATTCTGGGGCATGAGGGCGCGGGCGTTGTCATTGAGATCGGCGCAGGCGTCACCAGCCTTGAAGTGGGGGACCATGTGATCCCGCTCTATACACCGGAATGTCGCGAGTGTGACTATTGCCTGAACCCCAAAACCAACCTCTGCCAGAAGGTGCGCGCGACGCAAGGGCAGGGGCTGTTGCCCGATGGATCCACGCGGTTTTCGATGCTCGATGGCACGCCGATCCATCATTACATGGGCTGCTCGACCTTTGCCAACCACACGGTTGTGCCGGAAATCGCACTGGCCAAGGTGCGCAAGGACGCGCCGTTTGACAAGATCTGCTACATTGGCTGCGGTGTCACCACAGGCATCGGCGCGGTGATCAACACCGCTAAGGTCGAGATCGGCTCCACGGCGGCGGTTTTTGGTCTGGGCGGCATCGGTCTGAACGTGATCCAGGGGCTGCGGCTGGCGGGCGCGGATCAGATCATCGGCGTCGATCTGAATGACGACAAGGAAAAGATGGGGCGCCATTTCGGCATGACCCATTTTGTGAACCCCAGCAAGGTGGAGGGCGACATGGTCGCGCATCTGGTCGAGCTCTCGGGCGGGGGCTGCGATTATACGTTTGATGCGACGGGCAATGTGAATGTGATGCGCACCGCTTTGGAGGCCGCGCACAAAGGTTGGGGCGAGAGCATCATCATCGGTGTAGCCCCTGCGGGTGCCGAGATCTCAACGCGGCCCTTCCAGCTGGTCACCGGGCGCGTTTGGCGCGGCACGGCCTTTGGCGGCGCGAAGGGGCGCACGGATGTACCCAAGATCGTCGACTGGTACATGGACGGCAAAATCGAGATCGACCCGATGATCACCCACAAACTCACCCTCGACGAAATCAACCACGGGTTTGACCTCATGCACCAAGGCAAATCCATCCGCGCCGTCGTGGAGTTCT
>JBGCDG010000011.1:0-67668 GCA_045105195.1 Roseobacter sp. | reverse complement strand
ATCAGGGGCCAAAGATCTACGCGCCCGGGCATCTCGGATTTGAAAGCGATATGGGTTTCATCCGAAAATCCAGCAGCCTCCTTGCCGTCAAATGTCTGATCGACGACGTCGAGCACAGGTGCTGCAGAGCGAAAGGAGTATTTGAGCGTCAGGGACTGAAACCGGCTGTCAATGGCCTCTAGCTTTTGCTGGAACTCTTCCTGCATACGGTCAAATTCACGCGGATCTGCCCCTTGGAAAGAATAAATCGACTGCTTCTTGTCACCCACGACAAAAATCGTGCGCGGCACGTCCCGCGCACCCTGTCCACTGGTAAACTCGGCTGCCAGCTTACGGATAACGTCCCATTGTGCAGGGCTTGTATCCTGGGCCTCGTCCACAAGAATATGATCGATCCCACCATCAATGCGAAACAGCACCCAGGCTGCGACCTTTTCATCGCTGAGCAACGCGCGCGCACGGTCAATTAGGTCGTCAAAATCAAGCCATCCGCGCAGTGTCTTTGCGGCTGCATACCGCGGTAGGAAACGAGCCGCGAATTGATGAAGTGCTGCCGTCTTCTGCGCGGCCAGAAGAGCCAGACGCCGGTGTCGCGCTGTTTCAACACGACGCATGAATTCATCCAATGCGGGCATTAAATCTGAAAGAATGCCCTGGGTCGCTTTGGTCGGAAAGCTGCCAACTTTGGCTGAGAAAGGCGCTTTTGCGCTTTTTCCTGTTAGGAATATGGCCTCCAGATGGGGCAAAACATCAAAACCCAAAGGAGGCAAAGCGCGCAGTCTTTCCGCTGCTTTCGCGTCGTTCCCACCTTTTTCCAGCATCGGGGGGATCAGCCGGTCGATCAGTGCGTGTTCTGTTCCCAGAAAGACCTCTGCGGTCAATTGTGCTGCGGTCAGATCGATGGGTTGGTCAAACAGGCGCAGTGCTGCAGCAAGGTCCAACGGCGCGTCGAACCCATCGCGATGCTGTACGATGGCTTTTGTAAGCTTATCGAAATCGTCACCGCTATAGTGCTCGGCCAAAGCGGCGATCTCAGCGGCTTGCGCACCTTCGGCCATCTGGTCGATGATTTCTGCGCGCAGCAGATCAGCAGCGCGATCCTCGATTTCTGTGAACTGCGGGCTGACGCGCGCCTCCAGTGGAAAGCGGCGCAAAAGGCTGGCGCAAAAGGAGTGAATGGTTTGGATTTTGAGGCCGCCCGGGGTTTCAATGGCGCGGGCAAATAGGGTGCGAGCAGTGCGCAGGTGCACAGCACTCAAAGTCATGTCGACACCAAGATCCCGCAGCGCGTTGCTCAGAGGCTGGTCTTCCAGCATTGCCCAGGCACCCAAGCGTCGAAACAGCCGGTTCTGCATTTCTGACGCCGCAGCCTTGGTATAGGTCAAGCATAGGATATGCTGCGGTTCGACTCCATCCAGCAGCAGCCGCGCTACCCTGTCTGTCAGCACCCGGGTTTTGCCCGATCCGGCGTTTGCCGCAAGCCATGTTGAGCTGTCCGGGCGCGCAGCCTCTACCTGAGCCTGCGTCGCCGCATCACGGGCGTTCATGTCAGATCCTCCGGCACGGGATCTTGTGTTTCGTCCCATTCGCCAAAGCGGGACAGCAGATCATAGTCGCTGGGATGGCTGTCTTTTTTCAATGCCCGCCGCGCCGTATATCCTTGATCGGCCTCCTGATACGCAATGATCAGCGCACGTAGTTCGGTGAGCACCTTGGCTGGCGGCTCTTCAGCCAGTGGCGCATCCACCTCTTCGTTTTTTGTCCCGAGCCCGATGAAAACCGCACGCGCAACCGGATGCGTGCCGATTTTTTCAAAAGCACCTTCCTCGATCATTGCCGCTTCGATCAATAGCTGTTTGTCAAAGAACATCTGTTCTCGTGCCGTTGGTACCGCACCTGTTTTATAATCATAAAGCAGGACGTCCCCCGACGCATTTTGATCGACACGGTCCGCCCGGCCCACAAGCGTGAAATCCAGATCGGGCCAAATCAATTTCCCTTTCGCTTCGTCTTCAAACGCGCGTGGCGTGGCGGCGTGCTGGCGGGATTTCTCACGGGCTACAAACCAGTCACTGATGCGTTTTAGCCGCGCGGTCCAAAGCGCGCGCGCAGCTGGCCAGGGTACCTGAGCGTCCAAGACCTCCCGCGTGATCTCCATCAAAACATCTGGGGTCAGCCGTTCGGGCGAATGCACTGACTGACGTACGAAATGCTCCATCACTTCATGGGACACCGTGCCGCGGGTGAGGGCGTCAGCACTTTGCACCAAGGGCCCCAGTTTGCGCAGCCGCAGGATGTGCTTGGCATAGATGGCATAGGGATCCCGGATCAGATGTTTGATGTCTGTAACAGCAAGACGAGAAGGGCGAGCCGTCACAGGCGGCCGTGGTGCAGGACGTGCCGCTGGTGTGGCTTCCTCGACGGCTTCAAAGCGCTGCGCCCGGGTGATCCATTTTGCACCGCGTTGACGCATCGCGGTCATCAATTCAGGGCCTTGATTGTCCTTTAACCCTTCAAGCAGATTGCTGAGGCGGTTGAGCCAGCGGGAGGGCACCGTTTCCGCATCATCGGACCGGATAGATCGGGTGATCCATACCTCTGGCGCAGCGATCGCTTGCTGGTAGTCGTGAGCGGAAAGCCCGATCCGTCGTTCGGGTAGCAAAAGCCTCGCCTGATTGCGCAGGCTGCGGTTAAGCCACGGGTCAGGGTCGGGTGCTTCGGGCCAAGTGCCATCGTTCAACCCTGCCAGAATGACCAGATCGGCCCCTTGGACCCGCGCTTCCAGCGTCCCCCAGATCATGACACCGGGATGTGGCGCGTCCCGGTCTCGCACTTCACCATCCGCCAGCAATGCGCCGACAAGGTTGGCATAATCATGCGCCAGCATTGGCCCTCCAAAGGCGGCTTCTTGCTGTAATTTTTCCATGACGGATAGGGCTTCGCGCCCCGCTTTTTTATCCCAGAGCACGCCGCTGCCTGTCGCTTCCTGACCGCTGGCGAGCGCCTCGGCTAATGCGATATGGCGTGACACCCACTCCCCGAGCGGCAATTTACCTGATACGGTTCTGCTATCGAACATGCGCCCGACCCAGGCCGCCCACGCCAGGGCTGCTTCTGATTGATCGTCGGGCAAGCGGGCACGCGCCATCACTGTTTCGATGTCCGCGCCTGTCGGGTAGGGCAAACCATTGCGGCGGATCAAGAGCTCAAGCCGTTGGGTGTTCAACACATGCGCGCCGCGCCCTTTGGTGCTTTGGGTTAGAGGATGTTTGAGCAGGGTCAGCAAGGCTTCGGCATCAAGCCGACGATGAAACAGGCTCGCGATGTGGCGCAGATAACGTCCCGGCGGGCTGAGATGCAGCGGCGCTCCGGCGGAATCATCGGGCAGGATGTTCCATTGATCCAATGCGGCCGTGATTTGCCGTGTCAGCATACGATCCGGGGTGATGACGGCGGCGTGCTGGCCATCCTCCACAGCTTTGCGCAAGCGCATTGCGATGGTCAACGCCTCAAGACGCGGGCTTGGAGCTTCAAGCAGCGTGATGTTTTTAGTGGCGCACGCAAGGTCTTTCAATTGAGGACCTTCACTGAGCCAGGCGTGGGTTACGGGCGCAGGTCGTAAAGACAGCGAAACCAAAGCGTTACGTTCTGGTGCGGGGGCGGTGGTCGTATGCCAAGCCCGCACAGAGCTATGTTCAAGGCGCAGGGTCTGCAGCAGTTTATGGAAACGATACTGCGGGTGATCCTGTGACGTGAGCGGGTCGTTTAACTGTGACCATTCTGCGGGAGGCATGTCGAAATCGTAACCTGGCAGGATCAGCGCGCCTTGCGGCAGTTGAGCAATAGCCTCCATCAGCAACAACGTGGTGCCCCGCGATCCGGTTGACCCGGCTAGAATGACGGGGTGTTGTGGCGGGTTTTCACGCCAGCGCGTGGACAGAGCGCGCACCATGTGCCTTTGGCGCGTCTCCTTGTCTGGTTTGGTTGTGGTTTCCTGCAGAAAATCATGCGCAATCCCGATAAAGGCTTGTGCGCGTTGCCAATGTGCGGATTGATCCGAAACATCGAGCGCGCGGATATCTTCCGCAGTAACTCCTTCGCCCTGCATTTCATCCATCAAGGCTGCAAGACTATCTGTCAGCGCATAAAGTGATGTTTGTGGCGCAAGGTCGACCTGCCGTTCAATCAACCCTGCAACCAATTCGATCAGTTCCAGTCTGCGGCGCAGCGGGCTGACAGCAGGGGGCAGCGCAACGGATGGTTCGATCTGATCGAGATGCGTGACCAGATGCACCTTTGGCAGCAATCGTGCAGGCCCCGTATCAAAGAGCGTTTGTACTCTGCGCGCCATACGGGTCGTATTGACGATGAGCTGAACGCGCGCCAAAGCCTCAGGCGGCTGGCCGTCGAAGCGCGCAAGCAACCCATCAATCAGGCCGCGCGGGAAGTCCACCCCGGGTGCCAGGCCAAAAACGCGTGGGGCGTCGCTTGGATCAAACACCCGGCACCTCAAGCAGTTTTTCAGCCAGGCTGATACCTTCCGGATGGCCGACGTCGCACCATTTTCCGGGATAGCCGATTGCATAGAGACTGTTTTTGGCAATCAAGAGATTCCACACACGGTTCAGTGAAAAAACGACTTCAGGGATGTCGTCGAGAATATCCGTTTTAATAATCTGTGCGCCGCCGTAGATCGCTCCGTTCCCCCGTGTGATCTGGCCTTCTGCACCCGCAATAAAGTTTCCAGCACCTGCGTGCCCGAGGGCATTGGTTTTTGGAACACACATAAGCAAGGCATCCATGCGCTCGGGCTGCCACGCGGCGTCGAGGAGGGTCAATGGGTTAGGACCGCGCCAAACCGCATCGGTGTTCAACGTCATGACGGTGTCGGCATCCAGCTGCGGCAGTGCGTTTCGCAACCCGCCGCCAGTGTCGAGGATCTGGGGCGCTTCAAGGACCGTTTCCACGTTCTGTGGAGTAAGGTGTTGTTGCAACACCTCTGGTTTGTAGTGCAGATTTGCCACTGTTTTGTGGGCGGGCAGGTCTTTGGTCAGCGTCAGCGCGTGATCGATCAGAGGTTTCCCGGCCACCTCCACCATCGGTTTGGGACGGTCTTGTGTCAGGTGCTTCATGCGGGTTCCGAAGCCTGCTGCAAAAAGCATTACCGACCAGCCCATAGACCACACTTTTCTTTCAACATCTTGCAGACTTCCGGGCTTGGCGCGGGCAAATCTCTTATGATTGTTTCTCCGATGTCTGCTAATTCCGGATGCTGCAGGTTCGTTAGAATATGGTTCCATACTCTGGGGATCAGGTCGACGTAGTGGGGCTTGCTGTCCCGCATGCAAAGCCGCGCAAACACACCAAGAATTCGTAAGTTGCGTTGTAGTCCGAAAACAGCAAAAGCCCGGTTGAATTCGATCCTGTCCAGATGTGTGTTTGCGGCGAAAGTATCCATCATTTCCTGCGCGATTGCCGGATCGACGTCCCGGCGCGCATCTTGCAGAACGGACACGAGATCATAGACCGGATGGCCCAGCATGGCATCTTGAAAATCAAGTAATCCGACACGTGCCACGCCATCCCTATCTGGTAGCCAAAGCAGGTTTTCTGCGTGATAGTCCCGCTGAATCAGGACGGATAGATCTGGATCAAAAGGGGTAATGCGCTTTTCAAAAGCCGCGCAAAATCTGGATCTTGCCGCAGTATCCACTGATCCTTTTGCGCCAAGTTGGTACCAGTCGTAGGCCAGAGCGGCGAGTGGAACAGTGGTTGCTGCATCATAGACAGCCAGTGGCGGAGGTGGTGCCTTGTGCAGCGTATTCAAAACGTCGATTGCTGCGCGATAGAGCGCATGTTCAACGGTAGGGTCCGCGCGAACATCCCGTGCAAAAAGCCGATCCCCAAGGTCTTCAAGTAGCAAAAACCCAAGAGATGCGTCCTGATGCAATATGCGTGGCGTGCTTAACCCGAGGCTTTCCAGGAAGGTTGCGATCTCCACGAAGGGGCGCACGTCTTCACCTTTTTCAGGAGGCGCATCCATCAAAACTGCGGTTTTGCCATCTGGTGCTATTAAGCGGTCATATCGCCGATTTGAGGCATCGCCGGCCAAAGGAATGACGCGCGCGCTCTCCCATCCGGCTGCGATGATAAAAGCCTGCGCTTGTTCCGGTCTTGTCATGCAGCTTTCCACACAGCGAGCCGCTCGGACCAAATCGGAACAGACCATGCCGCTGTTACGCGTCTGGCATTGTCTGTCTGTCCGTCGGCGAATGTTAAGCTCAACGCCTTGTCCGGTGCGAGGGTGCCAAGTCGATCTGGCCACTCAACCAGGCAAATGGCTGATTCAAAAGCGTCGACCAATCCTAGTTCTTCGATCTCCTGAGTAGATGAAAGGCGGTACAAATCCGCGTGCCAGAGCATTCCGGCATGGGTGTCATACGTCTGGACCAGTGTGAAGGTAGGAGAGGGGACATCCTCTGGCGTGGTTAGGATCGACTGGATCAAATAGCGGGCGAAATGGGTCTTGCCAGCGCCTACATCGCCTGTGAGCAGGATGATATCACCCTCCGTCAATGTGGCTCCCAGCGACGCTGCAAAGCGGGCGGTCTCGTCGGGTGAATCCAAGTCGAAGTATGTGCTTTTCTGCGGCATGCCCCATGCTTACTCTGCAGATCAGCCGCTGCAAGGGGTAGCTTGTGGTTTACTCTGAATAGGTGGTTTCTGGTTTGGGCAGACCCTGCACCTGAGAAATGGCTTCGTTCTGGACAAATCGTAGAATTGTTGCGCCCGTAGCGATCCGGGACACGGTGCATTTTAGCTCAGCGCCAGCAACGAGTGTTGCGTCCATGTCCCAGGTTGTCTTTGCGCCGTAGTCCAGCACAAAATCAGTAAGATCTTCCCAACTTGCACCTTCGTTGCAGCGCTTTTTCCATTCAGCAACACAGTCATTGATGGTTACATCAGCAAAAGAACTGTCGGGATCCACGCTCCAAAGTGTGCGGTAGGCGAGATTACAGAAGGTGAGCACACCGGTTGAAGAGAATACGACCAGAGCATCTTCGAAAGTGTCCATCAGAGATTGGCCGAGTTCGAGTTCGGCCCTGAAGTTCCGCGTGAGAGAGACTTCTGCGCTGATGTCCTCGATCAGAAAGGCGATGGCGCCATCTGGGTGCGGGCGGCCGTTCACGCGATAGGTTTGGCCAGTCTCAAGTGTCCAGGTTTCCTGATAACGTCCATCTGTTGCTGCAGAGATAACATCGGTAATCTGTTGGCGCCATGACTGGTAATTCTTTGGTTCCGGCATGCGACGGTTTTCGCGAATCCGGTCGAAAAAAGACATTAGGGTCGGTCGGCTGCTAAGAAATTCGGCCGGTAGGTTTGTCAGATCGATCAGTGCAGGATTGAAAAGCGCAAGTTGACCATTGCGATCAAAAATCGCCAGACCGATGGACAGCTGCGCAAAGGTTTTGGCAAGGGTTTGGACAAAATTCCGCTGGGCGATCTCGGATTTGACGACTGCATTTACGTCCACGGCATGAAAGATCGTAATGTCTCCGGCAGTCACCGCACTGACATCGTACCAGTCCTGTTTTCCCTTGTCGTTGCGTTCCGTTGCGACGCGCTGACGCCCGGTAGATGTATCGAAGCTGGATCTAAGATCGAAAACCGGTTTTTCAGCGGCAGGGTTCACCTTGTGGAGACGTTGATACAGATCCTTGTAGGCCGCATTGTACCAGGTGACCTGTTCTTCCAAATCGACCTGCCAGATGGCGTGTAAGGTTGTATCGCTAGCTCGCCTGAGATCTTCGACCTCGCGTTGAAGCGATTTTATTCTTTCTCCCTGCGCCGAGGCCTGAGCCCCATCTTCTAGCATGCTGAGGCGCGTAAAAGGCCCCTTACGTTCAAGATGCAGCGTTGCAGTGTCCTCTGCGTCGCGCGCAATGACAAATGTCTCGCCAGGGACGGCGTCCTGCGGTCTTTCGGGTAGGCTTGGAAATCGATTCATCAGAACTTCGCGCGTCCCGGTCCAGTCGTCGCGCCCGGGTGTAAGGCGGTAAAGTCGCGCAGCAGTATCCGAAATATGATGCAGGTCTTCATTTTCGAACAGGAAAGAAACGGAATGACCTGGGTCCGCTTTCTGCTCGGTTTTCTGCTCTATAGTGCGTTTCTGGTTTTTCAGAATCCATGCCACGGCAACAACAGTTGTCACTGCTGCCGCACCCGCAATGGCTGCGATATCGAAAATCCACATGCGGTAAGAAACCTTTTTGACGGTTTATCCAATCATCGGCACAGTGTGCGTCGACTTTGTTAACGCAACGTTAACAAATACGCCAAAACCCTGCTTTTTATACAGGAATGCGTTGGTTTTGACCCATTGGTACAGGTGTTTCGCCGATCACTGCATCGATGTCTTTGCGCGACCATCTGACAACAACAATCGCCCCGATTCCGTTATTTTGACCTGCAACGGTACGTGTGCCTTCTTCGCGCCCGTTGGCAAAATTCAATTCCGCGCCAGATCTTTCCAACAGCGTTTTCGCAATAAACAGCCCTAACCCCATACCTTCATAGGCGGGGCGCTGCCCCTTGTCGGCTGTCGTTCTACGTCGGTTCATAAACGGATCGCCAATGCGGCCGAGCAGTTGAGAGGGAAATCCGCGACCATCGTCCATGATACGCAATACGATCGAGGCATCATCCCAGCGCGCTTCGACCCACACCTGAGTCTGCGCAAAGTCAACGGCGTTCTGAATGAGATTACGGACTCCATGGATGATTTCCGGCTTGCGCAAAATGGAAGGTTGCGTGATTTCAGCCCCGATGATCTGAAATTCGATACCCTTTCCGCGATCGATATGTGGCTCAGCGGCTTCTTCCAGTACGGCACGCAAAGGTGCCTGTCGCAGATGTAAATCGTCTTTTCCAGCACGCCCCATGTCGCGCAAGATATCGCGACATCGATCAGCCTGCTCGCGGATCAGAGCCGCATCTTCCTGCAGGTCAGGACGTTCTGAAAGTTCGTCAAAAAGCTCGCTGCTGGCCAGTTTTATCGTCGCAAGTGGGGTGCCAAACTCATGCGCCGCAGCAGCAACAACGCCGCCAAGATCGGTGAGTTTTTGTTCTCGTGCCAAAGCCATTTGCGTTGCGGAGAGTGCATCCGACATAGAGTGAATCTCTGAGGTTACACGTACAGAATAGGCACTAATAAAGACAATCGCGATAATAAGGGCGATCCAGTTCCCAAAAATAAAGACGTCCGGGATGGCCAGTATGAATCCTTGCTCAGTGCGTAGCGGATAGTTGAATTGTGCCAAAAGCGATACGAGTGCAATCGCTGTCCCGCCCAAGACAACGGTGGAACGCAAAGTCAGCACCGCAGCTGAAATCGTAACTGGCCCCAGCATCAGAAGTACGAAGGGGTTGTGCAATCCTCCGGTCAAAAACAGCAATGCACTGAGCTGGAGCAGATCAAAAAGCACCATCAGCATGTTTTGAGATTCAGTCAGCCGCTTGTTTTCGGGAAATACGAAGATAGCCACAAGGTTTGCGATGACCGAGGCCCCGACAGCGAGGTAGCAAAGCCCAAGTTCCAATTGCAGTCCGTATAGTTTTTGCGCCACCGTGATCGCCGTCAATTGGCCTGCAATGGCGAACCAGCGCAAAAGGATCATGGAGCGCAGCCTGATCCAATTTGCCCGTGTGTCACCAGAATAGGGTCTTAGGATCAGATCAGCCAAAGGATCACCGCTTGTTGAGTTGCAACCATTGGAAAACACGTTAGGACTGCCCAAGTACAGGATCAAGCACCGCATGATCAGGAGACCCATCATGAGCCCTCGCTACATCGCACTTTTTTCGGTTGCGGCTTTGGTCGGACTGTTGGGTGGCATCTGGCTGGCCACTCAACCGTCAGAAAATGCTGACCAATTTGCGCAATGCCGCTCAAGTACGGTTGCTGGCGGGGCTGGCACGCTGGGCGGACCATTTGAACTGGTCAATGCTGCGGGCGACGTGGTGACGGACACCGATGTGATCACCGAACCTTCGATACTCTACTTCGGCTATACGTTTTGCCCAGATGTCTGCCCGTTGGATGTTGCCCGCAATGCCGGCGCCGTGGACGTTCTGGAAGAACGCGGCATGAGCGTGACACCCGTTTTCATATCCATCGATCCAAAACGGGACACGCCCGAGGTGGTGGGTGATTTCGCTGCGAACATGCATGACAGAATGATTGGGCTTACCGGTTCGCCAGAACAGGTCAAAGCAGCCAGTCAAGCCTACCGCACTTATTACCGCGCGCAGGATGGGGATGAGGATTATTACCTCGTTGACCACTCTACCTTCAGCTATTTGGTACTGCCTGAATACGGATTTGTGGAGTTCTTCCGCCGAGAAGTAGCGCCTGATGAAATGGCTGATACAGTGGCGTGTTTTGTCGAAAATGTCTGACGCGTCCGCGACTTAATGTCGTAACATATTTGACCTGTGTATATTTGAGCCACATAACTGTGTGGAACAGCACACAACGTGCGCAGGAGAAATTACTATGGCAGATAGCGACGTCCTTGAATTGGGTGAAGACAAGAGCCTTCTGTTGCTTGATGATGATGAGCCGTTTTTGCGTCGTTTGGCGAAGGCCATGGAGAAACGTGGTTTTAACGTTGAGACCGCCGGGTCAGTGACGGCCGGTCGTGCGATCGCAACGGCCAGACCGCCTGCTTACGCGGTCATCGATTTGCGGCTTGACGATGGCAATGGACTCGATGTGGTCGAGGTTTTGCGCGACAAGCGTCCGGATGCGCGTGTGGTGGTGTTGACGGGCTACGGCGCCATCGCGACCGCTGTTGCAGCGGTCAAGATTGGCGCTGTCGACTATCTGTCAAAACCTGCGGATGCGACAGACATCGTGAACGCACTGTTGGCACGGGGCGACGATTTGCCCCCACCGCCAGAGAACCCGATGAGCGCGGATCGGGTCCGTTGGGAGCATATTCAACGTGTTTATGAGCTGTGCGACCGCAATGTCAGCGAAACAGCACGACGGTTGAACATGCATCGACGCACTTTGCAGCGTATTCTGGCCAAAAGATCGCCACGCTGAGAAGCGTCAGAGATCGTAGCGTTTGCTGATCTTGTCGACAATTTGGCCGGATTCCAGTCGCATACCTTCATCGAAAGCCCAGTCCCGAAAGCCGCGGCTTTGGTAGTACGTGAGCCCGCCGGTGTTATCCGCGCGGATTGTCGCGTTTATCCAAGCGTAACCGAGATCCTTTGCAGCTTTTGATGTGGCAGAGAACAAAGCGGATCCGATACCCAGACCCGTACGGCCCACCTGGACAAAGGTCGCAACATCAACAGCCTCTTGCGGAAGTTGCGTGTGTGGTGCGATCCACTGAAACCCCATGACACGCTCGGCATCGTCAAGGGCTACATGCCAGGCCGAGCGGTCGGCCTCTGTGGTCATCCATTCGGTAATATCCTGCGCAGTGACCGGGCGTGTAAGAGCAGTCGTCCCGCCTTTTTCGATGATTTCATTGAGAAGAGTGGCCATCGATTTCGCGTCGAGGTTCATGGCGCGGCGTACATGCATCAACTCATAGTCTCCATGAGGGTTACGTGCTTGGCGGTGAAGGCATCGCGGGTCTCTGCAGGGGGCCGCAACGTAATAGAAAGATCAGATATCAGCGCGGCATCAGGTTTGCCAAAGAACTTCGTCGCTTCCTGGTTGGAAAATCCCGCGATTTGTGTGGCTTCCATCCAGGCACTTACTTTGTCAGCCTTCTTGATTTGCCGTTTGATCTGCAAGGGTATTGCTGCAGGTAAGCCAAAGCGCAGATGAATGGCAGCAGTCAACCTGAGATCAAGCGCCTCATAGCCAGGACCCACGGCCGCCTTCACGGGAGAGATCATATCACCAATCACATACTCTGGTGCATCGTGGAGCAGGGCAGCCAATCGCCATTTTGTCGGTGCTTTAGGAGCAATCCGTGCAAATAGTGTTTCAACCAACAGCGAATGTTCTGCCACTGAATAGGCATGTTCGCCCAGTGTCTGGCCGTTCCAGCGGGCAACAAAGGCCAAGCCGCGGGCGATATCTTCAATCTCGATGTCCATAGGGGTTGGATCCAGCAGGTCGAGCCTGCGACCAGACAACATGCGCTGCCACGCCCGAGCAATCTGTGCCATTCATGCCTCCACCACTTAGTTGAGGAGAGTCTTGCATCAATCGCGACCTGTTGTCACTTTTCTGTTTGTAAGGTTCAGAACGCAGCGAAATTCACCACAAGAAACCGGGCGTCCACGGCGAGATCAATCCCGTCCGTCAATTGTTCAAAGCTGCCGCGTGACCGTGTAGGCAACATCTGTTCAACCCTCGCGCTCGAGATCAACGCAACAGCTCCATGTTCGAGAACATTAACGTAGCTTGCACGGTGCTTCACTGCGGGCAACTTGGCCATGCGCGCGCCTCCCGTGTTCAGAGGTTGTTTAGTCTAATGCGCCGCGCGCATTGTCTCGTATCAAGACGAGTGCTATCTGCACTTCAATCCACTTATACAGGAATCGAACCCAGATGGCGCATGACTACGTAGTAAAAGACATCTCTCTGGCCGCTTTTGGCCGCAAGGAACTGGATATCGCGGAAACCGAAATGCCGGGCCTGATGGCGCTGCGCAAAGAGTATGGCGACAGCAAACCGCTTGCAGGCTCTCGCATTGTCGGGTCGTTGCACATGACGATCCAGACGGCTGTACTGATTGAAACACTTGTTGCGCTTGGCGCAGATGTGCGCTGGGCGTCGTGCAACATCTTCTCGACGCAGGACCATGCTGCAGCGGCTATCGCCGAAGGGGGCACGCCTGTCTTCGCGATTAAAGGCCAGACACTGGAAGAGCATTGGGATTATCTCGACAAGTCTTTCATGTTCGAAGAAGGGCCGAACTTGATCCTCGATGATGGCGGCGATGCCACGCTCTACGTACTTTTGGGCGCGCGCGCCGAAGCGGGTGAAGAAATCATTCCCGTGCCGACTTCTGAAGAAGAAGAAGTCATCAAAGAGCAAATCAAGAAACGCATGGCGCAAAGCCCCGGATGGTTCACCAAAATGCGCGACCAGATCAAGGGTGTTTCGGAGGAAACGACTACTGGCGTAAATCGCCTCTATCAGCTTGTACGCGATGGGCAATTGCCTTTCCCAGCCATCAACGTGAACGATTCCGTGACCAAGTCGAAGTTCGACAACAAATACGGTTGTAAAGAATCGCTGGTGGATGGGATCCGACGTGCGACCGATACAATGATGGCGGGCAAGGTTGCGGTCGTCATGGGGTATGGCGACGTCGGCAAGGGTTCTGCAGCGAGCCTCAGCGGTGCCGGCGCGCGTGTCAAAGTGACAGAGGTCGATCCGATCTGCGCGTTGCAGGCCGCAATGGATGGCTATGAGGTGGTCTTGCTCGAAGATGTCGTATCAACAGCCGATGTCTTTATCACCACAACTGGCAACAAGGACGTGATCCGGATCGAGCATATGCGCGAGATGAAGGACATGGCGATTGTTGGCAACATCGGTCACTTTGACAATGAAATTCAGGTTGCTGCCCTCAAAAACCACAAATGGACGAACATCAAAGAGCAAGTGGATATGATCGAGATGCCGAACGGCCATCGTCTGATCCTGCTGTCTGAAGGACGTCTGCTGAACCTTGGCAATGCAACCGGGCATCCGTCTTTTGTGATGTCAGCATCCTTTACAAATCAGGTGCTGGCGCAAATCGAGCTTTGGAAGAACGGTGGAGACTACAAGAATGACGTCTATATTTTGCCCAAGCATCTCGATGAAAAGGTTGCGCGGTTGCACCTCGATCGTATCGGGGTAAAGCTGACCGAGCTCGATCCGGATCAAGCCTCTTACATCGGTGTGAAGCCGGAAGGACCTTTCAAACCGGAACACTACCGTTACTGATCGGTCAAATTTTGTCGGGCGGGTCTGATCGATCCGCCGCGACATCTCTTTTTTGTGTCTCCTCTGTGCACAGAAAGCGTGCATAAATCGGCTAAGCTACATGGGTCGACAGCGCATTTTCCTAGGCGAAACATTGCGCACAAAGGCAGAAGCGGTTGTTCCTACGGGGAAAACCACTGGAAAATACCCCTTTTGTGATAGCTTTTTAGTCTTTAGGCTCTTGCTTTAAGGCCGGGGTATCTCGGTCATAGAAGCAAATGGGAGCCTCGCTATGGGGAAAAGAGATGACCTGATCGCGCAATATGCGAGCGATCTGGAAAAGAAATGCGGCATGACGCCAGATATGGATCTTTTGACGAAGGTCACAATCGGCTGTGGTCCGTCGATATATGATGCAGACGCAGCCACTGTGGCGAGCAGTCAGCAGTCTGAGCTTGATACCGTCAAAAACAACTTCTTGGTCAAAAAGCTGGGTTTGACAGACGGGCCCGAGTTGATGGAGGGCATCAACAAGGCGATCGAGACGTACGGCAAGTCCGAACGAAGTAAATACCGCGCGGTGTTTTACTACATGCTGACAAAGCATTTTGGCAAAGAAGCCGTCTACGGCTAGGCACCCCGGGTTTGTGCCGCAGAGCACCTCCTTTCTTAAGGAGGTGTTTCTTTTTTTGGTTGCATTTAAACCACTGAAATATTGCTATTTTCACGCACTCGATGTACTCAGTATTCACCGGCCAGGATGGCCAGGACCAGTTTTAGTTACGTGCGGTGGATATGGGAGCACGTGGGGCGAAAAAGGGTTCTGGCTTGTGCCAGAGCCCTTTTTCCATTTTATCGCACATGTCGCTCACACCAGAGTCAGCACAGCTCCGATCACAGCGCAGCCAAATGTTGCATATCCGCTGTCGATCAGCATCAGACTGCGGGGGCGGGCCCCGAAGCTGTAGAAAGTGACGATCCAGGGGCTCACGAGGAACAACCCAATTCCAAGCCCGGAAATCAGCCCTTTGCCAAAACTGTCGATGGCGCTGAGTTCAAAAACATGCCGCATCATTCCGGCAACCAGCACGGCACCGATAAAGCTGGTGATGTAAGGCAGTGGATCGGTGCGGTTTTCTGGTTGGCCTTCGGCGTTGAGTGGAACACCAGACACAGCCATCCATTTCTTTGCTAACATCGTGTACCAGATGCCCCCAAAGGCAAAACCTGCTACGCCTGCGATGATCACGCTCAGAAAACTCATGTCCTAACTCCTTCACAAGTCAGGAAAACATGAAGCCACAATCCGTCGATTTTAGCCAGCCGCTATGCCTGCCATTGCGCAAAGCACCGTCCACTCGGCCGCGCGCACCGGCTGCACCGAAAGACGGGATGACTTTACCAAAGCCATGTCAGCAAGCTGCGGATTCTGTTTGACCATCTCAAGCGTCACAGGTGTTTTGACCGGGCGCACCGCTTTGATGTCAACGCAATCCCAGCGTTTATCATCGGTCGTGCTGTCTGGATGTGCTTCGGCGATGACTTCCACCACACCGACGATCGCCTTCTCTTTTTGCGAATGGTAGAAAAAGCCGAGATCACCACGTTTCATCTCACGCATGAAATTGCGGGCCTGATAGTTGCGCACGCCGTCCCACTCCTCGCCTTTGTCTCCTTTTGAGACCTGATCGTCCCAGCTCCAGGTGGACGGTTCCGATTTGAAAAGCCAGTACGCCATCAGCCGATAACCCGGTTCCATGGGATGAGCTCGACGCTTTCAAAAAGTCCTGCCTTGCCATAGGGATCGCCGGCAACCCACGATTCCGCCTCTACCATATCCGCCACATCCAGTACGATTAGGGAACCGCACATGTAACCTGCGGCATCGAGCAGCGGACCCGCCTGCTGCACGGCAGTGCTTGCTTTGAGGTATTCAACATGGGCGGGTCGGTTTTCCTGGCGCACGGGCAACGCACCCGCTTTATCGCGCGCAATCAGAGCAACAAGCATTTTATTCTTCCTTCAATGGCCGTGACAGCAGTGTCGTAATGGCCTCATGCACATCCAAACGGTTTTCAACAAGGGCCGCAACCATTGACGAGATTGGCAGGTCCAGACCGGTTTCACGGGCGTAGGTCGCAACAGCGCGTGCGGTTGCTGCACCTTCAACTGTAATCAAGGGGTCGAAGTCTGATCTGGCACCGATGGCGAGTCCAAACCGATAGTTGCGCGATTGGGTGGACGTGCAGGTCAAGACCAGGTCACCAAAGCCAGAAAGACCAGAAAGTGTCTGAGCGTCCCCACCTTTCTGCGTTGCAAGTCGCTGCATCTCTGCATTGCCACGCGTCAAAAGAGCGGCGCGCGCACTTTCACCCAGACCTGCGCCCATGGCAGCGCCACAGGCAATCGCGATAACATTTTTCAAAGCGCCACCAAGTGCTGCGCCAATAACATCTGTTGTGCGGTACAATCGCAGCGCGCGGGTGGACAAGTTGGTTTGCAGATCCTCGCCCAGTTCAGCGGACGCGCAGGCCAGCGTAAGCGCAGTCGGCAACCCTTTGGCAATATCCTGGGCGAAGCTCGGACCGGTCAATAGCGCGTGGCGCGTATCGGGACAAAGCGCCGCGAGAATGTCCATCGGGCTTTGGCCGGTCTTTAACTCCATCCCTTTGCAGCAGGCCACAAGCGTTTTGCCTTGAAACGCATCGCTGTATGTTTCCAGAAATCCGCGCAGTTTTTGCATGGGGACACAAAGGAGCAGACAATCGCAGTTTTTCACGTCACTTAAGTTATGTGTGACGATCAAGTCTTCGGGAAAAGATACATCCGGCAGCCGCGTTGCGTTCTTGCGTTGTGTATGCATCGCATGCGCCAGGGCCGGATCACGTGCCCAGAGGATCACCGGACCCTGGTCGCATAAGGATATGGCCAATGCTGTCCCGAACGCACCGGCGCCAAGTACTGCGATGCTCATGCCTTTGCTCCTTTCTTACCGCTGCCCAACATGGCTGGGCTTTTTGTGTCCAGTGGCCATCGTGGACGCGCCGATAGGGTCATGCCGTCGGGGGGATGGTGTTCCATCCGTTCCAATGCGACATAAGCAATCATCGCTGCATTATCAGTACAAAGTGCTAGAGGAGGTGCGATAAATTCGACATCTGCATCATGCGCGCAGGTGTCCAGCCCAGACCGAATTGCGCCATTCGCCGCCACGCCACCAGCCACACAAAGCGCTGAAAGATCTGGCACCCCTTCTTTTGCAAGGGCCAACGCCCGCCGTGTTTTTTCAGCGAAAACATCCACAACAGCCGCTTGGAACCCCGCGCTGAGATCTGCTTGATCTTTCTCGTAAAGCCCGCCTTGTGTGTCGACCAGCGCATTACGCGCCCGCAAAACCGCTGTTTTCAGACCAGAGAAAGACATATCCGCCCCCGGTCGATCGAGCAGGGGACGCGGCAGCTTGAAACGCGTCGCGTCACCGTTTCTAGCGATACTTTCAACCGATGGCCCTCCGGGCTGTGGAAGCCCGAGAAGACGCGCAACTTTGTCGAAGGCTTCACCCGGCGCATCGTCTATGGTCCCACCGATGCGGGTAAAAGCGTCGTGGCCGCGTACCAGCAAAAACTGACAGTGGCCGCCTGAAACCAGCAGCATCAAATAGGGATACGCCACCGCATCTGTCAAACGGGGGGTCAACGCGTGGCCCGCAAGGTGATTTATACCATAGAGCGGTTTGCCGGTAGCCAGCGCTAAACCTTTCGCACACATGACGCCCGATACAACGCCGCCAATCAGGCCCGGACCCGCTGTGACAGCAATTGCATCCACAGCCGCAAGGTCGATTTTGGCGATGTGTAGCGCCTCTTCGACGCACAAATCCAATACTTCGGCATGCGCTCGCGCGGCAATTTCTGGCACAACACCGCCGAAGGCGGCATGCAAAGCGTCCTGGCCTTTGACGATGGAGGACAGGATATGGGTGCGTTCATCGCACGTACGGCGTAGAATGGCGGCTGCGGTATCGTCGCAACTGCTTTCCAAGGCCAAGACTGTTTGACTGCGACCCAAACGCGCCCCCCGTTGCAAGCATGATGAAGGGCAGGTAACACCGAAGACAGCTGCAAACAATGCCCGCGGGGGGTGCAAGGCGTATGCAACAGATCCCACTGCTTATGACCCGTTCAGAAGAGGCTAACGCCCGATTTGCAGAAGAACTCCCGTCCAGCCTTTCCACGCATTTTGAGTTTATAAGCTGTCCATTGACGCGCATCGTCTCGCTGGGACAGCAAAATTCAATGCAAGGAGATGGGATTGCGATCTTCACATCCGCGAATGGGGTGCGTTTTGCGCCACCCTCTCTTCGGAGAAAGGCTTTTTGCGTTGGTGAACGCACGACCGCCAAGGCGCTGGCAGCCGGATGGCAAGCGGTTTGCGCCGGGCAATGTGCTAAAGAACTGATAGATCATATCAAAAATGCCAAACCCACGGCACCGATGCATCATTTCAGTGGAGTCCATGTGCGTGGGGAAATTGTAGAAAATCTGACGGCAATTGGCCTTTCCGTCAAACGCATCGCGCTTTACGATCAGGTACTGTTACCGCTTTCTCAGCCTGTGTCAGCGCTTTTGTCGCAGGGTCTTCCAGTGGTTGCCCCCTTGTTTTCACCGCGCGCAGCGGCACATTTTTGTCGCGTTGCACCGTCTAATCTGCAACTTGTCTTGGTTGCCCTGAGTGCTGCGGTAGCTGAGGCAGGGCAGGGGACGATTTGCCAAAAGTGGGTGATCGCGGACCAGCCAAACGCTGATGCAATGGTCGATTGCCTCGAAAAGCTGGCGAGAACCATGCGCTTGGGTTGAGAGGCTGCGGCGGCGGAGGTAAGGTTCGTTAAGCAGCGCCTGACTGTGAAGATTCGAAAAGGTGGAAGTTTTGACCAATTCACGTAAGCCCGACACGGAAAATGACACTGCTGAACAAGATGTTGAGCGGCTTGAAGATGGGAAAAACATCTTTGCTGATGGTCAAGAAGAGAGTGCTCTGGAGGACGCACCGCGTCCTGACGACGAGACCGCCCATACTGATGAACCAACGCTGGAAGAGCCGCTAACGGCCGAAAGCGACGACGTCATCGACGCTGAGCTTGAAAAGATTACGGAAGAAACAGATGAATTTGTCGAGAATTCGGATGTGGAAGACCGGGCTGACGAAATGAAGGCTGAAGAGGATGCGGTGGATGCGACCGATGATGAGGCCGCCGAGACGGTAGAGAGTGAAGCGGACGCGGAACAGATCGATGCCCTAGACGCGGCATCTGAGGATCTTGAGGGCAAGGACCCTTCTGATACGGCCGAAGATTTTCACGCGACGCAAGAGCAAGAGGCCTCTGAAGAGGAAAAACTGTCGGATGACGGTGATGCTGATAAGATGGAGAACAAACCAGAGCCACGTCCGGAGCCGAAAGTCGAAGTCGTTCAAGGCAGTATGTGGCCGGGCGTCTTTGGTGGTGTGATCGCGGCTCTCGTGGGTTTTGTGGTTGGACGTGGCGATGTCATCGACCAATTCCTTCCGACGTCACTGCAGCGTGAAGCCGTCACGCTAGATACAAGCGCGCTGGAAGCGGAGGCTGCTGCGTTGGCGGCGCAAACAGCGGCGCTTGCGTCCCAGTCCGATGCCATCTCATCGCAAACAACCGAACTGGCGGCACAGGCCGAGGCGTTGGCAGCGCAATCGGATGCGCAAAGCGTGCGTCTGGATGCGCTGGAAGTCGCTAGTGGTGCTGAAGGATCTGATGCGTTGGACAGCATGACGGCAGAGATTGCGACACTGACCGAACGGCTCGCTGCGTTGGAGAACCAGCCGGTTGAACTGCCAGAAGAGCTCGCAAATGCCGCATCTACGGCGGATGTTGATGCGCTGCAGGCTGCTTTGGATGCGCAGAAATCGCAGATTGAAGACTTGTCACAACGCGCCGCTGACGCAGAGACGGCAGCCGCTGGTGAAGCCGCGCGATTGCTCGCTCAAGCCGCGTTGATGCGCGTTATGACAGCTGTGGACAGCGGCGCTGCGTTTTCGCCAGTGCTGGCTGAACTGCAGGACGTAGCTCCAGTTGAAGTGCCGCAAGCGTTGCAGACGGCGGCTGAAACGGGTGTGCCGACCCTTGCTGATTTGCAGGCGAGCTTCCCCGAGGCAGCGCGTATTGGTCTGGCTGCTGCCCGTGCCGAAGTGCCGGAAAGCGATGTGGCCGGCATCGGCGGGTTTTTGAAGCGGCAACTGAACGTGCGTTCCGTCACGCCACGTGAGGGGTCGGGCCCTGATGCGGTGTTGTCGCGCGCGCAAGCGGCTGTGGATGCAGGAAATCTGGAAAGCGCTTTGAGCGAAGCAGAAACTTTGCCTGATGCCGCTAAAACAGCGATGAACGATTGGCTGGAAGCAGCGTCGGCCCGGAAAGCTGCGCAGGATGCGGCCCAAGAACTGGCTGATAGCCTGAACAGCAATTAAGGAATTCTCTCATGCTTTGGTCTCTCATCAAAATTATTTTCTTTGTTGCTGCTGTCGCGGCACTGGCGTTGGGCGCGGGCTACCTGCTGGAGCAGGAAGGCGGCGTTCAAATTACTGTAATGGGCAGCGAGTACACCTTTGGCCCGCTCCAATCGGCCATTGGCATCGTCGTTCTGGTGTTTGCAGTTTGGTTGCTGCTCAAGATATTGTCTCTTCTTGTCGCATGTTGGAAGTTTCTAAACGGCGACGAAACCGCCTTGTCGCGTTATTTCGACCGAAGCCGTGAACGTAAGGGTGTTCAGGCCTTGTCTGAGGGTTTGATGGCGTTGGCCAGCGGCGAGGGGCGCTTGGCCATGACCAAAGCGGCCAAGGCGGAGCGGTATCTGAACAAGCCAGAATTGACCAACCTGCTTGTCGCGCAGGCCGCCGAGATGGCGGGTGACAAGCGCAAGGCTGAAGAGACCTACAAGAAACTGGTGACTAAAGATGCGACACGCTTTGTGGGCGTGCGTGGAATCCTGAAGCAAAAACTGGCTGAGGGAGACAATGAAACTGCATTGAAATTGGCAGAAAAAGCATTTGCACTGAAACCCAAACATGAGGAAACGCAGGATGTCCTTTTGCGGCTGCAGGCTCAGAAAGAAGACTGGTCTGGAGCACGCAAGACCCTGAACGCAAAACTGAAACACGGCAGCCTGCCGCGTGACGTGCACAAACGGCGCGATGCGGTTCTGGCATTGTCAGAAGCCAAAGACATTCTGTCTGACGAAAGCTCCATTGAGGTGCAGGAAAAGGCGATTGAAGCCAACAAACTGTCGCCCGATCTGATCCCGGCTGCGGTGATGGCGGCTGGAAGCTACGTCAAACAGGAACGGCCGCGGTTGGCCACGCGCTTGCTCAAGAAAGCGTGGGAAGTTTATCCACACCCGGATCTTGCGTCGGCGTTTGCAGCCATTGTACCTGACGAAACACCCGCTGAGCGGATCAAGAGATTTGCTGCTTTGACACGCATCCGTCAGCAAGACCCTGAAACCAAGATGCTTTTGGCTGAATTGCACATCGCAAACGAAGATTTCCCCGAAGCGCGCCGTGCGTTGGGAGATTTGGCGGAGAGTGATCCAAATGCTCGGTCCGTGACCTTGATGGCTGCGATCGAAAAGGGAGAAGGCTCTCCAGATGCCGTTGTGCGTGGCTGGTTGGCCAAAGCGTTGACGGTCCCGAGAGGGCCGCAGTGGATCTGTGACAACTGTCAGCATATCCATGCAGAGTGGGCGCCGTTTTGCGAGAACTGTCAGAGTTTTGACACTCTTGCCTGGAACACACCGCCCGCTACTGAAATGGCCATGCCTGGAGGTGCGCAGATGTTGCCTCTGATCGTGGGTGCTATTCAGGATCAGTCTTCCGGTGCTGAAAACGGTATTGATGACGCCGAAATTGTAACGGGTGAACCCATCGATATCAGTGCTTCTGCGGAAGCTTCCAAGGACACGGAGATGCCAAAGGCCAGCTGACGTGGTGGTCTGAGGTCTTGACGTAGCCGTTTTACGTCCCCTTATGTGACACTCCATCGCCTGAGGAACACGCGTGATGTCGCAAACCGTCACACTTTCGATAGAAAAGATGCACTGCGGGTCCTGTGTTGGGCGTGTGGACCGTGCTTTGGCAGCGGTCACCGGGGTCGAGGCTGTTGCTGTAAATCTTGCAACGGAAACAGCTGTTGTGCGCGGGCAGGGCGATGGTTTTGCGCGTGATCTGATCGGCGCTTCTGTCGCGGCGGGCTATCCGGCGCATGTCGCACGGCAGGACGATTTTGACAAACACGACCAACGTGACGCTGAAGCGATGGATCAGCGCTCCAAGACGATTGTGGCCGCTCTCCTGACGTTGCCTGTCTTTGTGCTTGAAATGGGTGGGCACATGATCCCCGCCTTCCATAGTTTCGTGCAGCAATCGATTGGACTTCAGGCGAGTTGGATTATTCAAGCCCTCCTGACAACGTTGGTGCTGTTTGGACCCGGTCGTGGGTTCTACCGCGATGGGATTCCCGCGCTTTTACGTGGCGCGCCGGACATGAATAGCCTTGTGGCGCTGGGGACTGCGGCTGCCTATCTTTATTCGCTTGTTGTTGTCTTGTTGCCTGCGCTGATCCCTGTTGAGGCACGCGCTGTTTACTTTGAGGCCGCAGCTGTGATCGTGGTGCTGATCCTTGTGGGGAGATGGTTGGAAGCCCGGGCCAAAGGCAAGACAGGTGCTGCAATCCGCGCTCTGATAAAGCTCCAACCCAAGACCGCCCGATTGTTGCGAGACGGTGTGGCCTGTGAGGTCGCTGTGGAAGATCTTGTCGCTGGCGATGTGATCGAATTGCGGCCAGGCGAACGTGTGCCTGTGGATGGTGACGTCGTGGAAGGCGAAAGCCACGTTGATGAAAGCATGCTGACTGGAGAACCTCTGCCTGTCGCGAAAGCGCCGGGGGATCCAGTGACGGGTGGCACGACAAATGGCAGTGGGGGTCTGACCCTGCGTGCAACCCGGGTTGGCCATGACAGTTTGCTTTCCGGGATCGTGCGGATGGTGCAAGAGGCACAGGGGGCCAAGCTTCCGATCCAGGCAGTGGTCGACCGGATCACGCTTTGGTTTGTGCCCATCATTCTTGCGGTTGCAGCGATCACTGTGTTGATCTGGTGTGTCATTGGCCCCGCACCCGTGGTTTCTTACGCGCTGGTGGCAGGCGTCTCGGTTTTGATTATTGCCTGCCCCTGTGCGATGGGACTGGCAACGCCGACGTCAATCATGGTCGCAACCGGACGCGCAGCTGAGCTGGGCGTCTTGTTTCGCAAAGGGGACGCACTGCAATCCCTCGCGGAAATTGATGTTATTGCTTTCGACAAGACAGGCACCCTGACCGAAGGCAAACCGGCGCTGCGTCACATGGAAACAGCGGAAGGATTCACGAGCCCGGAGGTTTTGCAACATGTCGCTTCGTTGGAGGCGCGGGCGGAACACCCGGTTGCAAGGGCGCTCGTTGCACGGGCAGGAGCAGAAAATCTGGAACTCTTACCCGCCAGTGAAGTGACGGCGCAGCATGGGCTTGGCATTACGGGTCGCGTTGGTACGCAACTGGTCTCGGTGGGGTCTGGGCGACTGATGCACGATCTTGGCGCAGATATCTCCAGGTTCGCAGCCGCGGAGACATCGTCTGCCGCGATGGGGGATACGGTCTTTTTCGCGACACTGGATAACCGTGTTGCTGGGATGTTCAGCGTGACAGATCAGATCAAGCCCCATGCGCAGGACCTTGTGGCGACGATGCATGCGCAAGGGCTGAGCGTGGTCATGATAACCGGTGATAAGGAAGAAACGGCGCAGGCGATTGCGACGGATATCGGCATTAATGAAGTGGTTGCGGGCGTTTTGCCTGGTGGTAAGGTCGATGCGATCACGGATTTGCAGGCGCGCCATGGACGTGTCGCCTTTGTTGGGGACGGTATCAACGACGGACCGGCGCTCGCAGCAGCGGATGTAGGTATTGCCATTGGCACAGGGACCGATGTGGCGATTGAATCGGCGGATGTGGTACTGATGTCCGGTGATCTGCGTGGTATTGAGACCGCGCATCAGATTTCGAACAGCACTATGAAGAATATCCGGCAGAACCTTTTTTGGGCGTTTGGATACAACACAGCATTGGTACCCGTGGCCGCTGGTATTTTATATGTACCCTTCGGGATACTGCTGTCGCCGGTACTGGCTGCGGGTGCTATGGCACTTTCAAGTGTATTCGTTCTGTTTAACGCCTTGCGCCTGCGTGGTTGGAAAGTCAGGGATTAGACGGAATCGGCCAAAGTGCTTAGTGTTTCGTGCACCTGTTCCGAGCCCACAAGCGCACGCCGCACCAGCACGTCAAACCGTCTTGAAAAGCCACGTACCTGTTCTGGCCCAGTGACCACCAAATAGGATTCGCCAATGTACAGAGCGACACGCTGATTGCCGAAAACCGTGAATGGGGCTGAAAAGGTCTTCGTGCCATCATAGACATGCAAACGCAGCGCAGGATAGGTTTCGCGACAGATGCGGGCCATGTGAACAAGCTGCCTGTGACAGCTTTCGCGCGCGGCGCCTTGCCATAGCCCTGTCCGCGCAGACAGGTCCTGCAGTGTCTGGATCGGCATGGCAACTTCTACATCCATGTCGCTAAGTGACAAGCGCTCCAGGACATTTTCAACACCACCGCCACGGGCGTCATCGATGCTATGATCTTTGGCGGGCGTGACGAGGCTGATGATATCGGGCAGCGTGGAGGGTACTGTTCGCAGCTTGTAGCCTGCAGCTTCATTGCGCCATTGATCTAGGGGGATGGATCCATCGGCCTGTTGCTCTTTCTCGATCCGCACGCTTTCCGTGACCTTTTGGCGACCCTCCGGTGCATTCTCCAGACAGAGAAGCCAATCCACCGACACACCGCTGACCGCTGCAATCCTGCGGAGCGTCTCTGCGCGGGGCATGCGATCGGTCTCAGGGCTGAGAAACTGGCTTAATGCGGAACGGTCTATCCCAACGGCGGCCATGAAGTGTCCACGACCCTCAGCATGTGCAGTGACCACTTGCCGGAGGCGCTCTTTGAACAATCTGGAAAGCTCGCGTTTGTCCATACAATCCTAGATATAGAAAAGTCGTGAAAATGCATCAAAATTTTGAAAACGTTGCGCATGTATCGCTAAAATTGCAAATTCACGCGCTTGCGTCGGCCTGCCAGATCACAAGAATGTGATTGTTGCCAGAAACTGGCAAGATCGAGGCTGGGGTGCTGAAATGAAGATGCAGATAGATGATGCGCGCAAGGACATTGATTGGCCGACGCTCGGGATATGTGGGTTATGCTATCTCGGGGTTGGGGTGTCTACGGCTTGGGCGCAGGATCTGGGGATGATCGTTTCGGGTGCCATCCTGACGCTGGCGCTTACGCTCTATTCGTCCTTCAACCACGAAGTACTGCACGGCCATCCATTCCGAAATGAGGCTGCAAATACGTTTCTTGTCTTTCCGGCATGGGGAGTGCTGGTCCCGTATCCAAGGTTTCGCGACACGCATTTGGCACATCACCATGATCCATCCCTGACTGACCCTTATGACGATCCCGAAACGAATTTTGTCGACCCTAAAGTCTGGGAACAGTGGTCATCCACTAGGCGTGGATTGTATCGATGGAACAACACGCTCTTTGGGCGCATGATGATTGGCCCGTTAATTGGGTTGCTCTCGTTCTATGCAAACGACGTCAAAGCGGTACTGTCGGGGGATCGACGCGTCGCGCATGCTTATCTATTTCATGGAGCGGGTTTGGTCCCGGTTTTCCTCTGGCTCGGGACTGTGAGCGAGATGCCGCTGTGGCTTTACGGGGTCGCGATCTACGCTAGCAATTCGATCCTGCGCATCCGCACGTTTTTAGAACACCGCGCGCATGAAAAGGCGCGATGCCGTAGTGTTATTATTGAAGACCGTGGTTTGCTTTCCTTGCTCTTTCTGAAAAACAACCTGCATGCTGTGCATCACGCATGTCCTTCCTTGCCATGGTATCGGCTTGAAAGTCACTTCGCTGTGCAACGTTCACGGTTTTTGAGACGCAATGGGGGCTATGTGTATCGATCTTACGCCCAGATCGCTCGACTTTATCTGTTTCGCGCCAAAGACTCGGTACCGCATACGATTTGGTCGCCTGATCGCACGGCTGCCGCTAAAGAGTTGCCGCATATCATCACAGAAAGCCATGTGTCCTGAGCTCTGCTCTTGCCAAGCAGGGTGGCCATCCGGTTATGTAGCGCAAAGCTTCTGGGAGGTTCTAGTGAAAGACGCATTTGACGACCCCGTCCTGTTGGACATCGCGGATGGCATTGCCATTGTGACACTGAACCGCCCGCGTTCCATGAATGCCCTATCCGAAGACATGCTGTGCCATTTGCAGGACACTTGGGACACTCTTGCAGCCAATCGCGATGTAAAAGCGGTCGTGCTGCGTGGTGCCGGAGATCACTTTTGCGCCGGCCACAACCTCAAGGAGATGACGGCGCACCGGCAGGATGCCGATGGTGGATCGCAATATTTCAATGATCTTTTTGCGACCTGTTCGAAAATGATGATGTCGATTGTGCACCTGCCGCAACCGGTGATCGCGCAAGTGCAGGGTATCGCAACGGCTGCAGGCTGTCAGTTGGTGGCCACCTGTGATCTAGCCGTTGCCGCTGAGGATGCGCGCTTTGCTACATCCGGGGTGAATATCGGGCTTTTCTGTTCCACGCCCATGGTGGCCCTGTCACGCAATGTGGCGCGCAAGAAAGCGATGGAAATGCTTTTGCTGGGAGATTTTCTGCCCGCTACAGATGCCGTGGACACCGGCCTGATCAACCGAGTTGTCCCGCGCGACGCCGTATCAGACGCCGCGCTTGGAATGGCGCGCAGGATTGCCGAAAAAGCGCCCGCTGCTATCAAGATCGGTAAGGAGGCGTTTTATGCGCAGGCCGCGATGAACCTAGAGGACGCCTATGCCCATACGGGTGCCGCCATGGCCGAAAACATGATGGCGCGCGACACGCGCAATGGCATAGATGCCTTCATTTCAAAAAAGCCGATGCCAGAGTGGTCAGGGGACTAGTCTGGCGGCGCGTGGACTACCCGATTTTTAGCCCCCAGAAGTCGCACCGATCAGACATAAAATACCCAGATTGATCCCGCATGATGCCTTGCAGTTCCACGGTATCGCCTACGTCCAGCACAGCAAGGGTCTGACTTGCCAGCGTTGTGCGTTCAGTAATGTGCGCGGAGGTAAGCTCCGCCTGTGAACCAGGCACAACGGTCGATCCGTTGACCACCAGTTGCACGCCCATACGCGCAGCCGTGCTGCTGTCGATCTTGAACGTTAGCAGCGCACCAAATTGATAGGTGCCAGCAACAGGCGCAGTGAATATGTTGGTGTCCGCATCAAAGCTGCCTTGATCGTTGGATGCAAGATCATTGATGGCGATCCGGGTCCAGGTATCTGCGGCACTGAAATTATCGAAATTCGTTGTGCCTTTGAAACGAGGTAACTGGGGTTGATCCACGATGCCGGATGTCGTCCTGACAACCAGCCCATCGAAAAACGTCGCGCCATCTGCAGAGGTCGAAAGCCGCAGGTCGTTTGTTCCAAAGAGACCAAAAAGCCCGCGCGTCTGGAAGTTATCCTGAAAGACAAAGCCCGTGTCGTTGCTCGCAGTCTCTTTGTTTAAGGTCTGGACCAGATTTCCGGTACCACTGTCTGCAGCGTAAAGTGCTGTCCAAAGGGCTGCGTTGATCTTGGCGGCAAAAGCGGTGCCGGGCAGCGATGCCATGCCCAATCCAAAGGTTTCGATATCTTCAAGTTCACCGCTGTCCAGATCGACCCACTCAGCCCCGTCATAAACAACCAATGTGTCACGATTGATAACGTAGGCGCGCCAACCTGCTCGTGGCACAAAAAAGCGCCAAGCATTGGTTTCAAAAAGCGCTATCTCTCCGTCATGACCGGCCCATGCACCTGTGCCACCGTCGTCCACCAAATAACGAGCGCCCTCGCTGGGCGCGACCGGCGGCGTAGTCAGGTCGTCGGCGGCGACGCCAAGCTGGGTGACAACGTCAAGAATGCGCAATGCTTCGTTATGGGTGACGTGCTTTTGTGCCTGGCTAGGCAGAATGAACGGCAAAGAAAGGCTGCTGGAGGTATCGGCCATTTGAATTCCCACGTGAAAAGTTTGATCAGAGGACATCTTGGCGCAAAAGACTTTTCGCCCACTTAGGCGGTCGTGCGGGACGTTAAAACCCGGTTAATATAGGTCTCAAGGGTTTGATTTGCCCGCACGCACCATGGGTTTGCAGGTCAGTCTGGCGGGCGATTTGAAAGGAAAATGTAGTGGTCAAAGACTTCAATCAAAGCGCAGTTTCGACTCGCAGTCCTCATGCCGCGCGATTTGCTGATGAAATACGTGTGTTGGGAGAGCTGGAAAATGGTCCTGAGACAAATCGCGTGTTGGACGCGTTTCAGGATGTTCCGCGCGAAGCCTTTGCAGGGCCGGGCCCTTGGACGGTGCGCTCTGTTTTCTATGATATGACATCGCGGCGAACGCCTGATGCAGATCCACGCTGGTTGTACCATTGCGTTCTAGTCGCACTCGATGAAACAAAGGGGATCAATATCGGTGAGCCTTCATTTTGGGCGCGCAACCTGGCACGGACGGCCGTGCGTCCGGGGTCACGCGTCCTCCAGGTTGGTGCAGGAGTGGGGTATTACACAGCGATACTGCGAAATGTGGCTGGCACGGGTGGCCAAGTGACCGCTTACGAAGTGAACACGGAGCTTTTCCATCGTGCACAAGAGAATCTGACCGGACAGCCTGGCATCGAGATTCGGCATGGAAATGCTGCGACAGACCTTGATGACACGGGTGAATTTGACTTGATCGTTGGATTTGCGGGCGTCACACATCTGCCTTTCTGTTGGCAGCAGCAGCTGGCACCGGGTGGCCGCATTCTGTTGCCAATGACGGGTTCAAACGGCTGGGGTGCGATGGTGCTGGCGTCCAAGAAAGCTGACGCCTTTGTCGGAGAAACGATCGGGTGGTGTGGTTTTTACCCCTGCATGGGCGCACGTCAGGACGCGCAAGCCAGACTTCTAGATGCTCTGTGGGATACCAAAATCGCACGGGACGGCGGACAGATATGTTTCACGCAGGCTGGAGAAGTAGCAGATCTTTCCGAGCCAGATGCAACAACCCAGGACCTAGGTCGCGAAAGCTGATGTTGGCATCTATTGCGCCAAATTTGGATGCTTGAAAAAAGCCCATCAAACAGACCATGTTCCCAGAGATTTCACCGCAAGGCTTTGAGCACAGCTAGCGCTTGTTCTTCACCACTGTAATACGCTCCGCTGCAAAGAGCGGCGTAGGGACCTGCCACGGCTTCTCCCGCAAAGAACAACCGGTCAGCGATAGGCTGTGCGAGTACGCTACGTGCATCATAGCTGCCGGGTCGTGCGGCGGCATAGGCCCCAAGCGTGTTCGGGTTGTTGGCCCAGGTGGATACCTTGCTGCCGACGAAGTGCTTGCGGGCATCGCTGCCGGCCATTTCGACGAACTTGTTCAGCGCAAAGTCCACAGTTGCGGCATCTCCAGCGCGGGCGAGTTCCCAGCCGAACGCGCCACCAATAAAACCGACGGAATAGTCAAAATCAAACGGCCAGGTCAGAAAGAAACAGGCCTCGCCGGGTACGTCGCCAGTAACGTGATGCGTGAGCCATTGATTGGGTACGAAGCCAAAACGTGCGCCATCAAACTGGAGTGCGATCTTGCACAAAAGCCCCATAGGCAGATCGGTAATTGCCCCCTGCGCCGCATTTGGCAGTTCGGGTGAAAAGGCGATTGCACCGTTTTCCAAAACCCCAGTGGAAACTGTCACGATACAAGCGCTAGCGTTGATGCTGCCGTTGTCCGTATGAACAGCGACCTCCTTGCCGCCCCAGTTCACTCCAGTAGCGCGGGTATTGAGTGCAACGGGTACATCCGCACCCCAATGCGCGACGACCGCACCCAGACCACCGCGCACGATGTAGCTTGGCTGTCCTTCAGCCGCTTCCCAGTAATCGAGAACAGACAGATCATCGAAATCGACGCCATGATCCATCGGCCCGATCCATGTCTGGACGGTTGCGCCAAATGCGAGTCCCTCTGGCACAATTTGTGAGGCTGCAATATCCCGTTCGTCCTCGCCAGCTCTTTCAAAACCACGTTCAACAGCGCCCCATGCTTTATGGTATGCCGCGCGTTGCGTACTGTTTGCGCGCTTTGAGCCCACAAAAAGTGCCTCGCCTGCGCTGGACTGACGCAAGGTTTCCATGCCCAATTCATTTGAGATGCGCAGAAACGGATTGTTGTCTGCATTGATCCAGGAGCAGCCAAGATCAAAGGGCTGACCTTGTGATGTATTGCCCGTGAACGCGCGCCCACCGATTCGGTTTGCAGCCTCAAGGACAAGAACGGACCGCCCTGCTGCAATCAGGGTACGTGCTGCCTGCAGGCCTGCGATGCCGGCACCAATAATGACCACATCAACGCTGGAATGTTGGCTGCGCACAGTCTTGGGAACTACGCCACTCGCCGCTAAGCCCATAAGAACGTTCCGCCTTCTCATAAAGTCGATCCTTAGAAACTGCCGCGTTTAGCCGTTCAGGGACGGCGAGGTCAGATCCGAAAAGTGAACACGCAAGACAACTGTGCAAACACCAGTAGGGTTGGTTTTTCGTTTACAGGTTAACCTTGACGCAAGGTTAAATACAACTGCATGATTGAATGAACGTTCAACAAGCCGACTGAAGAAATTGCGCGCGCTGACGAGGCGCACTGTCATCTACCGACCGTGATCCACGCCAGTGCTTTGTTTGGGCACAAGCAAAAATTAAAAGATGAGGCTGGCAACTCAGCCTCCGACACGGGAGAGAAAAATGGACATCAAAGACCAACTTGGATCAATACGCGAAGGCAAGATGAGCCGTCGTGCGTTCACGCAATCTTTGCTTGCGGTGGGCGTGGGTGTCACCTCGGTGCCTCTTGCATCGCGCAAGGCGGCCTCTGCAGCAGAAGATCAGGCAACCTTCTTTACATGGGGTGGATACGACATCCCCGAACTGTTTGTTCCCTACGAGGCAAAGAACGGTGAGCTGCCCAATTTCTCTATTTTTGGCGGTTCAGAAGAAGCTTTGACCAAAATGCGTGGCGGGTTTGTCGTGGATGTCTCGCATCCGTGTAACTCGGGGCTGCCACGTTGGGTTCAGTCGGGCTTGTTTCAGCAGATCGACACGTCGCGTTTGTCCAACTGGGGCGATGTGATGCCTGAGTTGGTCAGTTTGCCGGGCAATGAGGCCGATTCTGGCAATGTGTGGCTTGCTCCTTTCGACTGGGGTCAAACCTCAGTGACCTACCGGACGGATCTGTTCGAACTGGAGGGTGAGGAAAGCTGGGATATGCTGTACGATCAACGCTACAGCGGTCGTATCGCGTCGCTTGCGTCTGGTGGGGATGCTTGGTGGTGTGGTGCGATTAAAGCCGGCGTGCCGATGAGCGAAATCCACACGGACGAGGCCTTTGATAAAATTGCGGCCGTGTTGCGGGAACAACGACCATTGATCCGCACCTATACTGACGACACCACAACGCTTGAACAGGCCCTTGCATCCGGTGAACTGGTCGCTGCCATGACCTGGAACGCCTCTGCCACTCTGCTGAAGTCAGAAGGTGTGCCAGTCAAGTTCGCCAGCCCGAAAGAGGGTGCTTTGACATGGGTTTGCGGTTTGATGGTCCATAAGGATGCGCCCAATATCGACCGCGCTTATGAGGTCATTGATAGTTTGCTCAGCGTCGAGTCCGGCAAGTTCATGATCAATGACTACGGTTACGGTCATTCCAACAGCAAATCGTTCGATCAATTCGATGCTGAGACGCTTGCGGGTCTCGGCCTGAGCTCCGTTCCAGCCGACATTTTGGAAGCCGGGCACTTCCAGGTGCCGCAAACACAGGAATGGGAAACGAAGATGAACACGATCTTCGAAGAAATCAAATCTGGTTTCTAAAGCTGCTGCCTGTGCCGCATAATTTTGGCACAGGCTCTCTCGCACCCGTGAGCGATCATCGGGTGTGACCATTCCACCGATGCGCGTGCGAGGCTTCTATTCATGACGGATCAGACCCTTCAAAGCGGTAGCGCCGCCCCGGTCGCAGCCCCTGCGACAGGATGGTTTGGCCGATTGCTCCATCGTTCAGAGGCCGCGCGGGGCTACACGCTTTTGGCGCCTGCTTTGGTTTTCCTCGGTCTGGCCATTCTCGTGCCTTTCGGCATCCTTGTGGTGATGAGCTTTTGGACCGCAGAAGGTTTTGGCTTCAACACGACTCTCACAACCCACAACTACCAACAGTACTTTGAGCGACCCATTTACAGTGCTTTGCTGAGCAGATCCCTTTGGATATCCAGCATGGTAACGGTTTTCACGGTTCTGCTATGCTATCCGATGGCCTATTACGTGGCCTTCCACGTGCATCGCAACAAGATGCTGTGGATCGTGTTGATGACGCTGCCGTTCTGGACAAGCTATCTGCTGCGGGTCTTCGCCTGGAAGATCGTGCTGGGCTATGAAGGTGTTATCAATTCGGCCCTGATGAGTGTCGGTCTGATCGAGGCGCCGCTGGAGTTCCTGCTATACAGCCAACAGGCGGTGATTATCACACTGGCCCACGCCTGGGCCGCATTCGCAATTTTGCCGCTTTATGTGTCGCTTGAAAAGATTGATCGCTCGCTGCTGGAGGCCGCAACAGATCTTGGTGACGGGCCTGTGCACAGATTTTTCCGAATTACGCTGCCGCTATCTCTGCCCGGTGTGATTTCTGCCAGTCTACTGGTCTTTATTCCGACCACCGGTGACTACATCACGCCCGCTTTGCTGGGGGGGCCTGATGGTGCGATGATTGGCAACCTGATCCAGAAACAGTTCGGGCCGATTAACAACTGGCCCATGGGCGCTGCCCTTTCGATCATTCTGATGCTCTGTATCGCAGCCATCAGTCTGGTGTTTATTCTGCTGACTTTGCTTGTGAGGAAACGCATATCATGAGTGTCGAAAGCTATATCCGCAAACCGAACCGACCGCTGCAGATCTATGCTGCTGTTTTTCTGATCGTTCTGTACGTGCCGGTGCTTTTCCTGCCGCTTTTCAGCTTCAATGACTCACTCTACGTCCGGTTTCCGCTTCAGGGCTTCACGGGCCGCTGGTATGTTGAACTTTTCCAGCGAGATGCTGTCTGGAACGCGCTTTGGAACTCCATCCGTGTCGGTGTGGTTGTGGCCGTTCTGTCCACCACGCTTGGGATTTTTGCAGCGAAAGCGATCACCCGCTACCGGATACCGGGCAAGGGGCCGTTGGTTTCCTTTATCATGCTGCCGTTGGTGGTTCCGCTCATCATCTTTGGCGTGGCGCTGTTGGTGTTGATGAGCCAGCTTGGTATTCCCTTGTCGCTCTACACGGTGGCAATTGGGCATATGATCGTGTGCCTGCCGTTTTCTATCGCGGTACTGATCCCGCGTTTCGAAGGCTTTGATGCGTCCATCGAAGAGGCTTCTGCTGATCTGGGCGAAAACGCCTGGTGGACGTTCTGGCGTGTCACGCTTCCCATGGTCGGACCCGGTGTCTTTGCCAGCCTCATGCTGACCTTCACGGTGTCCTTTGACGAATTTATCCTGGCGTTTTTCCTCAGCGGAACACAGCCCACCTTGCCGATGTACATTTGGGGACAATTGCGGTTCCCACAGGAATTCCCATCCATCCTCGCCTTGTCTTCAATCATCATACTGGTGAGCTTTGTCCTCGTGTTTCTTGGGCAATGGATCAACCGCGGTGCGATTTCCGCATCCACCAAGGGAGACGGGGCATGAGCCGCGACAGCAGTTTCATTTCGATCCAGAACGTCGAAAAATATTTTGGTACCTTCAAGGCGATCGACAAGATTTCCATGGACGTTGGTCACGGTGAATTTTTTTCACTGCTGGGCGCGTCTGGATGCGGAAAAACGACTCTGCTGCGGATGCTGGCCGGATTCGAAAACCCCTCTTCAGGCGAGATCTTCATTGACGGTCAACCCATGTCAGAGGTGCCGCCGCATATGCGCCCAGTGAATATGGTCTTCCAGAACTATGCGATTTTCCCGCATTTGAATGTGCGAGACAATATTGCCTATGGGTTGCGCAAACAGAAACTCGACAAAGCCAAGCGCAACGACATGGTCGACCATATGCTCGATCTGATCAAATTGCCGGGCTACGGGGATCGCAAGGCGAATGAGCTTTCAGGAGGTCAGCGGCAACGTATTGCTCTGGCCCGTGCGCTGATCCTTAAGCCCAAGGTGCTGTTACTGGATGAACCCCTGGGCGCGTTGGACAAGCAGTTGCGCGAACAGATGCAGCTCGAATTGCGTGCGCTGCAACGCACGGTTGGCATCACGTTTGTTTTTGTCACGCACGATCAGGAGGAAGCGCTTACGCTTTCGGACCGTGTCGCCGTCATGTCCCGGGGAGAAGTTTTACAGCTTGATACGCCCAGTGGGCTTTATGAACGCCCGCAAAATCGCGAAGTGGCTTCTTTTATCGGGACTATGAATTTTTTTGAAGGGCGTGTCACGGACGCACAAGAGGATGCAATTTTAGTGGACACCGCAGGGCTTGGCGCGCTGGAAGTGCCCAGGGTGCAAGGCGGGTTCAACACGGGTGACGCCGTCCACATTGCGATGCGGCCAGAAAAACTGGACCTGACTGATACCGCCCCGCAAGAAGGCGCAAAAACGGCCAGAGGGATTTTGCAAAACGCCGCTTATCTGGGTGAACGCAGCCACTACTATGTCAAGCTTGACGGACACGACACACCGGTTGCGGTGTCGGCGCAAAACCGTTTCGACGGTACCTTTACCGTGGAAGAAGGCAAATCGGTCTGGCTGACGTGGCGCGACGAGGCAGCTGTCCTGCTGCGCGCCGACAGTTGACCGTTTCGGAGATCAAAAACGTGGACGCACCGACAGCAACAGAAAAGGCCGCACGCATCAATGCACGGATGGGGCGCACAGCGTCCAAAGCTGTACGGCGCCAGCAGTTGATTGAAGCCACAATCGAGTCGATTGCCAAATACGGTATCTCGGGCACGACCGTCACAACCGTGACAGGGTTTGCGGGGCTTTCCGTCGGTATCGTGAATTTCCATTTCGAGAATAAGGAAAACCTGTTTGAGGAGACGCTGCGTTTTCTGGCCGCCGAACACCGGGCACTCTGGCTCAAAGCAATAGAAAAGGGCGGGCTGTCGCCTGCGGAAAAACTTCAGGCGATTGTGGATGCAGAATTTCACCCTCAGATTTGTAACCGCAAGAAACTAACCGTCTGGACGGCGTTTTATGGCGAAGCTGGATACCGCAAGTCCTATCGCAACATTATGTCTGACATTGATACAGAGCGGTGGGAAACGTCCCGGGATCTGTTCCAGGGCATGATTGAAACGGGTGGTTTACAGCATCTGGATGCCGAAGGAATCGCGGATACTCTTGAGGGTCTCTTTGACGGGTTTTGCCTGAATATTCTGATTTATCCCGGTGAATTCACGCGTGAAATCGCCAAAACCCGCGTGCGCAGCTACCTCGCGACAACTTTTCCAGGGTTTTTCGAAATACAAAAACCCTGCGGGGTAGAGGCGCAGTAATGACAAGAGATTCACGTTATGATGTCCTGTTCGAGCCGGTTAGAATCGGCCCAGTAACTGCACGAAACCGGTTTTATCAGGTGCCACATTGCAACGGCATGGGGCGCAGCTTTCCGTCCTCAATGACGGAAATGCGAAGGGTCAAAGCCGAAGGTGGCTGGGCGGTCATTTGTACTGAAGAAATTGAAATCCATCCTTCTGCAGATCACACACCCTGGGCGGGAGGGCGGCTTTGGGATGACCGGGATATCCCTGTGTTGGCAAAGATGTGCGAAGGCATTCATGAATTCGGCAGCCTTGCTGGCGCTGAGCTCAATCATGCGGGTCAAATGGCCGCCAATCGCTACAGTCGCGAAGTGCCGCTTGCACCATCGCATCTGCCTGTTGCGCTGCCTGATCCATTGCAAGCCCGCGCGATGGATTTGGAGGATATCCGGGCCTTGCGCAAATGGCACCGGGACGCCGCCCTGCGGGCCCAAAAGGCAGGCTTTGATCTGGTCTATGTCTATGCCGGTCACCAGCTCTCCACGATCTCGCATTTTCTTTCTCCCTATCGAAACCGCAGGTCAGATGCCTACGGCGGGTCCCTCGAAAATCGTGCCCGCTTGCTGCGCGAGATTCTTGCGGACACCAAGGATGCTGTCGGTGATACCTGTGCGGTTGCTCTGCGCTTTGCGGTGGACGAATTGATGGGGGACATCGGTTTTACCAGCGCGGGAGAAGGACGTGACCTGATCGAGATGTTGGCGGAGGAGCCTGATCTCTGGGATGTGAACATCAGTGCGTGGGAAAACGACAGTGCCACGTCAAGGTTCAAGCAATCAGGATTTCAGGATGATTACGTTGCCTTTGTCAAAGAGGTGACCACCAAGCCCGTCGTAGGTGTGGGCCGCTACACCTCACCCGATGCAATGGCGTCTCTGATTAAGAGTGGCCGGCTTGATATGATCGGTGCGGCGCGGCCTTCTATCGCGGATCCCTTTTTGCCCAAGAAAATCGAAGAGGGACGGATCGAAGACATTCGCGAATGCATCGGCTGCAACATCTGCGTGTCGGGCGACAACACGTTCGTGCCTATCCGTTGCACTCAGAACCCAACCATGGGCGAAGAATGGCGCCGTGGCTGGCATCCTGAAAAGATCGCGCCCAAAACGGCTGATGAAACTGTCCTGATCATTGGGGCAGGCCCTGCGGGGCTGGAGGCAGCCCGTGCGCTTGGGCAACGCGGATACCAGGTGACAGTCGCGGACAAGGCGAGTGAGGCAGGGGGGCGTCTTGTCCACGAACGTCGATTACCTGGCCTCAGCGAATGGGGCCGCGTGATCGACTACCGGACCTATCAGATCAGCCAGATGGCCAATGTAGATCTTTACTTGGAAAGCCCCATGACAGCGGAATCAATAATTGAATTCGCAGCAGACCACATCGCCATCGCAACCGGTGCGGTGTGGACTGCAGATGGCATCGGGCGGCAGAATCCCCTCGGTATCGAGATTGCTACCGGCACGCAGGTGTTTACCCCTGACGATGTGATGCGCGGTGAAGTGCCTAAAGGGCCCGTTGTGCTCTTTGACGATGATCACTTTTACATGGGTGGGGCAATTGCAGAACAACTGCGCAGGGCAGGATGTGACGTGACGCTTGTCACCCCTGCGGGAGAGGTTTCCGCCTGGACCGAGAATACCCTCGACCAACACGCAATTCAGAAACAACTGCTGGAACTCGGCGTGCGGATTGTGACTTCGCACAACGTTACTGCCATCAGGCCCGGTTCTATTGACGTCGCGTGCATATATACTGAGGCCACGCGATCCATCGATTGTGCCGCAGCCGTGCTGGTTACGATGCGCTCGCCTGTTGATGACCTGTGGCAAGCCCGTCCAGACCTCGTGCGGATTGGCGACGCGCTGGGGCCGTCGACCATTGCAGCAGCCGTCTACAGTGGCCACCGATACGCGCGCGAACTTGGCGAAGCGACTGCTGGCAATGTCCCGTTCCGTCGCGAACTTGTTACGCTTTCCTCATCCTGAACGGAGCCCTTTGATGTCCCGTGATCCTCGCTACGATGTTTTGTTCGAGCCACTGAAAATCGGTCCGGTGACGGCCAAGAACCGTTTCTATCAGGTGCCGCATTGTACCGGCATGGGGTATCTGCGCCCCCGCATGTTGGCTGAGATGCGTGGCATGAAAGCCGAAGGTGGCTGGGGTGTGATCTGTACAGAATACAACTCGATTCATCCATCTTCTGATGATCTGACCCACGCTTCCGCATCCCTATGGGACGACAGTGATATCCGCGCGCATGCATTGATGACCGAAAAAGTGCACGCCCATGGCGCTCTGGCGGGTGCCGAACTGTGGTATGGCGGTGCGCGCACGGGCAACATGATGACACGCGAAGTGGCGATGGATCTGTCGAGCATGCCCAACGCGGTCGGACATCCCTTCCAGACCCGCGCAATGGACAAGACTGATATCCGCAACCTGCGCCGCTGGCATCGTAAGGCGGCGCTGCGCGCGCGGGATGCCGGGTTTGATATCGTTTATGTCTACGCGACGCATACGTACTTGCTGTCAAATTTCCTAAGCCCCACGATCAACACCCGCAGCGATGAATATGGCGGCTGCCTTGAAAACCGCGTGCGTCTGGTGCGTGAATTGATTGAGGAAACGAAAGATGCCGTGGGGGATCGATGCGGCGTTGCCGTGCGCTTTGCTGCGGATGAGGAAATCGGGGCAGACGGTGTACCGATCCATGGAGAGCGTCGTGACATGTTCGCTATGCTCGCAGATTTGCCGGATCTCTGGGATATCAATATCGCGGACTACGGCGTGGAGATGGGGGTGTCGCGTTTTACCAAGGAAGCAGCACTCGAACCTTATATGGATTTCATCAAAAGCCAGACCTCCAAGCCGGTCGTAACAGTTGGGCGGTTTACCTCGCCGGATACGATGGTCAGTCAGATCCGGCGCGGTGTCACGGATTTCATTGGGGCTGCACGGCCATCGATAGCGGACCCCTTCCTTCCCAAGAAGATCGAAGAGGGCCGTTTCGAGGACATCCGTGAGTGTATTGGATGCAACATTTGCTATGCCGGTGATAGTTTGGGCGTGCCGATCCGCTGTACGCAAAACCCGACAATGGGAGAGGAATGGCGTAAGGGATGGCACCCTGAACAGATGAATGAAAAACGATCTGACGCATCGGTGCTGATCGTGGGTGCGGGCCCTGCCGGGCTGGAAGCTGCGCGTGCCTTGGGGCGGCGTGGTTACAAAGTTACCCTGGCTGAAGCGGGACGAGAGCTGGGTGGGCGGTTGCCGCGCGAAGCCGGGTTGCCAGGCATGAGCGAATACATCCGGGTGCGGGACTACCGTGCGCAACAGTTTCACAAGATGACCAATGTGGAAGTGTTTCTGGAAAGCCCTTTGACGGCGACGGATGTGCTGGATTTTGGCGCCGATCATGTGGCTATTGCGACGGGTGCAACCTGGCGACGCGATCGTTTTGATGGGGAGAAATATGTTGATGTTGCCGCAGGCGAGAGTGATGCCGAAATCCTTACGCCTGATGATATCATGGCGGGCAAAGTGCCAACCGGACCCACGCTCGTTTATGATGAAGACAGCTATTACATGGGCGGCGTGATCGCGGAAAAGATCAAATCTGCGGGCATCGATGTGACACTCTGCACACCTTCGGAGGTCGTATCGGAGTGGGCGGGCAAGACATCAGAGCGGTGGCGCATTCGGACGCACTTGATGGCACTTGGGATCAATGTCGAACTGGCGCAGTCTCTGACGTCCTTTGACGGAAAAACAGCAAAGCTGGCCTGTCAATTCAAGGGCGCTCAGAAAAATCTTCAAGTTGCTTCGGTAGTTATGGTCACGCAACGCATTCCAAACGATGGGCTTTATCATGATATTCTTGCGAAAACTGGCGGGGATGCGGAGCAGCTTCCTTTTGTTTTGACTAGAATTGGTGACTGTGAAGCACCTGCAATTGTGGCGGCGGCCACCTATGCGGGGCATCGTTATGCGCGCAATCTCGAAGAAACCGTCGATATCGATCAACCGTTGAAACACGATAGGGTCGATGTGGGTGCGGATACAGCAGGCAATGCTCAGGCGGAAGTATCGGCCGAATATCTCGAAATGCTGCTGCTATATTACGAAGAAGAGGTCGAAGGCGAAGCCTTTTTCGCCCGTATCGCGGAACGCCAGTCCGAGCCCTCTCGGAAACAAGCTTTTATTCTATTGGCCGCGGTCGAAGCCTATACAGCCGCAGCGATGCGCCCGCTGATCGAAAAATATAGGCTCAATCCACGACCCGTCGACGACTTACACCGATCCGGGCAGGCGCAGGCCGCAGAGGAACCGGAAGATTGGCAGACGATGATTGCCGCCATGAGAGACACCTACCCTGTCTACATCACCGACTTCGAAAGGCTCGAAGCGATGGCCCCATGCGCCGATCTCCCCTGTCTCAAAATAGCGACCGCCCATGAGGTGGCTGCTGTGGCCTTCCTTAAGCGCGAAGCTGGGTGTGACCCCGACAGCACAGCCCCGTTGATACGGTTTCTCGAAACGGGAACGGCCTGATGTGAGGCGTATTTGGCTGATGATAGGGTTTGGTGCGATCTCTGTGATCGCTGCCATCGTTGTTCAGCAGATCAGCAGACCTGATGCAGGCCCGGTCTCTGCTGAAGCCGACACCACATGCGACAGCTGCAGCGCACGCAAAAAAGATTTATCGCGCTTGCGAGACGCATTGAGCGCACAAGACGCTCAGTCAGATTAGACCTATGGCACAGAATTTGCCGCATTTGTTTTCGCCCTTGCAGTTGCGTGGGATGACGTTGCGAAACCGGATATTTTCAACTGCTCATATGGCAGTGATGCTTGAGTACGGTCAGATTACTGATGCCATGGTTGCCTATCACGCTGCTAAAGCCAAAGGCGGCGCTGCCCTTAATATCATCGAAGCGGCACGCGTGCACCCTTCGGGAAATTCCGGTCGACCGGCCATTCGCGCCTATGATCCCGCCTGTGTGCCGGGATATGCCAAGCTTGCCCAAGCTTGCCAGGCAGAGGGCTGCAAGGTTTTCGGACAGCTCAGCCATCCCGGTCGTGAAATGACACTGGCTACCGATGGGTCACACGCCGTGGCCTATGCGCCTTCGAGCGTGCCGAATGAGCGCTTTCATGTGATGCCGCGTGAGGCGAGTATCCCATTAATTGGTGAGATTGTCGCGGGGTTTGAAGTGTCCGCCGCCAATCTGCGCGAGGCTGGGCTCGATGGGATCGAAATCGTAGCTTCTCACGGGTATTTGCTGGGCCAGTTCCTGAACCCGCGCGTCAACCTGCGCACCGACGCTTATGGCGGATCAGCCGAAAATCGTTTGCGGATCATTCGCGAAGTACTTGCGGCAACCCGTCGTGGTGCAGGGTCTAACATGGCCATTGGAATTCGCCTGTCAGTCGAAGAAAAAGACCACAACGGCCTTGAGGCGCAAGAAATGCTAGGCGTGGCAGAAGCGATTGGGCAAGAAATTGAGCTTGATTACCTGAATGTTACTGCGGGCACCTCGGCCGGATTGGCGGGTTCGGCACATATCGTGCCCTCCATGCGGTTTGACACGGGCTATACAGCGCCGTTGGCTGCTGCAATCCGCTCGGTTGTCGCTAAGCCTGTATTTGTTGCAGGCCGCATCAACCAACCTCAGATTGCGGAACAGGTGCTTGCGCAAGATGCGGCGGATATGTGCGGGATGACGCGTGCGCTAATCTCGGACCCTGAGATGCCCCGCAAGGCAGAGGCTGGCACACTGGAGGATATCCGCGCCTGTGTGGGCTGCAATCAAGCCTGCATCGGACATATGCTGAATGTCTGCCCTATCTCGTGCATCCAACATCCGGAAACTGGGCGTGAACTGAAATATGGCGCACGTGGGCACGCAGACAGCGCGCGCAAGGTCATGGTGGTCGGAGGGGGTCCGGCAGGCTTAAAAGCGGCGGCGGTTGCAGCGGCGCGTGGGCATCAAGTTGTTCTCTATGAAGCAAGTGATCGCCTTGGCGGGCAGGTCAACTTCGCGCAATTGCTTCCGGGCCGCAGTGAATTTGGCGGTATAACGACGAACCTATCCCGTGAAGTGACCCAGGCGGGTGTTGAAATACGCTTGAAAGCAACTGTGACACGCGCGCTTGTTGAAGCTGAAGCGCCGGATGCGATCATCCTTGCCACCGGCGGTGTGAGCCTTGCTCCAACCGTCGAAGGGGCGGGTGAAGCGCATGTGGTGACAGCCTGGCAGGTGCTGGAAGGTCGCGCCAATGTGGGCGCGCGCGCTGTCATTGCAGATTGGCGCTGCGACTGGGTGGGACTCGGCATCGCGGAGCGGCTTGCGCGTGATGGGTGTCATGTGCGCCTTGCGGTCAACGGTATGGTTGCAGGCCAGACGATCCCACAATATGCGCGTGACCCCTGGCTTGGCGATCTGCACAAGCTCGGCGTCGAGATCATGCCGCATATGCGTCTTTGCGGTGTTGATCCGGAAGACGCATTTTTCCAACATACGCTCAGTGGAGAGGCCGTTGTCCTGAATGACGTGGATACCGTGGTCACATCCCTTGGCACACAACCTGATACAACACTTGAGACGGCGCTATCTGGTTGGCCGGGTGCGTGTCATGTGATTGGTGATGCGCTCTGCCCGCGTACGGTCGAAGAAGCGGTGCTGGAAGGCCTCAAGGCAGGATATGCCGTATGAGGTATTCATGATCCGCATGCTCTCCAGTTTTGATCTGCGACCAGGGGAAGATTTCACTAGTTTCATGCAGGATTACCACATGGTTTTGGCGGATCTGCGCAGTGCGGATATGATAGTGGACGCCGGGCCATTGGGTCGGCGCGTGGCCCACACTCCGATGGATACGGACGCAGAGCGCACACAGGAGTATTACTGTGTCATGTGTTTTCGCGATCGTGACCAGCTTGATGCAGCTTATGCGCATATTGATGCACGCACGCGTCCCGGCACAGCATCACATTTGAAAATGTATCGACGGCTGACCAACACAGTTTTTCTATGTTGGGAAGACTGTGACCTTGAAAAGGAGTGATCATGACTAAAACTGCTAGTATTCTGCGTTTTGACCCAAATGGACCGCAAGGTTTGGAGGAATGGGAACAGATGGACTACGCCAGTTTGGCATCGGGAGAACCGGTGCAGCACGGGCATCTGTATCACGAGATCGCCGACAAAGGGTACATGGCCGGCGTCTGGGATTGCACGGCTTTTACGGATCAAATGATGCCCTACCCGGTCGATGAATATATGCTGTTTCTAAAGGGCGATCTGACGATGATCCTTCCTGACGGGCAGGAAATCGACATTCAGGCAGGGGATGCTTTTGTCATTCCCAAGGGTTTTAAATGCCAGTGGAAACAGCCAGGTTTCGTGCACAAGATCTTTATGATCCTCGATGGACCAGTGCCGCAAGCCGAGAATACGTCGCTGCAACGGATTACTGTGCCCGATCTTTCCGTACCCGCGGAGGGGGCGGAGATTGCAATAACGCGGACAGATTTTTTGAATGCAGCGGGTAACATGCGGGTCGAATTCCAGAGGGTGGGCGCATTGTCTCAACCTGCAATCACTATTGACGCGCATCAGATTATGACGGTTCTCGACGGCACGCTTTCGCTTCATGACGGGAACGAAAGCCATGACTTTGCCAAAGGCGATACGGCCTATGTCCTTCAAGGTGGAACAGTGGGATGGCAAAGTGCGGCAGGTACACGCTTAATCGTGGCACGTTTCACCGAGATCAACTGAATTTATGTTGCGTCAAAACCGCGCTCTACCTCCTTGATCGCGTCTTCGATGATATCGAACATCTCGTTGATCTGATCCGCAGTTATCGTGAGGGGCGGAGAGAAAACGCACATGTTGATCAGGGGTCGCACGATTAGTCCACGTGCTTCACAGGCCGCATCTAGCCGGGCGCCCAGAGTACGTTGTACACCCAGCGGCGTATCGCGCCCGGCATCGGTAAGCCCTTCAAGACAGCCCAATAGCCCCATGCCGCGGGCGTCTCCGATGATGGGCGATGTTTCCAGCGCGGTCATCCGATCTTTGAACAAGGGTGAAACGGCATGCACATGGGCCAGCAGATCCTCGCGCTCGATGATTTCGATATTCTTGAGCGCTGCGGCGCAACAGACCGGATGTGCAGAGTAGGTGTAGCCATTGGGAAACAGCACGTCATGGTCTGCACCCGTCATACGATCCATGATCCGATCGGAAAAAATACACGCCCCAAGCGGGAGGTATCCAGATGTGATCCCCTTGGCGCAGGTGATGATATCCGGTTCAATCCCAAAGACATCTTGCGACGCAAACCAGTGACCAAGTCGGCCAAAAGCTGTCACGACTTCATCCGAAATGTAGAGGATGTCGTGCTTGCGGCAGATCTCCAAAGTACGCCGGTGATAACCCTTTGGCGGAATGATCACACCACCTGAGCAGAGGATGGGTTCAGCGATGAATGCACCGATGTACTCAGGGCCGACCTCTGCGATCATGCGTTCCAGATCTGCCACCTTTGCGTCGCACCAAGTGGCTTCATCCATGCCCTTAGGGCGGATGTACGGGTTCACATCCGGCAGGAATCGCACCAGCCGATCTTCGAAGTCAAAACAGCTTTTGTCGCGCTCCTTTCCGGTGACGCTTGCCGCCAGATAGGTCGATCCATGATAGCCCTTCTCCCGCGCGATTACGATTTTCTTGTCGGGCCGGCCAAGGCGGTTATTTAAAAAATGCATCGCGCGCAGTGCCGTATCCACGGCCGTTGATCCACCGGTTGTGAACATCACGGTATTCATGCTTTCCGGAGCGAGGCCCGCCACCTTTTCGGCGAGTTTTGCCGCAGGAGATGTCGTCACAGACCAAGGGGACGCGAAAGGTAATTGTGTGACCTGATGCGCGATGGCTTCTGCCATTTCCGTGCGCCCATATCCAATCTGAACGGCCCACATACCTGCAGGTCCGTCGATGAATTTGCGCCCCTGTCCGTCGTAAATGTGAATGCCTTTGGCATGGGTGACCGGAAAGCGCTCTGCATGTTGCCAGGTGGAAAGATCCTCCCAAGGGTGCAGATGATGCTTGCGATCCGCTGCAATGATGTCGTCGAGCCCAGTGTTGTGGCCTTCGGTAAATGTCACGTTATTTCCACTTCTTGACCTGATGGTTATCTGCGCAGTATTGCGCAGCCGATCAGCATGGTTTGCGTCCACGGATGTGATGCGGGCAGTGCTCCCCGCTTTGAAGTACTCTGACGAGCTTGGTCCAGATCGCTACCTGATGTGCGATGAATGCGGCGCCATGTCTGTGCGAAAGACTGGCGTTTTCGGGCCCGGTCAGCCATTCGAGTTCTTTCGCCGCAACACGCGCGTACCAAGGATTGCGATTGACCAGTTCGACGTCAACAAAGCCTGCATTTGCCATCGCAGCTGCATAGATCGAGGGTGACGCCATCGCAAAATCTAGGCCCTCTTCCCGGATGTAATCTGCCATTTGAACAGAGGGTGCGCCGTCATGGCTGATCAACCAGTCAGAGGCTGCAAACCAGCCGCCGGGTTTCAAAACACGAAAAGCGTCCTGCGCCATTGCGGCTTTGTCGGGGATGTGAATGATCGAGTCCTTTGAAAACACGATGTCAAAAACCGCGGCATCGAACGGAAAGGGGCCAGGGTTCACTTTTACGATTTTGATCCGATCCGCGAAGCCTGCCGTTTCGACTCGCCGCTGCGCCGCCTGGCAAACAGGTGTTTCCACATCAATGCCCGTAACCAATGCAGCGCCATGTTCACGGGCAAGCAAGACTGCGCAGGCACCGGAACCAGAACCGATGTCCAGTACATGTTTGTCTTTGACTTCCACATGACTAAATACGCGGGCCAACTCGTCAGGCCCACCGGGAGACATGAACCCCTCACCCCAGATATCTTCTAAAAACCCAATAGTCTGGTCGTCGTAAAGTACGTCGTCCTGCATGTGATAACCCCCGCATACAGGATCGCGAAACACGACGGCAAGGCAAGGTTTTTCCTGCATTGCAGTGCATATAAAGAAGTTCAGCAGCAAAATACTGGAACACGCGGTTGGCGTGGTTGTTTCGTTTAAAAGCGTGACGCTTTCATTTTTACAAGATCAGTCATTTTGAGCATCAACAAAGAAAGCTCAACCCATCAACCGATCGAAGGTCTGAGAAGGGCTAGACCCTGTTGAAAGGCCATATTCGGTATCTGCTCAAAGACTAAAAATCGAGGTTTTCGACACTCAACGCGTTCTGTTGGATGAATTCTCGCCGCGGTTCCACGACATCCCCCATCAGCTTGGTGAAAATGTCGTCCGCCTCGGCCATGTCATCTACTTTCACCTGCAACAAGGTGCGCGCATCTGGATCCAGGGTCGTTTCCCAAAGCTGATCGGGGTTCATTTCGCCCAACCCTTTGTAGCGTTGGAGTGACAGCCCTTTTTCACCTTCGCCCAAAATAGCATCTAGCAAATCCATCGGTCCGTGGATGATCTGAGAGCGGTCCTTTCGTACAAGTGTGGCGGGCAGGTTATAGACTTCCTGCAAATGTGTGGTGAATGTACCGCTTCGGCTTGCTTCACCGCCGCGCAGAATACGCCCATCTAGTGTGCGCACTTCCTCGACGCCACGTAGAATACGGGCCAGACGGATACCATGATCTTGTGTGATCCGGCCTTGCCAACCGCGCTCATATTCCAGCGCGATGAGGTTCAAGCGCGTCGCGACTTTATCTGCGACACCCTGCAAATCGGCGTCCACGGCACCAGGTGCGAAGGCGCCGGCAATCGCTGCTTGTTCGAGGATGTGACGCGGGTAATGTGTCGGGAAAGCATCCAAGACGCGGCGCATTTGGCGGGCCATTTCGACAACACGCGCCAGATCCGCGCCGTTGATCTCTTCGCCATTGCCCTGCCGCAACATCGCGCCATCGATCCCTTGCTGAACTAGATATTCTTCCATCGCGGCTTCGTCTTTGAGGTACACCTCCGACTTGCCGCGCGACACTTTGTAAAGTGGCGGCTGCGCGATGTAGAGATGCCCATGTTCAATCAACTGTGGCATCTGACGGTAGAAGAACGTCAACAGCAACGTCCGAATGTGTGCGCCATCCACATCCGCGTCTGTCATGATGACGATCTTGTGGTAGCGCAGTTTGGAGATATCAAATTCGTCCCGTCCAATTCCAGTGCCAAGCGCCATTACCAGATTGCCGATCTCCTGACTGCCAAGCATGCGGTCAAAGCGTGCGCGCTCAACGTTCAGGATCTTACCTTTCAGCGGCAGAATCGCTTGTGTTTGACGGTCTCGACCGGTTTGAGCAGAGCCTCCAGCGCTATCGCCCTCCACCAGAAAGACTTCGGTTTTTGACGGATCTTTTTCAGAGCAATCCTTGAGCTTCCCCGCCAGGAAGTTCACATCCATCGCAGTCTTGCGGCGTGTCAGATCGCGCGCTTTGCGGGCGGCTTCGCGGGCAAGTGCGGCCTCAATGATCTTGCTGACGACGATCTTGGCCTCATTGGGGTTTTCTTCGAACCACTCCGACAGTTTCTCGTTCACGAGGCCTTCGACGGCAGGGCGCACTTCAGAAGAAACGAGTTTGTCCTTGGTCTGGGAAGAGAACTTGGGATCTGGCACTTTGACAGACAGCACACATGTCAGCCCTTCACGCGCATCGTCGCCAGTGAAACTGATCTTTTCCTTGCGAGCGATGCCTGAGGACTGCGCGTAGTTATTGATCGTTCGCGTCAGCGCGCCGCGAAATCCCGCCATATGCGTGCCGCCATCGCGCTGTGGAATGTTGTTTGTAAAGGGCAGGACGTTTTCGTGGTAGGTATCATTCCACCACATGGCGACTTCAACGCCGATATCGTCCTTTTCACCCGTAATAAAGATGGGATCCGGCATCATCGCATTTTTGGAGCGATCGAGGTATTTGACGAATTCCTTGACGCCACCTTCGTAGTAAAGTTCTGATCGAAGCGGTTCCGCAGGGCGTTCGTCCGTCAGAATGATGCGAACGCCAGAGTTCAGAAAGGCCAGCTCCCGAAGGCGTTTTTCCAGCGTATCAAAGACGTAATTGACGTCCGAAAATGTATTTGTAGACGCCATAAAACGGACTTCGGTGCCTGTGCGATCAGTGTCACCAACCACTTCAAGGTGTTTGGTGGTAAAGCCACCTTCAAAGCGCGCCACATGTTCTTTGCCTTCGCGCCAGATGCGCAGCTCAAGCCAGTCCGACAGTGCGTTGACCACTGAGACACCTACGCCGTGCAAACCGCCCGAAACTTTGTAGGAATTACTGTCAAACTTGCCGCCGGCATGCAGCTGGGTCATGATAACTTCGGCGGCAGACACGCCTTCTTCCTCGTGAATCCCAACCGGAATCCCGCGCCCGTTATCTGAAACCGAAACTGAACTGTCCGCGTGAATTGTTACCGTTACCGCGTCCGCATGACCTGCAAGTGCCTCGTCGATCCCATTATCGACGACCTCGTAGACCATATGGTGCAGACCCGACCCATCGTCGGTATCACCGATATACATACCGGGCCGTTTGCGAACAGCTTCTAACCCCTTGAGAACTTTGATCGAATCAGCGCCATATTCCTCAGGGACTTGCTCGTTATCGGACATGCGATTAAACCTTGCTATTTTCCCGAATTTATACGGTTTTTCAGGGGGTTTGTCACGCGGATGACACAAGATTTTGTGTTAAACTACCGTGATCACCACACCGACAAGGATCAGGAGAATCCCGGAGATGATATTCACCCGTCTGAGCGTCTCAGGCCGGGTGATGTAGCCGCGTAGGTGCCCGATACCTGCGGCTAGTGCGAGGTTGCCGATAAGCGGGATAACGATGGAGGTTGCGATGATCAGGGCGACGTCAATCCGCGTCACATCCCGCAAATCAAAAAACCCCGGGAGCACGCCGATGTAGAACAAAACGGCTTTGGGATTGCCCAGAATGGCCACAAGCCCGGCAACAAAGCCCGCCCAGATGCCGGGTCGAGTCAAACGGCTGTCTGTGTCGATTTCCAGCTTTGCGTGCTTGATGAGTAACCCGCCCATGACAAAGAACACACCACAGGCGACCCAGCGCAATACGATCATGAAAACATCAAAGACTGACAGGATCCAAGTGATGCCCAAAACCGCGACAAGCGGCCATAGGATATCGCCTACCGCTACTCCGAATGCCAGAGGCCATGCGGCTTGGAAACCCCCAGAGAGTGCGCGTGCCATGAGTGCCAGCCAAACCGGTCCCGGGGTCAGAAAGAGGATCACCAAAGCGCCGGCATACAGCAGCAGATCACCGATGCTGATGGTCATGCAGAACGCACAGAGGACACACCAGCATTTTCGGTCACTTCGAAATATTGCGCGCGCGCACCCATCGCGGCAAAGAGCTCTTGTTCGGTGCCAGACATCCAGGCCTGCGCGCCGAGGGCTACGATTTCATCGTAGAGTGCCGCGCGCCGCTGGGCATCAAGGTGTGCGGCAACCTCATCCAGCAGCAGTAGGGGTGCCGCTCCGAAGCTTTCGGCCAGCGCACGAGCATTCGCAAGGATCAGGGACACCAGAAGCGCTTTCTGTTCGCCTGTGGAGCAATCCTTGGCCGCGACACCCTTTGCGGCGTATGTTCCAATAAGGTCGGCCCTGTGGGGTCCTAAAAGCGTCCGGCCCGCGGCCACATCGCGCGCGCGATGGGAGGCGAAAGCTTCGCGCAATGCGTCTTCGGTCTCCGGCAGGGGATGTTCGTTATGGATCAATTCCAGATCTGCGGTTGGGAATGCTGTTTTTGCATCGGCCTGCGCGGTGCTCAACTGGGCCAATGCTGCGCGTCGATTGCGGTCGATGGTCATTCCCGCCTGCGCCATCTGTGCTTCCAGCGCGAGATACCAGGAAGGCTCTTGTACCATGTCCTTTAGAAGGCGGTTGCGTTCGCGCATGGCTTTTTCATAGCGCAAGCTGGCCTCGGCATGGCCGGGTTCGAAACTAAGCGCCATCCGGTCGAGAAACCGTCGCCGCCCCTCGGCCCCCTCGATCCAGAGCCGATCCATCGCCGGGATCAGCCACAGCACGCGTGCAATGCGTCCCAATGCCGTCTGTGCAGCTGGCTTGCCATCAATGCGCACCTGACGGGCAGCGCCTTCCTCGGACCATGTTTCTACCTCATGCGGATGCCCTAATGCACTGAGCGTACCAGTCAGTTTCCAACCCAATGCCTCCGGCCGACGTGCCATATCCGACGCGCTTGCCCGCCGTACGCCGCGCCCCGGCGAAAATAAAGATACAGCTTCGAGGATGTTGGTCTTGCCAGCGCCATTCGGACCGAACAATGCAACCGGCCTACCATCAAGATTTATGCGGGCCAGATGATGGGATCGGAAATGCGATACCGTCAGTTGGGTCAGTTGAAGTGCCACGCAACGTCCCTTCCGTGACCCTGTGTCTTAGCGATTGCCCGCGTCAGACACGCATCGGCATGACCACATAGACGGCGCTCAGGTCATTGCCTTCTCGCATCAGTGTCGGATCGCCAGAAGAGTTAAACAAGAAAACGGCATTTTCGCGGTCCACCTGACTTGCGATTTCGAGCAGGTACTTTGCGTTGAAGCCAATTTCGAGCCGTTCGTCGCCATAGGCAACGGCAAGTTCTTCTTCAGCCGCACCGCTATCAGGCGCATTCACGGACAAGACCAAACGATCTTCGTCCAGTTGCAGCTTCACCGCACGAGAACGCTCGGAACTGACGGTGGCGACACGGTCTACAGCTTGTGCAAAATCAGCTGCGTCCACCTCAAGCTTGCGGGTGTTTCCCTGCGGGATCACGCGGGTATAATCCGGGAACGTCCCGTCGATCACTTTGGAGGTCAAAGTGATGCTGGGCGTGGCAAAACGCACTTTAGTTTCTGATACAGAAACGGCGATCTTCATCTCGTCGTCATCCAAGAGTTTGCGCAACTCTCCGACAGTTTTACGCGGCACAATCACGCCAGGCATTTCCGCGGCACCCTCTGGCAGGTCTGCATCAATGCGGGCCAAGCGGTGCCCATCTGTTGCGACACAGCGCAGGACACGCCCGCCATCTGCATCCGAGATGTGCATATAGACACCATTAAGGTAGTAGCGGGTTTCTTCCGTCGAAATGGCAAATTTTGATTTGTCAAAAAGACGCCGCAACACGGGCGCAGCCGCCGAAAAATTGGATTCGTATTCCGAGGAAGCCATGATCGGGAAGTCTTCCTTGGGCAGCGTTGCAAGGGAGAAGTTCGAACGACCAGCCTCGACGGTCAACCGACCCGTGGCACTATCAGCTGTCAAAGTAACCAAAGCGCCATCTGGCAGCTTACGCACAATCTCATGCAGGGTCGTGGCAGCGACTGTCGTTGCACCAGCTCGCTCTACCTGAGCGGGTGCTTTATCCACGACCTCGATATCGAGGTCCGTTGCACGGAAGGTTACATCGCTGCCTTCCGCTTCAATCAATACATTTGCAAGGATCGGGATGGTGTTGCGCCGCTCTACCACAGACTGGGCCTGGGATACGGCCTTAAGCAATGCTGCGCGTTCGATGCTGATCTTCATTGTGTGACATCCTAATCCACGGTCGGGACAGGCAAATTACCCGGTTTGACCGACTTCACAAGCGTTTTATGAATTTGTCTTAGGATTGTAGAGGAGCGTCAAGGTCTTCGGCCATTTTGACGGGCCGAAGACCTTTTTATTCTACTCTTCGAGGGCGCGGCGCAACATTTCCAGGTCTTCGGCAATCTGGCCGTCCTGAATTTTGAGCTCCTCGATGCGTTTCACACCATGCATTACGGTTGTGTGATCCCGTCCACCAAACCGTCGCCCGATTTCGGGCAGGGATCGGGATGTGAGTTTTTTACACAGATACATTGCCACCTGACGGGGGCGTGCGTAGCTGCGCACGCGCTTGGGCCCGATCATATCCGACAGGCGGATGTTGTAGTGATCCGACACCTTGCGCTGGATTTCCTCGACAGTGATCTTGCGTTCAGAGGCACGTAGCACGTCTGACAGGCAATCCTGTGTCAGGTCCATATCTATGTCGCGACCGACCAGCGATGCAAAAGCGCAGAGCCGGGTCAATGCCCCCTCCAGCACACGCACGTTGGTAGAGATGCGATGTGCGAGGAATTCGAGGACACCGTCTTCGATAGACAGGCCCGGATAATTTTGGCGCTGCTTTTCAACTTTGCTTTGCAGAATGCCAAGGCGCAATTCGTAGTCCGTCGGGTGCAGATCAACCACAAGACCGCACTGAAGGCGCGATTTCACACGTTCCTCCATGTCCTTGATTTCGCCAGGTGCGCGATCGCCCGAAATGATGATCTGTTTGTTTTGGTCCACCAAAGCGTTGAAGGTGTGAAAGAACTCCTCCTGTGTGCTGTCCTTGCCGGCAATGAACTGCACATCATCTACCATCAGCACGTCGACTGAACGGAAGATCTCTTTGAAATCCATCATCTTGCGTTCGCGCAACGCCTGCACGAAACGGTACATGAACTGTTCCGCCGACAGATACAGCACATTCATATCCGGACGCCGCTGGCGCAGTTCATGTGCGATCGCATGCATCAGGTGGGTTTTGCCCAATCCTACGCCACCATAGAGAAACAGCGGATTGAACGTAACAGGTCCGCCTTCGGCAACGCGCTTGGCTGCCGCGTGTGCCAGTTCATTGGGCTTGCCAACAATAAAATTGTCAAACGTGAACCGTGCGTCCAAAGGCGCTGTGGTCAAACTGCTCGACACAGGTTTGGCGGCCACGATGGGGCGCGGGTTGCTTTCCATGCGCGTGGGCTTGTCACCAGAGTTAACATGCGACGGAACCGCAAACCGCAAACGCCGAACGTCAGGGTCCTCACCGCGCACTTCATGCAGAATCAGATCCGCATAATTCTGGCTAACATAATTACCCAGAAAATTGGTTGGCACTTCAAATGTTGCCACACCATCCTGTGTACTGCTGTATTCGATGGGTTCTATCCAGTTTTTAAAGTTGTTAGCCCCAACCGTTTTGATCAAGCGCTGCCTCAACTGACCCCATTTTTCCTTCGTCATACGTGACCTGCGTCCCTCTAGCGTAACGTGCTGCAGCCGCATGCGCGCGCGGCTGAGCCCCCAATCATCCGTTAGACAAAGCTCCGCCTTCCTCTCCCACAAGGAAAGGCAGCGTCTGCCGGACATTTCACAGAAAGAGTGCCGATCTGAAGGACGGCTCACGAAAGCCAATCCAATTTATCAGATCAGGTCGCCCCAACCGTACTCGTATACTGACAGGGCAAATCGATGCCATCGCATCGCTTGCAGACTGTGGCACAATGTCTCCATTATCCCCAGTCCTCCTAGTCTCAAATGCCGCTGCAAAACGGCGAGAATTAAGAGGCCTGTCCCCCCATGCGAAATGAATCGCATTAACGTGGTAGCAACTTCTGAAGCCTTCCGGCAACCTAACTTCAATCTTGACTCTGGCAATTCTGAAAAAGAATCTCTTGGCCCCAAAAAGAGTCTCAAAAAGGCAAAAAAAAGCACCGCAATGGCGGTGCTTTTCTCCCAATCGTTAACGTATGGTTAACGCTGTATTAATTTGGCAACTACCCGAGAGCTTTTACACGCGACGATAGACGGGACATTTTGCGCGATGCGGTATTTTTGTGAAAAACACCTTTTGTGACGCCGCGCATCAGTTCTGGTTGCGCTGCGCGTAATGCTGCCGTAGCGGCATCTTTGTCGCCAGAGGCAATGGCCTCTTCCACGCCGCGCAGGAATGTCCGGATGCGTGAGCGACGGGCTTTGTTGATCTGATGACGGGCTTCGTTCTGACGGGCGCGCTTTTTAGCCTGCGGTGAATTTGCCATGCGTGAATTACCTTTGCTCGGGTCTTGTGTCTCGTTTATAATAGCGCGACGCCAAACCCAACCTGGACCATTGGTCCATTGGTGATTCTAGCCTGAGCGGGCTGCACGCGCATGTCTGATGCGCTCTATACCCAACCTGCGGGGAAATGCAAACCAGCAAATCTCTGAGGCGTACATGAGTTGAGTTTACAAACGGGCCTTTGTGGCTGGTACGCATGTATTAGTCTTCCACTGGCCGCTGGGCGCGTCCGTAAAAGTGAGTTTGCATGTTGCAGAATGCCGGGCGAAAGATGCGTCCCTACCAAAGCCATGAACGAAAGAATCAGTGTTTTGCAGGATCGGTTGGGCATTTACGGCGATGATCGCACTGCGCAGCGCTTATATGTCAGTGGTTCTCCGCATCGGCCTTCATACTTCGCAATGCCACAAACGTCGATTCTGCCGTCGGTTTCGATCACTTTCCATGCAACGTCGAGGTCTGGCGAACCACTGCAACTCGAGCTCGAGCATCTCGTTCGCACGGTTGCATTTCGGAAGTCCTTGGTCACAATGGACTGGCACTATATCACTTCGCTGCCTGACCCGACACGAGCACACGTAAGAATGGGCGCGAAAAAGGAAAGACTGGGTTATCTTTCCATTTTAAACCGTGCGCTACTTGTCGCGAAATTGCGCTTCACGTTTCTCCAGAAAGGCGGACATGCCTTCGGTCTGGTCTTCGGTTGCAAAGAGTGAATGGAACATGCGGCGTTCGAAAAGCAGACCTTCGCGCAGCGTGGTTTCGTAGGCGCGATTGACCGCTTCTTTGACGACCATGACCGATACCATCGATTTTTCTGAGATCTTCTGCGCCGCATTATGCGCTTCTTCCAAGAGCTTTTTGCAGGGGACGACCCGGCTTACCAAACCCGAACGCTCTGCCTCTTCGGCATCCATGAAGCGGCCAGTGAGGTTCATATCCATCGCTTTGGACTTGCCAACGACGCGGGTCAGACGCTGTGTGCCGCCTAGACCGGCGACCACACCAAGGTTGATCTCGGGTTGGCCAAATTTCGCGGTGTCCGAACAAATGATGAAATCGCACATCATCGCCAGTTCGCAGCCGCCGCCCAGTGCATATCCGGACACAGCCGCAATGATCGGCTTGCGCACACGCATGATGGCTTCTGTTTCTGCCGTGAACAGATCGCCCGAAAATACGTCTACAAAGCTTTTATCGCGCATAACCGAGATATCGGCGCCGGCTGCGAATGCTTTGTCGGATCCGGTTAAAATGATGCAGCGCACTTTTTCGTTGTTTTGCGCAGCTGTCAGCGCATCCGCCAACTCTTCCATCAATTCATCATTGAGCGCATTGAGCGCGTCAGGACGGTTCAGCGTGATCTGTGCGATATGGTCCTCGACGTCCACGATGATGGTCTCATAAGCCATGTAGAAGCTCTTTGGTTGTTGCTCTGAAGTGGCAGTGAATAGCATGCCGGTACGGCTGTTCAAGCTATCTTTGACATTGCCCGCAGTAGAAACTTGAGCGTCCAGATTGAACGATTCGGCGGATGACGCTGCGGCAGTCGGGGGTGCGACAAGGTGCATCTTCACGCCCATAAACATCAAAGCTGTGCTGAAAATATCCAAGTTCTCCATCGGCTTGGCGGAAATCTCGCAAGGAGGACCCGCCCGCTGCAATGGCGTCAGACAGAACGTCACGGATGATCGGGACAAGGGCCTTTACACGGCCTTTACTTATCTTTCTCGCTTTGCGTGTAGGGTGAATTTTTGCCCGAAAAAGCGCTTCGCAGACGTAAATATTACCCAAACCAGAGACGATGCGCTGATCAAGCAGGACCGATTTGATCGGAGAATTCTTGTTTTGGAGGGCGTCCACCAGGTGATCTTCGTGAAAATCGTTGCCCAAGGGCTCGGGTCCCAGAACCGCCAGCAGCTTATGTGAGGGCGCCGTGGCGGTCTCCATCAAGTCCATGGCGCCAAACCGGCGCGGGTCGTTGAAGGTAATGCGCGCACCGTTTTCCATATGCAGGACAACGTGGTCATGCTTTTCAGGCGCGGGATGATTGTGCACGAATTGTCCAAGGGGATCGCCTGAGACCAGCATCCGACCGGACATGCCCAAATGGATGAGCAGCGTCTCACCGCTATCTAGATCAGCGAGGATGTACTTGGACCTCCTCCGCAACCGTTCGACGCGTTTGCCCGCAAGGCGTGCGGCCATGTTCGGTGGAAAAGGCCAGCGCAGGTCGGGCCGGTTCACATCCGCACGTGCGATGACAACGCCTTCCATCGCGGGGGCCAATCCGCGGCGGACGGTTTCTACTTCAGGAAGTTCGGGCATGTGAGTCCAGCTTTTGTTGTGCCAAGGCTTCGAGCGTGTCAAAGTCACGTCGGTCAATGAAACCACCCTTGGTGGATATGTTTGCGGACCTGGCTCCGAACCTTAGAGCCATTTTCTTTGAGCTAAAGGAAACCTCCCATCCTTTCCACAACCCACCTGTTTTGATTGCGGTCAGATCTGACCACTCAAAGCTCTTTTCCGCGAACAACAGCCCGCGTGTGCGAAGCGTTTTTTCGTTCCAAAAAAGGCGTATGGTCCGCGCAGCACGAAAGGATTTGTACGAAAGCCAGAAGCATATGGCTGCAACCACGAGGCCCTCGGCTGCCATTCCTGAACTGCCATGGTCATCCTCCGCCGGCAGAGCGCCCGCCGTCAGGAAAAATACCCCCCCGAACAGCAAACAGATGAAATTTAAATAGGCAAGCCAGCGCGCGTAGGGGCGCATACGGCTTTGGCGCCAGCTTTCTGAAGGTTCCTGTGGCATTGACGTCTTCCGGACCGCGGATTGTTCTGTGTCCGCTCTTTGATAAAAAGCTCGAACGGTCGGGAGCGCAAGGGGGTAGGCGCGCTTATAAAGAAGGTGCTCTTTTGACAATCGGGCCGCACGACGCAACCATCGGCGCAGCGCGTTAATCGGTATCAGTGATCCGCGCATAGGTTCAACATATCGCTGTTGAAAGATTTTCCTTCAGCTTTTGCTGTGTAAGTGTGGCCAATATACGAACATCTTCGTCACGATACAAACGCACTCGGCGCGGGGTGCTCCAAACACGGTAATTGGTGAAGGTGAGTTTTGACAGCTCCAGTGGACGCCAAGGCCCAAAGAGCAGGCACCTTGGTTTCTTTTCGCTGTCATAGTCGATATGTGTCAGGTCTGGCCAGAAATAGGATAGCGACAGAACGGAAGCGCTTTAAAACTGACGCGGTCTTCATTGAATTTGAGGCGTAGCGTCAGTGCCATCCATAAAAACACAGGACCAAACCGAATGGAGAATGTGCCCGAAAATAATTGCTCAAAAAGTGAGTCCGCCGGGTCGAGACTAGCGAACATGAAAATTTCGCCGCCTAGGAACAAGATGGCTCCCAGCCAAATCCTTAGCATGAAAGCGACACTCGAACGAACGTAGGTCCAATTTTGCTTGCGCACATTGGTCATAATCATACCTGTGACAATCGGGCCGCATTGTGCATCCGCCCGTGCAGCCTATAACGTTGCTTGAACCGGAAGGACCTGAAGATCCGATGAACGACCAAAACGACAAAACCACCCATTTCGGTTTCGAAACCGTGCCTGAGGGCGAAAAAGCCGGGCGGGTGCGCGGCGTTTTTTCCTCCGTGGCGAGCAAGTATGACATCATGAATGACGTGATGTCCGTGGGCATTCACCGGCTCTGGAAAGACGCGATGATGGATTGGCTCGCCCCGCGTGGGGGCCAGCAGCTTCTGGATGTGGCCGGTGGCACGGGTGACATATCATTCCGTTTTCTCAAGCGGGCAGGCTATGGCCAAGCAACGGTGCTGGATCTGACCGAATCGATGCTGGTAGAGGGACGCAAACGCGCCGAAGCTGAAGCCATGGCAGACCAGCTCGATTGGGTGACAGGCGACGCGATGGCGCTGCCCTTCGCCGACAATAGCTTTGACGTCTATACTATTTCGTTCGGTATTCGGAACGTGACCCGTCCGCAGGAGGCGCTGAATGAAGCCTTCCGGGTGCTGCGTCCAGGTGGGCGCCTTATGGTGTTGGAGTTCAGCCAATTGCCGAACCCTGCGATGCAAAAAGCGTACGACCTCTATAGCTTTAACGTTATTCCGCGTATGGGGCAGGCCATCGCCGGTGATCGCGATAGCTATCAATACCTGGTTGAATCGATCCGTAACTTCCCCGATCAAGAGACCTTTTTGCAGATGGTGCGTACCGCGGGCTTTGAGAACGCCAAGTATCGCAATCTGAGCATGGGCATCGCCTGTCTGCATTCAGGGTGGAAGATCTAGAGTGCGGGGGCCGCATAACATTTGGCGCTTGATCCGCACAGGGGCCACATTGGAACGGACAGGCGCGATGAAGGTCGTGCTGGATGCTTTCGAGGCGCCTCCGGCTTTACGGTTTGTTGCGCGTGCACTGGGATTGCCGTTCAAATTTTTGGGCTATCAGGGCGATTTGTCGATGCCGCCTGCGACACGCGCGTTGACCGCTTTGGGGCCCGCCTACATTAAGTTTGGGCAGATCCTCTCGACAAGACCAGATGTAGTCGGCGATGAGCTCGCGGTGCAACTGCGCGTCTTACAGGATAAGCTGCCGCCTTTTTCCGTGGCCAAAGCCAAAGCTGAAGTGGAAAAGGAACTCGGCGTTTCGGTCGATAGCGTTTTTTCCGAATTCAGCGAACCGGTAGCGGCGGCCTCTATTGCGCAGGTGCACAAAGCCAAACTGGCTGAAACGGGCGAATATGTAGCAGTCAAAGTGCTGCGCCCTGGTATCGAACGTGCCTTTACTAAAGACGTAGACGCGTTCTATCTCGCTGCGCGCATGGTTGCGATATTCGCGCCTGGTGCGCGTCGTTTGCGCCCGATGGAGGTGATTGAGCATTTCGACGGTGTGGTGCAAGGCGAGCTGGACCTGCGTCTGGAATCCTCCGCAGCTTCCGAATTCGCGGCCAACACAAAAAGTGATGAGGGTTTCCAGCTGCCTCAGATCAATTGGGAGTATTCGGCGCGCCGGGTAATGACTCTTGGTTGGGCGGATGGCGTTCCCTTGGGCGACAACGACGCAATTGATGGAGCGGGCCACAACCGCGTGGACCTTGGCAACCGGGTGCTACAGCTGTTCCTCAATCATGCGCTTCGGGATGGGTACTTTCACGCGGACATGCACCAGGGTAACCTTAAGGTCGCGCCGAATGGTGACATCGTAGCCTATGATTTCGGAATCATGGGTCATCTCGATGAATATACGCGCCGGGTGTATGCTGAAATTCTTTTCGGTTTCATTCGCAAAGACTACAAACGTGTCGCTGAAGTTCATTTTGAGGCCGGGTATGTGCCTGCGGGCAAGGATGTTGACGAGTTCGCCCGAGCTCTCCGGGCTGTGGGCGAGCCGATCTTTGGCATGGATGCCACAAAGATCTCCATGGGGCGGCTGCTGAACTATCTTTTTGAGGTCACAGAGCGCTTTGGCATGGAAACGCGCACCGAGCTGATCTTGCTCCAGCGTACCATGGTTGTAGTCGAAGGTGTGGCACGGTCTCTTAATCCCACGATCAATATCTGGGAAGTCGCGAGCCCCATCGTCACGGATTATATTTCCAAATCAATCGGTCCACGCGCCACATTAACCGATCTTGCCAAAACGGCGCGTGTCATGGCGCGTTTTGGGCCGCGGTTGCCGGTACTCGTCGAAGACGCACTCATCCGTCAGGCCAATCCCGTGCCCGTCCGCAAAGAGAATATCCTTGTGCGTTGGGCACTGGGCGGTCTGGTGCTGGGCGTTTCTATCGGTGTATCCGGCGCGTTAACGCTGATCGTGTTAAACATGACGCTGTTCTAGGGCGATCTATGTGGTGTGGGCCTCCACCCACACCTTTGTTTTCAAATACATTCCACCGCTAAGGCGATCCCTTGGCCGCCACCAATACACATAGTGATCAAGCCACGTTTTCCTCCTGTGCGCTGCAGCTCGTAAAGCGCCTTGAGTGTAATGATGGCACCTGTCGCACCTACTGGATGCCCAAGTGCGATGGCACCGCCGTTAGGGTTCACCGTTGCGCTGTCGAGCCCAAGCTCCTTGCTCACTGCAAGCGCTTGAGCCGCGAAGGCTTCGTTGCTTTCGATCACGTCAAAGTCACTGGCGGAAAGCCCCGTTCGCTCGAACAAATTGCGTACCGCGGGCACTGGACCGATCCCCATGACTTCTGGCCGTACGCCCGCATGCGCATATCCCAAGACGCGCGCCCTTGGTTTTAGCCCAGCCTTCTCAGCGGCATCGGCGGTGGCAAGAACAAGGGCAGCCGCTCCATCATTGATGCCGCTGGCATTGCCTGCTGTAACCGACCCATCTTTTTGAAAAACTGGACGTAATCCCGAAAGCGCATCAAGCGTTGTTGCCTTGGGATGCTCATCGATTTTGAAATCTACCATATCGCGTTTGACGCGTATCGGCACTGGGGTGATCTGCTGCTCGAAATAACCTGCTTCAATCGCAGAGGCTGCGCGCTGTTGACTCTGGAGCGCGAAGGCATCCTGCTCTGCGCGGCTTACCTCATGTTCTGCCGCAACATTCTCTGCGGTGATGCCCATATGGCCTGTGCCAAACGGGCAGTCGAGCGCACCTAACATCATATCCAGCGATTTCACATCACCCATTTTCGCGCCCCAGCGCTGTTGAGGCATGATAAAAGGTGATCGGGACATGGCTTCAGCACCGCCGGCCAGCCCGAATTCGGCATCTCCCAGCATCAGGGATTGGATCACCGAAACAATCGCCTGCGCACCCGAACCGCAAAGCCGGTTCACGTTCATGGCAGGGACTGAGTTCGGGATACCGGCTTCTATGGCGGCAACGCGACTAAGATACATGTCGCGCGGTTCCGTGTTGATCACATGCCCAAAGGCGACGTGCCCGATCTGACCGCTTTCGACACCCGTGCGCTCTAAAGCAGCCTTGGTAGCAATCGTGGCCAATTCAATCGGCGGAGTCGCCGCCAGCGCACCGCCAAAAGTTCCGATTGCCGTGCGTGCGCCGTCCAGAATGACGATGTCTTGGGTCATGGTGTTCTCCCGTTTCATACCTGTGGGGCACTATGGTCGGACGAAAATCATTTGTCAGCCTTAACGGGAGGTCAATTGGATGCGCCGGTTGACTTCATCCTGTATATCGACAATCAATCCAGTATGGCGGATGGAACAGACATTATTTTGGCGCAACTACCTGCGCGATTGCGTGCGGCGCGTCGTGATCAGGGGTTGTCCTTGGATGCTGTTGCGAAGCTGTCTGGCGTCTCCCGCTCAATGGTCAGCCAGATCGAACGGGGAGAGAGTAGCCCGACGATTTCCACGCTGTGGAACCTCACGCGGGCATTACAGGTGGACTTTGCGGGTCTTCTCGATGGTGCAACTGCGAAAGCGCGGATCGAAACGCTGCGTGCGGATCACGTGCCCACCATTGATAATTTGGGCCAAAATGTGAGGATTCGCATTCTTTCTCCACCAGAGGAAGCCGGGCGCCACGAGGTCTATGAGTTAATCTTTACGCTAGATGGTGCGCTGGACAGCCAACCGCACACGCGCGGGGCACGCGAACATTTGACCGTGATAGAGGGGGTGTTGGACATCGTCAGCGGCGATGCAGCAACCCGTCTGCAAGCGGGGGATACTGCGCGTTATGCTGCTGATGTCGCGCATCGAATCACTGCGGTAGGGGCCGCTCGTGCCTTCCTTGTTGTTCAAGACGCTTAGTTTCCGTGATATAGGAAAAAATCCTTAATATAGTAAATTCAATATTTCGGAATTTCATCCGCTATGTTAGAAGAGCTCTCAAAAGGGGATCTTTGCGATGTCACATGCCTATCTTGAACACATCAATGAAACGCTCGCGCAGATTGAATCGGACGGCATGATGAAGCGAGAACGTGAGATCACATCGCCACAATCGGGTTCGATCGATGTAGGCGGACGTTCTGTCATCAATCTTTGTGCGAACAATTATCTGGGACTTGCGGATCATCCTGACCTGATCGAGGCGGCACGTGATGCGATGTCACCACGTGGATTTGGTATGGCATCCGTGCGGTTCATTTGCGGCACACAGGATATTCACCGCCAACTAGAACAGCGCCTCGCAGACTTTCTGGGCATGGATGATGCCGTTCTGTTTGCAGCTTGTTTTGACGCCAATGGGGGGCTATTTGAGCCACTTCTTGGGCCAGAAGATGCTGTGATTTCAGATGCTTTGAACCATGCATCGATTATTGATGGCATCCGGTTGTGCAAAGCGCGGCGCTACCGATATGCCAATTCCGACATGGCTGATTTAGAGGGGCAGTTGAAATTAGCGCGTAGCGAGGGTGCCCGCTTTATCATGATTGCAACTGACGGTGTCTTCAGTATGGATGGCTACCTGGCAAAACTCCCTGAGATCAAAGCTTTGGCGGATAAATACGACGCGATGGTAATGGTCGATGATTGTCATGCCACCGGGTTTATGGGCCCGCAAGGGCGCGGTACACCGGCAGCGGCAGATGTCTCGGTTGATATTCTGACAGGTACATTGGGCAAGGCGCTTGGTGGCGCGATCGGCGGCTATATCGCCGGGCCGCAGCCTGTCGTGGACCTGTTGCGGCAGCGCGCGCGCCCTTATCTGTTTTCCAATTCTTTACCCCCATCCATAGTTGCTGCGGGTCTTCAGGCGCTGACGCTAGTGGAAAAAGGCGACGATCTGCGCCAACGGCTACTTGAGAATACGCGCTATTGGCGCGACGGTTTGATGAATCTGGGCTTTGACCTTTTGCCCGGCAGCCATCCGATTGTGCCCATCATGCTGGGGGAAGCGGACCTTGCGCAGGAGATGGCCGCGCGATTGTTCGAAGAGGGTGTCTTTGTGTCAGGTTTTTTCTATCCTGTTGTACCGCGGGGGCAGGCGCGGATCAGAACGCAGATGAGTGCCGCACTGGAAACGGATGATCTTGATCGAGCGCTGACGGCGTTCCAACGGGCTGGCAAAGCCATAGGTGTGTTGAAATGACGAACGAAATGAAAGCGCTATCCAAACTGCACCCACGTGAGGGATTGTGGATGGTAACATCGCCGGTGCCCGAGATCGGCCCGGATGATGTGCTGATATGCATCAAGAAAACCGGTATCTGTGGCACAGATATTCACATCTGGAATTGGGATGACTGGGCTGCCGCGACCGTACCAGTGCCGATGATCACGGGTCATGAATTCGCCGGAGAAATCGTGGAACTTGGGCGCAATGTGACGGATTTGCGGATTGGACAGCGCTGTTCGGGCGAAGGGCATTTGATCGGCTCGTCCTCGCGGCAAAGTCGGGCAGGCAAATTCCATCTGGATCCAGCCACGCGCGGTATTGGCGTCAATGAACAGGGCGCTTTTGCGGAGTATCTGCAGTTGCCCGCTTTCAATGTGGTGCCGTTGCCCGACGATATCCCCGATGAAATCGGAGCAATACTCGATCCGTTGGGGAATGCGGTTCATACAGCGCTTAGCTTTGATCTGATCGGAGAGGATGTATTGATCACGGGCGCTGGGCCGATCGGGATTATGGCGGCCGCTGTCGCACGTCACGTAGGAGCGCGCCATGTAGTGATCACGGACATCAATTCAGACCGGCTGGCTCTGGCAGCGCGCGTTGCCGATGTAACCACCGTGAACGTCGCCGAGCAGGATTTGTCTGCTGTTGCCGAAGCCCTGGGTATGAAGCAAGGCTTTGATGTGGGGCTCGAGATGTCCGGCAACCAACAGGCGCTGGATCAAATGGTCGAGGCCATGACGATGGGGGGGCGCATTGCGATGCTGGGCATTCCACCGGGGAAATCTCCAGTGGATTGGAGTCGGATCGTTTTCAAGGCGATCACTATCAAAGGTGTCTATGGCCGGGAGATTTTCGAGACTTGGTACAAAATGATTGCAATGCTGCAAAATGGGCTTGATGTGAGCGCGGTGATTACGCATCGCTTTGGGGTGGACGACTTCGAATCTGGCTTTACTGCGATGCAATCGGGCAAGTCTGGAAAGGTCGTTCTGGACTGGACATGACGGGCCGTCAGGGACGCAGCGGCATGCGTCCTATTTCGCTCAAAAGCCAGCAATCGTGACCCTCAAATATGGCGGCATGCAGAGGACGGAAGTATCCCGCACCCGCATCCAGGTTGACACGATTGCCCGCGTGCATGGGATAATCCAGTGCCGTGTGTCCATGAACAACCAGTTTTCCGAAACTCTCAGTGTGGTCCAGAAATCCTTCTCGTATCCAGATCAGATCATCTTCGAGCTGATCTTGAAGGGCAACACCGGGTCGAATTCCGGCGTGTACATGGATTAAATGATCGGTCTCATGGATCAGCGGGAGACCTTTCAGAAATGTGATATGCTCTTGCGGTACGAGGTTACGCACTTGGTCATGCATCGGTTTTAACGGCGCACCTTCTTCTGCTTCAATCCCATAAGAAATAAGCGTTTTGTCACCACCCAATCGAGGGTTAAGCCATGACAGGCCAGTGCGTGTGTTGGGATCTTGCACGGTCATATCGTCGTAAAACCGTGCCAAGTAGCGGTCATGATTGCCGCGTACCAAATGCCAGTTCCGCCCTTGTGATGTCCCGTCGAGTAACTTTTGCACAACACCTTTGCTGTCTGGGCCCCGATCCACGTAATCGCCCAGAAACACGGTATAGGCATCCGGTCCCCCGTCCGCTTCAATCAGGTCCAGAACCCGCTCAAGATCCTCGAGCTGTCCGTGAATATCACCGATGACATAAATCGGGTCCGACATGGTAAAGTCTCATTCTATAGTCGTGATATGCGAGAAAAGCGCCGGAATGGCGCTTTTCCCAAGAAGCTATTCGGTTCAGGCGATGTCGAACATCAGGGGCTTCACCTGCGTGAATTTGCCAGTGTCTTCCAGCTTCTTGATGACGGGTCCTGGCACTTGGTCATCGACATAAAGCAGCGCAATTGCTTCGCCTTTGGCTTCGGCACGCCCGAGGGTGAAGTTCGCGATATTGACGCCGTTTTCGCCCATGGTCTGGCCCAGCATTCCGATAATGCCGGGCATGTCTTGATTGGTGGTGTAAAGCATATGCGCACCGACCTCGGCATCGATGTTGATGCCCTTGATCTGAATAAAACGCGGCTTGCCGTCAGAAAAGACAGTGCCCGCAACAGAACGTTCGCGTTTATCCGTTACCACTGTCACCTTGATGTACCCGTCGAACACACCGGATTTGTTCTGGTTGGTTGTTGAAACGGTGATCCCGCGTTCTTGGGCGATGACCGGGGCAGATACCATGTTTACGTCTGGATTGGCCTTCTTCATGATCCCAGCAATGACTCCACAGTTGAGCGCGGAGAGGTTCATGTCCGTCACTGAACCGTCGTAAAGGATGTTGATCGCCTTGATCGGCTCATCCGTCATTTGACCAATAAAGGCGCCCAAGTATCCAGCAAGTTTCAACCAAGGCCCCATGACTTTAGCTTCTTCGGCGGTCACCGAAGGCATGTTGAGCGCATTGCTTACCGCACCCGTCAATAAGTAATCCGACATCTGATCGGCCACTTGCAGGGCGACGTTTTCCTGCGCTTCAGTCGTTGCAGCCCCCAGATGCGGTGTGCAGACCACATTGGGCAGGTTAAACAGCGGGTTCTCCTTGGCGGGCTCCTCTGCGAAGACATCAAAGGCGGCTCCGGCGACATGACCCGATGTCAAAGCCTCCGCCAGTGCGGCCTCATCCACGAGACCACCGCGTGCGCAGTTGATGATCCGAACACCGGGTTTCATCTTTGCGATTGCAGCGGCGCTTAAAATGTTGGCCGTCGCTTCCGTGAAAGGCACATGCAGGGTTATGAAATCAGCGCGCGCAAGCAGCGCATCGAGGTCGACCTTTTCGACGCCCATTTTTTCGGCCTTTTCTTCGCCGAGGAAGGGGTCATAGGCGACCACTTTCATTTTCAGTCCGCGCGCACGGTCGCAGACGATGCCGCCGATGTTCCCAGCGCCGATCACACCCAGGGTCTTGCCGGTCAGCTCAACGCCCATGAACTTGGACTTTTCCCATTTGCCTGCATGGGTGGAGGAAGACGCCTCCGGAATCTGCCGTGCCACTGCAAACATCATGGCAATGGCATGCTCCGCGGTGGTGATCATGTTGCCGTAGGGCGTGTTCATCACGATGATGCCCTTTTTGGAGGCGGCATCCTTGTCGATGTTGTCGGTGCCAATGCCCGCCCGCCCGATCACCTTGAGATTGGCGGCAGCGGCAACGATCTTTTCTGTGACCTTTGTGGCGGAACGGATGGCAAGCCCATCATAGTTGCCAATGATCGCGGCCAGCTTGTCCTTGTCTTTGCCAATGTCCGGTTGGAAATCCACATCAATGCCGCGATCCTTGAAGATCTGAACGGCGGCGGGCGACAGTTTATCGGAAATGAGTACTTTGGGAGCCATTTTTCTGGTCCTTTTCATAAGTTCGGGGCGGGCAGGAAACTGCACGCGTTATGTGTTGGAAATCTCGGCCTCGAAAGCCCATGCAAGCCAAGGCAGCATAGCCTCGACGTCGGCGGTCTCGACCGTACCGCCGCACCAGATCCGCAAACCTGGAGGCGCATCGCGATACGCGCCAATGTCCAATGCAATGTGTTCATCCGCAAGCCGTTTGGCGACAGCTTTGGCAAATGCCGCACCATCCGTAATCCCGTCATCGGTGAATTTCAGACAGACCGACGTGTTGGACCGTGTCGCTGGGTCCACTGCGAGAAAATTGATCCAGTTGTGGGATTCGACAAAACGGGCGATCGCAGCTGCATTGGCATCGGCACGGGCAATCAGCCCTTCCAGACCACCGACGGATTTCGCCCAATCGAGTGCTTGCAGGTAATCTTCGACACAAAGCATCGATGGCGTGTTGATCGTTGCACCGGTGAAGATTCCGTCGATCAGCTTGCCGCCTTTGGTCAGGCGGAAAATCTTGGGCAGCGGCCAAGGCGGGGTGTAGCTTTCCAGCCGTTCCACGGCGCGTGGGCTCAGGATTAGCATGCCGTGTGCAGCCTCACCGCCAAGCACTTTCTGCCAGCTGAAAGTTGTGACATCTAGCTTGTCCCAGGGCAGATCCATTGCAAAAGCTGCCGAGGTCGCGTCGCAGAGCGTCAACCCCGCACGATCCGCCGGGATTGCATTGCCCGATGACATACGCACGCCCGACGTGGTCCCATTCCAGGTAAAGCAGACATCGTGATCGTAGTTCAGCGCCGCCATATCGACGATCTCGCCATATTCAGCGGTATGAACCGAATGTTCAATCTTAAGCTGCTTGGCAACGTCGGTGATCCAGCCCGCGCCAAAGCTTTCCCATGCGACCATCTCGACATGGCGTGCGCCCAGTAGAGACCACATCGCCATCTCGTACGCGCCTGTATCTGAGGCTGGGACGATCCCGATTTTGTAATCCGCCGGGACGCCGAGCACCTCGCGTGTCGTCTCGATCGCCGCGCGCAATTTGGCCTTGCCTTCGCTTGCACGATGCGATCGCCCGAGTGGGGCATCGGACAGTTTGGTCACGTCAAATGTAGGGGGTTTGGCACAAGGGCCAGATGAAAAACGCGGATTAGCCGGCCGCGTTGCCGGTTGTGTGGTAGCCATTGATGCTATCCTTCCAGATATGCGCCCTTCGTTGGGGAAGGGTGTCCCACCACCGGACATACGGAACCCCAGTAAAAACAGCAATAGGCAAAGGTGTTCGCCTTGAAGGTAAATGTAGCCTTTTGCAGAACGATGCAGGAACGCATGTTTCCTATTGGCACAAATTTGACACAAGGAAATCCGGTTTTGTTCCACAACACCAAGCCGCAGAATCGTGTGGTATGCTTAATGCAATCAGCC
>JBGCDG010000010.1:0-43770 GCA_045105195.1 Roseobacter sp. | reverse complement strand
GCGCTGCAAAGCTATTTGATCGAAGAAAAGAGCTCTGACGAGGCCTAGGTTTTTTCTGACGCGTAAAGCGCTGTGACCATTTCTTCGGGGATTTTTTCCACCTCGACTGAATGTCGTCCCATGGACCGTGCCACTTTACCGGCCAGATCGAGTGAGATTGCGGCTTCGAGTGCAAGTTTGAAACGCGGGTTGCGCGCACAGCGTCGGCTAAGCGCCTCAAAATCCCATTCGAGCACTTCTGAGCCTTCCTCGATCCAGGCCGAGGCAGAACTGGGCGCGCCAGTCAGAAAGGCAACCTCGCCCAGAAAAAGCTGTGGCGGCAGAACGAAGGCCCGGCCGTTTTTGCGCACAAGCGTTGAGCCTTTTAATACATAGAAGAGCTGTCTACCTGGCGCACCTTCCGTTGTGACCTGTTTGTCCTCTGTGATGGTGTAGCGTTGTGCAAGACGCATTAACGCGCGGAAGTCGCCTGGCGGCAGGTCCGGGAAATCAGCGTATATGTCTGCATGTTTGCGCGGGATGGCAAACCGCGAGCGTCTCGCAAAAAGGCTGGTCAGACCGCCCAGATTTGCCAACCCAATCATGAGGCTGACATAAATGGCTGACCATAGGGGCGTGGTCGAAACCGTCGCGTAATACACGAGATAAACACCGGTGCCGGCGAGCAGCAGCAAACGCAGAATGATTTGGTGCGTGATCGCAAGGCCGGTCACGTAGAAGGCGCCAGCAAGATAGGCCAGATGCTCCGGCGAAAGCGTAATTTTCAACAGGTCCACGAGCCACGCCTTTTAAGTGCTGCGCGACTGTTCTCGAAATCTATCCATTTTGCAAAGAAAATCGGGACGGGATGTCTTGATAAAATACCGAGAATGCAGGTTCCGATGTTTCTACTTTCGCGAGAAAAGCTGATCTTGAGCGGATTTGTCTTTTCTGAAATCCCCACGCTTTTCAGCATGAAGTGCGCGGCCACGCTCGACGCCGGGGCGCGCACTCACCGTGTCAAGCCAGCGTTTCATGTGCGGTTTGTCGTCCAGCGTCTGTTGCTGCCCCTCCCAAAGTGACGCCCACCCCCAAATCGACATATCCGCGATGGAATAGAAATCGCCCGCGACGAATTCTGTTAGCGCCAGTTTTCGGTCCAGTACGCCATAGAGGCGCGCCGTCTCGTTGCGATACCGGTCTTTGGCGTAGGGCAAGTCGTTGGGAGGATCCATTGCCGGAGCATATTTCAGGAAATGATGCGCCTGACCCGCCATTGGTCCCAATCCGCCCATTTGCCACATCAGCCACTCTGTCACCGCGATCTTTTCACGTGCAGTTTCGCCCCCAAAGCGCCCGGTCTTCTGGGCCAGATATTGGAGGATCGCACCAGATTCAAAGACTGACACAGTCATGTGGTCGGGCCCGTCAGGGTCCACGATGGCTGGCATTCTGTTGTTGGGCGCGATCTTGAGGAAATCCGGGGCGAACTGTTCGCCTGCGCCAATGTTGATCAGATGTGTGCGGTAAGGCAGCGCCATTTCTTCGAGTGCAATTGATATTTTCCAGCCATTCGGCGTGGGCCAAAAATACAGATCAATTAGGTTGCTCACGGTGATGTTCTCCCTGACTCAACCGGCACTGCGCCAGCGTTTCAGGACACTACCTGATGCGGGACCGAGGGCAAGGCGATATCCGGCGTGCGCAGGCTTCTTGATGGCAGCGCCAAAAGCCGCGACCAGCGTGGCGTAGCCTGCGCAGGTATTGCGCCGTTCAGACGTTCGAGCGTCAAATTACCAGGCCTGTGCAGGAATTCACGGTAGAGCGCCATGACACCAGACCGTTTGTAACCCGACCAATGGCAAATACGGCGCATAGGCGGAGTGACAGGAAAGCCGAGCTCTCTGAAACCGCGTAACGTTTCGGCGCAGTCAATCTGGATGTTCACGACATTTGCAGTGGGGATTCCTTGACCGATGGCGCGGTCCCCGATCCGTTCAGGTCTGACAATATGCTCGAACGCGACGTCGAAAAGATCGTTTTCGCGACTTGTCACATTCAGAATCTCGACAGTGCGCCCGGCCGGTGTATCTAGCATATTCTGGGCGTGGCGCGTGTAGCTTGCACCGGCTAGCAGTACCATGCGGTCGATGGCGTGCGCGGGTAGAGCGCCTAAAGACGTCAGCGCGGCTTCTGCACCTAGTGAATGTGCGATCACGTGCACTGCGCGTGATGGACGCTGTGTTTTCAGTGCTTTGACGATCCGCGTGATGTTGTCTCCAAGGGCTGTGGCCCTGGCGTGAACTGCCCTGAGCGGGCCGCGGGCGTACCAGCCGAGGCCGATTCCGAGAGCGTCGCCACGGTTGTCCGCGCAAATTCCCAGGCGTGCCGGCCAGTGGTGTGCTGCTGTACCAAAGAGCTTTTGATGCGGACAATGGCGGCTGTGTCCAGGATGGTATTTGTATCCATGCACCATGATGATTGCTGGCCCGGGCAGATCTGCGGCGTTACGCAAATCTTGTCGGCTGTACTGCTCAGATCCTTTGAGTTTTAAACCCGCTGGCGTCGCGTTGATCCTGAGCATCGGCATTCGGCGTTCCCTCTACCATATATAGTGGTTCGGTCTGCGCAAATGCATATCTGGGAACTGTAAAGGTTCTATTACAGCGGCGGACGGTGTTGACGTGTACCGGCCTTTCTTTTAACAGGCTGAGCGTGGCGATTTGATACCGGATTGCGGGCCACGTTAAAAATTCCGCTAAAAGGTCACTCGATGAGGGAACCCCGTCGCTTTGACCGCGTCTGGGGTTTTTTTTGTGCCCATTTGGGCTGGAGAGAGAAAATGAACGACCATCTAAAACCACGCACACGGGCCGTGCATGCGGGCACCAAGCGGAGCCAGTACGGCGAAGTTTCCGAAGCGATCTTCCTCACTCAAGGCTTTGTCTATGACAGTGCCGAGCAAGCTGAGGCGCGTTTCATTGAATCGGGTCCCGATGAGTACATCTATGCCCGCTATGGCAACCCGACCGTGGCAATGTTTGAAGAACGCATCGCGTCTCTGGAGGGCGCGGAGGATGCGTTTGCAACGGCTTCCGGCATGGCAGCGGTATCAGGTGCACTGACATCCATGCTGAAGGCTGGTGATCATGTGGTCTCAGCGCGCGCGCTCTTTGGATCCTGTCTGTATGTGCTGGAGGAGATTCTCACCCGTTTCGGTGTCGAGGTGACGTTTGTCGATGGTGCGGATCTTGCCCAATGGAAAGCCGCCATTCGGGACGACACAACAGCAGTATTTTTCGAATCGATTTCCAACCCGACATTGCAGGTTGTGGATATCGAAGCTGTATCAAAGCTGGCGCATGCCAAAGGTGCCAAGGTTTTGGTAGACAACGTTTTCTCCACACCGGTTTGGTCCGATGTTTTGGCCCAGGGGGCAGATGTTGTAATCTATTCCGCGACCAAACATATCGACGGTCAGGGTCGTGCGCTTGGCGGTGTGATCCTTGGTACACGGGAATATATCCGCAAAACTGTCGAACCTTACATGAAGCATACCGGCGGCTCCATGAGCCCCTTCACCGCTTGGGTAATGCTGAAAGGGCTGGAAACGATGGACCTGCGCGTGCGCGCTCAAACGGCAAATGCAACAGCTCTGGCCAAAGCGCTGGAGGGGCACGACAAGCTGACGCAAGTGATCTATCCCGGACTTGCCAGCCATCCGCAAAGTGATCTGGTTGTGGCACAATTGGGTAAGGGTGGCACGGTTCTCTCCATCGATGTGAAGGGCGGTAAGGACGCTGCGTTTCGTTTTCTCAATGCAATTGAGGTTGGCCTGATTTCCAACAATCTCGGGGATGCCAAAACCATTCTGACCCATCCGTCGACCACGACACACCAACGTCTGTCTCAAGAACAAAAAGACACGCTTGGGATCACACCGGGGCTTGTGCGCATCAGTGTGGGCATCGAAGATGAGACGGATTTGGTTAAGGATTTGTTGCGCGCGCTGGATCATGTGTAAATTTGTTATTCTCGAATATGACGCGTTTTGTTGTATGTTCCCCTTGACGGATTTTTCTTTGTTCAGGTGATCTTGGCAAGAAGTTGTGACGTATACGTCAGGACCATTGGCAGAGTGCGTTTGCTGCCCTAAGTAGTAGAATCGTTAAAGACACAGGGGACTGAGTGATGAACATCCACACACCCGAACTGAATCTGACCCCCGACAGGGAAGATGCACAGGCGGCACTCGACGTGCTGCGTCAATGGGCGGAAACAGCGTCACCGGCTGATGTTCGTGCATTGGAACCGGCGTTGGCTCACTTTGTGCCTGGGTTTGATGGAATCGCGTATCCGGCATTGTCACGCGATTATCCGGTGGATTTCGCTGCAGACGAGGCCTACAGGTCGACGCTGCCCGATTTGCAGAACGGTCCCTCCAGCCTAATCCGCGGTGCCAAGCAACATCTTCAGCACGTAGGCATTTCTAACTTCAGACTGCCGATTCAATTCCACACGCGCGGATCGGGTGACATGACCCTTGAAACCTCTGTGACGGGCTCTGTCAGTCTTGAGGCGGATAAAAAGGGCATCAACATGTCCCGTATTATGCGGAGTTTTTATAAGCATGCCGAGGCGACATTCAGTTTTGACGTGATCGAAGCGGCTCTCGACGATTATAAAAGCGACCTTGAAAGCTTTGATGCCCGGATTCAAATGCGGTTCAGTTTTCCAATGAAGATTACAAGCTTGCGGTCCGGCCTCGCGGGGTATCAGTACTACGATATTGCGCTGGAATTGATCGAACAGGCCGGTGTGCGTAAGAAAATCATCCACCTCGACTACGTCTATTCATCGACATGTCCCTGTTCATTGGAATTGTCCGAGCACGCACGCGTCACTCGTGGGCAGCTGGCGACCCCGCATTCTCAGCGATCCGTAGCTCGCATCTCGATCTGCCTCGAAGACGACGCAAAAGTGCTGTGGTTTGAAGATCTGATCGAAGCTTGCCGCCGCGCGGTGCCGACGGAAACACAGGTGATGGTAAAACGAGAAGATGAGCAGGCGTTTGCGGAACTGAATGCGGCGAATCCGATTTTTGTGGAAGATGCGGCCCGACTTTTCTGTGAAGAACTGCAATCTGACGTGCGGATAGGTGATTTTCGCATCATCGCCAGCCACCAGGAAAGCCTGCACAGCCACGATGCGGTGAGCGTTCTGGTCGAGGGCGAGACATTTAAATCAGAGAGCTTGGACCCAAGGCTTTTTGATACACTGTTTCACATCGGTTGAGTAACGCCCGTAACTTACTGAAAATTTGCCACTTTATTATCTGCTTTGCGGTTGAGCGTTAGCGGCTATGCAATATTGGCAGTTCTCATGCGGGCGACTGTTGCGATATTAAGGTCACACCTAATGACCTAAAAATAGGAGGCTTCGATGGCCTACCATTCCGCAGACGCTGTACCAGCGCATGATTTCACACACCGCGTAATTGCTCAGGTTAAATCTTTCTTTTCCGTTGTCGGCACGTCACTGGTTATGGCCGCGTCGACCAACCGTCGTTTGCATTTGGTCGATCGACTCAGCGCAAAATCTGACGCAGAACTTGCCGCTTTGGGTATCCGCCGGGAAGACATTGTGCGCCATGTTTTCATCGACATGCTGGACATTTAGTACCGTCTCTACCCCGTCGCGTGCTACCTGTGCTTGACACGTAGCACCGCGCGCGCCAACCCTGCGCAGATGATGGATTTGCGCCCTGTTGGATACGTGATCGGTTTGCTGGTGGCCGTACTGGGGCTGGCAATGGTTCTGCCAATGATCATCGACATTGCCGAAGGACGTGCGCATTGGCCCGTCTTTTTGCAATCGGCCCTGCTGACCACGCTATCAGGTGGTTTGATTGCCTTGTCCTGCGCAAACGGCGTAAAGGAAGGGCTGACGATCCAGCAGACGTTTATTCTCACAACCGGCGTGTGGGTCGCTCTACCGCTTTTTGGTGCACTTCCTTTTCTGTTAGGTGCAACTGAAGCGCGTTTCGTTGATGCATTTTTCGAAGCGATGTCGGGCCTGACCACAACCGGGTCAACGGTGTTTACTGAACTTGAGGCCTTGCCAAAGGGTCTGTTGTTGTGGCGAGGTATTCTGCAATGGCTGGGCGGCATTGGTATCATCGTTGTTGCGATGGTTTTTCTGCCTGAACTGCGAGTCGGCGGAATGCAGATTTTTAAATCTGAATCCTTTGATACAATGGGAAAAATTCTGCCACGGGCAACACAAATTGCCAGCCAGATATCGAGTATCTACCTCGGGCTGACGGTTGCTTGCGCGCTGTGTTACCTCGGTCTTGGGATGAATGCTTTTGATGCCACAGTGCATGCGCTGACCACCGTTTCCACTGGTGGCTTCGCTAATTATGATTCGTCCTTCGGCGCCTTTTCAGGCACGCCAGAATATATCGCCAGCCTGTTTATGATCCTCGCGGCCCTTCCGTTTGTGCGCTATGTGCAGATGCTGAACGGACATGCCACGCCGCTTTGGTTGGACAGTCAGGTGCGTGTTTTCATGATAACGTTGTTGATCGTTGTGGGGCTGACCGCTGTCGCGTTGACGCAGTTCATGCCACATGGCGCGGAACAGGCTTTTCGCGAGGCGCTGTTCAATATTACCTCTATCATGACCGGAACGGGCTATTCGTCTGCAGATTACATGGCCTGGGGACCCTTTTTGGTGGCTATTTTCTTCTTTGTCGGATTGATCGGAGGGTGCGCCGGGTCGACCACCTGCTCCATCAAGATCTTCCGGTATCAATTGCTCTTTGCATCGATCAAAATGCAGCTGCGGCGGATCCGTTCCCCCAATGGCGTTTTCGTCGTGCGGTATGAAAAGCGCGCAGTGGACGAAGAAGTGCTCAGTTCTGTCATGAGCTTTTTCATGTTTTTTGTGCTCACCCTAGGTCTTTTCGCCGTGGCGCTGAGTCTGACAGGCCTTGATTTCATGACTTCGCTTTCTGGTGCCGCGACCGCCTTGTCGAATGTAGGCCCAGGTCTTGGCGACAAGATAGGACCTGCTGGCAATTTTGCGGGCCTCAACGATACTGCGAAGTGGCTTTTATCGCTGGCGATGTTGTTGGGACGCTTGGAGCTGCTGGCGGTCTATGCCATGCTGACCGTTTCCTTCTGGAGAGAGTAGAGAATGCAAAGACCTCTTGGCGCGCAGATTTCGCATATGCTGAAAGATCGTGGGGTGGATGTCATCTTTGGCATTCCAGGCGTTCATAATCAGGAAATGTATCGTGGCATCGAAGAAGCGGGCATCACGCATATTCTGGCACGGCATGAGCAGGGCGCAGGCTTTATGGCCGATGGCTATGCACGTGCAACGGGTAAGCCGGGTGTCGCCTACGTGATCACCGGGCCGGGACTGTGTAATATCATGACGCCGATGGGGCAGGCCTACTCGGATTCTGTGCCGCTTTTGGTGATTTCCAGCTGTCTGGACGAAACATCCGCGACCTACGGCCAGCTACATCAAATGAAGGACCAACGCGCTGCGGCAGAGACAGTGTGCGACTGGTCATTTGAAGCACGCTCGGCAGAAGCAGCCTATGCTCTTGTCGATCGAGCATTCGCTGAATTTCAGGCTCAAAGCCCGCTGCCAAAACATATTCAAGTGCCGATTGAGGTTCTCGTTGCAGAAGCCGCACCCGCGCGTGGCATTGCGCGCGCCGCGCGGCGTCTTAAAGCGGATAAGACTGACGTGGCGCATGCCGCGAGAAAGATCATGAACGCCCAAAGGCCCATTTTCGTTTTTGGGGGCGGGGCATCTCAAGCGGGCGGCTTGAACGGCCCCGCTCGTGCGGTCTTAAAAGCCTCAAAAGCGGCGTCCTTCACCAGCTATGCCGGTCGCGGGATCGTCGGCGCCGATGATCCGTTATATTTCGGGGCGACACTGGCACGTCCGGGCAGTGCAAAAATCCTGTCAGACGCTGATGTGTTGGTTTTCGTCGGGACGGACTTGGCTGAGGTGGATCTTTGGCGTAAAGACCCGGGCCATGTTTGCCCTGCGATCCATGTCAATCTTGACCCAAAGGTTCTTGCCCGGGCGACTGCCGCCGATGATGTGCATCAGGCCGACGCTATCGCGTGGCTTTCTGAACTCGCAACAGCGCTTGATGGCACGCAGAGTGCGACTGACTGGACGGTAGAGCAGGTGGCAGAGACCAGGTCGCGATGGCGTAAAGAGGTGGATGCCGAACGCCCCGGCATCGTTCCCATTTGCGATGCACTGCGCGAAGCCGTGCCCGTGGATACGATGATTTATTCTGACATGACGCAATTCGCATACGTGGCCAAAGAGGTTTGGGATATGGATCGCCCTGGCCACTGGCACCACCCCTACGGATTTGGCACGCTCGGGTATGCGACACCTGCAGCGATTGGTGGTGCTGTCGCGCGACGTGGCAAGCCGACGATGGCCATTGCAGGGGACTACGGGTTTCATTATACGATGCAGGAGCTAGGCGTGGCGGTAGAGCTTGGCCTGAGCCTGCCGATCATTTTGTGGGACAACGGTAAGCTCAAGGAGATTGAGGACAGCATGACGCGGGCGCAAATCGCGCCAAACGCAGTCATCGCGCAGAATCCCGATTTCTGTAAGTTGGCAGAGGCTTTTGGCGCACGGGCTGTGGCTCCAGCGACGCTCGATGAGATGCAAAAAGCGGTTGTGGCAGCATTTGATTCCGACAGTCCAACGGTGGTTTATCTAACGCCAGAAATCGTGGGTTAGCCTGCATGGCCTAGGCCCACCTGGCGCATTCTCGGTCGCGCGTCCATAGCATAAAGTGCGCTGATTTCCGACCCGCGCTACTCCCAGCAACTCACCAGAACTGTCATGCCCACGCCGAGATTGGTCAATGCGATTGCGTCCAGACCATTGTTGCCGTCGCCGGTGCTGGCAGTCATGCCTGCACGTTCTAAAACGGCGGTGATAGCGTCACCTGTCAGCGCAAAACGCACGTCATCCGGCAGTTGGCGGTTGCCTCCGGGTGGTGGCAAAAGCATTCCAAACACATGGCCTTGTGCGTCCATCACAGGCCCACCTGCATCGCCCGGCAAGGCCTCAAGCGCCAAACGGGTAACATTCTCTTCGCCACGCAAACCGCGCACGTCAGAAAGCTGACCGAACGTCATGGATGGCGCATCCAATTGTCCTTCAAAAGAATACCCTGCGACGGCGATTTCCGACTGCAGGCGCGGCGTGACCGGGCTGAAACGCGCGACAGCCGGGGGGGCCAGGCGGTCACGTGGGGTGAGCACTGCAATGCCGCGATCCGCATCAATCCCGGCGAGCGTTGCGTCATACTGATCGTCCAGAGTGATCCGTGTGCAGCTTTGGACAGCGTCGGCTGTTGTCACCACAGACCCGCGATTGTCCACGTAAAAGCCTGACCGCGACATGCGCGGGGTGCGGACTTCGAGCCCGGAGACCAGATCTACTCGTTGCGCGTCGCTTATGCCTGCACTTGGATCCAAAACGCCAACACGGCGGACCAAACTGTCACGCATGTCTTCCAACACGCGCGTCCGGCGCGCTTCGTCCCCCGTAGGCCAGATCAATGTGAAACCTTTGATCTCTTCCCCGGCCAGTTGCACCTGCGTTTCGCTGACAAATGCGCGGTTGCGGCCGACCAGTGAGAAACCATCCCGGTTGAGCCTGCGCGGCCCTTCAAGCGGGACGATGGTTAGCGTCTGCATGATTTCGTACAGACTTTTCAGCGTTTCCTGCCCGCCGGTCTGACTGATCAGCAGTACCCGCACCGGCATGTCCCTGGTTGGATCGAAATGTGCAAAGGGCGCTTCATAACGTGCAAAAGATACCAGCGCTGTCGGCATGCGTATGTCGATTCCAGCCTGCGCGTCACGCACAAGCTGCATGTCTAATCCATCGAGGATTGCGTTGTACTGCCCCAGCAGGATGGCGCGTTGGCGTGTCGTCAGAATGCCTGTGGTCTCGAACCCGTTTGCGCCCTGCCAAATTGACATGGAATTGCGGGTGCCTCGGCCGAATGCGCCGTCGATGGTCGAATTGTAGTACCCGGCCCAGCGTAGCGCTGTTTGCAAATCCCGCCGTTCCTGTGCCGTGAGAAGGCTTTCGCTGCGGCGTGCCTGTGCAGGCGTTTCGGGCGCGGCGTCCTGTGTTGTCACACCAGCTTCGGTCTGCGGTACTGGCGCAAGGATCGGCGCGGCGGCTTCTATCTCCGGTGCGGGTTCAGCAGTGTTCTGCGCGTTGCGGCTATCCTGAACCTGTGGAAAATACTGTTCAGCAAAATTTCGATTGAACGCGATGTAGCTGTCGCTGGGAATTGACCCTTGTGCGCGATAGTTCCGGATGACAGCGTCGGCATCTGCTGGCGTGTAGGGACCCAGCACGATGGCGTACCAACCGCCCCGTAAAGCAAATCCATTCACATCGGGTAGATCGCGGGCATAGGCTTGGGCGCGTTCCAAAGCGGCATCAAAGGTAGGCCGTGCCTCGATTTGTACCCAGACCATGTCTGCCGTGCGTTGCGCCGTCGCATGCCGGGGCATCAGGCCCAAAACAATTACAATCAATAAAAACAAATGCCGCATTTCGTCTCGCGTCTCCATCGCGTTAACACTTTCGTAACATAAGCAGGAAAGCGGGCAATTGGCCATAAGGAGAAGGCCAATTATTCCAAGCTGTCGCAATTGACGCGCCATGCCCGCACACGTAGGTAGAGCGCGAAAATCCATTGAGGTTGCGCCCGAATGTCTGATACCGCCCCTGCGCCGAAATCTTTTCAGGACACCATCCTGCGGCTCCAGAATTACTGGGCTGAAAAGGGTTGTGCGATCTTGCAGCCCTACGACATGGAAGTGGGTGCGGGCACATTCCATCCGGCAACGACACTGCGCTCTCTTGGAACGCAGCCCTGGGCCGCTGCTTATGTACAGCCGTCACGTCGCCCCACGGATGGCCGCTATGGGGATAACCCCAACCGTTTGCAGCATTACTACCAGTACCAGGTGCTGATCAAACCCAGCCCTCCTGACCTTCAGGCGCTTTATCTGGGGTCACTCGAAGCGATTGGCGTCGACATGGCGCTACACGATATCCGCTTTGTAGAAGATGATTGGGAAAGTCCGACGCTCGGGGCTTGGGGTTTGGGCTGGGAAGTTTGGTGCGATGGTATGGAAGTGAGCCAGTTCACCTATTTCCAGCAGGTGGGCGGGCATGACTGCCACCCGGTTTCGGGCGAACTGACCTATGGTTTGGAACGGCTGGCGATGTATATTCTGGGTGTGGATCATGTGATGGACATGCCCTTCAACGATCCGTCGCCGCGCAAGGGCGCAGACGGCAAAGAGGTGTCGCCCATCGCGCTGAGCTATGGAGACATTTTCAAACAGACCGAAGAAGAATACGCCCGCTGGAACTTCGACACTGCGGACACAGATGTGCTCTTGCGTCATTTCGATGAAGCTGAGGCACATTGCCGCGAAATCCTGTCTGCGGAGGTAGTGGACCCCAAGACAGGTCTGCGTATCATCATGGTTCACCCAGCCTATGATCAATGCATCAAAGCCAGCCATATTTTCAACCTTCTGGACGCGCGCGGCGTGATTTCTGTTACGGAGCGCCAAGCCTTTATCGGCCGCGTGCGCGGACTGGCCAAGCAATGTGCAGACGCTTTTGTGCTGACACACGCGGGTGGCTGGCAGCCGGAAACCGTCGCATGAGCGGCAAAATCGTTGGACTGGTCATCATGATCTCAGCTTTGTTGGCGGGTGGTGCACTATACTATCTGCAGGTGTACGGCTTTTATGAAGAGGTCAGCGCGGAAATGGACTCCGTGCAGCTAATGCCGCTATCCGGGGACGTCCCTCAGAACATTCGTGTGGAGAACCTGCAAGCGATTGACGCGGAAAGTTCACCCATCCGATTTCGCGCCTGTTTCACGACGCCTTCAAGTCTGGCGATGTTGACGGAAACCTATGTTGGGCTTGATCGTGTCATCCCACGCAACGCGCCGGAGTGGTTTGATTGTTTCGATGCGACCGCCATCGCGGCGGCATTGGAAGCGGGCACAGCACTTGCCTTTCTGGGCGAAAAGAATGTCGATTTCGGCGTGGACCGTATCGTTGCGATCACCGAAGACGGGCGCGGCTACATCTGGCACGAACTGAACGACTGCGGGGAAAAAGCCTACGATGGCACTATTGTGGGCGAAGAATGCCCGAGACGGGAAGAAAACTGATGCCTGACCTTTTGATCGAACTCTTCTCAGAAGAGATCCCGGCGCGGATGCAAAACCGTGCGGCGCAGGATCTCAAGAAACTGATGACCGACGGTATGGTGGAGGCGGGACTGACCTATGCCTCTGCTGCTGCCTTTTCGACCCCGCGCCGTTTGAGTTTGACGGTCGAGGGCCTTTTGCCGGAAAGCCCTACCACGAGCGAAGAACGCAAGGGACCGCGCGCGGATGCACCGGACAAAGCCATCGAGGGGTTCCTGCGGGGTGCGGGACTGACACGCGATCAATTGGAAACACGCGAGACTCCCAAAGGGCCCGTGTTTTTCGCCAAAATCACCAGACAGGGCCGTCCCGCATCCAGCATCGTATCTGAGGTATTGGAGAAAACCATTCGCACCTTCCCCTGGCCGAAATCCATGCGCTGGGGTGCGGATACGTTGCGCTGGGTGCGGCCTTTGCATTCAGTGCTGTGCATTCTGAGCGATGAGGCCGGAACGGAAATTGTGCCGCTGAGCGTCGATCACATCACCTCCGGAGATACGACTGAGGGACACCGTTTCATGGCACCGGGACGGTTTTCTGTCACCGGGTTTGACGACTATGTGGCCAAGCTCAAGCGCGCTTTTGTGGTGCTGGATGCCACAGAACGGGCCGAGACAATCTGGCATGATGCCACCAATCAGGCGTTTGCCAACGGCTTGGAGGTGGTCGAAGACAAAGGGCTTCTGGCCGAAGTGGCGGGGCTGGTGGAGTGGCCGGTGGTGTTGATGGGCCGGATCGGTGAGGATTTTCTGGAACTGCCAGCGGAAGTCTTGCAGACCTCTATGAAAGAGCATCAGAAGTTCTTTTCGGTGCGCAATGCCAAGACGGGCCGCATTGAACGTTTCATCACGGTGGCCAACCGCGAAACCGCTGACACGGGTGCGACCATTCTGGCGGGCAATGAAAAAGTGCTCTCGGCCCGGTTGGCGGATGCCAAGTTCTTCTGGGAAAACGATCTGCGTGTGGCCAAAGCGGGTATGGGCGACTGGCTCAAAGCGCTGGAAAACGTGACCTTCCACAATAAGTTGGGCACGCAGGCTGAACTGATCGAACGCATGGCCACGCTGGCGCGCGAGATTGCACCGATGGTTGGCGCGGACCCGGACGAAACAGAAGAAGCCGCGCGACTGGCCAAGGCGGATCTTTCGTCAGAGATGGTCTACGAATTTCCAGAACTACAGGGCCTGATGGGGCGCTATTACCTGAAGGCAGCGGGCAAGTCCGAAGCGGTGGCCGCAGCGGCAGAGGAACACTACGCGCCATTGGGTCCCTCTGACGATGTGCCCACAACTCCGGTGAGTATCGCCGTGGCGCTGGCCGAAAAGATCGACAAGTTGACCGGTTTTTGGGCCATTGACGAGAAGCCAACAGGAAGCAAAGACCCTTTTGCGCTGCGGCGGGCGACATTGGGCGTAATTCGAATCCTGCTTGAGAACGGTCTTAACATTTCGGTGCTGGACACGTTGTTCTGGCGCTTGGCCAAAACGAAGGTTGGTGTGATGCACTCGAAAGAGTATAAAATTTCGGAAGACATCGCGACTAAAATCCGTGATCGGGACCCTGAACTGGCCCGTGGATTTCGAAATAGAGAATTTCAGCGCCGCAGCGCAGATTACCGCACTGGAGACGTGATTAAGCAAAGCGAACATGCAACTGCTGATTTGCTTAATTTTCTCCACGACCGTCTCAAAGTCTACCTGCGCGATCAAGGCATCCGCCACGACGTGATCGACGCCTGTATCTCCATGCCGGGCAATGATGACCTTGCGCTTTTGGTGAAACGGGCGCGGGCGCTTTCGGAAGTTTTGAGCACTGAGGATGGACAAAACCTGATCCAGGGTTTCAAGCGGGCCAATAATATCCTGACCCAGGCGCAAGAGGTCGATGGGGTCGAATACTCCTATGGTGCCGACGTGAAGTTTGCGGAAACGGATGAAGAACGTGCTTTGTTTGCAGCCCTCGATCAGGCCGATGCAAATATCAACGCTGCGATGAAAGCCGATAACTTTGCCGCCGCGATGACCGCGATGGCGGGACTGCGCGGCCCGATTGACGCCTTTTTCGAAGCCGTTCAAGTCAATGCGGACAATCAAACTGTTCGGCGCAATCGGTTAAACTTGCTCAGCCGGATCACGCAAATCTGCCTTGCCGTAGCGGACCTGACCCGAATCGAAGGCTGACGCGGCGTGGCACCCTGTCGCACACCTTCTCTCAAACGCTTGTAAGAGCAGGTTTACCGCCTATGCTGCACCCAATACAAAAAGGTGCCGCAGTGCAGAATAATCCTGAAACAACTTTGGTCACGCCTAAAGCGCCGATCGCAAATGATACCCACGGTGGGCGGGCGAAGTGCCTGCAACGCCTTGTCCGACTGGACTTGCCCGTGCCGCGAACGGTTGCACTGTCTTTTGGTGCGGTACAGCGGATCGCCAAAGGGGAACTGCCTGATATCGCTGCCATTGTGTCGCAGTTTTCTGAAGGTGCGCTGCTCTGTGTGCGGCCCTCCTCTGAAGATCCCGACTGGGGTGGGCCGGGGGCTGTGCTAAACCTTGGTTTGAACAATGAGCGCTACAAAGCTCTGACGCAGGAGCTTGGGGAAGCGGCGGCAAGTGCTGTCTACACCCGGTTCGTTCAATCCTTTGCGGTTGATGTGGCGCGGCTGGACCCGGATATGTTTGATGATATTCCGGACAGCGGCCATGCGGCATTGGTGGAGTCGCTGCGCGCCTATGAACAGGAAATGGACGAGCCTTTTCCATCGGATCCGGGCGAACAGCTGATTGCTGTACTCAAATCCATGGCCCGTGCCTGGGACGGCACGTCCGCACGGCTATTACGTCAAGCAAAAGGGGCACCTGCGGATGCGGGGCTCGGGCTGGTGGTACAGCAAATGGCCTTTGGGGTAGGCAAAGGCGAATGTGGCTCTGGTGTCTTGCAACTCGTCGATAGCGACACAGGCCTGCCGCAAGTCACAGGTCGTTACCTCAGCCAAAGCCAAGGGCGCGATGCGGTTGAGGGAAACAACGCGAGTGCGCTCTATCTGGCGCGGGACCCGCGGGGGCCTTCGCTGGAAGAGCTTGTGCCTGACGTTTTCAATGCATTGAAAGAACACTGTGCCTTGATGCGGGTCAAACTGCGGGCAGAGATGCAGGTTGAGTTCGCCATTGATGGTGGGGAAATACATATTCTTGACGGGGTGCGGGTTGCGCGCTCCAGCCGTGCGGCCGTTCGCATTGCATTGCGCTTGGCGCAAGACGGTATCATTTCCAAAGCGGAAGCGCTGATGCGTGTGGAACCCCGCACTTTGACAGAGCTTCTGCACCGTCAGGTCCGTGAAGACGCCGTGCGCGACATCATCGGTCACGGAATCGCGGCAAGTCCGGGTGCTGCGACGGGCGCGATTGTTTTCACAGCTGCCGAAGCGCAAGCCAGCGCTGCCCGGAGTGAAGCTTGCATTCTTGTGCGCCGGGAGACTTCGCCAGAGGACGTTCGCGGCATGCATGCGGCACAGGGTGTTTTGACGGAACGCGGGGGGATCACCAGTCATGCGGCTGTGATCGGCCGCGGCATGGGCTTACCCTGTGTCGTTGGCGCGTCGAACATGCGGTTCAATCGAAAGAACAAACAGTTGATCACGCAAGATGGGCGTGCCTTCTTGTCCGGCGACATCATCACTCTGGATGGCACGACCGGGCAAGTTCTCGCCGGGGCGCCGGCGCTGCGCGAAGCAGCACTGGATGAGAGTTTCCAGACGCTGATGGATTGGGCCGACGATCTGCGAGATATCAAAATCCGCGCGAATGCGGATACGCCTGCGGATGCGCAGACGGCACGGAACTTTGCCGCCGAAGGCATCGGCCTGTGTCGCACAGAGCACATGTTCTTTGAGCCGGGACGCTTGATTGTGATGCGCGAAATGATCTTTGCTGCTTCCTCGCAGGATCGACGCGCTGTGCTGGAACGCCTTCTGCCGATGCAGCGCGCGGATTTCACGCAACTCTTTCGCATCATGGAAGGCCAACCGGTTTGCATTCGCCTTTTTGATCCGCCTTTGCATGAATTCTTGCCGACAGATCGTACTGGTCAGCGGGACCTTGCCGATGCTTTGGCGTTGCCGTTGTCGGATGTGACGCGGCGGATCGAAGCGATGATGGAATACAACCCCATGTTGGGGCTGCGTGGCGTGCGACTTGGCGTGACCGTTCCGGAAATCTACGAAATGCAAGCCCGTGCGATCTTTGAAGCGACGCTTGATGCGAGTGCGGATGGTGCGGCAATCGTGCCAGAAATCATGATCCCACTGGTTTCGGCCCGACGGGAAGTTGAGCTGGTCAAAGCGTCAATTGACGCGGTCGCCTCCGCCGTCAAATTGGAACGCGAGCAAGATTTTGATTATCGTCTCGGTGTCATGGTCGAAACTCCACGCGCTGCCATTCGTGCTGGCGACATCGCGCCACACTGCGCGTTTCTCAGTTTTGGGACCAACGACCTGACACAAATGACCTACGGTTTATCACGCGATGATGCAGGGCGTTTCATGTCGGATTACGTGCAGCAAGGCGTGTTCCCGGAAGATCCTTTCCATTCGTTGGATACGGACGGAGTGGGGGAGCTTTTGCAGATTGGAGCGCAACGAGGACGGGATGCACAGCCTGATATTACCCTGTCGATTTGCGGGGAACACGGCGGTAACCCCGAATCGATAGCCTTCTGCAGGGAGGCAGGATTCCACTATGTCTCCTGTTCTCCCTTCAGAGTCCCCGTGGCGCGACTAGCTGCCGCACAGCTGGCAATAAAACACAAGATAGAGTAATTTCTTATGTTTTTCAGCTATATACGGTGGTTAATAAATGGTTAATGCGGCAGGAATGCTGACTGGTTAACCATGTTTCCTGTCGTAAACTTTACGTCAACTTTTTAAATCGGTAGAGATCTGTCAGTGGAATCTGGTGGGGGCGCAGCAGTGCGTTTAGTTGGAAAAATTGTATTTTCGACTTTGTTCGGAATGGGCTTGGGCTTTTCTGTGGCATCGCAGGGCACGGCGTCGGGAGACGTTGAGCTGTCCGAGCGACGTGCAAGTTTGGAAATGATGACGAAGAATCGGATGTACGATACCAGTCTTCAATCTTCTGAGGCTGAGCGCGTCGAGTTTTCGAAAGAGTGGATAGATGCACAGCCAGAGGTCAAGGGCGGTGCCGAATGGCAATGCCTTTCAGAAGCGTTGTACTTTGAGGCGCGTGGTGAGACCGTGAAAGGTCAGTTCGCCGTAGCTGAGGTGATCTTGAACCGGATCGAGTCAGAGCGTTTCCCAGCGTCAGCCTGTGGTGTCATCAATCAAGGCACAGGCAAAAAATACCAATGTCAGTTTACCTATACATGCGACGGGCATGAAGAAGTGATCCGGGAACAACGCGCCTATGAGCGTGTTTCCAAAGTGGCGTGGTTCGCACTCGATGGCAAAGCGCCAGCTGTGACCAAAGGTGCTACGCATTATCACACAACCGCGGTGAACCCGGGGTGGAGCGAAGTTTACACAAAAACCGCAGCCATTGGCACACACATCTTCTATCGTCACACGTGGCGTACTGCGAGCAACTGACGCTTTCGGCGCTTGGACTGACGGTCTCAACCTTGTGAATTGTGCAAGACGGCTTAAAACTACGGTGACCACGTCGTAGAAAAAGGGCAGGCCAATGCCTTCCGAAATCAGATTAGCCTTCGCGCATCCATCCGAGCGTTCAGAAGCGACCGCCAAGGCAGAGCCATTGGATCGCATTTCGCTGCGAGACCATATCGTGAATGTGGAGATTGGTGCGTTCCAGGCTGAGCGCGGTGTCACGCAACGCATCTGCTTTAATGTGGTCGTCGAAGTGCAGCCGCTGACTGGGCCAATTGACGACGATGTGGATCGTATTCTCAGCTATGACCGCGTTACAGAAGCCATTGCGCATGAATTGGCAGACGAGCGCCTAAACCTGCTTGAAACATTGGCTGAACGGGTGGCAGAGCGCGTTTTGATTGAACCGCAGGCCATGCGCGTGTTTGTCAGGATCGAAAAGCTGGATCGTGGGCCGGGTGCTTTGGGAGTGGAAATTGTGCGCTCCAAGGGTGTGGGGCTTGCCAGCCTCGAAGACGCGCAAGCGGTGCCGCATCCGGAGTTGGTCTACCTAAGCAACGAAGCCATTGCCTCACCCTATCTGTCGGGTTGGATTGATCAGCTGGAACAAGGCACGCAGCCGTTGATTTTTTGTGTTGGCGCCTCTGATACCGCCGCGCCGTATGTGGATCACAAAATGGCGCAACGGCGGATCGATCTGTTAGCGATTGAGCAGAATGCTTGGGTGCTTGCCTCAAAAGATGATCGCTGCGTGGTCGTTGCCACCCGAACGGAGCTCGACTGGGCGATGAAAAACGGTCAGTCTTGTGTATGGGCGCCTTCTAAAATCGTGCTGGATTCTGTTGATGGTCCGTCGGCGCAGCCTCGGGACGCAGTTGCGTTGGCTGCTTGGTTTGCCGCGACCTTTGATGCAAGTGAAATGCTGGTGATTGGGGCGGATGTGCCACAGGATGCTTCGGTCCCGTTGCGTTCGGTCGGGTTGAACAGCGTTACGCTTTAGCCGATGCGTAAGTATTTTCGTCCTTTGCTGCAGTCCGGGCCTGCACGTCCACAAAATGCGAAGACGCTCGCTGGCGGTTGGACGTGGTTCACACATGTAGAAGTCCTGGCTCGCGGCCAAGCACCTGAAATTCTGTCGGCTGATGCCGTGCCGGAAAAGTCGCTCCAAACGCTGATGACCCCGAGGCCCAAGATCGCAGGTCTCACGTTCGATGCCCCGCGGATCATGGGCATTCTCAATGTTACGCCGGATAGTTTTTCGGACGGGGGCCAGCACCATGATCTTGCCGATGCGGTGGCGGGTGCGCAAAAGATGGCGGGTGCTGATATTCTAGATGTGGGTGGGGAATCGACCCGTCCCGGCGCACGGTTTGTGCCGCCCGAAGAAGAAATCTCCCGCACGGCACCTGCTATTGCAGCATTGCGCGCGGAAGGGATCGGCACACTGGTGTCCATCGATACGCGAAAGGCTGACGTTGCTGAGGCAGCGATTGTGGCGGGTGCGCAGATCATCAATGACGTCTCGGGCTTTACCTTCGATGTGACCCTAGGGCCCTTGGCTGCAACACGGGAGGTTCCGGTTTGTGTAATGCATGCGCAGGGGGATCCCGCAACGATGCAAGATGCGCCAGTCTACGACGATGTTCTGCTGGATGTGTTTGATTTTCTGGCTGCGCGTATCGATGCGCTTGAAGCTATCGGCATCCCGCGCGGGCAGATCATTGCAGACCCAGGGATTGGTTTTGGCAAAACCCTGGAACACAACCTTGCGCTGCTGTCGCGTCTGTCACTTTTTCATGGCTTGGGCGTGCCCATTTTACTTGGCGCGTCGCGTAAACGCTTTATCGGAACGTTAGGTGGTGCGCAGGAGGCATCCGAGCGTATGCCCGGCTCACTGGCCGTCGCGCTCGCGGCATTGAAACATGGGACACAAATCGTGCGCGTTCATGACGTGCCGGAAACGGTCCAAGCCATTGCACTCTGGCAAGCAGTCGTGGCAGGACACAACCATGGATAAGTTATTTGGTACAGACGGTGTCCGTGGCACCGCGAATGAATTCCCGATGACGGCTGATCTTGCGCTGCGGATCGGGGCTGCCGTGGGCAAATATTTCCGACGTGACGAATCTGCCGCGCATCGTGTGGTGATTGGCAAGGATACACGGCTTTCAGGCTATATGTTTGAGAATGCGTTGACCGCAGGGCTGACGTCGACGGGCATGAACGTGCTGCTGCTCGGTCCAGTGCCGACGCCTGCCGTTGGACTTTTGACCCGCTCGATGCGCGCAGATCTTGGGGTTATGATTTCCGCCAGTCACAACCCGGCCCATGACAACGGGATCAAGTTCTTTGGGCCAGATGGATTCAAACTGTCCGATCAAGTAGAGGCGGATATCGAAGCGCTGATTGCCGAAGGGACTGCACCTGCACAGGCGGATAAGATTGGCCGTGCCAAGCGGATTGATGATGGGCGGTTTCGCTACATTGAGCGGCTCAAGACCTCGTTTCCGAGACAGATGCGGCTTGATGGCCTGAAAGTCGTGATCGACTGTGCGAATGGGGCGGCTTACCGGGTTGCGCCGGAAACGCTCTGGGAACTTGGGGCAACTGTCATCCCGGTGGGTGTCGATCCGAGCGGCCACAATATCAACGACGGCTGTGGATCCACCAGGCCACAACGCGCTGCAGAAGCCGTTTTAGCCAATAAGGCGGATGTTGGTATTTGTTTGGATGGAGACGCAGATCGCTTGATCCTGATAGATGAAAAAGGCCGCATTGGAGACGGCGACCAGTTCATGGCCCTGATGGCAGAGCGGTGGGCCAGCGAGGGCCGTTTATCCAACGATGCACTTGTGTCAACGGTGATGTCCAACCTTGGGCTGGAGCATTTTTTGGCCAGCAAGGGGCTGCGGTTGGAGCGCACCGCTGTTGGGGACCGCTATGTGGTCGAGCGCATGCGTGCAGGCGGTTACAATCTGGGCGGGGAGCAATCCGGGCACATTGTGATGACGGATTATGCAACGACCGGTGACGGTCTGATGGCGGGCTTACAGTTTCTCGCTGCCATGATCGGCTCAGAGGAGCCGGCCAGCACGCTTTTACACCGCTTTGATCCGGTGCCGCAGCTTTTGAAAAACGTGCGCTTTGCATCGGGTCAGGCCCCATTGGAAGACGCAGCTGTCAAGTCTGCCATCGCGGCGGCGGAAAGCGCCCTGGCCGGCAAAGGCCGTCTGTTGATCCGCAAGTCAGGTACGGAGCCTTTAGTGCGCGTGATGGCGGAACATGAAGACAAAGTGGTTATGGAACAAGCGGTTGACCACGTTGTTGACGCTGTCGCAGACGTGGTGTCCTCCGCTTAAATCGCCGGGGCCGAATGAAAGCACCCCGACGCATGCGCCGGGGTGAAAATTGTGATCGCCTAGCGCTGATTAGTTTTTCGACTTGTCGACCATTTTACCTGCTGAAATCCACGGCATCATGCCGCGCAGTGTCTCGCCTGTGGCTTCGATCTGGTGCTCGTCGTTGATCCGGCGCGTTCCTTTGAAGAACGGTTGGCCCACTTGGTTTTCCGCCATGAAGTCGCGCACAAATTTGCCGGTTTGAATGTCGGTCAGAACCGCTTTCATGCGTGCCTTTGTCTCATCATAGGGAAGAATGCGTGGTCCCGAGACATATTCGCCATACTCAGCCGTGTTCGAGATAGAGTAGTTCATGTTCGCGATGCCGCCTTCGTAGATCAGATCCACGATCAACTTTACTTCGTGCAGGCATTCGAAATAGGCCATCTCAGGCGCATAACCGGCCTCAACGAGGGTTTCAAAACCCATGCGGATGAGTTCGACCAAGCCGCCACAAAGCACTGCCTGCTCGCCAAAGAGGTCGGTTTCGCACTCTTCGCGGAAGTTCGTCTCGATGATGCCGGAACGCCCACCACCGATCGCCGAACAGTAGCTCAAGCCAATTTCCAGTGCGCGGCCGGATGCATTTTTATCAACCGCGACAAGGCAAGGCACACCGCCGCCTTTGACGTATTCGCCGCGCACGGTGTGACCGGGGCCTTTGGGGGCCATCATCACCACATCGATACCTGCTTTCGGTTCGATCAGGCCAAAGTGCACATTCAGACCATGCGCGAAAGCGATCGCGGCACCTTCACGGATGTTGTCATGCACGTATTTCTTGTAGGTCTCTGCCTGAAGTTCATCGGGCATTGTGAACATGATGAGATCTGCCCAGGCTGCCGCTTCGGCGATGCCCATAACGGTCAGGCCTTCGCCTTCGGCTTTTGCTGCAGAGGGCGAACCTTCGCGCAGTGCCACCGCCAGGTTCTTTGCGCCACTGTCGCGCAGGTTCAACGCATGTGCGTGCCCTTGGCTACCATAGCCCAGAATGGCTACTTTCATGTCCTTGATAAGATTCACATCGCAGTCGCGATCATAATAAACACGCATAGTGGCGCTCCTTCTTCCTTTTGAATTCTGTCATGCACTTTAGATTGAGTTTCATCGTTTTGGCAGTTATGAAACTTCGTAAATTCGTGCATTTATAAAGAAATCATTCGCTAAACTTTGACTGGATAAAATTTTCATGCTAGATGATACAGATCGCCGATTGTTAAGGCATTGGCAAGCGGACCCTGACCTAAGCCCAACAGAATTGGCTGACCGCGTGGGCGTGTCTTTGGGTAAGGTGACGCGGCGATTGACGCGCATGCACGACATCGACGTGATCGAGGGTGTGGGAGCGATTGTTGATTGGGGTGCATTAGGATACGCGGTTGAAGTTTCTTTGCGTGTGACGCTGGACAAAACTGTGCCACGTGCGTTCGATGAATTCACAGCCGCCGCGCGACAGGTGCCTGAAGTGACCCAAATTCAGACCTTTCTGGGCCGTGTCGATGTCCGCTTAAACATCGTAGCGCGGGATATGGCACACTACCATGATATCTATCGCGACCGTGTTCTGACGTTACCGCATATCTCGGACATCGAAGCTTTGATGCAGATTGCCCGCATCAAATCCGAAGAGGCGCTGCCGCTGTGATCGAGATAGATGTGATCGATCGCAAGATCATTCGGGCGCTTGCACAGGATGCAATGCAAAGTGCGGGCAGCTTGGGGCGGAAACTGGGGTTGTCACAACCTGCGACCTGGCGCCGGATTCGCAAATTGCAGACGTCGGGCGTGTTGCGGGGAAGGCGCCTCCATCTCAATGCAGAGAAACTTGGCTTTGGCGTGACGGTATTCCTCGGCGTAAAGCTTGCAACCAAAGGGCGCGTCAGTCTCGAGGATTTCGAACGCGCCGTGAGCGCGATCCCCGAAGTACAGCAGGTCGAGCATGTTTTGGGGCTCTATGACTACCGACTTCGGGTCGTGGCTAGAGACCTTCCAGATTTCGAACGCGTGCTGCGACGCAGAATCATGACGCTGCCCGGCGCCGGTGAAGTCGAGGCCAACGTTTTGCTCAGTGAAGAGCGTTTACCGGGTCCGGTTTAACGTGAGGTGCGGCAAAGCGATCTTTGCGCCCGCGACCAGGACAAGGTATGGGGAATGGTAGACACTGCTGGAGGATACCATGGCTGCCTTGCTCGATACTGTTGATCCGGACGGATTAGAGGAATTTTCGGTGGTTTTCACCGATCGTTCGCTCAACTCGATGAGTGTCGCGTTTCAGGAGGTCATGCGTGACATTTCCACGATGCTCAAAGACGTCTATCAGGCGGATGCTGTGGCTCTCATTCCGGGAGGTGGCACATACGGAATGGAGGCGGTCGCACGTCAGTTTGCACGGGATGCCGAGGTTCTCGTGGTGCGCAACGGATGGTTTTCGTACCGATGGAGCCAGATTTTTGAAACTGGGGGTCTGACGGGCAACACAACCGTTTTGAAGGCGCGGCAGACGGGGAATGCTAGCCCATCACCCTTTGCGCCCACACCCATAGACGAAGTCGTTGAAGCGATCCGCGCGAAAAAGCCCAGTGTCGTTTTTGCGCCGCATGTGGAAACCAGTGCCGGGGTTATACTGCCAGATCAGTACATTCAGCAGATGGCGGCAGCGGCGCATGATGTCGGTGGGCTTATGGTGTTGGATTGCATCGCCTCTGGCTGTGCGTGGATCGACATGCGCGCGCTTGGCGTGGATGTATTGATCTCTGCGCCACAAAAAGGCTGGTCGGCTTCCCCGTGTGCGGGCCTTGTGATGATGTCTGCGCGGGCGGAATCGCGTCTGGCTGAAACACAATCAGACAGTTTCGCGATCGATCTGGGCAAATGGCGCGCTATTATGAAAACCTATGAGGATGGCGGCCACGCGTATCACGCCACAATGCCGACGGACGCATTGCGTGCGTTCCGTGATACGATGCTTGAAACGCAGGAATACGGATTTGGTCGCTTGCAAGACGCTCAATGGGAACTTGGAAATCGCGTGCGCGACATGCTTGCCTACAAGGATATCTTATCGGTAGCCGCTGAGGGCTATGGCGCGCCCGGAGTTGTGGTTAGCTATACCGCGGACCCAGACATCCAGAATGGCAAGAAATTCATGACCGCAGGGATGCAAATCGCCGCGGGTGTGCCGCTGCAATGCGACGAACCGGCTGATTTTCGAACGTTTCGTCTTGGGCTATTCGGCCTCGACAAGCTTTATGATGTGGATGGAACGGTCGCGCGACTGGCGCGGGTTATGGATCAGGTTATCTGACTCCAAGCCCCATCTGCATCAAAGTGCGACGCACCGGGGTTAGCGCATAGAGTGCGTTCAAGCCGGTAGCGCGCGCGTCACGGAGAACGGGCGCACGGGCCTGGCTGGTACGGTTAAGAAGGTCGATTCCCTGCACACGCATCGTGACATCACGATGACGTGCATCGTGGTATGCATCGAGCATCTTGCGATCACCCAGACATTCGGGACGTGCCCGGGCCAGATCCAGCAGCTTGGCTGTATCCGCAAGGCTCATGTTCAACCCCTGCGCACCGATGGGGGGCACTACATGTGCGGCTTCTGCGATGAGTGCGAGGCGTTCGCCCGAGAGCCGTGCTGCTTTCTGGCTGATGATCGGCCAGATGGTGCGATGCGACGCCAGCTTGAGCGGTCCGAAAAGGTAACAACTGCGTTCCGACATCTCTGCCTCGAAGGCGTCAGGTTCCAGATCCATCCGTGCCACTGACAGTGGCCCGTCGTCCATCCAGACAACGGCGGAACAAGGCAGGCCGTCGCGGTCTGGCAAAGGCACCAGGGTGAATGGCCCCCCGGTGCGGTGGATCTCGGTAGAAACGTTTTCATGGGGGATTGGATGCGTCACGGCAAAGGCTAGTGCTTTTTGCCCATAGCGCATGGTGCTCACGTCTATCCCGGCCGCGTCGCGCGTGACCGAATTGCGTCCGTCCGCAGCAACTACCAGCTTGGTCCGTACGCGACCACCGGTGCTGAGACCGACACGCGCTTCTCCTTCGCGGGTAAACAGTGACGTGGCTGCAGTGCCTTGGTGAAACTCCACATTCGGTAATTCATCCAGACGCGCCATCATTTCGCGACGTAAGAGCCAATTTGGAAGATTCCAACCGAAGGGCAGATCGGACACATCAGAGGCGTTAAAGTCCTTGGTCATCCGGGGTTCTGGCGTATCTCCGCCCGCATCGACGATGCGCATGACCTGAAGGGGAGACGCATGTGGCGCTAACCGCTCCCAAAGGCCAGCAGCCTCAAGCAAATCCCGGGCGGGCTGCAACATAGCTGTGCTGCGCATATCGGCTCTTGCATCACCGACGTCTGTAACCGGCGGCGTGGGTTCCACGCAGATCACATTGAATCCGGCCGAGCCGAATGCAGCCGTTGCGGTCAATCCAGCGATGCCACCGCCCGACACGAAAATATCACATGTTTGGTCTGTCATCGAACTATCCCACTTCGCGAAGGGAACCTAAGCGCCTCAATTGGTGAAAGCCACCGGTCGGTCAGCTCCAAGTGATACAGAGCAAAACGATAAACATGACGGGTACCAAGGTAAGCGCTGGAATGTAGAGCCCTGGCAGCCCAAAGGTCAACGCAGAGCACATCCATAAGCTAACAAAGCCAATGATAGCAAACCAAACGTTGTTTTTGTCTCCGAACGCCAGATCGCGGGCCACCCAGCCAATGATCGGAATTGCAAAAAATAACCTTTGCCAAAACGGCAATCGTGAATGGGTCGCGGCAAGCGTCATGAGAAACTCCTATGTACCTGGCTTGGAGATAGGTGCGCTGCGGCGCAACAGTATAGGCCTCTTTGTCGCATCTGGAGCGTTAAATTAGTCTTGCCAAAAAACCGCTCAGATCATTCGTGTGGTAATGAACATGTGCACTGTCTTCAGGAAATTCGGCCACATGCACTGTGCGCATACCCATCGTGTGGGGCACTTGTAGATTGCGCAGATCATCTTCGAACATTGCCGAACTTGGCGGGCTGAGACCGTCGGTTTCAAAGATCTTCGCAAAGGCGTCATGATCAGGTTTCGGCATAAAATCAGCGTGTTCCACGCCGTAGACAGCATCAAACAGACCTGAAAGCCCACGGGCTTGCAGAACCCGCTCTGCGTAGGGCGCACAGCCGTTAGTGTAGACGATTTTGCGTCCTGGTAGATTGCGTATGTTTACGGCAAGTTTCGGGTCCGGATCAAGCCGATCCAGAGGGATATCGTGCACTTCTTTTAGATAGGGTTCAGGGTCCACATCATGTTCTCGCATCAGACCGGCGAGGGTCGTGCCATGCGCCCGCCAGTATTGTGAGCGAAGGCGGTCAGCCTCATCGCGCGCAACGCCGAGCGCCTGCATCACGTAATCTGTCATGCGCACTTCGATCAGATCGAAAAGCCGGGCCGAGGGCGGGTAGAGCGTGTGGTCCAGGTCAAAAACCCAGGTGGTCACGTGCGAAAATTCTGGTTTATACATGCGTTATTCGTAGATGGGTGAAGCGGCATGGACAAGCCCTTGCCCTTGCGCGTGACGGATAGGCGTCGTTAAGGTGATGTACCGGAAAACAACGAGTGCCACGCTATGCAAAAACCGCAACAGACTGACGCCTATGGTTTGATCCTCGAGGCGATCGATCAAGGCCTCTACCGCCCTGGTGATCGGCTGGTCGAAAGTGAATTGGCCGAGCGTTTCGGTGTGTCACGCACGCCGATCCGAGAGGCTTTACAGCGGCTTGAGACACAGTCATTGCTGGCCCGAGATGGCCGGAGCCTTATCGTTGCATCGCTCGACCACAACCAGATGGCAGAGCTTTACGTTGTCCGTCGGGAGCTGGAAGGACTGGCGGCGGGTTTGGCGGCGCAACATGCGACACCGGAAGAAGTGCGCATTTTGCGTGAGATGGTTGATGCGGATAACGCTCTTGTTGACAACCCGCCCGCGCTTGCTCGCGCAAATCGACGTTTCCACAAGCAGGTCCATTTGGCGTCTCACAATCGATATTTGGTACAGCAGTTGGACCTGGTACATCGTACAATGGCGTTGATGACGTCGACCTCTCTGGCAGCCCAAGGGCGCGGTGCTATTGCGCAGGCAGAGCATGATGGGATCGTTTCGGCCATCGAAGCAAAAGACGAGACCGCCGCGAGCGAGGCCCTGAGGGATCATATTTCGGTGGCCTTTATGACGCGCCTGAAACAGGATGCCAAAAAGCGCGAAGAGGACCTTTAAGCGCAGCGGAAAACGGCTGCCGCAGGCTTAGCGTGGCGGCGGGGTAGCGCAGGAGTCGCGCGGTACGGGATCGGTTTGAGCACTCACCCCATGCTGCGTTTTATCCCAATAAAATGGCATGCGGATCAGTTCCCACACGGCCTTGTAGGCGGCCAAAGCGCCCAAAGCGAAGTAAATCATCGTCGTGGGCAGGATAGGGATCAGGTGGCGTCGGTCGCGTGAGGCTGTCGCGACCAGCCCGAGTAGTAGCGTAAGTGCTTCGGCAGCCAGAAAGAAGACGGCAAGACTCCAGATCGCTGTCGGCCCCAATGTTATTTCGACTGGGTGGGTGACGCCCAGTAGTGTGATCCAAAAGGACCAGAGCAGAGGTGCTGTGGCAAATTGGGACACGGCTGCTAGAAAGATGGTCTGCAGCCCCATGAAACGCCAAAGGCCAACTTCGCGCAAGAGGGTCACAGGATTGCGCATGTGCACAAAGTACGTCACGAGAAAACCTTTGAGCCAACGCGATCGCTGACGCACCCAAGGCCACATGCGGCTGGTTGCTTCCTCCCGTGTAACAGTTTGTAAAAGCTCTGTTTTGTATCCATGACGGGCTAAGCGCACGCCAAGGTCGGCGTCCTCGGTCACGTTGTGCGCATCCCAGCCGCCGAGTTCTTCGAGCGCGTTGCGTTTGAAAAACAATGTTGTTCCGCCCAAAGGCACAACAAGACCCAAGCGCGCGATGCCAGGCATGATAATCCGCCACCACATGGCGTATTCGATCGTGAAACAGCGCGCGATCCATGAACTGCGTGAGTTATAGTAGTCTAAGATACCCTGAAGGCAGACGACTTCCTTTGGTGCCGCGCGGAATCGGGTGACAACTTTTTCGATCTGATCCGCCTCTGGCCAATCTTCAGCGTCCCAGACCCCGATGATCGAACCTTTGCAAAAATCCAATGCATAATTCAGCGCGCGCGGTTTCGTGGTGAGACCCCCAGCTTCGGGCACCTCGATCACGGTCATCCAGTCCGGCAATGTGGTGCGTGCGATTGTGTCCCGGGTCAGGTCGTCTCCAGCCTCCAACACCAATACGACATTTAGAAGGGACTTGGGGTAGGTGAGGTGTCTCAGGCGTGCCACTAACTGTTCGGCGATTTCCCGTTCCTTCAGCAACGGGACCAGAACGGATACTTTCGGCATCCGAAACGGTGGGGGTTCCGCTGATTTGTGGACGGGCCAAAGGTGCGTCAGCAAGGCCAGTGCTTTGAGTGTACTGTTCATAGCAAGTGTCAAAACAGCCCAGAGCGAGAGTATCGTGATGCTCCACAAGGGTTCCATGATAAGCGCAAACACGGCGGCGCTAAAAATCAATGCAGCCAGAAGAACGCGTTGTCGTGATTTTTGCCCCCACCCACGACAACTTTGCGCCAGCGGGACACGTGAGGCGGCCGCATGAGCCAGACTTTCCCCGTAGAGTCGGCTTTGATGCGCTTGGATTTGAACATCATCCACGATGACTGGGAAAAGTGGTTTGTCCCGATGACCGACTGCATTTCGCATAGCAGCAAAGCGGGCGGGGCTGCTGGTGGCCACATAGAGCGCTTGGTTGTCCTCCCGCCAAGGTACGACTCCGAAAGCCAGACATATCGCGACGGGCAAAACATGTGCCATTTCGGGGTCTGGTGAATCCAGTTCAAGATCGGCGCCTTCAGCGCGGGCTTGTACCGCCAGCGCGCTTAGCACATCCCGCTTGTCGATCCGCCCTTCGGCAATCAGAATATCGCCCAGCGGTGCGTCTATACTTTCTTGCAGAAAGAGTGCTTGGCGCAGGTCCTGCGGATCAATCTTACCTTGATCTACCAACAGGCGACCGATCGGCGGGTGGGAAACCACCGGCACGTCTTGTTCTGTGTCTGGAAGACGCAGATTCAGGTCGTTCATGTTGAAGTGCCTTGCGCTTGATAGGGACAAAGCACTGTTGCAAAACACAGTTAATGAACTGTTAAATATCGATAACTCAACTTAGAGGAGATTTTCGCCGTTATCCGGCGCGTTTGGCCATCGCTTGTGCGAAGCGTTCAAACAGGTAATAGCTGTCCTGCGGCCCCGGACTGGCTTCGGGATGATGCTGGACAGACCAAACGGGCCGACCTGCAAGCCGGATGCCACAATTTGAGCCGTCAAACAGCGAGGTATGCGTCTCTAGAACGCCATCAGGTAGAGTTTGGGCATCCACGGCGAAGCCGTGGTTCATGGAGGTGATTTCAACTTTGCCCGTGTCATGATCCTTGACTGGATGGTTCGCGCCGTGATGGCCGTGGTTCATCTTGATCGTCTGGGCGCCAAGCGCTAGCGCCAGCATCTGGTGGCCCAGACAAATGCCAAAGACAGGGATCTCGGTCTGATCCAGCACACTTTGGATCATGGGGACAGCATAGGTCCCGGTTGCGGCCGGATCGCCCGGTCCATTGGACAGAAACACCCCGTCAGGGTTATGCGACATGACGTCTTCATAGGTGGATGTTGCTGGCAATACGGTGACGTCACACCCCGCACTCGCCAGACAGCGCAGAATGTTGCGCTTCGCGCCGTAGTCGATCGCAACCACCTTGTGTTGTGGCGCAGTCTGCGGAGCATAACCCTCTGGCCAGGCCCAACGCATTTCGTTCCAGTGATAGGACTGAGCGCAGGTGACTTCCTTGGCGAGATCAAGACCCTCCAACCCACTGAACTGCCGGGCCGAGGCCACAAGCGCCTCCACGTCGAACTGTCCGTCAGGATTGTGCGCAAGTGCCACATGCGGCGCGCCCGATTGCCGAATTGCACGGGTAAGCCTGCGCGTATCGACGCCACCCAGCGCGATGCGTCCGCGTGCGGTCAACCAATCGTTGAGATGTTGAATCGCCCGCCAGTTCGAAGGTTCTGTCGGCATCCACTTGACGATCATCCCCGCCGCGACTGGATCGCCGGTTTCGTCGTCTTCCGGGTTAACGCCAACATTTCCCACATGCGGGAAAGTAAAGGTTACGATCTGCCCGGCATAAGAGGGATCCGTCATAATCTCCTGATAGCCGGTCATGGCCGTGTTAAAACACAACTCAGCCTCGGTTTGACCGGTCGCGCCGAAGCCTGTTCCGTAGAACAACGTCCCATCCGCAAGCGCCAGACAGGCAGTGGGGCGGTTCGGCGCATGGACGGTCATATCGGTCCCTTCGAGTATGGCAGCGGGTAAAATCTGGTGATACCTAGACCCCGTCGCAAGGCGGGTCAAGGCCTCTACTGTATGCCTTTGCTCTGCTATTGTGTTGGCCCTTTTTGCACAGCGAGAGGTGTTGCGGCCTGTCGGCGGTTTGGATAAGGTCCGTGGCTTGAGTAAGACGCGCCAATTTCTTTGCGAAGCGGCGTTGCAGAAACGAGAAGGACGTCAGCATGGACTTGCGCACACGAGTTTCCACTGCAATGAAACAGGCTATGAAAGACAAGGAAGCGGGACGTTTGTCGACGCTTCGCCTAATCAACGCGGCAATCAAGGACAAAGACATTGCGGCCCGTGCTGAGGGCAACGATGACGGTGTCGGCGACGCAGAAGTGCTTGCGATTCTAGGAAAGATGTCCAAGCAGCGTATGGAAAGCGCCCGTGCGTATGAAGAGGGTGGGCGGTTGGATCTGGCCGAACGTGAGCGCGAGGAAGTCGAAGTTCTCGAGGAGTTCTTGCCGCAACAATTGGACGATACCGAAACGGAAAATGCGGTGGATGCCGCAGTCGCAGCTGTTGGCGCAGAGAGCATACGGGACATGGGCAAGGTCATGGGCGCGTTGAAATCGAAGTACACAGGCCAAATGGATTTTGGCAAAGTCGGTCCAATGGTGAAAGATCGTTTGTCTTGAGTTGAAGCCCAAGGAATGCAGGGCGCGCAGCGTCGATTGTTTGGATCTGACGTGGGGATGGTAACAACGGCAATGCCTGAGGTCGTTGCTTGTCGCGTGTTACGGGACGCGCGCCCAGGTACGTTGCAAATCTTCGTAAAGTGACACTCTTTCCTCTTCGCTCAGGAACGCACCAATTTCGACTTCGCGTCCCATACCTTTCAACGTCACATAGTGCGGGATTGGCCCATCTTCGTCGTATTTGGTTATCGTGATCCAATAGCGATTGCAGTCCCACTCCTTCACGGCGCCTGAAGGTTCGGTGCGCGTTAGTTGGGCGACCTCGGTATCTATTGTAAGAACCTCGCGGATTTGCCGCGCCTGCCGGTTGCGCTGAAGTGCGTAAAATACGCCCCACACTGCCAGCATGGCGAAGGGGAGCAATCCCCAAAGCACTGGTGATCCCAAGAGGGTGATGACCGGGATAAGGATCATCACAAATGTTGCGAGTACAAACGCGACCAACCCTTGAGGTGGCAAGGAGTTGTGTGGCCAGAGATGGAGCTCTTGCCGGGTGTCTTCAGGTGTCGATATCCATTTATACGGCATGGTTTGTCTCGGTTGCGAGATCGCCTTGGGGTACAAGGCGTAGAGAGAACTTAACGTTCGGGGACGTAAAAAGGGCTCCGGAATTCCGGAGCCCTTTTGATCGCTTCAGTGCGATACCTCAGTGGGCTTTCTGTTTATCCCACTCTTCCTGCTTTGGCAGGATTTCGAAGGTATGCTCTGGTGGTGGGCTTGGAAGAGTCCACTCCAGCGTATCTGCGTATTCGTTCCAAGGGTTGTTTTCGGTCACTTTCTTACCTGCACGCAGCGAGTAAGCAACAATACCGAAGAAGAATAGGAACGAGGCGAAGGATAAGAATGCGCCCCAGCTCGACCATTGGTTCCAATACGCAAAGGCTTCAGGATAGTCGATGTAACGCCGCGGCATGCCCTGACGCCCCAGGAAGTGTTGGGGGAAGAAAGTCAGGTTAGCCCCGATGAACATGGTCCAAAAGTGCAGCTTACCTGCCCACTCAGGATACATACGACCGGTCATCTTGGGGAAGTAGAAGTACACCCCAGCGAAAATTGCGAAGACCGCGCCAAGACTCATCACGTAGTGGAAGTGCGCAACAACATAGTATGTGTCGTGGTAGTACCGATCCACAGCGGCCTGGCTGAGTACAATCCCAGTGACGCCACCGACGGTGAAGAGGAAGAGGAAGCCAAACGCCCAAAGCATGGGTGTTTTGAATTCGACTGACCCGCCCCACATCGTCGCGATCCAACTGAAGACTTTCACCCCGGTCGGAACGGCGATCACCATCGTCGCGAGCATGAAGTACGCCTGTTGGTTCAAGCTCATTCCCACAGTGTACATGTGGTGTGCCCAGACAACAAAGCCAAGCGCACCAATGGCGATAATCGCCCAGACCATCGGGAGATATCCAAACACAGGCTTGCGCGAGAACGTCGCAATTACGTGGCTGATGATACCAAATCCTGGCAATATGATGATGTAAACTTCAGGGTGTCCGAAGAACCACAGAATGTGCTGATACAGCACTGGATCGCCACCACCCGCAGGATCGAAGAAGGTAAACCCGAAGTTTCGATCCATCAATAGCATAGTGATCGCACCTGCCAGAACCGGCAGAGACAAGAGAATCAACCAACTTGTGACGAAGATTGACCAAGAAAACAGCGGTACTTTAAACAGCGTCATGCCCGGTGCGCGCATGTTCAGGAAGGTGGTGATCATGTTGATCGCCCCCAAAATCGACGAAGCACCAGACACGTGGACGGCGAAGATCGCCAGATCCATGGAGTATCCGCCTTCATTGGTTGAAAGCGGTGGGTAAAGCACCCAGCCCACGCCGGATCCGGCCTGATCATTCCCGCCTGGCGCAAGCACGGAGCAAACTGCCAGCGTGGTGCCTGCAACATACATCCAGAAAGAAAGATTGTTCATCCGGGGGAAGGCCATGTCTGGCGCGCCGATCTGCAACGGCATGAAATAGTTGCCAAATCCGCCGAACAGGGCAGGGATTACAACAAAGAACATCATGAGAATGCCGTGACCGGTGATCAAAACGTTCCAAAGATGCCCGTTCGGCGTACAGAGCGCATCGCTGGCGAACATCCGCGCGCCCTCCATGCACATGTATTGTACGCCTGGCTCCATAAGCTCCAACCGCATGTAAACGGTGAAGGCAACTGACACGAAACCGACGAGAGCCGATGTGATCAGATACAGGATGCCGATGTCTTTGTGATTTGTGGACATGAACCAGCGCGTGAAAAAGCCGCGTTCATCATGATGGTCGTGCCCGTGAATGGCTGCGTCTGCCATGCGGTGCCTCCTAGCTGGATACAGGTTCACGTGGGGTTCCCGATCCACGCGAAGATTCACATTTGTTCTAATGGCAGTTGTCGCAAGGAGCAATGCCAAGGATTGATTGAAAGGGTTGATTTCCTAAAACGATCCTTGATTTCTGCTGCGTGTGACCTGGGCGACGATGACTGCTCTTAGAGTAAGCGCATGCGGAAACATGCTCAGACCGGAATAGACTTAATTTCGTTAACCGCTGCTTTACGACCCTTATTGCATGGTGCTGTGGCAATAATTCTTCAGGTAAACCAACCTGTGGGAGAGGAAAAAGGTCGTCCCGTTGGCTGGAAACAACCCTTCGCAACACGTGTCTGATGGTGGAGTTGACGTTGACAGCGTTGGCTTCTTGCGACAGATGGCCGCGCTCGTGCCCGGCATTATTTACGTCTTCAATCATCAGACGATGAGTAACGAATACTCCAACCGGTCGATCGCAGAGCTCCTTGGCTACAGCCCTGAAGAGATTAGGTCGATGGGGGATGAGTTGTTTTCCATCATTATTCATCCTGAGTGTTTCGATTCACTTGCACGTCATATTGGCAGGCTACAGGACTTGAAAGAGGGCACGCATTCTTCCTGGGTGTACCGCGCGCTTCGTCGCGATGGTGGAATCGTTTGGCTTCGGTCGATTGATTCCGTATTTGATCGTTGCTCGGACGGGCGTGTTTTACGCCACATCGGCATGGCGTTCGATATTACAGCCGAAAAAACAGCTGAACTGGACCTTCGGAAGCTGAATGCGGAGCTAGAGCAACGCGTCTTTGACCGCACAGCGGAACTTAGTTCCCTGAATGACGATCTTGAAGCGCGCGTGGATGCACGTACCAGCGAGTTGAGGTATGCCAATAAAGAACTTGAGCAGTTAAGCTATATCGCCGCTCATGATCTTAAAGCACCGATCCAAAACATGAGTAGCCTGACAGATTTACTGGATGAAGCCCGCGAGTGCTTGCCGCCAGAACATGCTGAAACACTGGGATGGATGCACCGAGTCTGTGATCAAGCCACACAAAAGTTGGATGCTCTTGTGGCGGTTGCGCAGGCAAATGCAGTGACGTCCGACCCTTTCGCAAGTGTTTCACTTCCAGGTTGTTTTGATCGGGTGTTGCTCGCAAATCATTACTACATCAAGGACGTTGGGGCTGTCGTGCGCACAGACTTTGCGGCTCCGACAGTCGATTTCCTTCAACAGGAAATGGAAGATATGCTTGATGCGTTCATTTCCAACGCGTTGAAATTTCGGTCCGACGACCGCAGGCTGAACATTGATGTCCGCAGTTTCAAAAGCGCCGAAGGAACGACCGTAACCTTTGCCGATAATGGCATTGGTTTTGACACAAAACGCGACCTGAAAAAGGTCTTTGGCCTGTTCCAGAGTGCCCATGCGGATCCAACCGGTGCAGGCGTATCACTATACACGATTAGTCGAATCATGAAGCAGACCGGTGGCACGATTGAGGCACAGAGCCAGGTTGGCGTGGGCACGACGATTGCGTTGCATTTTCCTGTCACACAGCCGGATGTTCATTTGGGATGACGGAAACGCTTGAGAAAGTCCTTTTGGTGGATGACGACGAGGTGACGAACCTCATGCATCGGCGTCGAATTTCACGCTCTGGTCTAGCGCAGCGCATTGATGTTGCAACGGATGGACAAGCTGCGCTTGATTACCTGCGCCATTGTGCTGAAGCAAATGAGAAGCTTCCCGATCTGGTTTTGTTGGATATCAATATGCCAAGAATGAACGGCTTCGAGTTTCTGGATGCGTTTAACAACTTGCCGCGAAAAGTGCGGGAGAAACAGCACATCGTTATGGTCTCTACGTCAAACCTGAAGCGGGACAAAGCGCGCGCTGAAATCGACAAAAATGTACTTGGTTATGAGACCAAGCCGTTGAGTGATACGGATTTTGAGCGTATCGTCAGCCAATGCCATGCTTCAGAGAAACGATGATTGGCCTACCCATGCCGCGTCGGTAGGCTGATCATCAAAAACATTGGCGAAGCAGTCTCGCAAAGCGACATCGAGGTCCTCCATCGTCACCGGAAGCCCTAGATCGACGAGGCTTGTCACGCCATGTTCCGCAATTCCGCAGGGCACAATTCCTGAGAAATGCTCGAGGTTTGGGTCAACATTGATCGATATGCCATGAAAGCTGATCCATTTACGAAGTCTAATGCCAATTGCTGCAATCTTGTCCTCAGCAATAACGCCGTTCGGCAACGGTGCTTTTTCTGGTCGTTCCACCCAGACACCAACACGGTCTTCCCTGATGACACCGGCCACATTAAACCGCGAGATTGTTTCGATTACCCAGTTTTCTAGCTGCTGCACGAACACGCGCACGTCGCGCCCGCGCGCACCAACATTCAATAGTGTGTAAGCGACTCTCTGCCCTGGCCCGTGGTAGGTGAACTGACCGCCTCTTCGAGTTGCGTGAACCGGGAATCTGTCAGGTTCCACCAGATCAGAGGCTTTCGCACTGGTTCCTGCGGTGTAAAGAGGTGGATGTTCAACCAACCAGATGCATTCCTCGGAACGGTTTTCCGCGATTGCGCGTGCACGGGCTTCCATCCACCTTTCGGCAGATCGGTAATCTGTTAAACCGGGCGTAATAATCCATTCGACCATAAAACTGACTTACCGCAGGTTGGACCCCGCTCAAAGTGTAAAACTGGTCGCATCCTACGCTGTGAAGAATTGTGAAAATGGGCCTTCACAATGCTGCAGGAGCAGGCTAAAGACCATGAACCATTCAAGAGTGCGGATGTGGCGGAATGGTAGACGCGCAGCGTTGAGGTCGCTGTGGGGTAACACCCGTGGAAGTTCGAGTCTTCTCATCCGCACCATTTATTTCACGTTTATCATACATTTACACCTGATTGAGTGGAGAGCGTGAAATCTCATCCATCCTTTTGTCCCCTCTTGGTACTGTGATAGACGTGCTCGCAGTCGCGCATAGGCTTGGTTGGGATGGCGGAAGGACGAAGCCGCTACCGCGGCAATAGCGCTTTTGGCTGCCTCTATAAGCCAATCCTGATCGAGCGCATTTTGTGATCTTGCTGACCTGTCTGAAGCTTGAGGTTTCTCAATCAGACAACAGGAGGATCTCATGAAAGAGGAGAAGACCACACCGTTGCGCGAACGGATGATCGAAGACATGCACATTCGTGGAATGTCGCCGAAGACCCAGCAAGTCCATATTAAAGCGGTCAGGTATCTTGCCGAGTTCATCGGGCGCTCACCCGATACGACGACACCGGACGAGCTGCGGGCTTATCAGCTTCACATGACCGATAGCGGTGTCTCGACCGGGGTGTTCAACGCCAGGATCGTGTCACTGCAGTTTTTCTTTGGTATGACCTGCGGGCGCGAAGAGATGAAGCGTTACATGCAGTTCCGGCGCAAGGCGAAGAAACTGCCAGTTGTTTTGAGCGTCGAGCAGGTTGGCGACCTATTGGCGGCGGTTCCCGAACCAAGGCTGAAGTATCGCGCGGCCTTGGGGATCAGTTACGGCGCTGGGTTGCGGGCAAGCCAAAGATCATGGCGTTTTCACCGCGCCAACTGAACCGGGCGTTCATGTCCGCCAAGAATATGGCGGGGATCAACAATCCCGCTACGCTGCACACCTTGCGCCATAGCTTTGCAACGCATCTGCTCGAGGCCGGAACGGATGTCCGGGTGATCCAAGTGCTTTTGGGTCATTCGAAGCTCAGCACAACGGCGCGCTACACGCATGTTGCGAGCAAGACCATCCGCGGCACCGTCAGCCCATACGAGATCCTGGAGAAGCTGCAGGATCATACCGTCAGGCGGGGATTGGAGTAGCGATCTGGGCAGTTGCTGCGCCCACGGCTGGAGATCGCAGATATCTTGCGGAACCATGGTCCGGCATAGAGGCGGATCAATGCGGGTCATATCGGTCTCGGCCAACTCAAGGCGATGTCGGCGATTGAAGCCTGCCGGACAGAGGCGCTCGGCGGGCATGTGGCGGGTTGTACAAAGTGCGGCCATCATCACATTGCCTACGACAGTTGCAAGAACCGGCACTGTCCGACGTGCCAGGGCCCCGCCGCGCGGGATTGGATGCAGGCGCGTACCAAGGATCTTCTGCCCGTGGAGTACTTCCACGTCGTCTTCACTTTGCCAGCAGAGATCGCGCAGATTGCCAATTGGAATCAGAAAGCGGCCTATGGTCTGTTGTTCCGCGCATCAGCGCAAACCGTGATGACCATCGCGGCCGACCTCAAGCGCTTCGGAGCGAAGGTCGGCCTGACCAGTGTCCTGCACACCTAGGGATCGGCGCTCACACATCATCCCCACATCCACATGATCGTCCTCGGTGGCGGTCTCTTACCCGATGGCAAAAGTTGGGTCGCCGGCAAATCGGGGTTCTTTCTGCATGTGAGGGTGTTGGCGCGGCTGTTTAGACGTTTGTTCCTGGACGGGCTTATGGAATTACACCGTGCGGGTCAGCTCAGCTTCTTTAGCGATCTTGAATGTTTGGCGCAGCCGGATTCCTTCGCGAAGTGGCTCGCCCCGTTCCGCAAAACCGAGTGGGTGGTCTATGCCAAACCGCCTTTCGGTGGGCCAGAAGCGATGCTGGCTTATCTGAGCCGCTACACCCACCGGGTTGCGATCTCGAACAACCGCTTGGTCAGCGTGGATGCCGATACAGTTGCGTTCCGTTGGAAGGAATACAGAATTAACAACGGTGATCGCCAAAGGGTCATGCGTCTGGCCACGCCCGATTTCATCCGCCGCTTCCTGATCCATGTCCTAACCGATGGGTTCCATCGCATCCGGTTTTACGGCCTGTTGGCAAGTGCGGCGCGTAAAACAAACATCGCGAAGATCTGAGCGTTGCTCGGTGTCAAAAAAATCGAACAAACCACTGAACCAGACTTAGAACCCAATATCATCCCTCTCACTTTGCGTGAGCCATGCCCTTGCTGTGGTGGAGAAATGCGCATTGTCGAGATCTTCCAGCGCGGCCAAAAACCGATGTCGCGCGCACCGCCAAGGAAGCAGGCCGCATGACATGAAGCCTGCTCACCCAACACAACATGTGCCGATCACCTGAGGTTGATCGATCGAAGCCGCTTGCGGCCATCATTCAAGATGACGGCACGAATGGTGTCATTGGCGCTCAATCCGTGCCATGTTTGCGGCCGATCTTGTATAAGATGACTGCGGCAAGTGCCTCAAAGACTGTCGACCGAGCGACCATGGCAACTTCAGTCTCACCCGTCAGCGCTCTTTCCCCATAGCCTGGTCACAGACCGCCGCGGCTTTCTCCTTCCGAGGTTTGTCAACACGGGCCGCACGCAGCACCTGACGGCAAAAGTTGCACCTCGGCCCGCATCGAAAAACCTTCAGGAAGGCAGAACTTCGTTGCGTATTGGATGAATTATCAGGATGCAAATTGGAGCGGACGTTCGGTGTCAGCCATCGCCGCCGCGGTTCTCGTCATCTACTGGTCAGGAAACCTGACCCTAGCAGAGGAGGACAGGCGCTTCTCGGTCCGCGGATGAAAAATATCTATATTGATGGTTTAGGCAAAACGAGCAACGGATTGCGCAATGGATCAACCGACATACTGCGGATCTGTGCGGCGATCGCCCTGCGCATTCGAGCGTGCCAATGGGGACTTCCGTTGATGTATGTGTTTGACTATTCTCAAAGTAGTGAAATTTGACGCTAATTCGTTACGACAGGTGTTAAAGTGCCGAGAAGCATCACCGACGAAGAAATCGGCTTAATAAAAGCCTTACTCGCTAGAGGCGAGCGGAATGTAGATATTCAGTTCTATTTTAATCGGCAAGATAGGCCAGTTAACTCTGGGCGCATTAGTCAAATTCGCAACGGAACCTACGGGCCACACGTCCCTGCTGCATCACAAGCTGACCTCACGAACTTTCTTGCAAATTTTCAGGTTGCTGCGATTGGCGTCGCGAACCAAGGCGCAGCTACACCGACAATCGCAGAACGTGCTGCACAGCGTTTTGAGCAGAGAGGTGACGGTAACTGGTATTTGAGCGATGGAGAAACGACCGAGCAGGAGTGCAAAGCTGAGTTCGACCCAAAGAAAATGAACCCACTGGTAAGGGCAATTGCTGCTCTCGCAAACAACAAAGGCGGTTTCATCTTTTTGGGCGTGAATAATGCAGGATACCAAGTTGCTGGACTACCCGACGATACATTCGACAATACCGATATTGTGCGGATAAGCGATAAGGTGAAGACTTTTCTAGTTCCGACACCAGACTTTGTTAAAGAGACCATCCAAATTGGTGGAATGAACGTCGGTGTTCTGTATGTCGAGAAGTATAGCGTTCCTCCGGTCGTGGTATGTCGCGACAGCGACGGGTTAGATGACGGTAGCATCTTATTCCGCTATCCTGGGCAATCTGCGAAAATTAAGTTTGGCGATCTTCACGCGATGCTTCGCGAGAGAGACCAAGCCAGCCAAAGTGTGCTGCTCAAGTCTGCTCAACGACTTGCTGACATTGGCACTGACCGGTCACTCATCGTGGACACAAATGCCGCGACTATGGAAACCTCCGACATGAAGCTCACCATCGACCAAAAGCTGGCTGATCAGCTTGAGATTATCCGGCAGGGTGAATTTGAAGAAGTTGAAGGTGCTCCTGCTCTCCGCCTCGTCGGCGACGACAAGGCGGTAAATGCCGATGGCGAGGCGTTGGACCGTATCGAAGGACGTGCGCTCATTGCTGACGGAGTTCTACAAGCCTTTCTGACCAAAGCGCACGTTCGGACGCCTTTGGACTATGCGAACGTATCCGCCCAAGTTCAGCGCCAATGGTTGCCGATGTTTTACTTCTTGAATCACGCGGGGGCCAAGAAGGCTCAAGCAATTGAAGCATTGGATGGAACAGTAGCGGTCTATGCAAACAGCAAAGTCAACGCCCTAGCGCGATTGAGAGGTGAACGAAGCGCGTTCAGCGCCGCAGGAGGGCAAACTGTGCCAATTCTCGCAAGGATGATCGACGGGGATTTTGCAGGTCTTTTGGAGGAGGATCGCGCGATAGCCAGAGCCATTCAGGCGCTACCGGACGGGTTTGACAACTTTGAGCCGGTGTATGACCTCCTTCTCGACCTGTTTGATAGCGCCGGACTTGATAGCGCGAGAAAGGGGGGTGTCTTTAGAGCCTCATCACGTCTAGACGAGTTGGCGTTCTTGCCGCTAGTCGCTGATGAATGAGACAGCGCCCCCAGAAGTAAAGTTAGCAGGTGACTGGACGGCTTCCAATAATGTCAACCAGACCTGATCCAGTCCCGCCTCTTGCGCCCGATCGGCTGAATCTGGCGGACTTACCGGCAATAAGTTTTTGGGCTGAACTAACCGCTGCGGAGAGGCCTGCCGGACAATGCTGCGCGTCATCGACAAAGGCTATTTCGAAGAAATTACGAGGCACCAATGGCTGTCGTGCGAAAGCCCAAAAAAGGCGGGATCAAGTAGGTTGCCGCCCTCAATGCTGCTTTGCGCCCTTTAGGCGTTTCCTTGTCTTTCCGTCGGCCCGCTCAAATCGCTTATTGAACCACTCTATGCTATCGAAATTAGGTCCGGCGACTAGCTTGCATCCGCAATAGTACCGGTCGCCTTCCCAAATCATCCCAAATCACCTAGCAGACCTTATTCGGTACATTCCAACAATCTGTGGTGCTCCCCACTCGATGAGTCTCTGCCTGCTTTAATCGATTGAAACAGCGTCTGAAAAGCGTGGCGACTTGTTCCCGCTTCTTCTTGGTGGTTGGTGTTCGCAAGCTGTTTCTGGAGATTATCGCGTCCGGAACCGCTGACGGAGGCGAAATGGGAACGGTTCGATTGTAAGTCGACTTTGACATCCTTCCAGACATGATCATCGGATTGGAAACTTACCTCCCAAAGTTTGAAAGAGCATGTCATCCCGCTTCCAGTTCGCGAACCATGAAAAAACTTGAAGTCAGGGAACGCTGCACTGACAGAGTTCTCAAGAGATTTCTTGATTGTACTTACCCACCGACCATGTCGTTCGTCAGCACAGGTCATCTCGTCAAAGAGTATTCCAACATCTACCTGACGCGTGACTTGATTAATTATCTGCGTCGGAAAGAAAGCTGATTAGCAATATCCAAATACGTCTGGACTCGAACGAGACGCAATTTTTTTTGCCCTGCATCCCATCGTTGCGTTGCTGACCCTCATGTAATTCGGCTGTCCGCAGAGATGTAAATGGCTCAAGGTCCACGTGAATCGATTGAAAGATGCGCTGCAATGGTCGTCATTGCGGAACTCCTCGCAACTGCTTATTTTCGACTTCAACGGTGGAGTATCTGCAGCTCGATCTAACTTACCACTCCAATCCGCTCCTCCAAAATCGTGTATGGAGTGCTCGAGGTGAGGGCCCGCTGACTTTGTTGGAGGGCTGATTGGTTTTTTGCGGTGCCTCAACTTGAACGGCGGCTTTGTAGAATCAGAAAGGCAGCGCCACGTGACAAGATCTGTGTCTGCTTTGGGCCGATGGCGTCCATGAAGCAAATCTGCTGGATTGCCGTGATGCAGCAATTATCCGTTCGTACTGGACGGCATCAGGATGTTAGTTGTATCATACAACCATGACGCACTCGCTTTCAACTCACCGTATTGACGAAATGCGCTCCGCCACACGGCATATCGTGCGTGAACTTGGTTTCATGCAAAAGGGATTGGCCGGAACTGAGCTATCTCCATCTGCGGTGCATTCGATTGTTGAACTCGGTTATAGCAAAGTGAAAAATGCGAGTGACCTGTGTGCACTTCTGCATTTAGAAAAGTCCAGCGTCAGCCGCCTTGTCAAAAAGCTGGAAAATGATGGCCTGATCAAGGTTGGCCCTGATCCGAGTGATTTGCGGTCCCGTATTCTGTCCTTGACGCGGGATGGAAAAGACCTGCTCGGCGAAGTCGAGGATTTTGCGCGGCGACAGCTGCGATCTGCCTTGGACGTTCTGTCGTCAACAGAAGTCGCACAAATTGAGGCGGGACTTGATCTGTTTGCAAAATCTCTGAGCAACTTGGACAGCGTTGCGCCAAAGGTTGAACTACACGAGGGCTATCGGTCCGGGGTCATCGCATGCGTGGCGCATCTACACGCGACCTTCTACTCACAAAACTATCGGTTTGGAGTTGCTTTCGAGCGCAAAGTCGCAACGGAAATGTCAGAGTTCATGGGCCGGATAGACAATCCGGTGAACACGACGTTCTCCGCTTATTCAGGAAATGAACTTCTGGGGTCTGTCTCCCTCGATGGTGAGGATTTAGGGGACGGTGCTAGCCATTTACGTTGGTTCATCGTCAGCCCCAGAGCACGGGGTATGGGCATCGGTAATCTGCTCCTCGGTAAGGCTACCGAGTTTGTAGAGAAGCACGCCTTTGATCGCACTCGCCTGTGGACCTTCAAAGGATTGGATGCCGCCCGCCACCTTTATGAAAAACACGGGTTCGCGCTGGCTCATCAGACCCCTGGCACTCAGTGGGGAACGGAAGTGATCGAGCAGGAATTTGTGCGACGACAAGATGCCTAACGCAGCGTTTGCTTGTCTACTTTGCAGCGTCTTTTACGGGTTGCAGCGAGTGTCAGCAATGCAGGTTGCGACCGCAGCATCTAGTTGCACGGACGAATGACCACAATGGGCCGTCCTTTCAGGTGGCGGCGGGTCTAAATAAGATCATGCTGCGAACGATCTAACGGCGGCTGTGAGCCCAGACTCACCGATGCTGCACGACGCACGAATGGCAGACTTCATTAGTCTGACAAACTCTGTTAACCGAATAATAGCGTGTTGAAGTCTGGGAATTCATTGTCGTGTTCGAAACTCTGCTATTTGTCTTAATGGGTG
>JBGCDG010000009.1:0-30499 GCA_045105195.1 Roseobacter sp. | reverse complement strand
TTTGACATCCCCGCCTTAGCGGCGATTTTGGCCAGTGTCGCGCCGCGCAAACCGTGTACGGAAAAGACATCAAGCGCCGCACGCAAAATAACTTCGCGTTTTTCGCGCTGAATTCGTGTGGATTTCCGCTTTGCAGGCTCTGACATCTTCCCCCTCCATCCGCCCAAGGCAAGACTTCTGTTGCGCGCGGGTCATCAGACCGCCGTATGGTTCATCGACCTGTGCGCCATGTGTAGCGCATTTCAGCTGTTGCCCAGAGCCGATGCATGGCAAAATCCATGCCCATCTTGAATGCAGCTTTCAACACCTACCATTCGAATTCAGCGATTTTCTGTCCATTTGGTCAAAAAAAGTTGACCCCCGGCACAAGATCAGACCACGTTGAGCGAGCGCGAGGAATCGCGCAAGACACATCAGGTCGAAAAGAAGGGACCCTTTCATGGAGCGCGGACAGAACTTACGTGTTGACCCGGACCGTTTGTGGGACAGCCTGATGGAAATGGCCAAGATTGGCCCAGGCATTGCAGGCGGCAACAACCGCCAGACTCTGACAGATGAAGATGCAGAAGGGCGCGCCCTTTTCAAATCATGGTGTGACGCCGCGGGGCTGGAAACCGGCGTCGATACGATGGGCAACATGTTCGCAACCCGCCCAGGCACGGACCCCAACGCGCTGCCCGTCTATATGGGGTCGCATTTGGATACTCAGCCCACCGGGGGCAAATACGATGGCGTGCTGGGCGTATTGGGCGCGTTGGAAGTGATCCGCACGCTCAACGATCTGGACGTGAAGACCAAACACCCCATCGTGATGACCAACTGGACCAACGAAGAAGGCGCACGCTTTGCGCCTGCCATGCTGTCGTCGGGCGTCTTCGCGGGCATTCACACGCAAGACTGGGCCTATGACCGCGTCGATGCAGACGGAAAATCGTTTGGCGACGAATTGAAACGCATCGGTTGGCTGGGCGACGAAGAAGTGGGCGCACGCAAAATGCACGCCATGTTTGAATTGCACATTGAACAAGGCCCTATTCTCGAAACAGAATCCAAGGACATTGGCGTCGTGACTCATGGTCAGGGCCTACGCTGGATCGAGTGCACTGTGACGGGCAAGGAAAGCCACACGGGATCTACTCCGATGGCATTGCGCAAGAATGCAGGGCGCGGCTTGGCGCTTGTCACCGAACTGGTGCATGAGATCGCGATGAAAAGCCAGCCGGGTGCTGTGGGCGCGATCGGCCATATCGACGTTTATCCCAATAGTCGTAACATCATCCCGGGCAAGGTTGTTTTCACCGTAGATATGCGCACGCATGTTCTCGACAAGCTCAACGGCATGGTGGATGAATTCATGCAACGCGCGCCTAAGCTATGTGCAGACATCGGCGTAGAGTTTGACTGTCATATCGTCGGTCAATTCGACCCGCCCGCATTTGACGAAACCTGCGTTTCAGCCGTACGCACCGCCGCAGAAGAACTGGGCTACAGCCACATGGACATCGTGTCGGGCGCAGGCCATGACGCCTGCTGGATCAACGATGTCGCCCCCACAGCGATGATCATGTGCCCCTGCGTGGACGGTTTGAGCCACAATGAGGCTGAAGAAATCACCAAGGAATGGGCAAAGGCCGGCACCGACGTGCTGCTGCATGCCGTGCTCAATACCGCCGAAATCATCGACTAAGTCCAGCTAAGGAAAGAGCCAGACATGACCAAAGTCATCAAGAACGGAACCGTCGTTACACATGATCTGACCTACATGGCGGATGTTCTGATTGACGGGGACAGGATCATCGAAATCGGAGAAGGGCTCTCAGGCGATGAGGTGCTCGACGCCACGGGCTGCTATGTGATGCCCGGTGGGATCGACCCGCATGTGCATTTGGAAATGCCGTTTATGGGTACCTATTCCTCGGATGATTTCGAAAGCGGCACCCGGGCGGCCTTGGCTGGTGGCACCACGATGGTCGTGGATTTCTGCCTGCCGAACCAAGGCGAGAGCCTGTTGGATGCCATCAAGCGATGGGACAACAAATCCACGCGCGCCAATTGCGACTATTCTTTTCACATGGCGGTCACTTGGTGGGGTGAGCAGGTCTTTAACGACATGAAAACTGTCATCGAAGAGCGTGGCATCAACACGTTCAAGCACTTCCTTGCCTACAAGGGCGCATTGATGGTGAATGACGACGAACTCTATTCGTCCTTCAACCGTCTCTCCGAACTTGGTGGTATCGCCATGGTACACGCCGAGAACGGCGACGTGGTGGCGGAACTTTCAGCGAAACTGCTGGCTGACGGCAATACCGGCCCCGAAGCGCATGCTTACTCGCGCCCCCCGCAGGTCGAAGGCGAAGCCACCAATCGCGCCATTATGATTGCGGATATGGCCGGTGTGCCGCTCTATGTGGTGCATACCTCTTGCGAAGAGGCACACGAGGCAATCCGGCGCGCGCGCCAGCAGGGCAAGCGTGTTTGGGGCGAACCCCTGATTCAGCACCTGACGCTGGATGACAGCGAATACTTCCATGCAGATTGGGACCACGCAGCGCGGCGCGTCATGTCCCCGCCATTTCGCAACAAACAACACCAGGACAGCCTTTGGGCCGGCTTGCAGGCAGGTTCTCTTTCGGTCGTTGCAACAGATCACTGCGCCTTTACCACCGATCAAAAACGCTTTGGCGTCGGCGATTTCACCAAAATCCCGAACGGGACGGGTGGACTTGAAGACCGGCTGCCCATGCTTTGGACCCACGGTGTGATGACCGGCCGCTTGACGATGAACGAATTCGTCGCCGTAACCTCGACGAATATCGCCAAGATCCTCAATTGTTACCCCAGAAAAGGGGCCGTGGCCGTGGGAGCGGACGCGGATCTGGTGGTTTGGGATCCTGAGAAATCGAAGACGATCACTGCAAGCGCGCAGCAATCCGCCATTGATTACAACGTTTTCGAGGGAAAAGCCGTCACTGGCTTGCCCCGCTTCACCCTCTCCCGCGGCAAGGTCGTCGTGCATGATGGCGAGATCCGCACCCAAGAAGGACACGGACAATTCGTCTCACGTTCCGGCAACGGCGTGACGAACAGGGCGCTCAGCACCTGGAAAGAACTTACGGCCCCCCGCCCAGTGGAGCGGACCGGAATCCCGGCAACGGGGGTCTGAGCGCATTAGAATGCCTATAATTTCTTGGCTCGACGTTCTTGCCGATGTGACGGCTATAATGGCATCAATAGCGGTCATCGTTACAACCATCTTTGTTTGGCGTCAGATGCGACTACAAGCCAGCGGTCACGACAAAGACCAACGGCGGTTTATAAGAGAATGCATCAGTGTGATCCATGAAACGATCCAAGCCGGGCAGTTCAGGCACGCGCGTCAAAGTTTCTTTTCTGGTCCACATAGACAAGACTACGGCCACCTTGAAACAGAGGAAAAGGAAAGCGCTCGCTACATCCTTAGCATTCACGGCTTGCTGGCTCGCATGATTAACCATGGTGCTGTCGACGAAGATATTTTGCAAGACTACTGGAAATCTGGGCTTTTTCGTGACTGGGATCGATTGGAGAATTTTGTCAGCGGGGATAGACTGCGATCAAAGAATGGAGCGCTTTTCATCGCCACGGAACGAATGGTCGCCCGGTGGAAAGGAGACATTGCATAGATGAGCGGTACAATGCCCGCCGTTGCCGCAAAGGCGCTGGACTTGATCTTTGATACAAACGATGGCCCAGTCAATGCGTTGAGCGACGTCGATCTCACCATCGACAAGGGTGAATTTGTTTCCTTCATCGGGCCATCCGGCTGCGGCAAGACCACCTTTCTGCGCTGTATCGCAGCCTTGGAAACACCTACGGCGGGCGCGCTGTCCATCAACGGCATGACACCAGACGAAGCGCGTCGGGCGCGGGCGTACGGCTACGTCTTTCAGCACGCGGGTCTTTACCCATGGCGCACAATCGGCGGTAATATCCGCCTGCCGCTGGAGATCATGGGCTATTCCGAAGCAGAGCGCGCAGAAAAGGTTCGAAACACCCTTGAGATGGTGGATCTTGTCGGGTTTGAAAACAAATACCCATGGCAGCTCTCGGGCGGCATGCAGCAACGCGCGTCCATTGCCCGCGCACTGGCCTTTGATGCGGACCTCCTGCTGATGGACGAACCCTTTGGAGCATTAGATGAGATCGTGCGCGATCACCTCAACGAACAGCTCCTCGAACTCTGGGCACGAACGCAAAAAACCATCTGTTTCGTGACACATTCGATCCCAGAAGCCGTCTATCTGTCCACAAAGATCGTTGTGATGAGCCCGCGTCCGGGGCGCATTACAGACATCATCGACAGCCCCCTGCCCCGCGAACGCCCGCTGGATCTGCGCGAAACACCGGAATTCCTGACTGTCGCACATCGCGTACGCGAAGGTCTGCGCGCCGGACATTCGTATGAGTAAACACATATCAAAAGAGGGCTGCGCATGATGCGCTCACTGCTGCCCATTTTGACCGTACTGAGCGCATTCCTCGTCTTTTGGTTCCTTGCAGTGGCCCCCATGAATGTGCGCGTGGCACTGGATCAGGCGGCGCGCAGCGGGGCCGAAATCATACCGGAAGGATCGCCCGAACGACGGGACGTCTCCGTCTGGCGTCTGATGGCGCAGAACCGGGACCATATCGCTGCGGGTTACACGCTGGAGCGCCCGCGCTTGCCGACTCCCACACAGGTCGGGCAGGAGCTCTGGAAAACCACCGGTGCTATGGTCTTGCGAGGTCGCACCTGGTCGAAACGTTCGTTGATCTATCACGGTTGGATTACCCTGCGATCAACGCTTTGGGGCTTTCTATTGGGATCCTTGCTGGGCGTCGTTGGTGCCATCGCGATCGTCTATTCCCGCGTCGCAGAGATGAGCCTGATGCCCTGGGCAATCATCAGCCAGACCATTCCCATCGTAGCTTTGGCCCCCATGATCATCATTCTATCAAGCCAGATCGGTATCGACGGGCGTGGACTGCCCAAGGCACTTATCTCTGCATATCTATGCTATTTCCCCGTGCTTGTGGGCATGGTCAAAGGCCTGCGCGCGCCCGAGGTTGCACAGCTTGACCTGTTAAGAACCTACGATGCCTCTGGCGTGCAGAGTTTCCTGAAATTGCGGCTGCCCGCGTCGATCCCCTATCTGTTTACCTCCCTCAAAGTCGGCATCGCTGCAGCGTTGGTTGGCACCATTGTCGGGGAATTGCCCACAGGTGCTATCAGCGGCCTTGGTGCACGTATCCTGATCGGAGATCAATTCGGCACCCCTCTGGCCATCTGGTCGGCCCTGTTCTGCGCAGCCATACTCGCAGGACTGCTGGTCACACTTTTGGATCTTGCACAACGTATCGCATTGCGGCGCATGGGAATGCAGCCGTGAGCGCGCTGATTGTCGTCTTAATTTTTTGGGTTGCGGCCTGGGCGCTTAACGTCTGGCTGGCCAATTCGACGTGGCAGCACACGCGCCTCGTGCGGATCGCTATACCCATACTTTTCGGCGTCACGCTTCTAGTGCTTTGGGAGGGTACTGTGCGCGGTCTTAGCGTCAGCCCCATCATCCTGCCAGCTCCCAGCCTTGTGGCGCAAACTTTCGCAGCCTCGATCGATATTCTCTGGGTCGATTTTGTACAAACGGTCGTCAAGGGCGCCCTGCGCGGGTTTGTCATTGGCATGATCGCGGCCTTGCTCTGCGCCATCGCCATCGATCGATCCGCATTCTTGACCCGCGGGCTGCTGCCCATCGGCAATTTCTTCGCGGCCCTGCCCATCGTCGGCGTGGCCCCCATCATGGTGAATTGGTTCGGTTTCGACTGGCACTCCAAAGCGGCCGTCGTTGTTGTCATGGTGTTTTTCCCGATCCTCGTGAATACCGTTCAGGGATTGCGCGCAACCGATACAATGCAGCGCGACCTGATGCGCACTTATGCTGCGAGCTATGCGCAAACATTGCTCAAGCTCCGGCTTCCTGCAGCAATGCCTTTTATCTTCAACGGGTTGAAAGTTGCCACAACACTTGCCCTTATTGGCGCGATCGTTGCTGAATATTTCGGCTCACCCACACGGGGTATGGGTTTTCGGATTTCGACAGGCGTTGGCAGCTTGTCTATCGATTTGGTCTGGGCTGAAATTGTAGTCGCAGCCATAGTCGGCAGCCTTTTCTATGGGGCGATGGCTTGGATCGAAAAAAGGGTGACCTTCTGGCATCCATCACAAAGATGATAATCAAAAAAGGGAGAGTACTTCATGAAACCAACATCCATAGCCACTGCGGTGGCCCTTAGCCTGACATCCACGACCGCCTTTGCGGCAGATGACCTGACCTTGCAATTGAAATGGGTCACTCAATCTCAGTTTGCGGGATACTATGTCGCGCTGGAGAACGGATATTACGATGAAGAGGATCTGAACGTCACGATCAAGCCAGGCGGCCCCGACATTGCACCGACGCAGGTCATTGCCGGTGGAGGGGCCGATGTCACCGTCGAATGGATGCCTGCCGCCCTGGCTGCGCGCGAGAAGGGTCTGCCGCTTGTCAATATCGCGCAGCCGTTCAAATCCTCGGGCATGATGCTGACCTGCCGCAAGGATGCGGGCGTGGCCACAACGGATGACTTCGCCGGCAAAACACTCGGCGTCTGGTTCTTTGGCAACGAATTCCCGTTTCTCAGCTGGATGAGTCAATTGGGCCTGCCAACAGACGGGTCGGACAGTGGCGTGGAAGTGCTCAAGCAGGGGTTTAACGTGGATCCCCTGATCAATGGCCAAGCTGCCTGTGTCTCGACGATGACCTATAATGAATATTGGCAGGTTATTGACACCGGTTTGACGCCAGAAGAGCTGATCACCTTCAAATATGAAGACCAGGGCGTCGCAACTTTGGAAGACGGCCTATACGTGTTGGAAGAAAACCTGTCCGACCCTGCCTTTGAAGACAAGATGGTGCGCTTTGTGCGTGCGTCGATGAAAGGGTGGAAATGGGCGGAAGAAAACGCATCAGATGCCGCAATGATCGTGTTGGATTATGATGAAACAGGCGCGCAGACTGAGGCGCACCAAGTGCGCATGATGGGTGAAATCGCCAAACTTACGGCAGGTTCAAATGGCGCGCTGGACGTGGCTGACTACGAACGCACAGTGAATTCGCTGCTTGCCGGTGGATCTGATCCTGTTATCACAGCCGCACCTGAGGGCGCGTGGTCTCACGCAATTACGGACAAAGCACTGAACTGATCAACATGTAGCCGGAGCGTCAATGCGCTCCGGCATCCCACCGGCTTGCAGTTTCCGCGCACCTTTCATCACATTATGCGTCACACCGTTGCGCGCGAACCCAGTTTCGCGAAACTTTTCCATGCGCACACATGCAAGAAGCGCTTCGTTTTAGAAGCGTGGGACACTGGCGTGTCAAAGAACTTCCCTATCACACACTCTCCGGCGACACCTGTTACAAGTTGCATCAACAGTAGGCATGATTTGCCCAAGCAAACGTGATACACTCGTGCCCATGCCCAAAGCATTTTCAGTTTTGGGTGACTATTCTTTTTCAATTGCAATTTTCAACACCACCGTTTTTTACATAGGGTTTTTATCATGAAAGCGACGTTTTTTCGCTATGCTTCGGCAATGGCTACTTCCGTTTTGTGTTCGGGCCTCGGCAGTACATCTTCTTATGCAGCCACCCTCAAACTTCCCTTCATTGAAGGACTGATCGTTGAGCCTGTTACCTTTGACAGTCGACCTACATCTCCCAAAGATCTTCCCGCGCTTGCCCGTATTGGCGCTGCCAACTACGCGGACGTCGGCAATATCGGGGACATGTTGGGCGATGACCTTACAAATGCCCGTCGCTTGTCCGAGCGCCTAAGCACCCTGCGCAACCTGCGCACAGACCCTGTTCCCTTGAACAACCTTGCAGTGGTCGCACATCAGTTTTGGTCGAGTCATACCATCGCCAAGACACCGACGGAGCCAACAGAGCAAACGCCAATTCAGGTTTTCGGACCCGTGGCGGGGGATCTCAGAACTCCTGCAGACCCACTGCTTGCGGGTGGGGTCGGCGAGATCGCATTTGCCCGGTCAGTCCTGGCGAACGGCTCCGGCGTGACCACGCCACGCGCGCATGTAAATGAGGTGAGCGCCAAATGGGATGCCTCACCGGTGTACGGTAGTTTTCTCGAAGAAAACCTGCGTCTGCGGGCAGATGATTTCGCCACTACAGGTAAGCTGAAAACAGGCGAAAATGGCGATTTGCCAGTCATCGACGGACGTCCAAGCGCAGGCGACGCGCGCGCGGATGAAAACCCAAATCTACAGTCTTTCCATGCACTTTGGCTCAGAGAGCATAATCGCCTCGCGGATGATATCGCATCTTCTTGTCCTGGCTGTTCGGGTGAGGAAATCTTTGCCGCCGCCCAAAAGCTAAACGCAAATCTTCAGTTCAAGGTCATCTACGACGAATTGCTTCCGGCGCTTTTGGGTCCGGGCTCCCTTGAAAGCCATCTTCCCGATCCAAGTAAAATTCCAGCAGTCGAGAATGTCTTTACCGAGTTCAGTGCAGCAGCAGGCCGGATTGGACACACACAGGTCCCTGACACGATCTTACTGTCCAACCCTGATGGCAGTGAAAAGGCCAGCGTACCGTTGTCTGACTGCTTTTTCGCATCGGATTGTCTCGGCGGCGCAACGGAAACAGAGAAGCTGCTTGGCGCACTCTTACAACCTGCCGAAGCGATCGATCTGCATGTTGTGCCCGGCTTGCAGGATCTGCTGGTGCTGACGCCATTTGGTCCGGCTGCAGCAGATCTGAAGGCCATCAACATCCAGCGGGGTAGAGATCATGGCCTTCCGGGTTATCTCGCCATGCGTCACGCTCTTGGATTTGACGATGTGCCCTTGGACGATCTGTTGCCTAGTGATGTGCTGGATGCCTATGGTATCATTGATGGGGTCGGTGGTTTAGATGGAGACATTGACCTGTTAATCGGGCTCTTTGCTGAGCACCGCGACAGCGTGACCGACTTCTTGGGATCGACAGGCAAGGCGCTTTGGGCTGCGCAATTTATCGCATTGCAGGAGACGGCTCCCGGTGCCAGCGACGCCGAAACTCAAGAGTGGCTGGAGGCGTGGCGCAGTGAACAAAGCATGGCCGATGTGCTTTTTCGGGACGCGCAGAGTTTTGGCATTGATTTTGATACCACTCTGGTTGGCCGAAACGTCTTTTTCGCAGACGGATACGGTGGCCCCGGAATCGCAGCAGCCGTTCCCCTGCCCGGCAGTCTGATGGCCTTGCTTACCGGTCTTGGCGCACTTGGGTCGGCCGCTTCGCGCCGCAGATTTAATGCAAGGTCGCTCTTAAAAGGATAGTCTGCGACCTGTAGCAAAAACCGGGCAAAGGCGCGTGAAGCAGTTCGCGCGCCTTGAGCAAGTCCAGTGGCAGCCTCAGCCCGGCATCGTCGTTGACGGCAACGCTATTCCTCGCGGAAAGCCCGTGCGAAGTAGACCGAAAGCGGTTGCAGGAAATACGACAGTGGCGTGCGATCGTCAGTGCGGATGTAGGTCTCTACCGGCATGCCAGGCAACAGCTCAAGTCCATCAAGGCTCGCCATCGATTCATCGTCGATCACGACCGTTGCCTCGTAATACGGCAGGCCCGTCATTTCATCTGTCGCCGCATCAGCGGAAACGATACTAATGCTCCCTGACCCTTCGGGTGTAGTACGCCGACTGAAAGCCGAAAAGACAAGAGCGACCTCTTGTCCTGGATAGATTTGATCCACATCGATGGGATCAATACGGGCAGATACGTGCAGTGGCTGATTGTTGGGCACAAGATACAGTAAAGGTTCCGCAGCACGCACCACGGCCCGCTCTGCAAAGACGGTCGACCCGAACACAATGCCGGATACTGGCGCCACAATCTTAAGCCGTCCCAGACGCTCGACCAAGGCAATGCGGCGTTCCGTAAGTTCCCTTTCGTTGACCTCAAGATCGCGCAATTGCGTAATCGCATCTTCACGACGCTGGTCATCAAGACGCAGCACGTCCAGTTCCAGGCTGGAAATCTGCGTTTCTGCTTCCGCGATCTGCGAAACCAGCGCACCAACTCGACCCTCCAATTCCGCCTCTGATCGCTGCAGCGCGAGCAAGCGTTGCATCTGCGCTAGTCCCCGTTGCACCAAGCTATCCACATCGCGCAATTCACGGCGTATCAAGGACAGTTGCCGTTCAACCGCAACCAGTTGCGACCGCAAACCTTCGATCTGGTCCAAAACCTGGCCTTGCTGACGTTGGATCTGTTGCTTCTCTCGGGCCATCGAATTGAACTTGGCTTCAAAGAGTGAGGCCTGACCTGCCACCTGCTCTTCAATCCGGTCACGAGATACCAGCGTCAGTTCAGGGCGCGGCCCAAAGGTAACATTTTCGTCCCCATCCCGTTCCGCGTGTAACCGTGCCTTGCGCGCAAAGATCTCTGCCAACTGCCCTTCAATGACCGACAATTCGGTTTCGAGGAACGTCGCATCAAGCTGAACCAGGGTATCGCCAGCCTCAACGAGATCACCGTTGCGTGCGGGAATTTCAGCCACAACGCCCCCGTCTGGATGCTGCACGACTTGGCTTTCATTCTCAACCTGCAGCGTGCCATTTGCAATAACTGCACCCGCTATTTCAACACGTACCGACCAGATACCAATCCCTGCAAAGAGGATAACTGCTGCGCAAAAACCGACGATCAACGGCCAGCGCGCACTCCATTGCCGCTTACTCATTGTTGCCTCCAGCCTTGATTGCGGATTTAACCTGTTCGGCATTGGCCATCATGGATTTAATGATCTCATCGCGCGGTCCAAGTGCAGCAACCCGCCCTTTTTCGACGATCATGAGCTTGTCACAGGATTGAATAGCAGTTGGGCGGTGGGTCATGATGATCACGCATTTGCCGGCTTTCTTCATATCGCCAACCACCGCATTCAACGCTTCAGACCCTTCATTATCAAGCGCAGAATTCGGCTCATCGAGGATCAACAGCACCGGATCGCGATAGAGTGCACGCGCAAGAGCAAGCCGTTGTTTCTGCCCTCCGGACAACTGCGTACTGTCGGGACCCATGACGGTGTCATACCCCTCTGGCAGCGCGAGGATAACGTCATGCACCTTGGCCTTTTTAGCCGCTTCGATCACCCGTTCGGGATCGGGATCGGTTTCAAGCTGCGCAATATTTTCCGCAATGCTCGCGGCAAATAGCTGAATTTCCTGTGGGAGATATCCGATATGCTTGCCTAAAGTCTCCGCGCCATATTGCGCCAGCGTCGCACCACCTAACCGAACTTCACCCTGGATTGGCGGCAACAGTCCGATCACCACACGCGCCAAGGTGCTTTTGCCCGACCCACTGCGACCAATGACGCCAATCGCTTCGCCCGGCTGCAGTTCGAAATCAATCCGCTCCAGCACAGGTTGATCACCGCGGTTCAGGACCACGCTCACATTGCGCACGGTCAGGCGCGCCTCTGGAACCGGCAAATCAGTTTTTGCTGCAGGCTTTGGCAATGCGTTCAAGAGCGCGTTCACATCCCGCCACCCTTGTCGAGCACGCTGGACAGTCGGCCATTGCCCGACAGCAACATCGATGGGCGCCAATGCCCGACCCAACATGATAGAACCCGCGATCATCGCACCCGGCGAGAGTTGCTCTTGCAGCACCAGCCAGCCGCCAAGAGCCAGCATGGCCGACTGCAAAAAGAGGCGGAACGCCTTGGTGAACGTCGAGAACGACCCGGTCCAATCATTCGCAGCCATCGACTGACCGATTGCGGCGTCCTGTGCGGTAGAAAACCGCGCCAAAACGGCAGATTGCATCCCCTGAGCCCAAACGTACTCACTGCGATCTTGAGCGGTTTGCGCAAAACCAGTAGCCGCGTTGGTCAAGCGATTGCCCTTCAAAGTGCGTTTCGCTGTAAGGACCTGATTGAGTAAAGCGACAGCTACCAAAAGTGAACCGCCACCGACCGCAAGCCAGCCCAAAAGGGGATGGAACAAAAAGATTGCAGCCATAAAGAGTGGTGTCCAGGGCAGATCGAACATCGCGAGCAAAACAGGTGAACCCATGAATCTGCGTACCGCATCCAGATCTTGCACGCTGCCTGGCCCTGGTTTGCGGCGCATTGCAGCGTTTTCCAGAACCGTTCTGAGAACAGTCGGACCTAAATCTGACTGGATTTGCGCTCCCACCCGCGCAACAGCGCGGCTGCGCGCATATTCAAACAGCGCATAGAGCGCGTAAAGCCCTGCAACCAATGCAAAGAGTGCGACCAGTGTTTCTTCGGACCGCGAAGCCAGCACGCGGTCGTATACCTGCAACATGAAAAGCGGACCGGTCAACATTAGCGCGTTGGAAAAAACGCTGAAGATTGCAACGGCACCGACAATCCCGATGACCCGACTATTCAGATTACCCTGCACGCGTCGCCTCTTGTTATTTATGCTGAAATTGGAGTGCCATCCATGCACGCGGTCGGCATGCAGTCAATACGATACGTCCTATTGGATGGTGTTTCAACAATGACAAAATTTATCGGCGAGTTTCAGTTTGCATTCAGCGACCATGTTTTAGTCTAGATGGGTCATGTGGCGCCACCACGCAGTTACGGCGGAACCTTTGGGGTGCACCAAATGTGAAGCCTTTCAAGCATGACACTTCTCGCTGCACCATGACGCACAGGAAAAAAGCAACAGACAGGTGATTGTCTGTTTGGGAAACGCAATCGCGTTTCATTTTCTAAGTTTTGTTATTCTTCTTGAGAATGCGTTTCTCGCATCGCAGTCATGCGTTGTATTGGGCAAGACTCAGGTACAAATTCGGTGCCAGCAATACGGTGTTCCATTTATGCAGCATTTCCACTGTCACGCGGCGCTCAGAAGCGAACTGCGTCCGGGCTTATCTGTTTTTTGGCGTATATTCTCAACTTTCGGGTGGAGCTCGCTCGTCTTTTTTAAACTCCACAATACGTGATTTGTTCTGTAGTCGTTTCTATCATCAGAGTGGCCCCAAACGGCGACTGGACCCGCATAATTTTAGAAATTAATTGCGCTGGTTGGGAAAGAAATCGAACCAACACTGACTGCTGGATATGGTCCTCGAGGGGTTTCATCCGAAACCCAAATACTGCACGGCGCTAGCAACCGCGAACCACCCAAGGTGCACATTTGCCCCACCTGAGCGGCGCACAAAAGGCGATGTTGCGACCAACGCCCGGGACTTTGCACTTCACACTAAGAAAGCGCAGGCAAAAAGTTACAGGGCTCGACTTTGGGATGCATGTGCAGAAGGGCCAAGCAAACCAGTTAAAACTCACCCCAGTCGCTGTTCTTCACCATTCGTCGCCATGACGTGCCTTGGCGTATCGCAATTAGAATCTTGCGTCTTTTCCGTCCGGTTGTGCTCCTGACAGGTTGGACCATGTGTCTTGAAACGCCGTGTCGATTGCATGAGATTGCTTGCTTCATTAGTAAGCGAACTACTTGCCGCAGACACCTCTCCAACGGACGCCGCCTGAACCTGAGTGTTTCGATCAATCTGTGCGACAGAATTATTAATCTCTGCGACACCGTGCACCTGTTCAGAAAGCGCTTTGGAAATTTTATCTATGCGGTGCGAAAACCCGATGACACTCTCTGAGATTCTAGTCAGGGAAGATTGCGCATCGGTCACCTTGCTCACGCCTTCCAAAACAGCCTTATCGCTCTTTGCAATTACATCTTCTATCTCTTTTGAAGCGTCGCCCGCACGCAGTGCCAATTGACGCACCTCAGAGGCAACCACCGAAAATCCGCGACCCGCTTCGCCGGCCCGCGCGGCTTCCACTCCCGCATTTAAAGCAAGCAAATTGATCTGGAACGAGATGTCATCGATCACTTTTACCACTTCAGTGATCTCCGAAGATGCGTTGGAAATACGGTTCATCGCAGCAACTGCATCAGACGCAACGTCTCCGCCTGTTTCGGCGTCCTTACTTGCGAGCTGTGCGTTTTCGTTGGCTTCGGCTACGTTTTCGCTCACCTGCTGTACACTCGACGCCAACTCTTCCAGTGCGGCTGAGGTCTCCTCAAGCGAGGCTGCATTCTGTTCAGCTTGCTTTGACAAGCCGGTCGATGTGTCGCGAAGTGCGCCAGACGACTGAGCTAGATTATCCCCACTACCTGCAATTTCCGAAACCAGTAGCTTCAGCGCATCGATCATTTCGTTTGTATTGTCTTGCAGTTGCTTAAATGCACCTTGAAAGCGGCCTTCAACATGTTGAGTCAAGTCACCTTGGGCGACACGTTCCAAAACACGCCCAGTCTCCGAAAGTCCTTCGTCCACACTTACGATCAGTTGGTTAACCTCTTTGGCCAATGTCGAGAGCTGCGGATCAGAAAAATCCGCGTCCACGCGCACAGAGAAATTACCTTCAGACGCGGCCGAAACAGCTTGGCCAAGCGCATTGCTTAAACTGGCAATCATCTCCTGCCGCTTGGCTTCTGCTTGTTGTCGCGCCTGTTCTTCTTTCTTTTCCTGATGTTCCATCCGCGCTATCTCCGCAGCTTGGAGTGTGCGCTCAGCGTCACGCTCTGCTTCGATAGCTGCAGCCGCGCGCTTCTTTTCGTCTTCTTGCAATTGAATCTTTTCAAGCGCTCCAGCTCGAAAGATCGTAAGTGCCGAAACCAAACGCCCGATTTCACCAGTGTTTTTGTCCAGACCGGTAATTTCCGACAAATTGCCACTGGCCAATCGCTCTGTGGTTTTGGTTACGCGACGCAATGGAGCACTAATCATTATCCAGATCAAAACCGGTGCCAAACCAACGATCACCAGGCTGATAAATCCTATATTTTGCAATTGTATCCGTGCGCTAGCGATTACACGATCAAGGTTCGACACTGTGTTTTCAATCTGAGCGCGGGTCGCACCGGAGTAAGCCGCAATTTCGCTGGCCATTTCACCCACAGCATTTGCAGCCATTCTCGACGCTTCGGCAGCTTGCGCTTTAGAGCCGAACGCCGCAAGGCGCGTAGCACCAATGCCTGCTTCCGGGTCCGCTATCACAAGAATGGCTTGCAGCTTAGCAGAGATTTCAACTTCCGTTTTTTGCATCGCCTCCGATAGTTCGCGTTTTGACGATTCCAATGCGTCTACCTTTCCCGCAAGCTCGTCAACATCACGCGCCAACGCAACCTGCAAAGCAGAGATGAAAAATGTTCTGACCGACAACGCCAAAGCAGCCTTGGCGCGGATTTGTGCGACTTGGTCGTTCAAAAGCCCTGCGACCGCTTTTGCATTTTGTTTTTTGGCAAAATCACTGTTGAAAACAAGGTCAGAATAGATCAGTTCCAAGTTTGCGGACAACCGTTTGTCCACCGTTTGGCGAACATTCAAAACATCTTGCGGTGTCACTTGACCTGCAACTTCCAGTAGTATTGTGCGAGCCTCTTCGACGGTAAGAACAATATCTGCCATCTGAGGCCTGTTGGACATTGCGGACAGCAAACCGACCAATCGTTCGTCAGCTGCAACAGCAAGTTCGTTGATAATCGTCAAAATAGCGATATCGCGCGATTGTGACCGCGTCAAAGCAAGGCCTGACAGCAAGTTTACTTCTGACCTAATGGCAAGCGTGGCCTGATAAACGGTAAAGTCTTCATCGATGAGCAAAGACATTGTTTCGTCAATGTCCTTTATTGTATCGTCACCCCCTGAAACGAGATCAGCGTACGCAACATCTGACGCGGCTTCCAGAAGTCCGGCGGCTTCCGTTGATAGCCTCAATGCATTTTCAACCGTTGCACTAACGTTGGTATCACGCGAATACTCGTCCCTACGCGCTGCAACAAGGCTATCTAAAGCATCAGAAACTTGGTTTTTTAAAACCCCCAATGACAACCTTTGATCTTCCGAGAGCGTCTCAATCCCGCCCTCCAGGTCACGCAGGATAACGCGTGCACGATCTGCAGATTCCGCCAATTCAGTTTCATCAGAAGCAATTAAGATATCCACCAGCGCATCTCGTGTCTGATCCATGGAGGACACAACATCTGCATTTTGCTTGAGCTCTAACAATCGATCATTTGCCAAGTCGTGCATGCTACCTGTCATCGAATGAAAAACGAACCAGCTGATCATCAAGGCAGCTGTGGTCATGGAAGCGAGAGCACCAAAAATCAGTGCAAGGCGCATCATTACAGAGCCAAAAATTCTTGATAAGAAAGACGTCATAAACCTATTGCCTTCTTGTTATCTGGACCAAAGCCCTAGCTATTGGGTGGAGCATTCTATAAGTACGCGGGGGCTATCAGTCCTTCACGAATATCGGCGAAAATTCGGTTATTGCCGGTTCGAATGTGATCAAACGCTCCGACCTTTTCTTGAACCAAGGGCGTAAAGAGGCATAACACCCTATTTGGATTAGAAGGTTTCATAAATGCAGTGACCATAAAGCTCTGTTTTCGAAATCGATTCTTCGTTTCTACCGCTTTTCAGTGCAAGATCACTTAACCGTATCAACCTGAGTTAGTTAGATTTTTCGGGATATTCAAAGTTGCCGAAAGAACCACACTATCGACTTCTGACAAACGCCAGCCATTTAGTGCGGAGTTACCAAAATCATCAGTTTACAATGATAACCAACGTCTTTTTACGTCACATGTGATGCTACGAAGAACGGATTTCATTATCATGAGAGATTTTAAATCGACTAAATAGCGGGAAACTCCCTAATACTTGCGTCGATTCTATTATTTTAGAAATCGCTTCCGCGATCACAAATTTCTATAGTTTAACTCGAGTATATTTTTCAGAAATCGACAAGAAGACTACAGTACTTTCCAACAGGTGACCTTCATTACGTAACCCAAGTGTTTCGCTACATGTAAGAAATAATCGATTTTTCCTCAGGGGACAAAGAACACTGTTTCGTTTTCGCCCTGAAGCCAAATGTTAAAACGGTATACTGCTTTGCCATCGCACTCACGACGCGGCGCGATTAATGTCTCACGGCGGTGCGTCGTGTTGATCAGGTTAAGTACTGGGTCAGCCGCATTGGCACTATCTTCGTCCGAGAAATACATACGCGTGCACAGGCCAATATTGATCCCTCGCGCGACCAGCCAGAAATTCAAATGTGGCGCCTGCATTTGTCCATTCAGCCCCTGCACAACACCTGGCTTGATCGTGTCAAATCCCCATGTACCCGTGTCAAAATCAGAACTGATCCGGCCCCAACCAAGAAACCCTTCTTCGACCGAACCACCACCCTGGGGATGCGCATAACGGCCTGCGGCGTTAGCCTGCCAAACTTCTATTACAGCGTCCGTCACAGGCGCATGGGTCCCGTCAAAAACGCGTCCCTCGACACGGATGCGCTCGCCTTCCGCTCTTGGCCCGGCAATGTCGCCACCTAGAGCATCATGGCCAGCCTCAAGACCGGCGGCATCCGGAACCAAACCAATGTGCACGTAAGGACCGGCGGTTTGCGATGCGGTTTCTTCCAATGGATCGTGGACATCCGGCATCTCAGTTTCCTTCTTGCCGGTTTTCAAACAGGGTCGATTGGCCCCCCCGCAGTACGATATCCAGACGATAAGCTATCATATTGAATGGAACAGTCGCATTGATATCCAACTTGGCAGTCAATTGGTCAACCGCGGCTGGATCCGGGATCGTTTGCACGATCGGGCAACGGTTGATGAGCGGATCACCCTCAAAATAGCATTGAGTCACGAGGCGCTGTGCAAAAACCATCCCGAAAACAGAGAAATGTACATGTGCGGGGCGCCAATCGTTGCCACCATTTGGCCACGGATAGGCGCCAGGCTTTACCGTCTGGAAGGCAAACCACCCGTCCTGATCCGTCAACGCGCGCCCGCAGCCACCAAAATTCGGGTCAAGGGGCGCCAGATAGGAATCGTTCCTGTGGCGATAACGTCCACCAGCATTTGCTTGCCAGATTTCGACCAATGTCTTGGGTACTGGCCGTGCATTGGTGTCCAGAACGCGGCCATGTAGCAAAATGCGTTCACCAATGGGGCTTTCACCGTGCCGCGCATAGTTAGACAGCAGATCATGATCACCTGGCGCGATATCTCCATGGCCGAAAACCGGCCCTGTAATTTCGGAAACAGTGTTTGGCAGCGCAATCGGCGGGTGTGCGGGACTGCGCAAGACAGAAGATTTGTACCCCGGCGTCAGCGCTGGGGGATGCCGTCTGGCGTTGCGCGGCAGAAAACTCCATTGCTCCGTCAAGCAACATCCTCCATCTCCGCATAGGTCTTTTTTGCTAGTTTGATCGCCTGGTTGGCCTTGGGAGCGCCTGCATAAATCGCCACGTGCAAGAAGGCCTGCATGACCTCCTCCTTGGTGGCACCAGTATTGGCCGTCGCGCGGATATGCATCGGAATTTCTTCATGACTGCCAGTCGCCGCCAACAGCGCCAGTGTCAGCAAGGATCTATCCCGTAAGCTCACCGTGTCATCTGACCAAACCGTTCCCCATGCGCTTTGCGTGATAAGGGCCTGAAAAGGAGCATCAAATACCGTCGTTTCATCTTCGGCGCGCGTAACATGCGCGTCACCTAAAACAGCCCGGCGTGTCTTTGCCCCGGTGTCTTGACGGTCAGACATGCGCGATCATCCTTGTTGTGGCCCGGTCGCGCACAGGATTGGCACAATAGCGCGGACATTCGATACATGAATAAAACGCGTGCATCCGTTTCACTGCAAGGACAAACTCAAGCGACTGTGTTCTCTTAAGTTTAAAACAGAAATCCGCAGGCTTGAAAATTGTTATGTTATAAAATAAATGTTGCTCTCAGGAACGCATGGGCAAACGTCAAAACTCCGCCCTACGCCGTCTGAAAAAGCAGCCAACTCACTGAGATACGTCACAAAGGGACGGACTGATGCCGGATCAAAGACACAACAAAGATACATCAGCCCAAAACCGGTAAAACATGCCAATTGCGCAGCCTTCTCCTCTGCGACCAAACAGAGACGCTTTCGGACCTTCGACGTTTCGCAGTCCAATTTCACCAGCTCAGTGACATGACACGCAATTTTGACAAAACAATATCCCGTCCAACCGCATTGCCATTGCAGCGCATGCACAGAGCACCGATACTCAACGCACCTCCGGAAAGGTAAAAGATGAAACATATCCCTACCCTCATGATGATCCTGCTTGGCACCACTGCGGGATCAGAGACGCAACGAGAACTGGATGCCCATGAACACGGTGTTGGGGAGCTCAATATCGCCATAGACGGCGTGACGATCGCCATAGAGTTGCACGCCCCAGGCGCAGATATCGTTGGATTTGAATACGCAGCCGAGACCGCAGAAGATCGCGCGGCAATTGATAACGCGGTTGCACTGCTTGCCAAGCCGATGGCGCTTTTCGTACTGCCAGCGGATGCCGCCTGCAGCGTGGTTCAGGCCAGTGCGGCCCTGGAAACCGAGGACGCGCATGACGATCACGCGCACGAAAAAGAGGACCATGCAGAGCATGACGACCATGATCACGCAGAACATGATGACCACGACGCGCATGATCACGAGGAACATGCCGAGCATGATGAGCACGACCATGAAGAGCACGACGCGCATGCAGACGAAGCGAGTCACAGCGAATTTCATGCAGAGTACACTTTGAACTGCGCAACCCCTGAGGCCGTCACTGCTATCGATTTTGCCTATTTCGAAGCGTTCGAGAATGCCCGCGAACTGGAGGTGCAAATCGTCAACGGGTCTGGCGCACAGGCATTTGAGGTTACACGTGATTCGCCGCGGCTCGACCTGAGCAGCCTGTTCTGAAGATGTCAGAAAGACCGTCCGTCCTGAAAGCGCATGATGTGTCTTTCCGCTGGCCCGGCCGGTCTTCTTTTCGCCTGCACATCCCGACCTTTTACATCGGTGTAGGTGAAACCGTATTGCTGTTGGGTGAAAGCGGTTCCGGGAAATCCACATTGTTGTCGCTGATTTGTGGCACTGTCGCTGCGGATGCCGGTCAGATCGACGTGACAGGCACGAATCTGGCGGCGCTGTCCAACGGTCGGCGCGACAGATTTCGTGCGGAAAAAATTGGTGTGATTTTTCAACAGTTCAATCTGTTACCCTTCGCATCAGTCGTAGACAACATCCTGTTACCACTGCGCTTTGCCCCTGTACGGCGCGCGGCAGCCGGGGATGCGCGTGCAAGAGCGCAGGAGCTCTGCATCCAACTCGGTTTGCCTGACACGGTTTTACAAAGCAGCGCAGGGAAACTCAGTGTCGGCCAGCAACAACGGGTCGCGGTTGCGCGCGCGCTGATTGGCGCCCCGCCCCTGATCGTCGCGGATGAACCCACGTCCGCACTTGATGCCAACAGTCAGGGCGCGTTTCTCGATGTGCTTTTTGGACAGGTTTCCGCGCATCAGACCTCGTTGCTGATGGTCAGCCATGACGCGCGCTTGGGCGATCGTTTCGACCGCGTGATCCAGATGGAAGACATCGCCCGGATCGAACGGACCGCCGCGTGATCCTGCGCCTCGCCTTCGCATCATTGCTGGCCCGCGCGCTGACTGTTGGCATGACTGTTCTTGCCATCGGACTGTCGGTTGCACTATTTCTGGGAGTCGAGAAGGTGCGCACAGGGGCTAAGGCCAGTTTTGCGGATACCATTTCGGGCACGGATTTGATCGTTGGCGCGCGCTCGGGATCGGTGCAGCTGCTGCTTTATTCGGTGTTTCGCATCGGCAATGCGACCAATAATGTCACCTGGGAGAGCTATCAAGCGATCGCAGAGCGGCCGGACGTGGAGTGGATTGTGCCGATTTCGCTGGGTGATAGCCATCGGCAGTTCCGCGTCATGGGCACCACGACAGCATTTTTTGACTACTACAAGTACCGCCGCAACAGATCATTGGAGGTCGAGAACGGCGCCATCATGTCTGATCTCTTCGATGCAGTGGTTGGGGCAGATGTCGCTGCAACGCTGGGTTACAAGGTGGGCGACCCCATCGTCGTGGCGCATGGCCTGGCCTCGTTTACTGAGCACAAAGATCAGCCCTTTCGTATATCTGGCATTCTGGCAAAAACCGGCACGCCTGTTGATCGCACCGTAATTGTGTCCATGGAAGCAATCGAAGCCATTCACGTGGATTGGCGTCAGGGTGCTCAAAAACCCGGTGCGCCGACGCCTGTCGAGGTTATTCGGCAGATGGATCTGACACCCAAAGCGGTGACGGCAGCCCTCGTCGGCGTGGACAGTCCATTGCGGACATTTGCGCTGCAACGCGCCATCAATGAATACCGCGAGGAACCATTGCTGGCCGTTTTGCCAGGCGTAGCGTTGCAGGAGTTGTGGGGCATCGTCGGGATCGCCGAAACCGCATTGCGCGCAGTGTCGATCATGGTCGTGGTGACAGCGTTGATCGGCATGATGGCCATGATTTTTTCCAGCTTAAACGAACGACGACGCGAGATGGCGATCTTTCGCGCAATGGGCGCGCGACCGGTCACGATTTTTGGCATGCTGATCCTGGAAGCCATGGTGATGGCAGCTGCCGGCGCGCTCTTGGGGATCGGGTTGATGTACGCAGCACTCGTGGTTGCACAGCCCATCGTCGATCGGGCCTTTGGCTTGTGGCTTCCCATTGCGTCCCCGGGTCTCAATGAGATCTGGATACTCTGCGCCGTGATCGCTGCTGGCGCAATTGTGAGCGCGTTACCTGCACTCCGTGCCTATCGCCTCTCTCTCGCCGATGGTATGATAGTGAAGACATGACCCCTGTGGACAGGTGAAAGATGCTCAACCGCCGTTCAACCCTCGCTCTGTTATCCGCCTCGGCAGTGTCTCCGCTGCCGGCACTTGCCGCAGCACCCAGAGAAGTATCATGGGATGACCTCATCCCGCCCGGCGTGCCCTACGCGGAAATCATTGGCGAAGGCGAAGTGGATGAAATCAACGACACCTGGAACCCGATTTTTGACGAGAACGCGACAAAGCTGAACAAAACGCTTGATGGCGCTCTGATCCGCATGCCCGGGTTCATCATTCCATTGGAGGTTTCATCTGACGGCGTCTCCGAATTTGTACTGGTGCCCTATGTCGGCGCATGCATCCATGTTCCCCCACCCCCACCCAATCAATTGGTCTTTGTGACGGCCAAAACGCCTTGGCCCAGCGACAATCTTTGGGAAGCCGTCTGGGTAACCGGCCTGATGAAAACGGAACTGCAATGGACGGAAATTGCGGATACCGGTTACACACTTTCTGCCGATGAGATGGAAATCTACGAGTGGTAGGACGTCGGCTGTCGCGCAGCACGGCAACAGCGCGCATATGCGATTTGTTGATAAATGCAGTTTATGGTTTTCACACAGCAGACGAAGTTCTCTCCAATGCTTGGGCGCGATATGATCCATAAACCGAACCAGCCCAACGCGCCTCTGACGCGTCAGAGCAAAAACACCACCCGGCTAACCCGCCGCGCGCTACTCGGCGGCCTTGCAGTGCTACCGTATTTAGGCACACGCGCCTTTGCCGAAGACGTGACCGACCTGAACTGGGCGGACTTACGCCCTAAAGACGAAATCTACATTCCCGATGTTCTACAAGGCCTGATTGATCACGAAAGTGCACCGCTTAGCAGCCAACAACCGCCCTCATCAGGGGTCCGGCGCGACTGGAATGGAAAGATTGTGCGGTTACCGGGGTACATCGTGCCGCTGGATTATGATGGGGCAGGTGTAACTGCTTTTATCCTGGTGCCTTATGTGGGTGCTTGTGTTCACGTCCCGCCACCGCCTGCCAACCAGTTGGTGTTCGTCACAACGTCAGAGCCATATGAGAGTGCAGGCCTCTTTGAAGCGGTCCATGTCACGGGCAAGTTTGGTGTATCTGCCTTGTCAACGCATCTTGCGGATATTGGCTATGCCTTATCCGCCGATCACGTCGAACCCTTCAAGACCTAGGCGTAAAGACCAGCGCTCCGGAATGCTACTGCGTTCCTTTGTAAGGACTGGTAAAGTGTCCGCCTGTCACGCATCAGAATGAACGATCAACATTTTTTTGCTTTTTTCGCCTTCGGGTGAACTGGTTCACAGACGACAGTCTTGGGCTGGGGTAATTTGGCATCAGATCAGATACACGCGACACCCCGGAGCACCAAGACCATGCACAATGGAAAACACAGCAACCCAAGAGATTTCACCCCACCCGCAGGACATTTTCATGCGATCACACGTCAGGTCTTTGGCGGATTTATCGGTGCCATACGCGAAAGCAGCAAAATGCACCGGATGGTGAACCACTACAGATAACCAAACGTCACGCACGACCTCCCTCTCTCGTTCAAACTGGCCGGTGTTTATTACACCGGCCTTTTTTGCGCGCTCATTTCAGTCTTAAGGGGTCATTTCGCGCTTAAACGCACACGACGCCGTGCAACCGCCGCCCGCCCAAGCATGTATCAGAGACGCTTGTGGCGTAGACTGCCAGTCATGATAACCTGCATCACAGAAAACCATTTCAACGACAAAAAAGTTTACCTGAGCAGATGATCAACAACCACGGCACAAAACGAATGCACCAAATCGCATGGGGTTTAGTGCGCCGAAAAGTCATCGCGCACGCAATGCAAGCATTGCGCCTTCATGCCGCGCTTTTCTTGTGTACCCTCTTCTGTCCATCCACGCTTGTGGCACAGGGCGACATCGCGAATTGGCCCCTGCTCCAACATAAGCTGTACTCTGCAATTCCCGACCTAAGTTTTATGAACGAAAAACCCGCAGGTCTGCGCGGGCGGGTGCAACGCGACGGCCCCGACCTGGTGTTTACAGATGGCACGCCCGCTCGGTTCTGGGGGGCAAATCTTCAGGCCAATGCGCTTTTTTCAACTGGACCAAAAAACATCAAACGACAGGCCCGAAGGTTGGCAGCACTTGGGTTCAACCTGGTGCGTATTCACCATCACGATTCGCATTGGGTGCATCCCAATGTCTTTGCGACACCGGCACGCAATACGCGGACCCTCAATCAAGCATCCCTGCGCCGCCTGGATCTCTGGATAGAGGCTCTGAAAGCCGAAGGGATCTACATCTGGTTGGACGTCCATGTGGGTCGACGCTTCGTACCCGGCGATAAGATCAGAGGATACAAGGAAATTGCCGAGAAACGCCGTGCGGACGTGGCCGGATACAATTATGTCTCACCCTCCATCCAAGAGCAGATGCTCGAATTTCAACGCAACTTTCTGTCCCATGAAAACCATCTTTCTCAGCTGCGCTACGCGGACGATCCCGCTGTTGTCGCCGTGTTGATCACCAATGAAAATGACGTTACCCATCATTACGGCCACAAACTCCTGCCCAACAAGAATGTGCCGATACACTCCAAACGCTACATGGCCCGCGCCAAAACTTTTGCCCAAGCGAAAGGTCTCGACCCGGAACGCGTTTGGCAGTCTTGGGAATATGGACCAACCAAGATGTTCCTGAACCAATTGGAGCATCGCTTTTTTTCCAAGATGACGGGAGATATTCGAGAGATGGGGTATGAGGGTCTGGTGGTGCCGACCAGTTCATGGGGCAATATGCCTGTCTCCAGCCTGCCGTCGCTTTCGATGGGTGATATGTTGGATGTTCACACCTATGGCCAGACGGCGGGACTGCGACTGAACCCTGTGCGCCGGGCGGATCTTTTTTCCTGGATCGCCATGAGCCATGTCGCAGACACCCCCTTGTCCATATCCGAATGGAATGCTGCCAAATTCCCTGAACCTGGGCGTTTTGTTTTACCGCTGCGCATGGCTGCGCTGGCCGCACATCACGGATGGGATGCGCCAATCATTTATGGTTATGCACAGCAAAGGCTCAACGGGCCACTCGTGCCCAGCAATTGGGACATCGCAAGTGATCCAGAAATGTTAGCCACGCTTCCCGCTGCGGCCTTGCTCTTTCGGCAAGCACATGTCGCGCCAGCACAGAAAACTTATGCTTTACGGCTATCCAGTGACGCATTTTTTGGTCAGGAGATTTCACCCAAAACATCCCGCGCGCTGCGCACGCTTTACGAGCAAAGCGCGGTAGTCTTTGAGATCCCGCAGGTTGCTGCCTTGCCCTGGCTTACCCCACGCAATGCGCCGCAGGGGGCCATAATCGTCAAAGATCCAAACCGGAATTTCCTGACCAAAGCCAGCACCGACATTATCGCAGACACCGGCGATTTCGCGCGGGATTACAAGGCCGGTATCTTTCGCGTGACAACCGCGCGCACACAGCTTGCTAGCGGGGCCCTAGGCGGGAGAAACATTGATCTTGGCAATTTTCAGGTGCGTATCGATCAGCCTCTCGCCAGTGTCAGCGTGCAAAGCGTAGACGGCGCGGCCCTCGATCAATCACAGAGCATTCTGATTTCAACCAATGCGCGCATGACGCCCGAGGACGCCCGCAGCCCAAATTTCAGAATCGAGCCCATGACTGGCGTGGTGCTGATCAAGGCGCTCCGCGGGCTTAGCCTGCGTGACCTGCATGGGAAACCATTGCCGTTTCACTTTGAAAATGGCTGGTATGAAATAGACCTCGAAGACGTCTCAGCTCCGCGCTGGATGCGGCTGGAAAAGTAGCGCACCTTTGGCTTGAACCTGTTCGGCGCCAACGCATAAATCAAACCGGTGCTGGCAGAACTACTTGACGGACAAATGCGCACAATCCGCGCTCTTGGCAATTTTCTGAGAGGTGCTGCCCGCAAAAAGACCGCCAATGTTACCCAATCCACGCCGGCCCGTCACGACGAGATCACCGCTGTAGAGACCGACGATGGTCATGATTTCTTCGAAAGGGTCGCCTGCGACCGACGTCGCACTGGATGGGGTTATTCCCGCAGCCCTGGCCCGCTTGGTGGCCGCTTCCAGCACATGGCACATGTCACTGACCTCAGCGCCACTGGCGTCGATGCTCTCACGTGCATGGATCAGATGAAGCTCGCTTTGAAAACCCCCTGCAAGTCCGCACGCCGTTTCCAAAGCACGATTAGCCGGGTCTGAACCATCCACGGCGACTACGATTGAACTGAACATTTTGCCTCCACTGCACAATTTCGTGTAAGGTATAGCACGTCAACTCGGCACGCGATTTGTGATAGGTCAAACGTCGCAGTGTTTTGTGGATAGGGTTTTATCGCGTTGTCGCGCCGCGCTCAAAATACGCAAATCGTGCCACAGTGCGTTATACTTCAGACGCCCAAACGGTTGTGCAAATAAGCCGCCATGCCTTTGAGCGCGGCGTAGTCGTCCTGCACACGGTAAACACCGAAATCATCCATAAAACCCGCAAAACGACCCTTGTCTCGGAAGGCCGCTTCAAAACCTGCGTCCCGCAGAAAAGGCGCAATGGCCCCAGAGAGACCACCCACCAGAAAGATCCCGCCAAAAGGCAGTTGCACAAGCGCCAGGTTCCCCATCACAAGCGCAGTCAAGCGAATGAAGTAATGCACAGCCTCAACCGCCAGCGGGTCACTGCGGTCCGTGCACCCGGCGATAATCGCCGCAGAATCCCGTGTCTCTAACTGACCGGCTTCATGGGCCAGGAACGCATAAATGATGCCCAGACCACGGCCGGAAAGAACGTCATCGATCGCCGCGAACCCATGCCGTTCTTCTACAAACGCACAAAGGCGCAGATCCTGTGCGTTGCGGGTCGGCATCGTCGCATGCCCACTTTCCGAGGTCGCGACATTTGGGCCTGCTGGTGTCATAAAAACCGGTGAGGCATTAAAGCCGGTCCCCAGGTTAACCACGAGCTTGGCCGATCCGGCCGGCGCCTCGGGACCTGCCCGCAGCAGCGATAAATCCTCTGGTTCTACGTGGTCTAACGCGTAGCCTTGCGCCTGCAGGTCGTTGAGCAAGGCAACATGTGGAGCCCCCGTTGCTGCGCCAATGCTGGTCTCGTCCATATCCCAATCGCGATTGGTCAAACGTCCACGCCCATCTCGTACCGGCCCTGCAATTGCGACACACGCCGCCTGCGGTGCCTCGCCCTTCTGTCCGGCAAGGTAATCTTGCAGCACAGGTTCAAGCCCCGCATGATCGGCGTTGCGATAGCGGCGAATGGTGTCCGTTTGCACTGCGCCGCCCGCGCTTAGCGCCACACGGGTATTCGTTCCCCCAATATCGGCAACCAGATACTTGGGTGGCGGGGAGGCAAGCATGGGTGCGGGCTTTCCGTACGGGGCCGACCGCGAGATCGGCGCATTTAGCGTTAACAGGTTCTAGGCACCTGCAAGCACAAGGTCAACGCATGACCACACCCGGGGCGTCGGACGGCGGAAATCGTTCGGGCGGGTCACCCGGATGCCACTGAGGGTGCTTGCCCATGATCGCTTCAAAGCGCGGTGAGGCCAGCCACGCAGCCAACCAAGACTGCAAATGCGGCCAATCCTGTGCGTCAAACCAAGGTTTGTCGATAAATGCAAACTGTCGCACGAAGGGGAAAATTGCTACATCCGCAAGTGTTGGTTGATCAAAAAGCGCGCTGTCAATCTGTTGGTCAAGTTCCCGCAGGAAGACGGACGCCTTTTCCCGTTCAGCGTCGCTGTCTGTTTCGGGATAACGCGTTGCATATTTTGTGCGGTCCAATGCCGCTTTGAAAGGGCTATCACAGCGCGCGATCCAGGCCCAACCCTCTTGCGGCATATTCTGCCAACCCAAGGGATCGTTCCGGCGCAGCGCCCAAATCATGACATCCAGGCTTTCGTCGATCACACGATCTTCCAACACCAGACATGGCACCGTGCCGCTTGGTGATGCTGCCAGAAAAGCGTCAGGTTTCTCGCGCAGCACGACCTCCCGTAACACAACGGAAACCTCAGCAGCGCACAGAGCAAGCCTTGCGCGCATGGCGTAGGGACAGCGTCGGAACGAATAAAGCACAGGCAGCATGCCCCTGTTTGTCATCCTGCGTAGGCCACGGCAAGAGGAACGCATGAGGCACAACCACATAGCGGGCGCATCGAGGCATTGGCGCAGCCCCATCATGTCGCGTTCGAAACCCAGACTAAATCGCGCTGGACGCCGACGTTATCTGTGCCGCGATCGGATCCAGTCGAAGGATTCACATCTTTTCGTCAAAAAATGCGCCATCTCTGAGGTGCCAGATACTTGAGCATGCTCAGCGCCATGTTCGAAAAATCGGGCCAGGATTCAATAATGTCGTATATGCCAACCACTCTGTCCGATTTGCCACTGGTCAAACGCTGGCTTTTGTCTGCTACTGGCGCAAAGGAGACGGCAATGCGCTATTCAGGTTTCCGGGTCATTAAAGAAGCCCTGACCGGCCACAAGGGATGGACCCCTGCATGGCGGGACCCCGCGCCTCAACCGGCCTATGATTTCGTGATTGTGGGAGGTGGCGGGCACGGTCTCGCCACAGCTTATTATCTGGCCAAAACCTTTGGCGAGACAAAGATAGCCGTGCTGGAGAAAGGGTACCTCGGTGGTGGCAATGTGGGGCGGAACACAACCATTATCCGCTCCAACTACCTGCTCGATGGCAATGCGCCGTTTTATGAATTTGCGCTGAAGCTCTGGGAGGGCCTGGAGCAGGATTTTAATTACAATGCGATGATCAGTCAGCGCGGGATTCTGAATCTCGTGCACAGTGATGCCCAACGAGACGCTTTCATACGGCGCGGGAATGCCATGCGCTTGAATGGTATCGACGCCGATTTTATGAGCACCGAAGAGATCAAGGCGCGCTACCCATTTCTCAACACAGAAAATGCACGATTTCCAATCAAGGGTGGTTTGGCGCAGCATCGCGGTGGCACCGTGCGCCATGATGCGGTCGCCTGGGGCTATGCGCGCGGGGCGGATAGCCGGGGCGTCGATCTCATCCAAAACTGCGAGGTGACGGGCTTTCGGATCAAAAACGGCACCTGCCTCGGCGTCGAAACAACACGTGGCTTCATCGGCGCGCGCAAGGTCGGCTGTGCCGTTGCGGGCGCCTCAGGCCAGGTTATGGCCAAGGCTGGCATACGCTTACCCATCGAGAGCCACGTGTTGCAGGCATTTGTCACAGAAGGCCTGAAACCCATCCTGCCCGGAGTCATTACATTCGGTGCCGGGCACTTCTATTGCAGCCAGTCGGACAAAGGTGGGCTAGTGTTTGGCGGAGACATCGACGGGTACAACTCCTATGCCCAGCGCGGCAACTTGCCCGTGGTCGAAGATGTGTGCGAAGGCGGCATGGCGATTTTCCCGATGATGGGACGCGCACGGCTTTTGCGCATGTGGGGCGGCATCATGGACATGTCGATGGATGGCTCGCCGATCATTGACCGCACGCATATCGACGGGCTCTTTTTCAACGGTGGCTGGTGCTATGGCGGTTTCAAGGCGACACCGGCCTCGGGCTATTGCTTTGCGCACCTGCTGGCACGAGAAGAACCGCATGCCACAGCCACGGCTTTCCGGCTAAACCGCTTTGAAACCGGCCACATGATTGACGAGAAAGGAGTGGGCGCGCAGCCCAATCTTCACTGATGATTATCAACCATCCACTCCTTGGCCCGCGCGACAGTGCCGAATTCACCTATCTTGGCGATGCCAGCTTGATCGACAGGCCGGATTGGCAGTCGCAGACTGCAGCGCAAGACTTCTACACGTACCAATACCTGCGCGACAACCCGGCAGGACAGCACCAGGAACTCTGGTATCATGAAGCTGGCGATCGCGCCTGGCTGGTCGTAACACGCGACACAGTAACCCATGAAATTACCTCCGTAGAGCTGGCCCGTGACGTAGCCCGTCAGCAGGGGCGCAGCAGATGAGCCAAGTCAATCGTATCGAAGGCGGGCAGATTGACCGAAGCCAGACGCTAAACTTCCATTTTGATTCAGAGAATTACACGGGACATCCCGGTGATACGCTGGCCTCTGCGTTACTGGCAAATGAGGTTTGTCTTGTGGGGCGGTCGTTTAAATACCACCGCCCGCGAGGGATATTTACCGCCGGTTCAGAGGAGCCAAATGCTCTGGTGGAACTGCGCGATGGTGCCCGCCGAGAACCTAACACCCGCGCCACGACCACAGAGCTTTACGATGGTCTCAGCGCCAAAAGCCAAAACCACGTGGGATCGCTGAGGTTCGATCTGATGGCCGTGAATGACCTCTTTTCGAATTTCCTGACGGCAGGGTTCTACTATAAAACTTTCATGTGGCCCGCCGCCTTCTGGGAAAAGCTCTATGAGCCGATCATCCGCCGCGCCGCAGGTCTTGGGTCGCTGTCGCAAGAACCCGATCCAGACTGCTATGACAAGGGTTTCCTGCATTGTGATCTGCTTATCGTCGGTTCAGGCCCCGCTGGGTTGATGGCTGCCCTGACAGCTGGACGTGCAGGCGCGGATGTCATCATCGCAGATGAAGATTTCCGCATGGGTGGACGGCTTAACAGCGAAACGCACGCC
>JBGCDG010000008.1:0-81454 GCA_045105195.1 Roseobacter sp. | reverse complement strand
ACACGACAATTTCTAAGGGGGCGGGCGTTCCCCAGGACGTTATCGATGCTTTGCGTAACGATACGGCGATCGAGGATCCAAAACTTGAAGCGTTGCGTCAGTTTTCTATCGTTGTGAACCAGACGCAGGGATGGCCTTCAGATGCAGACGTTGAGGCGTTTCTTGCAGCAGGCTATTCCAAACAGACCATCCTCGAAGTTGTGCTGGGTGCGGCCTTCAAAGTGATGTCCAACTACACCAACCACATTGCGGCAACTGAGGTGGATAGCGCCTTTGCAGCAAATGCATGGACGGATGCGAGGTCCAGCGCGGCCTGAATGCGCATTTCATTACCGATGCAAGGGCTGTTCCGCGCGGCCCTTGTTTCATCGGTCAGAAAGAAGGGCCTTTTCCGCAGTTTCTTTCAAGATTTTGATAAAGCGGTCTTGGGGCCATCCTGCACATTGGCAAAGAGCTTCCCAGCTTTGGATAGAGACCAGCGCTGCAAGTAGATCCGCCGCTTCCGCTTTGGTAACTTCTGGGCGCAGGACGCCCTCTTCCTGCAGCGCGGAGGCCACCGCTTCACACCCGTGGTGGATTGCCTTCATGCGATCTTCCCAGGCCGCTCTGGCTTCTGCATCTTTGTCCTGCATGGCCAGCAAAGCTCGGGCAACACCATAGATTTCGGGAATGTAGTTCCCCCATGCGTCAACCCAGGCAGCAAGTCGTATCTGTCCATCAGGGGCTGCGCGGCTTGCTGCAAAACGCTGCTCGACATTTTTGATGTCATCCACATGCCGCACGGCGGCAATCAAAAGATCTGCGCGATTTGGGAAATGCAAATACACCGCTTGCCGGCTGATCTTTGCAGCATTTGCAATATCAGACATGCGTGTCGGTGTGCCATCGCCTGCTTCCAGAAGCGTGAGTGTGGCCTGCAAAATGCGGTTTCGGGTGGAATTATTTTCACTTGACATAGTGTCAAGTAAGTCGATACGTAGCGCCATGTCAACTTGACATCGTGTCAAGTAAAATAGGAGAACCAGGACCATGAAAGTAATTGTCTTTGGCGCGACGGGAAAACTCGGCCAGAACATCGCACGTCAATTGCTGAAAGAAGGCCATACCGTCACCGCTTTCTCGCGACACCCCAAGGGAACTGGACGTCCTCATCCAAATCTTGTGTCATTCGAGGGGGATGTACTTGACCCCAAATGCGTGGGGGTTGCTGTCGCTGGACATGATGCTGTCGTGATTGCGTTGGGGGCAGGAACGCAGCGGTCTTCTTTGATCCGATCGGAGGGGACGCTCAATATCATAGATGCGATGCACAAGAACCGCGTGCGCCGTTTGATCTGTCAAAGCACGTTGGGCGCGCATGAGAGTTGGGGAAACCTGAATTTTCTTTGGAAGTGGATCATGTTCGGTGTCTTGTTGCGCCCGGTGCTGCTCGATCACGAAAAGCAGGAACAACTTGTGCGGGCCAGCGGTCTTGAATGGACGATCGTGCGGCCTTCCGCCTTTGACGACGGCCCGGCAACCGGGCGCTATAAAGAAGGTTTCGCAGCATCTGAACGCGGTTTATCGCTTAAAATCCCGCTTGCGGATGTTGCTGGATTCGTTGCGCGCCAATTGACGGAAACCCAATACCTGAACCGGGCTGTGGGGATTTCTAATTAGGTCCTGTTTGGGGGAAATTCCGAAATGCGGCGGCGATCAGATCGTGCATATAGTTGCGCGCAACATCGGGGCTGATCATGACGATGTTGGGACGGCAAGCTAGCGAAACCAGCCCATGTACGGACGCCCAGAGCAGAAGGAAGAACTGCCGATGCTGTTCGTTTCCCGGGTCGCCTTCGCCTGCGCGGATCAGCATGTCGAGCAGGCCCTCCTGTAGGGAGGCGGTCCGTGCGTCCAGTTGAAGATCCCCGTCTCTTTCAAAGAGCATATACCATCGGCGCGGCTCTGAGGCGGCAAAGTCGAAGTAAGCCTCGCCAATGGCGATGACACGTGCACGCGAGGATCCTTCGGTCTGTGCAAGGGCGTTGCGTAAGGCGGTTGCCAATCTGTTGGCGCAGCGCTCGTTGACGGATTTGATGACCCCGTCGAGATCACCAAAAGCATTGTAGAGCGAGCCAACGGATATTTGTAATTCTGTGGCTAATCCCCGCGCGCTGAGCGCACCGCCCCCTTGTTCGAGGACGATGCGCTCTGCCACCTGCGTGGCCCGTTCGCGAATATCAGCCAGATTGCGATCCCGGCGCGACAGTTTTTCTTGTGTCTCCATGTGTTTTGTTTGTGCGACAGGTGTCGCTTTGTCAAACTCAGAAAGGCGCCGCACCGTCTGGGGTAAAGCGATAGATCTGGTCGGACAGATCATGCCCTGCCATGAAGCGCGCGATGGACCCAAAAGTTGCAGTCGTGATGTTTGATCCGTGGTCCGAAGTCGTAAGCGCAGCAGATTTGGCGGGGGCCAAAAGTCGTTTCAACCCGCCGATCTGCACTGTCTGTGGCTTGAAATGCGCAGCGATATTGGCTTTGATCTGGGTTGGATCAGAGGTGTCGTAAAGGCTTGCCATCAGCACATCCAGCGTATGCTCGGTGCAGTTCTGGAATCTGGCATCGCTTGGATTCGCCAGCACAGAGTAGCGCGTGTTGTGCAGATCTGCGTAGGCCGGGCTTATGATAACGTTGAGTAGTTTCGTTTGAAGACGCGGGTCTGGAACGATCACCCCGGCATCAAGCGCATAGGCTCCTGCAAAGAAGTCAGCAGGGCTATCCTGGACAAGGCGGCTTTCTGAATCGTCATCGGCAAGTTGATACAGGTTGTAAACGCGGTAGCCTTTGTACGTCTCCCCGTTGTTGCGGGTGATCTGCGAATAGACCCAATAGGCCACGTGGGTGTAATCAATACCGCTGGGCAAAGTGTCAGGGTCACGACCGACACGCGCGACAATCGCGACATGCGCGCCACGTGCCGCCAGGTCCTGTTGTAGCGCATCGGCGTATTCGCCAACCTCATGAGCGGGCAGGGGCGGATCTGTGGCTTCGGCACTGCCGGCCTGTGCAAGGCTCGGCAGCGCTGCGGTGAGGAGGGCCGCAAAAATCATCATGAAACGTTTCATCCGAAATCTCCTTTTAAAAAACTCAATCGAGCGTTGGGGCTGCGTTTGGCATCACGGTGATATTGATTGTCTGCGCGGGGCGCCCCATGAGGCTGAGGTCCGCGCCTGCATCGATGGTGCTGGTCCCCAATTCCTCAAGCGCGCTCCCGGTCACCGCGATCGCTGAACCCACCGCGACGATCGGGACCGCGACTGCCGTGGCAGCGCCCGATGCAACGGCTGCACCTGCGTGGCTGGCGGCTTCACCGGAGTGGTAGGTTGCTTCGGCAGAATGTTGACCAGACGGGCCGGCAAAGGCGGCAGTTGCTGAGGTTGCAAGGGCCAGACCAAAGAGGATTGAACGTGTGATCATGTATTTTCTCCATTTATGAACGCTGTTCACAACATTTAGGCGCGCCCTCACGGCGCGTCAAGATATATTATGAACATTGTTCAAATAACTTCAGAAGAGATACTAACGGGAGGAAAAAAGTAATAATATCAATGGGAATGAAAAAGGGCCGCCCAAGGCGACCCTTTCAAAAAAACAAGCGTATCGATGATTAGATCGACATGCAGATGTATTTCATTTCCAGATAATCCTCGACTCCATGGTGCGAGCCCTCACGCCCAAGGCCGGATTGTTTGACGCCGCCAAAGGGTCCAACCTCAGTAGAAATGATCCCCGTGTTTACGCCAACGATCCCGTATTCCAGCGCTTCGGCGACTTTGTACACCCGGCTGAGATCCTTGGCATAAAAGTAAGATGCGAGACCAAAGATCGTGTCGTTCGCCATGGCGATAACTTCATCTTCGTCCTCGAACTTGAAAAGCGGCGCGAGCGGGCCAAAGGTTTCTTCCTGCGCGACTTTCATGTCTTGCGTCACGCCGGTGACCACTGTGGGCTCAAAAAAGGTGCCGCCCAGATCATGCGGTTTGCCGCCAGTCAGAATCGCCCCTCCCTGTGAGACAACGTCTTCCATATGCTCAACGACCTTGTCCACGGCTTCAGCATTGATCAATGGCCCGGTCGTCACGCCGTCTTGCAGGCCATCCCCGACATTCAACGCCTCGACCGCAGCTTTTAGTTTTGTTGCAAAGGCGTCATAGACGCCAGCCTGCACATAGATCCGGTTCGCGCACACGCAGGTTTGTCCATTATTGCGGAACTTGCACATCATCGCGCCTTCCACTGCGGCATCGAGATCTGCGTCGTCAAACACGATAAAAGGCGCGTTGCCGCCCAGCTCCATCGAGCACTTCATCACCTGATCCGCGGCCTGTTTGAGCAGGATACGTCCTACTTCGGTGCTGCCGGTGAAGGTCAGTTTACGCACGCCGGGATTCTCGCAGAATTCCTTGCCAATTTCTGAAGCAGAGGCAGAGGTCACGACGTTGAACACGCCCGCTGGAATGCCCGCGCGTTCTGCCAGTACGCCCATCACCAGGGCCGAGAGCGGCGTTTCTTTGGCCGGGCGCGCGACAAAGCTGCACCCGACCGCAAGTGCGGGCGCGGCTTTGCGTGTGATCATCGCATTGGGAAAATTCCATGGTGTGATCGATGCAGCGACGCCAATGGGTTGCTTGAGCACGGTAATGCGTTTGTTCGGTTGATGGCCGGGGACAGTTTCGCCATAGATCCGTTTTGCCTGTTCGCCCATGAACTCGATAAAGCTCGCGCCGTAGAGGATTTCACCCTTGGCTTCTGCAAAAGGTTTGCCTTGTTCCGCCGTCAGAATGGTGGCCAGATCGTCAGCGTTTTTGATCATCAGATCGAACCATGTGCGCATGATCGTGGCACGGTCCTTGGCCGTACGCGCCGCCCAGGCTTTTTGTGCAACCTCGGCCTGTGCAATAGCGCCTGCCACTTGCGCGCGGCTTAGATCTGCAACGTGGGCAATCACGTCGCCACGTGCCGGATTCGTCACATCGAACGTGCCGTTGTCGCCGTCGATCCAGGCACCACCCACATAGGCGCGTGTCTCCAACAGGCTTGGGTCTTTCAGCAGTGACTTGAGATTGGTCGCCGGAAAATCTTTCATATCATCTTCTCCCGAAATTTCTGATGTCTGCATTTCAACTCCGTTCCCGTTTGTCCAGTTCCAAACAAAAAGCGCGCAACGCGGCCGGTGCGCCCCAGATTTGCCACAAGCCCAGAGGACTGGAATGAAAGCATCTGGCATTTTAATGCAATTTTGCTTGCTTGCGGCACAGGTTTAGAGGATGAGCATATGCAGGCTTCAGACGATGGCGTCGTCTGAAAATGCATGCCAATCTGTCCTGAACGCCGGGACCTTTCTGAAAAGGAGGGTCTTTCATGACCAATATCGACAAAACGCCCCGCCCAGAGATGTACCGCTTTCACAATGGTGAGAAATCGCCTTTGCCCTTTGAGGTGGCTGAATACGAAGCCCGTCTAGAAGAATTGCGCGAAAGGATGGATGCCGCTGGTGTGCATGCGGCTGTCTTCACTTCGATGCACAGCATCGCGTATTACTCTGGGTTTCTCTACTGTGCCTTTGGGCGGCCTTATGGGCTCGTTGTGACAGAAACAGACTGTGTGACCATCAGTGCCGGAATCGACGCGGGCCAGCCTTGGCGGCGCAGTTTTGCGGATAACATCACATACACTGACTGGCAGCGTGATAACTTCTGGCGCGCGATCGTCAGTGTATGTGGCAAAAACCGGATCATCGGCTACGAAGGCGATCATCTGACGCTGATGCAGCGCGACAAGATGGAGGATTTTCTGGCGCCGCTGACGATGGTCGATCTCTGCGAGACTACAATGCGGCAGCGGATGCATAAATCAGAAGCCGAAATCGCGCTGATCCGTCAGGGAGCTGAGGTCGCCGATGTGGGCGGCTATGCGATCCGTGAGGCGGTTAAACCGGGTGCGCGCGAGATCGATGTGGCCATGGCTGGGCGCGACGCGATGGAGTTGGAAATCGCCAAGCGTTTTCCGGATGCGGAATATCGCGATACCTGGGTGTGGTTCCAGTCAGGATTGAATACCGATGGCGCACATAACCCTGTGACTGCTCGGCAATTACAACGCGGTGATATCCTAAGCCTGAACACCTTTCCGATGATTTCTGGGTACTACACCGCTCTTGAGCGGACGTTATTCGTGCAAGAGATCGACCCAGATAGCCTGCGTCTGTGGGAAGCCAACGTCGCGGCGCACGAATATGGCATCAGCCTGCTCAAGCCGGGCGTGTCCTGCGCTGAGGTGACGCATCTGATCAATGCGTTTTTCCAAGATCAGGACCTCTTACAGTATCGCACCTTTGGTTATGGCCACTCCTTTGGTCTGCTCAGCCACTACTATGGTCGTGAAGCCGGGCTCGAATTGCGTGAGGACATCGATACGGTGCTTGAACCGGGCATGGTGATATCCATGGAGCCAATGCTGACGGTTCCACAAGAAACGCCAGGCGCGGGCGGATACCGCGAGCATGATATTCTGGTGATGACAGAGGATGGTAGTGAGATCATCACCGGGTATCCCTACGGCCCGGAATTCAATGTTGTGGGCTGACGGTACCTGAGTTGAAGCGCTTTATGCGCCCGCCTGGGTCTATGGGGCGACCTCGGCGGGCGAACACGCAACCCGGGTGGCGTGTTTTTCGACATCGTTGGTTCACGGGTGCGTGCATCTGGCAAAACCGCGCCTATATAGAGGGTCATGAACAACCAGCGGAATGAGCCATGGTAATCGCACGACTGATGGGCATGGCCCTGATCGCATTGACTATTGTTTTTGTCTGTCTGTGGTTCTATGCCCGCACAGCAAAGCGCGAAAAACTTGCGGCGATTTGGGATCGCGACCAAGGCCCGGGGCGACGTGACAGTTACCTGCAAGCTGAAATGATGGCCTATGAGGGTGGGTTGAAACGCAAGCTGATCTGGGGTGTCTATGTCATCCCTGCCTGCCTGCTGGCAGTATTTATTTATGTTACGAACAGTGCCTGAAGAGGGATAACCGATGGTCTACGTAAAATGGTTTTTCATACTCGCGTTCTGGGCGCTCGTGGGATCGGTTTTTCATTACACCTTGCCGCAGGTCGATATCGCACGGATCACGGATACCTATGAGAAACGGATAAGTCCGGGTAACAACAGCCTCTTTTGGTCGCAAGGCGATGCAGGCAGTGCATCGGGCGTCGCGGAACGGGATGTCTTTTTCATCCAGTCTCGCCTCGCGAGTGATGGGGTGATGGTCTACCGCAATGAGGACACGGGCTGGCTTTGGCCGCCCTATTTCAAGTTCGATACGTCAAATCTGCAAGCGGAGGCGGTGGATCTGAGATCGACGTCAGCGGACCCGCAATATGTCGCCATCCGCCACTACGGATGGCGTTTCGAATTCCTGTCGATCTTCCCCAATGCACTGGCAATATGGCCAGTTGAAGGGCCCCAAGCGAGTAAGCCGCTCCCGTGGGTGAACACCCTTGTTCTGACGCTGTTCGCGGCGCTCTTTTATGGAATTTGGGTGCGCTGGCGTCGTTTCCGAACCGCACGGATCGACCCGACGCTGGAGGAAATTCAGGACAGCTGGGAAGCCACAGAGGACGCTGTCGCAGAAAAGCGTGGCAAACTGCGCCAGTGGTGGGCGCGCCGACGCTACTGACCTCAATCGGCCTTGGCGACCATCCTTCCCATATGCCGTGCGCCTAGCACGTGTACATGCAGATGCGGCACCTCCTGTACACCATGAACACCCGCGTTTGATATCAGCCGGAAACCATCGCCAGTCTCCAGATCCACGCCTTCCATACGGCAGACCTCGCCAATTGCCCGTGTGTAGTCGATAATCTCTGTATCACTGGCTTCGGCGGCGAAATGATCATAGCTCACATAAGCGCCTTTGGGGATGACCAACACATGGGTTGGTGCCTGCGGATAAAGGTCGCGAAAGGCCAAGCTATGCTCAGTTTCGTGCACCGTCGTGTTTGGAATTTCACCGCGCAGAATTTTGGCGAATATGTTCTGGTCGTCGTACGTGTATCCCATGGATCCTCCTGCCGGGAAAAATGTATCGCAGTCTCCTGCGCGTCTGGAAGGAGGGTGCCGCCTTCGCGGGCCGGATACAAGTCGCTAACGCTTCTTTGGAGCGCGTTCATGGGGCGCACTCCATAGATGGTCCATGCTTGAAATTGACCTGAGGCACTTGTGTAAGGTCCGCCAATGGACCCCAGCGCTTGCGTGCCTTCATGAAACTGCATACATCAGCGAAATGGCACAGGTTAAGTCTTCTTCGAAATCCGACCCCAATTACAAGGTTGTCGCTGAGAACCGGCGCGCGCGCTTCGACTACGCGATTGAGGAAGATGTGGAATGTGGGATTATTCTAGAAGGTTCCGAGGTGAAGTCGCTGCGTGAAGGCGGTGCGAATATCGCGGAATGCTACGCGGCTGTGGAAGAGGGGGAGTTGTGGCTCGTCAACAGCTACATTGCGCCCTACAAACAAGCCAAAACCTTTCAACATGAAGAACGTCGGCGACGCAAACTGCTCGTGAGTCGTAAACAACTTGCTGATTTCTGGAACGCCACGCAACGCAAAGGCATGACGCTTGTGCCGCTTGTGCTCTACTTCAATCACCGAGGCATGGCGAAGATAAAGATCGGCGTGGCCAAAGGTAAAAAGCTGCATGATAAGCGCGAAACGGCGGCGAAACGGGATTGGTCCCGGCAGAAGTCCCGTTTGATGAAAGATCACGGATAAAGGCACGCAGGCCATTGCTCCGAGCCGCAATCGGTCTTGCCAGCGACGCCCTGCGGCGTTAGGCAGAGCCGGTTTCATGCGGCAGAGGATTTGTTGATGGCGGACGATCCGAAAACACTGGTGTCAACTGATTGGCTGGCACAACACCTCAAAGATCCGGATATGCGCGTACTGGATGCCTCTTGGTATCTGCCTGAGGCCGGACGTGATGGCAAAGCCGAATACGACACGGCGCATATCCCCGGCGCCCGGTTCTTTGATATCGAAGACATCTCTGACAATCGCTCTGACCTGCCGCATATGGTGCCGCCCATCGAAAAATTCATGTCACGTCTGCGAGCGATGGGTGTTGGCGATGGGCATCAGGTCGTCGTCTACGACGGCGCCGGGCTGTTGTCAGCAGCGCGGGTGTGGTGGCTGTTCAAATTGATGGGGCAGGCAAATGTGGCTGTGCTGGACGGGGGGCTGCCCAAATGGCAGGCTGAGGGGCACGAAGTCGAAGATATGCCGCCAGTGATCCGCGATCGCCACATGACGGTGCGCTTTCAAAACCAATTGGTGCGAGACGTGACGCAGGTCTCTGCAGCGTCAAAGCTGAAAGATCATGTGATCGTCGATGCCCGCGCGGCAAATCGGTTTCGCGGTGACGCGCCCGAGCCGCGCGAGGGGCTGCGTGCGGGTCATATTCCCGGCGCGCGCTCTGTGCCATTCAACACGTTGCTGAACACTGACAAGACGATGAAAACCCCCGATGCGTGCCGTGCTGTCTTTGAGGCCGCAGGCGTGGATTTGGCCAAACCGATCATCACCAGCTGCGGGTCTGGCGTGACAGCGGCTATCCTCGCGCTCGCGTTGGAGCGGTTGGGCCATCGGCAGTGGTCGCTTTATGATGGATCATGGGCGGAATGGGGCATGTTCCCCACAGTGCCCGTCGCGACAGGAGACGCATGATGTTTGAGACGCTCGAAACCCGACCCGCAGACGGTATCCTTGCCCTGGTGCAAATGTATCGCGATGATCCGCGCGACAGCAAAATTGATCTTGGTGTGGGGGTATATAAGGACGCACAAGGCAAGACGCCGATTATGCGTGCCGTGAAAGCCGCTGAGCATCAGCTCTGGGAAACGCAAGACACCAAGGTCTACACCGGCCTTGCGGGAGATCCGGCGTTTGCGGACGCGATGATCGATCTTGTGCTTGGTGGGGTTGTCGCGCGCGACACCATTGCAGCTGTCGCGACGCCGGGTGGGACTGGTGCCGTGCGACAGGCATTTGAACTGGTGCGGATGGCGCGGCCAGATGCACGGGTATTCGTGTCCGATCCGACCTGGCCAAACCACATCTCGATCCTAAACTACCTAGGCATGGATATCGTGCCGTATCGTTACTTCGATGAGGAAACGCGCGGCGTGGATTTCGAGGGCATGCTGGCAGATCTGAAGGCCGCCAAGCCGGGCGATCTGATCTTGCTGCACGGGTGTTGTCATAATCCCACGGGGGCCAATTTGAACCCGACCGAATGGCAGGCGGTGACGGATCTGCTGCTGGAAACTGGTGCAGTGCCGATGGTCGATATCGCGTATCAAGGGTTCGGCGAAGGTCTGCAGGAGGATGCGGCCGCCACACGGCGTTTAGTCGCGTCTGTACCTGAATGCATCATCGCGGCGAGCTGCTCAAAAAACTTTGGGATCTATCGGGAACGCACCGGGCTGCTTATGGCCGTAAGCCAAGACGTCAAAGCGCGCAAGTTACATCAGGACACGTTAGCTTTCCTGAACCGTCAAAATTACAGCTTCCCACCCGATCACGGTGCGCGGTTGGTCACAATGATCCTGAATGATGATGCCCTGCGCAACGACTGGCAGGCTGAGTTGGAAGAGGTACGTCTTGGCATGCTGAGCTTGCGCCAAAACCTCGCCGACGAATTGCAGCGGCTTTCAGGGTCCGACCGCTTTGGATTTCTGGCGCAACACCGCGGTATGTTTTCGCGTTTGGGTACCACGCCTCAAAAGGTCGAAATGATGCGTGAGAAGAACGGCATTTACATGATCGGGGACAGCCGCATGAACATCGCGGGGCTAAATGCGCAGACGATACCTGTTCTGGCACAAGCGATTGTAGATGCTGGGATTTAAAAAATACCTCCTTCTTCTTCTGGTGTTAGCAGGAGCGCGCCAAGCGACTTGAGAACTGGAACGGTCGAAACGAAAGCAACCCTCCTACCGGATCGGGACAAAGCATTTACTGGTACCTCGGCCTTGTTTCAGTTCGGAAAAGGTCGCTGTAGCAGTACGCCCGTCTGACAATGACGCCTCAGATGCTATGGGAACGACAAAGTTCCCGTCTGGAATGCGGTCCGTGGTGAAAGCACCGGTTAGGTTTCTTGAGCATACGAACTTGCCGGAAATACGCCTTGAAATGCTCGCAGCGTATTTTCCAGAGCAGACAATTTCATCCGCTTGCAAACAGAAATCTCCCCTGCGGTTTTCTGTAAACCAAGCGACGCCTTTAAATGAGGTCCCGTCTGAGAGCTCCCCAGAAATTTCATTGTAGTGGCCCGAGAAGTGGACGTCTCGAACGACACGTTCGCGTGTGTCGACCGCAACGCAAGACGCAGCACAAAAAGCAACAACGAAAAACGGGAGTCTTAAAAGGGTTGATTTGAAATTTATGTGAGCCGCTCCGGTGTTCTCAAAGCAAAGAATTGGCGAAACGAATACCCGTGAAATTTTTGAATTAAACGGTGTTTTTCTGGTTGTTCGCGTGTTTTCAGGCGTTAGCCTCTTGGATTCCCAATAAAAAACCCGGGCGTTTGCACGCCCGGGCCAGTCAAACCCCAATGGGAGGAAGGGATTATCCTTTTGCGAAATCCGGGTAGGCTTCCATACCGAGCTCGGATGTATCGAGGCCGTTGATCTCGTCCTCTTCACTGACGCGGATGCCCATGACAGCTTTGAGGATGAACCAGACGATGAGGCTTGCCACAAAGGTGAAGACACCGTAGGCGACGATCCCGGTCAACTGGGCGCTGAGTGTGGCGCTACCGCTGAAGACTACGGCGAGCGTGCCCCAGATCCCTGCAAAGAGGTGAACCGGGATCGCACCGACAACATCATCGATTTTCAACTTGTCCAGCAGTGGCACTGTGATGACCACGATCACGCCACCAACGGAGCCGATCAGCAACGCGCCGAGCAAGCTTGGTGCAAGAGGTTCGGCCGTGATAGAGACCAGACCCGCCAATGCTCCGTTCAACACCATTGTAAGGTCAGGTTTTTTGAACATGACCTGTGTCAGGATTAGGGCTGTGACTGCGCCTGCTGCCGCTGCCATATTGGTGTTTGCAAAGATACGCGAGACGTCTGAAACATCACCAACCGTACCCATGGCGAGCTGCGAGCCACCATTAAAGCCAAACCAACCGAGCCAGAGGATGAATGTACCCAAAGTGGCCAGCGCCAGGTTGGAGCCCGGCATTGGGTTGACCTTGCCATCCTTGTACTTCCCAAGACGTGGGCCAAGCACGATAGCGCCTGCAAGTGCAGCCCAGCCACCCACGGAGTGCACGACTGTGGAGCCCGCAAAGTCGGAGAAGCCTGCTTCGGATAGCCAGCCGCCACCCCACTGCCAAGAACCTGAGATCGGGTACATAAAGCCTGTGAGGACAACAACAAATATCAGGAACGGCCAGAGCTTGATGCGTTCTGCAACAGCGCCGGAAACGATAGACGCGGTTGCTGCAACAAAGACCAACTGGAAAAAGAAGTCAGAACCGACTGAGGCGTAATCCAACGCCGCATCAGCCGCCGCAACACCAACCGGGTCAAGCACCGTTTGACCGCCAATGGAAAAGAAGCCGTTGAAATCGCCTGGGTACATTGTGTTGAACCCAACGAGCCAATACATGATCGCAGCGATTGAGAAGAGCGCGATGTTCTTTGTCATCTGCATTGTGACGTTCTTAGAACGCACAAGGCCGCCTTCGAGCATCGCAAAGCCTGCAGCCATAAAGAAGACCAGAAAGCCTGCCATACAGAAAAGCAGCGTTGTCATGATGTAGGGGCCGATTTCATCAAAGCCCGGAGCAGCGTCCTGCGCCAGCGCGAGTGTCGGCAGAGCCGTCAGCGCCAATGCAGAAGCAAATAGTTTTACATTTTTCATATTACCTATCCCTAACAGTCCGCGATCTAGAGCGCGTCTTCGTTGGTTTCGCCTGTGCGCACGCGTACGGCTTGATCGACACTGAGTACAAATATCTTGCCATCTCCAATTTTGCCTGTTTGGGCTGTCTTGGTGATGGTTTCGACGATTTGATCGACGGATGCTTCCGGCACCACGATCTCGATTTTGACTTTTGGTACGAAATTCACGGCGTATTCAGCGCCGCGGTAGATTTCGGTATGGCCCGACTGCGAGCCAAAGCCCTTGATTTCGGTAACCATCATGCCGCGGACGCCAGCATCAGTCAGCGCTTCGCGGACCTCTTCCAGCTTAAACGGCTTGATTGTTGCAATGATGAGTTTCACCTCGTGTCCCCTCAACGTTTGGCAGGTTGTCCTGCGATGGATGCTGTCGAAGCTAACGACGTAGAGGTGCAAATATGAAGGTTTGCGCAGACTCTAGGTGCCGCTGAACCGCTATATAAGCACAAAAAATAAGCATAAAAATTAGAATGCATAAAAATTAAGCAAACAATAGATGCATGATCTTGCGGAAGGCGGCTCAACAATGCGTGAAAAGACAGGTAAGCTGGCGCAAACAAAAACGGGCCGGGCAGGTTCAACATGACTGATTCATCCAGAGGCAAGAAGCCTTTGGTCGCTGACAAACGTTATGCGACCAAACGGATAAAAGCTGCGCAAAAGAAACCGGTTAAGCGGCGTAAACCAACACGCAAAGTGGCACGGAAACCGGCACCACGGCGCGGCGGAATTGTCGGATTTTTTCAGCGAATCTTACGGTGGATACTGCGTTTGATCTGGCGGATCACCTGGCGCGTTGGGTTTGTGGCGGGGCTCGCCCTCGCGCTTGTGGTCGGATATTACTACACAACATTGCCACCCGTTGAGGACTTGCTCGATGGACGTGCGCGCGGGTCGGTGACGTTGCTGGACCGCGAGGGACGTGTATTCGCGTGGCGAGGGGATCAGTTTGGCGGCGTTGTGACAGCGCAGACGGTGTCTCCGAATCTCAAGAATGCGATTGTCGCGACAGAGGATCGGCGGTTCTATCGTCATTTTGGGCTTAGCCCCCGTGGTATCGCAAGTGCAGTTCGAATCAATCTCAGTGAAGGGCGTGGTCCGCTCCAGGGACATGGCGGCTCCACGATTACCCAGCAGGTCGCCAAGCTACTCTGTCTTGGGGTGTCTTTTGACCCCACCGCCCAGACGGAAGAGGAATACGAAAGAGAGTGTCGGCGCGGTACGATCCAGCGCAAAGCCAAAGAAGCCATCTACGCAATGGCGATGGAGGCGAAATACTCCAAAGATGAGATCCTGACGATTTACATGAACCGCACGTTCCTTGGGGCGGGCGCGCGCGGGTTTGAGGCTGCCAGTCAACGATACTTTGGCAAGTCTGCAGCGAATGTGAGCCCGGCAGAAGCTGCAATGCTAGCGGGATTGCTTGTGGCGCCAACACGTTTTGCACCAACAAATGATCTGACGCGGTCGCAGGGGCGTGCAGCGACAATCGTTCGGTTGATGAACGAACAAGGTTATCTGACAAATGCTGAGGCACAAAGAGCGCAACAAAATCCAGCGCAGCTTTCGGAAGCGGCGGAAGCCCGTGCCGGCGGGTATTTTGCGGATTGGGTGATGTCGTCCGGACCGGAATTTTTCACCCGCAAGACCACCGAAGACGTCGTGATCAAAACGACCCTGGATCAACGTATTCAACGGTCCGCAGAGCAAGCTTTGAAGTGGGTCTTTGACAACAAGGTACGCGCGGGCAGCAAGGCACAGGCTGCGATCGTTGTTATGTCAGCGGATGGGGCCGTGCGTGCCATGGTCGGCGGGCGCGATTCCAAAGTCTCGGGTGCTTTCAATCGCGCCGTGCAGGCAAAGCGTCAAACCGGGTCCGCATTCAAACCCTTTGTCTACGCGGCAGCTTTGGATCTGGGGTATTCGCCGAATGATACGGTCACGGATGAGCCGCTCACCATCGATATCCCTGGCTCTGGCCCCTGGTCGCCGCGCAATTACACAAACAAGTACTACGGCAAAGTGTCCCTGACGACTGCATTGCGCGACAGTTTGAACATCCCGGCGGTGAAAGTATCCGAATTTGTCGGACGTGAACTGGTGCGTCAGGTAGCAACGGATTTCGGTCTCGAAAGCGACCTGGCGGCCGGCCCGGCTTTGGCGCTTGGCGCGTCTGAAAGCACGTTGATCGAAATGACCGGCGCCTATGCTGGAATTCTGAATGGGGGATCATCCGTAGACCCCTACGGTCTCGTGGAGCTGAGTCTCTTGGGAGAGAGCGAACCCTTGATGGGAAGCGAAGGTGGTATGGGCGAACGGGTCATTCAGGAAGAAGCGGCACGCCAGTTGATTTTCATGATGGAAAAGGTTGTTTCGGAGGGAACGGGCAAGCGAGCACAATTCGGGGGCCGTCAGTTGGCCGGGAAAACAGGGACAACTCAGGCAGCGCGGGATGCATGGTTTGTCGGATTTTCAGCAGATTACGTCGCCGGAGTCTGGATGGGCTATGACGACAACACGCCCCTGAGCGGCGTTACGGGCGGCGGTCTACCTGCGGAAATCTGGCGTGAAACTATGTCACGTGTTCATGAGGGTGTACCCCCACGCCCACTGCCCATGATGGGACCTTCGGACGGCGGGCAGACACGTGAAGATCGCAGTCGCGATGACCGCAGCAGTGGCGCGGTAAGTTTGCTCGAAGGTTTGCTGCGCGATATACTTGGTTCAGGCGACAGCAATCGGGAACGCCCACCAAATGTGAGCGGCGAAGATCGCTGATACGCGACCCTAGCCAGCCTTTTTCAGGTCCGCGGCAACTGCGTTGATGTCGCCACCACGCTTGTCCAGCATTGCGCCAATTTCCGTACGTTCCGTCAGCAGAAGGTTCACGCCTTCTATGAAGATGTTAAAAATTTTGTCACGCCCAGACCGATCTGAGACATGAAAACTGACGTCGAATGGGCTCTGTCCTGAGAGGTATGCTTTTGTCTTCACCTCGTACCCGGCACGAATCTCGCGCACGGATTCAACTTCAACGCGCCCGCCGATAAAGTCACGAAAACGCTTGCCATACTTGCGTGCAATATAGCCTTGAAAGGCGTTAGAGAACGCGCGCTTTTGTGCGTTCGAAGCGGAGCGGCCATCAGCACCCAAAGCATATTGCGCCATGATGTTGACGTCAGCATAGCGGGTAAAGATCTTCTCAAAGTCGCTTAAGACCGCTGTGTCGGATTTTCCTGATTTAATCGTTTTCTGAATTTCGGCAACGACCTCATCCACCAAGCCACGGGCTTCGTTTTCAGTGAGAGCGAAAGCAGGAGTACCCAAGGTCAACGCGCTCGCTGCTGCGAGAATCGTGAAATGGCGACGTGTGAATTCAAGAGGCATCGTTTATCTCGTTACTCTGTATAAGGATCATAGGGATCCAGATAAGGGTCTTCTTCGGCGTTACCAGTGCCGCCCAGTTCAAACCGCCGATTCTGGAGGTAAATTGAGCGAGATTGCGCGTAGCTGTCGGCGCTTTCGTACAGTATCGAATCGATTGTGTCGCCTAGACGCTCTCGATCATTCACCCATGCGCCTGCCCGCGCAGCAGGGGGAATGTACTGCTCGGGGCTGGTGTTGACCGTTACGAAGGTCAAAGGGTTGGAGAAAATATCTACCACGAAACCGATCGCATCCCGTTGGGTTGATGGACCAAAGACGGGCATTTCGACATATGCACCTTCTCCTACGCCCCAGACCGCCAGAGTTTCCCCGAAATCAGTTTCATGCTCGGGCACGTTCAGCTCGCTCGCCGCGTCGACGAAACCTAGGAACCCAACCGTCGTGTTCATCACAAAACGCGTTGTCGCTAAACCGGCGCCACGCAAATCACCCTGTAGCAAGCTGTTGATAGCAACACCGGGCATGGACAAGTTGTCAGAAAAGTCATTAACGCGATCCCTCAGTTCGTATGGAACAACCGCGGCATAGCCCTTTGACACAGGCCGTACGAGGTTTTTGTCCAGTCCTTTGTTGAAGCCGTGGATCGCCCGGTTTTGCGCCTCGTAAGGATCATTGACGCCATCGGTGCGCGTAGCCGGGTCCTGCGAGGTGGCACAGGCCGAAAGGGTCAAAGCAGCCACGATCAGAAATGGTCCGGCCAGTGAAATTCTAAATTGTTTGGGAAGCAGCAAGGGAACAATCCTGATAAATGAGCAGTCAGTTACGTAGTTCGATTTTCCGCGGCCGTACAGCTGGCGCGAGCACGGAAAACATGTGATGTGGCAGATCGGAAACAGGCTAAACCGAAACCATTAGAAAAGCGTTTCCTACCTGCTTTTGATGCGCGACCACCAGATGGCAAATCACACGTTGGTTGCGCAGCACGATGCATGGCGAATGCCGGATCGTCAAGAACAGCGGCAGGTCATCGGCGGCGATTGCGGCACGGATAATGCCCAAACAGACAATCAGTATTGCGTGCAGAACATCGATTGCCTAACCCGGCACGGCAATGCCACAGTGCCGCATAACGCGCCGCGCGCGCCCGGCCTAATAAAAAGGAACCTCACGATGACTTTCACCGCCCGCCTTTCCGAGCTTGGCGTCACACTTCCCGATGCGCCGGCTCCCGCCGCAAACTACGTTCCCTTCGTCCAGGTTGGGGATATTGTTTACATTTCGGGGCAGATTTCTAATGGGCCGGATGGGATGATCGTTGGCAAATTGGGTGCGGATATGGACGTGGATGCGGGTGCCGCTGCTGCGCGGACATGCGCCATCAGCATGCTGGCTCAGGTCAAGGCTGCATGCGGTGGCGATATCGAACGGCTGGTTCGGGTCGTGAAACTCACCGGCTTTGTCAATTCGACAGCAGAATTTGGCGATCAACCAAAAGTGATCAACGGAGCCTCTGATTTCTTGGTTGAAGCGCTTGGTGACGCCGGGCGGCATTCACGCTCTGCCGTGTCCGCCGCCAGCTTGCCCTTTGGCGTCGCCGTTGAAATCGAAGGCATTTTCCAAGTTCGATGAGCCCGCCACTGCCCGAGGCTTTTTTGAAAGCACCGTTGGCGCACCGCGGACTTCACGACGTCAAGGATGGTCGACCCGAAAACAGCGGGCTGGCCATCCGGGCGGCCTGTGATGCGGGCTACGGTATTGAGATAGACGTGCAACTGAGTGCGGATCATCAGGCGATGGTGTTCCATGACTATGATCTGGCTAGGCTGGCTGCGGCAGATGGACCGCTGCGCGATTTGTCCGCAGCTGATTTAGGCCAATTGCGTTTGCGGGGGGCAGACGCGGGTATTCCAACGCTCGTCGAAATTCTGGACATCGTTTCGGGTCAGGTTCCGCTGCTGATTGAGATCAAGGACCAAGATGGCGCGATGGGTCCAAACATCGGACCGTTGGAAAATAGCGTTGCGCAGGCATTGGCGGCATATGATGGGGAGGTGGCCGTTATGTCGTTTAACCCGAACGCAGTGATGCGCATGGCCGAACTGTTACCTCAGATCGCGCGCGGTCTTGTGACCTGTCGATATGGCCCAGAAGAACGGTTGCCCGTCACCGTCCGTGACCGCTTGCGCGGTATCCCCGATTATGATGCAGCGGGATGCAGCTTTATCAGCCACGACTGCCGGGATCTGGATCGACCGCGGGTGGTCGCCTTGAAAGCGGCAGGAGCGCGAATCCTGTGCTGGACCGTAAAGTCGTCGCAAGAAGAGGCGCGCGCCAGAAAAATCGCCGAGAATATCACCTTCGAGCAATATCTCGCGCCTATTCCCGCTTGATACTGATCCGCGTTGGCACAAGTTAGGGACAGCGGTGAATGAGGCAGCCATGCACGAACAGGAAGTGGAAATCCGCGTGGTGTCGACACTGCGCGACATCAATGCGGAACAATGGGATGCCTGTGCCTGCCCCGAGGCGCAGCACGGCGCGCGTCCAATCGATCCTTTCACGACATATCGATTCCTGAGCGCGTTGGAAGAAAGCGGTTCGGTCGGAACAGGAACCGGATGGCAACCACAGTATCTGACGGCCTATGTCGACGGAATTTTGATTGGCGCGGCACCAATGTACGTCAAATCCCACAGCCAAGGCGAATACATCTTCGATCACAATTGGGCGCATGCTTATGAACGGGCGGGCGGGCGCTATTACCCAAAACTGCAGGTTGCCGTTCCTCACACACCTGCAACGGGACGTCGGTTCCTCGTCCGTCCGGACTTTGAAGAAACCGGCGTTGCAGCGCTGGCACAAGGCGCTGTGCAACTGGCTGCGGAGAACAAGATTTCGTCGCTGCATGTGACATTCTGCACCGAGGCCGAGGCGCAGGCGGGCGAAGCAATGGGGCTGATGCCGCGCAAGTCGCAACAGTTTCATTGGCTCAATCAAGGCTACAGGACATTTGACGACTTCCTTGCCAGCCTCAGTTCAAGAAAGCGCAAAAATATCCGTAAGGAACGGTCTGGCGCACAGAGTTTTGGCGGTACTATACATCGCTTTTCCGGCGACGAAATACAGCCTGAACATTGGGAGGCTTTCTGGGTCTTTTATCAAGACACAGGTACACGAAAATGGGGCACGCCCTACCTGACGCGCAGGTTCTTTGACGTTGCGCAGGAAACGTTGCGCGATGATATGGTCCTGGTGCTGGCGGAACATGACGGACGCTGGATTGCGGGTGCGCTGAACTTTATCGGCGCCGAGACGCTATATGGGCGCTATTGGGGCTGTATCGAACATCACCCCTTCCTGCATTTTGAGTTGTGCTACTATCAGGCTATCGATGTTGCGATTGCGCGTGGGATGACTCGTGTTGAAGCTGGCGCGCAGGGTCAGCACAAACTGGCGCGCGGATACTTGCCGACAGCAACCTGGTCGCTGCATTGGGTCGGTGATCCCGGCTTTAAAGATGCTATCGCGCAGTATCTTCAGGCTGAAAGTGAAGCTATCGAAGAAGAAATCACCGTGCTGACGGAATACGGCCCGTTCAAGCGCATTGACGTGGAGGAACAGGAATGACGGAAAAGCTGAGCGCAGAAACGCGCGATCCTTTGCTGGAGCCGCTTTTTGCCACGGGGTGGGCAATGGTCGATGGGCGGGATGCCATTACAAAGACCTTTGTCTTTGCGAATTTTATTGATGCATTCGGCTGGATGACACGTGTTGCAATCTGGGCGGAAAAGTGGAACCACCACCCCGAGTGGGACAATGTCTACAAAACAGTCAACGTGGTACTCACCACCCATGATGTGGGCGGTTTAAGCGCTTTGGACGCAAAATTGGCCCGCAAGATGGACAGTTTAACAGGCTAAAAAATGCAACAACTTCTCAATATGGAAATCTGGCCGGGGCAAACTCTGGCCGATGTTCTTTCGGTGGAATTTCTCATGTCGGCTGTCGGGTCCGTGATGGCAGCAATCGCGATTCTTTTTGTCGGCTGGACGCTATCGTCCTGGGTGCAAAAGCGGATCCGCGCAGTGGCGTTGAAATATGAGCACCTCGACGACATGCTCTTTGACTTTCTGTCGGCAATCGCGCGCTATCTCGTTCTTGGTTTTACGTTTCTTTTCGTGCTCAACACTTTTGGTGTGCAGACCACATCGGTCGTTGCGGTTATCGGTGCGGCCGGTCTCGCAATTGGCTTGGCACTGCAAGGCACGCTGTCGAACATTGCAGCAGGTGTGATGCTGATCCTATTTCGGCCGGTCAAGTTGGGTGATTTCGTCGATGTTGGCGGGACCATGGGCACAGTTAAATCCCTGACCCTGAATTTCACCGAGCTTGCAGACATCAGCAACGCGCAGGTGATCATCCCCAATGCGCAAGTGTGGGGAAATATCATCACCAACTACTCGACGAATGCGACGCGCCGGGCAGAATGGACTTTTGGTGTGGGATATGGCGCTAATCTAGCGGATGCAGAACGGATCATCCGGGAAACCATCATGGCAGATCCGCGTTCCAAAACCGATCCAGAGCCGTTTATCCAGGTGAACAACCTTGGTGATAGCTCCGTCGATTTTCTCGTGCGTGTCTGGGTCGATGCAGGTGAACTCTTTGGCTATCAGGCGGATATGAAACGCCAGGTCAAAGAGGCGCTTGATGCGGGTAACATCGACATTCCATTCCCAACCACGACAATCATTCAGGCCGCTTAATCGGAACAAAAGGCCCGAAGCGTGATAGCTTCGGGCCCCTTTGTGTCGACTTTACATGTTCGCCAGAAGCGCTTCGCCTGCGGATACCTCGCAGGTGCCAGGGCTTTCTTCCTCTTGCAAAAGCGTGACTTTGCCGTCGTCGACGAGCATCGCATAACGTTTTGAACGATCCGTCAGGCCAGCCGGCGGTGCACTGAAGTCCATTCCGATGGCCTTGGTAAAGGTGCTGTCGGCATCCGCAAGCATGGTAATCCCTGCTTCTGCCGCACCCGTTGCCTCACCCCAGGCTTTCATGACAAACGGATCATTCACGGAGACGCAAATTACTTCATCGACCCCTTTGGCATCGAATTGATCCTTGGTCCGGATAAAGCTTGGTACATGTGCGGAGTGACATGTGGGCGTGAATGCGCCCGGCACAGCAAAGATTACTACCTTGCGTCCTTTGGTCTTGTCAGACAGTGGTACGGGTGTTGGTCCTTCAGCGCCCAATTGCACCAGTGTTGCGTCGGGAAGTTGATCGCCCTGCGAGATCGTCATGTGATACGCCTTTCTGTGTTTGCGTTTGGTCTTGTCGCAGATATAGGGTGCAGCCGCGAAACCGACCAGTTGTTTCCATAAGGAGAGCGGAATAATGAGCCATATCGTCGTTGTTGGAGCGGGGCAGGCGGGTGCGTCCTGTGTCGCAAAGCTGCGAAACAGCGGATTTGATGGCGATATCACCCTGATCGGTGCTGAGCCTGTTGCACCCTATCAGAGGCCGCCCCTCTCCAAGACCTATCTGATGGGGGAGATGGCGCTGGAGCGATTGTTTCTGCGGCCTGAAAGTTTCTACGCCGAAAACGACATCACCTTGCGGCTTGCTTCCCGCGTCGACAACATTGATCCGGCAGCTAAAACCGTGAAGACGGCGGACGGAACGCTGTCCTATGACGATCTGGTGTTGGCAACCGGGTCCACCCCGCGGCGTTTGCCAGGTGCGATCGGTGGCGCGTTGGAAAACGTCTTTACTGTGCGCGATCTGGCGGATGCTGACGCTATGGCACCGCACTTCAAACCCGGCGCGCGGGTGTTGATCATCGGGGGCGGGTACATCGGGCTCGAAGCCGCTGCGGTGGCGGCAAAACTGGGTGTTCACGTCACATTGGTGGAGATGGCAGAGCGTATTCTTCAAAGGGTGGCCGCGTCACAGACCAGTGATTACTTCCGCACGCTGCATACGTCTCATGGAGTCGATCTGCGCGAAGGTGTCGGGTTGGAGCGTCTGATAGGTGACACGGCGGTCACAGGCGCGATGCTCAGCGATGGCCGTACGCTGGATCTCGATTTTGTAATTGTTGGCGTTGGTATAGCGGCATCCACAGGTTTGGCCGACGCGGCAGGTCTGACACTTGAAAATGGTATCGCGACGGACGCGCAGGGCCGCACATCTGATCCGCACATCTGGGCGGCGGGTGATTGTGCATCCTTTCCTTATCAGAATACGCGTATCCGTCTTGAAAGCGTGCCCAATGCCATCGACCAGGCCGAAGTCGTGGCTGCGAACATCATGGGTGCCGGGATGGATTATGTCGCTAAACCCTGGTTCTGGTCCGACCAGTTTGACGTCAAACTGCAGATCGCCGGTCTGAATACGGGCTATACGGATGTGGTGAGCCGGATTGGTGCGGGGCAGACCGCTTCCTTTTGGTATTACAAGAACGGCGCTCTGTTGGCGGTGGACGCCATGAACGACCCGCGCGCTTATATGGTTGGTAAACGCCTGATCGAGGCGGGCAAAACCGCAGACCCGGATCTTGTTGCTGATCCAGACGCCGACCTGAAACCACTGCTCAAAGCGTGAGGATCATCGCGGGGAAATTCCGTAGCGTTGCGCTTGCAGCTGTCGGCAAAGGCGATGCAGGCGCCCATTTGCGTCCCACAACCGACCGAGTGCGCGAGAGTCTTTTCAATGTATTGACCCAGTTTGATGTAATTGAAGGGGCGCGGGTACTGGATGCCTTCGCGGGCACTGGTGCTCTGGGACTGGAGGCACTGTCGCGTGGTGCAGCACATGCGTCATTCATCGACAATGGCCGCACCGCGCAGCGGCTGATCGGCCAAAACATCGTGAAGCTGCGGGTGCGGGATGAGACGGACCTCATACGCCGCGATGCGCGGCATTTGCCGGGGCGGACAGGCGCGCCCTTTGATTTGGTCTTCATGGACCCACCCTATCGCAAGGATTTTGGAACTGCTGCACTAAATGCCATGGAGGCAGGCGGATGGCTGGCCCGTGACGCCTTTGTCGTCTGGGAAGAAGCGCAACCCGTGCCCGTACCGGAGGGATTTGCACTGCGCGACCACCGTGTCTATGGCGATACGCACGTCACCTTACTGTCGAAAAGCACAGGCTGATGTGATAGCTTAAGCGCATGCTGAACGCCACTCTGTCCGCTTTCTAGACCCCGCTCCGCCTTGAAAAGTCGACGCCTGCACGGGTAAAAACGCGGCCCGCTCCGGTGTTTATTGGGGACGCCGTTCAACCCTTTGCGGGTGAAACGCTGCTCCTGAGAATGTTGCGGACAGAGGCTGAAAAGGCGACGGACGCGCCATCCTGATAGAGGCGCGCATGCAGTTTGAGCGTAGTCTTAGCTGCGCGACGGGAAGAATTTCCCGGCAGGCGAAAGCGTAAAGATATCCGCGCCATTTGCGGTCACGCCGACGGAATGTTCAAACTGCGCTGAAAGCTTCTTGTCCCGCGTCACGGCTGTCCAGTCATCCTGGAGCGTTTGGGTCTCGGCTCGGCCTAGGTTCACCATTGGCTCGATGGTGAAGAACATACCTTCTTCCAACACAGCGCCCGTTCCGCGTCTGCCATAGTGCAGTACATTAGGCGGAGCATGGAATACGCGGCCCAATCCGTGACCGCAAAACTCGCGCACCACAGACATGCGATTGCTCTCGACAAAGGACTGGATCGCGTGGGCGATGTCCCCGAAAGTATTCCCCGGTTTCACGGCATCGATGCCATGCATCAGGGCTTCATGCGTCACTTGGATTAGCTTTTGGGCCTTCTTGGGTACATTTCCGGCCACATACATGCGGCTTGTGTCACCAAACCAGCCATCCACAATCACCGTGACATCGATGTTAAGAATGTCGCCGTCGATCAACGTATCGTCGTCACGGCGCTTTTCGGGGTCTTTCGAAATTGTCTCGATGGCACTTTTTGGGATCGGCGCGCCAGGAATGCCGTGGCACACCACGTGGTTCACCGAGATACAGCTGGCGTGCTTGTACCCTTTGTAGCCGATCGTCGCAGACGTTGCGCCAGCGGCGTCGACCAACTGGGAAATCTTTGCGTCTATCGCACCAGTGGTTTGCCCCACAAAGACATGCTCTGCGATCTCGTCAAGGATATGCGCTGCCAGCTCACCGGCCTTATGCATCCCGGCAAAGTCTTCCCGGTTATAAATCCGGATACCATCCTTGGTCTGGCGTATGTTCAGTTCTTCTTTCACGTGGCTCTCCATCGTGCGTCTTGTCGGCCTTCTAACGCGCATTGAACGCGAGGACCATAGCGTGTCAGATGCACAGCTTTATTGGTCCTGCAACTTCAATGCCTTGTATCGAAATATTGGTGCCAAAACAGAAAGTTTCAACTCCCGCGGTTCTTGATTCGCGATATGACACGGCATAGTTGGCATCAATATCGCCTGCCAATGTGAAACTTTTGCAATCTGTACGCTGAACAAGATAGAGCATGACCGCCCGGTGTCCAAGCGCCGCCATAGCGGAAAGTTCTTCAAGGTGCTTGGCGCCGCGTGCGGTCACGCTGTCGGGAAATTCGGCCAAGCCTTCGGTCCGGCTTAGTGTCACACTCTTGACCTCAACATACGCATCGGGCAGGCCGTCTGCGCTGAGCAGAAAGTCGATGCGGCTGTTTTTACCGTATTTCACTTCTGGGCATACCAGAGTGTAGTCCGCAAAAGGGGCGATTTCCCGTGCCATCAAGGCTGATTTCAGTGCGCGATTGGGCAGCGAGGTGTCCACGCCTGTGAAATGACCGTTCTCATGATCCACCAGCCGCCAGCCGAATTTCAGCTTTTTCTTAGGATCCTCATTCGGTTCAAGCCAGACGCGTGTGCCGGGCTCTGCCAGACCCATCATGGAGCCAGGGTTGGCGCAATGCGCCGTGATCTCGGTACCGCAGCCTTCCAGCACACAATCAGCCAGAAAGCGTTTATAGCGGCGTATGAGCCGTGCGGGGACAAGTTCGGTTTGAAAGCGCATGAACGCAGGTCTATACCTCTGCCGATAGCAGACGCAAGGAGCGCCCTCCCATGACCAATCCCACTGCCGCGATGCTGGTCATCGGCGACGAAATTCTGTCTGGTCGGACCCGTGATGCAAACATGTATCACCTTGCTGGTACGCTGACCGAGGCCGGCATCGATTTGACCGAAGTGCGTGTGGTCAGTGATCAGCCACAGGCCATTGTTGCGGCCGTGCAGGCTTTGTCACAGGCCTATGATCATGTCTTCACCAGTGGCGGTATTGGTCCTACCCATGACGATATCACCGCTGACTGTATCGCGGAAGCGTTTGGACGCACTATCGATGTACGCGATGACGCACGCGCGCTTCTGGCCGAACATTATGCGCGCACTGGACTGGATTTAAATGACGCACGGTTGCGCATGGCGCGGATCCCCGAAGGTGCCGCTTTGATCGATAACCCGGTTTCCGTGGCCCCAGGGTTCACTGTTGAGAATGTCTATGTGATGGCAGGGGTGCCATCGGTTTTTCAGGGAATGGTGGCCACTATATTGCCGACGCTTTCTGGTGGTGCGCCCTTGGTGTCGGCTACGCTTCGCGTGGACCGGGGCGAGGGTGATATTGCAAAACCGTTGGCCGCACTTGCGCAAGCGCACCCAGAGCTCAGCATTGGGTGTTATCCCTTCCAACAAAAAAGCGGTGCCTACGGCGCCAATGTTGTCGTGCGCGGCACAGATGAGGATGCTGTCAGCGCTGCAATCGCGACGCTGACCGATATGCTGCAGATATGACCGTGCCTGAAGCCACGCGGCTTTTTAAGGCAGTGGATGCAACGTGGCCTGCGGCGCGTGTCATTCAGACCGATCACTGGGCCCTGCGGGCGGGACAGGGCGGCGGCAAGCGCGTTTCGGCGGCGACCGCGTTGGGCGAAGGCGCTGAAACGTATATCGCGGAGGCGGAACGCGACATGGCGGCGCTGGATCAAGCCCCACTTTTCATGATCCGCGGGGGTGAAGAGACATTGGATACCGCACTGGCAGCGCAGGGTTATGTGATTGTTGATCCGGTTGAACTGCTTTGCGCGCCAGTTGCTGCGCTCACGGACCTACCCATCCCGCGCCTTACGACTTTCACCGTGTGGGAACCTTTGGCGATCATGAAAGAGATCTGGGCTCAGGGCGGTATTGGACTAGCTCGCTTGGAGGTGATGCACCGCGCCGTTGACAAAACCGCAATCCTGGCACGCTGGAATCAAAGGCCCGCCGGGGTGGGCTTCGTGGCGCGGGACGGGGATATCGCGATGGTCCATGCGGTTGAAGTCTTACCAGCCCATCGCAGGCAAGGCGTGGCACAATGGATCATGCGGCAGGCTGCGTTCTGGGCGGCAGCGCAAGGCGTCGAAACAATCGCTGTGCTTTGTACTAAGGCGAATCCGCCGGCTCTGGCGCTCTATAAAGGCTTGGGGTTTGCACCTGCTGGCGCGTACCATTATCGTCAAAAAATCACAGCAGGAGACTAATCCATGGCACAAGACGACCAACCCACCGCGCTTGATCTGCCCATGGTTGACCCGCTGCCGGAGTCGACGCAAAAGTACTTTGACGTCTGTCAGGACAAGCTGGGAATGATCCCAAACGTACTGCGTGCTTATGCTTTTGACATCGAGAAACTCGATGCTTTCACAGGGATGTACAATAATCTGATGCTGGCACCTTCGGGGCTGTCCAAACTCGAACGCGAGATGATCGCCGTGGTGGTTTCCTCCATCAACAAGTGTTTTTATTGCCTTGTCGCGCATGGGGCGGCAGTCAGGTCCCTGTCAGGCGACCCTGCTTTGGGTGAAGCACTGGTGATGAATTACCGCGTCGCTGACCTTGAGGCTCGACATCGCGCGATGCTGGATTTTGCCGCCAAAATGACAAGTGCGAGTGCCACGATTGAGGAACCTGACCGCGTAGTGCTGCGGGATGCGGGTTTTTCGGATGCGGATATTTGGGACATCGCCAATGTGGCTGGGTTTTTCAACATGACCAACCGGGTTGCCAGTGCAACGGACATGCGTCCCAACGCAGAATATCACGCGCAGGCAAGATGAAGGGCGCAGGGCTGCTTCTGGCGTCGGCCTTTTTGGCGATGCTCTGTGGTGCGCCGCTCGCCGCGTTCGAACCGGAGTTGCCTCATGGCGCTCGTCTGACCGGGGAGCGGCAGAGCGAAATTGACAGCTTCGATGCGCCAATCGGTGTGTTCGACGGGACCAGCGTCCCACTTGTGACGCAGGAGGGCAGGGTTCTGCGCCGGGCCTGGCGCATAGAGGCGCGTGAGCTGACCCCCTTGCAGGTGATTTTGCCGTTGCGTGACCAATTGGAAGTGGCAGGCTTTGATCTGGTCTTTGAGTGTGACGCATCGGACTGTGGCGGTTTCGATTTCCGCTTCGGGATAGAAGTGTTGCCGGGCCCGAACATGTACGTCAACATCGCCCGCTATCGCTATCTGACAGCGCGGCGTGGCGATCCAGATGCACCAGAGGAAGTGATTGGTGTGCTCGCTAGTGTTACGACCGAAACCGCATATGTTCAGATCATTTCTGCGGCGCGCGACTTTGACCGTGCAGCGCTCTTGCCGGACACCCGACCGGCACCTTTGGCGCTTGAGGGGCGCAATGATCGTGGTGTGGTGGCGAACGCGCAACCTGTTGGACCTGATGCGCTGGAGGAACGACTGCGCGCACAGGGACATGTCGTGCTCGAAGATCTAGATTTCGCCCCCGGTACATCGGATTTGGGTTCCGGGCCGTTCGGTTCTCTCGAAGCATTGGCGCGGCTTCTCAATGCACAACCGCAACTGCGCATTGCACTGGTGGGACATACGGATACCGTCGGCGACCTGAACGCCAATATTGCTGTTTCGCGGGCAAGAGCGCGCTCTGTGCGGGACCGTATCGTATCGCAATTCAGTATCGATGGGTCTCGGCTGGATGCAGAAGGTATGGGCTATCTGGCCCCGGTCGCCTCCAACCTAACGGAAGAGGGTCGCACAGCAAACCGGCGCGTTGAAGCTGTTTTGCTGGATGCACAGTGAGATGTCACGCTGTTCAGTACCGCAAAAGTTACCAGTCGGTCGGCCCCTTTTCGGCAAATGCGTGGACCAGAAAATCGATAAAAGCGCGTACTTTAGGTTGTGTGAAACGACCGGGCGGATAAACGGCATAGATGCCTTGTGTTTCGACAGGTAGATCCGGAATAGCGTCTTCGACCAACCCTTTTTCCAAGGCCTCAGCGTAGAGAAAACTTGGAAGGTAGGCGATTCCAAGACCCGAGATCGCAGCATTTAGTAAAGACTGCCCGTCATTCACGCTGAGCCAACCTGCCGTGCGGACCTGCCGTTTTTCACCCGAAGGTGCCGTCAGCTTCCAGACATTTCCTGACGACTGGTTGGAATAGTGCAGTAGCTTGTGCGCGTTCAGGTCGTCGATTTTCTCGGGGCGTCCGTATTTGTCAAAATAATCTGGACTCGCGATCATGCGCTTCGTTGTCTCAGTGAGCTTGCGTGCCCGCAGCGTGCTGTCTTCCAATTCGCCGATGCGCACAGCCATGTCGAACCCTTCAGAAATAAGTTCAACATAGCGGTTATTGAGCACCATATTCACCGTGATATCCGGAAAATCTGACAGGAATTCGCTCAACGCAGGGGACAAGTGGTTGACGCCAAAGTCTGTCGCAACCGAAATACGCAGCAACCCAGATGGCGCACTTTGCATTGATGTCACCAAAGCATCCGCTTCACCGGCGTCATTGAGAACACGGCGTGCGCGATCGTAATATGCGAGGCCGATCTCTGTCGGGCTGACACGTCGCGTCGTTCGGTTCAAAAGCCGCGCGCCCAAGCGGGCCTCCAGTGAAGACACGTGCTTTGAAACGGCGGACTTTGAAATCCCCATCTTCTTCGCCGCGTCGGTAAAACCGCCTTGATCGACGACAGTCGCAAAGGCTTCCATTTCGGTAAGACGGTCCATCTGCACTTCCTTCAAATACTTTCATCGGATGGTATGACCCATAAATCGGGCAGGAACGGGGCATGTATGGGACAGTATCGCGGTAATTGCGTGGATCGTTCTTGTCTTGGAAACGCCCCATGCCCGCGACAGCGCCGCTTGTAAAACCCACGGTTTCACCGCGTTGTTCTATGGTTTTTTGTGTTTTCCCATGCTTGTGAGGTGACGAGAGCTCGCAAGTGACTTTATCCTCAGGTCATGACTGAATTGGTTAATTTTTGCGAATTTTGAGGTATTTATCCACAATTTGGTCACATTTCTTAAGATTGCGTCCCTGTCACCAGATGTGATTTGTGTCGGGGTCGCGCGGCATAACAAGGGATGGTGGCCTGCACCTTGCGCAGTCTTGTTGCCTAAGAATCGAGCAAGCTTCGGCAAATCGAACTGTGCGATTTCTGGAAAACATACCCGCGCCGCTTTTCGTGAGTGGATTATTCACCCGGCAGGCCTAACTTAACACTGTTATCTGGGAGGAATAATCATGAAAATAATTTTTGGCGCGATTGTCGCCTTTACGATGTCCGTAGTTTCGGTTCTGGCCGGCGGCGAAACTCCGTCCAATCCAGATGCGCAGGTCTATTTCGTCAATCTTCAGGACGGGCAAACCGTTGCGTCGCCTATGATCGTGGCTTTCGGTTTGCGCGGCATGGGCGTTGCACCCGCCGGGACCGAAGCAGAGATGACGGGTCACCACCATCTCTTTATCAACCGCCCGCCACTGGGTGAGGGCGCGGACGGGTCAGAGGAACTGGCCAATGGTATCCCGGCGGACGAAAACCATGTCCATTTCGGGGGCGGTCAGACAGAAACGTCGCTGGAACTGCCGGCAGGTGAGCACACCTTGCAACTGGTACTGGGCGATTGGAGCCACGTGCCGCATAGCACTCCTGTTGTGTCAGAAGTCATTACGATCACGGTCAAATAGCCTACAGCGCCGCTGCCAAACGCGTGCCCTGATCGATAGCGCGTTTGGCATCCAACTCTGCCGCAACATCCGCACCGCCGATGATGTGACAAACACGTCCCTTTGCCGCCAGCTTATCCGCGAGGCTGCGTTCAGGCAATTGGCCGGCACACATCACAATCGTGTCTGCTTCGATCAATGTGGGATTTTCGCGCGCTTCACCAAAGCTCACGTGTAAACCGGTCGCATCGACATGTTCGTAGTTCACGCCGCCGAGCATCTTTACGTCCTTCATCTTTAGCGCCATGCGATGGATCCAACCCGTCGTCTTGCCCAACCTCTTTCCGGGCTTTTCCGCCTTGCGCTGCAATAACGTGACCTGTCGTGCGGGGGCATGTGGTTGTGGTCCCTCTGGCGCCAGTCCCGCGCGGTGGAGGCCTGGATCTGTGACCCCCCATTCCCGCATCCAGTCCGGCAGGCTTTCCGTTGGGCTGACTCCTGTGTGCACCAGGTACTCCGCAACATCGAAACCGATGCCTCCTGCACCAACCACCGCCACGCGCGCGCCGACCTCAACTTTGCCGCGCAGAACATCAATGTAGTTCACAACGTGCGGCGCATCCTGCCCCGGAATGCCGGGATCGCGGGGCACAACACCGGTGGCAATAATCACTTCGTCAAACTCTCCAAGATCATCCACGTCCACTGTTTTTTCCAAAACAACAGTGACGCCTTCGCGGACGAGCATTGTCTTGTACCAATCCACAAGCCCCCAGAATTCTTCTTTGCCGGGGATTTGTTTCGCCATGTTGAGTTGACCGCCGATCTCGGATGCGCGGTCAAAGAGCGTCACGGCATGGCCGCGTGCTGCTGCCGTAATCGCTGTCGACAGACCCGCGGGACCCGCACCGATCACCGCGATGCGTTTTGAAGTTTCGGTCGGCAAAATTGACAGTTCAGTTTCATAACAGGCCCTGGGATTTACAAGGCAGCTTGAGATTTTGCCACTGAAAGTGTGATCAAGGCAGGCCTGATTGCAGGCGATACAGGGCGCAATTTCGGCAGACTTGCCTGCCTTGGCCTTGGCCACAAAATCGGCATCCGCCAACATCGGACGGGCCATCGACACCATATCAGCGCAACCTGTCGCCAGTACGTCTTCGGCGACCTCAGGCGTGTTGATGCGGTTCGACGTGATAAGCGGAATACGCACCTTGCCCATGAGTTTCTGAGTGACCCATGAAAAGGCCGCGCGCGGCACAGATGTCGCGATGGTCGGAATACGGGCTTCGTGCCAGCCGATGCCGGTATTGATGATCGTGGCACCTGCAGCTTCAATGGCCTGCGCTAATTGCACGACTTCGTTGTGGGTCGAGCCATTTGGCACTAAATCGATCATAGACAATCGATAAATCAGGATGAAATCTGGCCCCACTGTTGCGCGCACCCGCCGGACGACCTCGACAGGCAGACGCATGCGGTTTTCATAGGTGCCGCCCCATTCATCTGTGCGCTTGTTGGTATGGGTGACAAGAAACTGGTTCAGGAAGTACCCCTCCGACCCCATGATCTCGACACCGTCATAGCCGGCCTCGCGGGCACGGGCGGCACAGGTTACGATATCGCGGATCTGCTTTTCGATACCATCGGCATCTAGTTCAGCCGGGGGGAAAGGGGAAATGGGCGACTTGATGGCAGAGGGTGCGACACATTTAGGACCATAGGCATAACGCCCGGCGTGGAGGATCTGCATCGCGATTTTGCCACCCGCATCCTGCACGCGTTCAGTGACAACACGGTGATTGGCCACATCCTGATCGCTGATCATCATGGCCGCGCCCGGCAACACGGAACCTTCGAGATTAGGACCGATCCCCCCAGTGACCATCAATGCGACATCACCGCGCGCGCGGTCCGCATAAAACTCTGCGACCCGGTTCCAATCTTTTGTTTCCTCAAGGCCGGTGTGCATTGAGCCCATCAACACGCGGTTTTTCAACGTGGTAAAGCCCAAATCAAGTGGCGCCAGCAGATGTGGATAGTCGGCCATTCTGAACCTCCCCGGTCATGGTTGTGATGTCATCGCATTTTCTGCCAAAGCCTGTCACGATGAACGCGGCGTCACAATAGGGCAGTGCCGATATGGAAATCAGACGTGCTAGCACGCAAGATGTAGCTGCGCTCGCAGAGGTGTTTTTTCGCGCAGTCCGCGACGGCCCGAGCCCCTACAGCGATGCGCAACGCGCAGCCTGGGCACCACGGTGTCCGGATACCAAAACATATGCGGATCGATTGGCACCGCTGAATGTCGTTGTGGCCGAAGAGGCAGGCGTGGTCACTGGGTTTATGGGGCTTGGTGCGGCGGGCTATGTCGATCTGGCGTTCATCTTGCCAGAGTGGCGTCACAAAGGTATTTTCAGCGCGTTGTATCAGCACAGTGAGGCGGCAGCACGCAATGCCGGAGAGACGCGCCTTTGGACCTATGCCAGTCTTTTGGCGCAACCGGCCTTTCGGGCGGTGGGATTCTTGGTTATGCATCATGAAGAGGTGGCCTGCGCGGATGAAATGCTCAGTCGCGCCAAGATGGAGAAACACCTGATATGACCCCGGAAGATATTGTCAAACTTCCCTACCGCCCCTGCGTTGGCGTGATGTTAAGGAACGGGGCGGGCGAAATCTTTGTTGGTCAGCGCCTCGACAGCAAAGTGTCGGCCTGGCAGATGCCGCAAGGCGGTATCGAAAAAGGGGAAGACCCGAAAGAAGCGGCTCTTCGTGAGCTTTGGGAAGAAACCGGCATTAATCCCGAGCTTGCGTCAGTAGTGGCAGAAACACAGGACTGGCTACGCTATGAGTTGCCATTTGACCTTGTGCCACGGCTCTGGAAGGGGCGCTACCGCGGCCAGAAACAAAAATGGTTTTTGATGCAGTTCAGTGGTCAGGACACGGATATCAATATCGAGACGGAGCACCCGGAATTTTCAGCTTGGCGCTGGCTTGGATCGGACAACCTGGTGGACAGTATCGTGCCGTTCAAGCGGGACGTCTATTCATCCGTTCTATCGGCCTTTTCGGATCAATTATAAAGATCCGTCGAATATGGGCACGTTGGGGCCTGCGTCTCTGGGCACTTCGCCTGTGAGTCGGGGATCATCATCAATGTAAATTTCCTGTCGCACCTGCGCGAACCCGCTGCGTTGGTAGAAAGGCAGCGCCTGAGGGCTGTCAAACGTACAGGTGTGCACATGAAAGCGCTCTATCGGCCGTGACCAGGCGCGCTTGATTGCTTCGTTCATCAGGTAGCGCCCCGCGCCCGTGCCAATCAGCGTCGAGGTCAGGCCAAAATAGGCCAGCTCGCAGGCTCCGGGTGTGCGGAAATCCAATTCCAGCAACGCCTCGTCCTGCCCCTCTTTGCACAGGGTGAAGAGATGCACGTCTGGATCCTGAAGGATGGCGGCCAAAGCGGACTCTTCAAGCACCAACCGCCCGTACCAGAGCCAGTCGTACAAACCGACACGGCCAAAGACATCGCGGTACCAGGTTACATCCGCTTCCACCGCGCGAAACGCGATCCCATCGGGCACATCAACCGGTCGCAGACTTGCGGGCGCGCGCATTTCCAGATGCGTTACAACCGTTGCAAGCTTGCCCGCCGGGACATCAAATTCCCCGTTCTTCAGCATGGCTTAGATTAATCCAACCTTGCGGAACTCCTGCATCATGTCGATCTGCGGACGCGGGCCTACGTGACTAATCACCTCTGCGGCACAAAGGTTTCCCATTTGCGCGCAGATATTGATGTCACGGCCCGTTGCCATTCCAAAAAGAAACCCCGCGGCGAATTGATCGCCTGCACCTGTGGCATCGACCGGCGTGACAGGATCGACGGTCACATCCACACGCTGCCCGCCGGCCAGAACGGTGACACCATCAGAAGACCGTGTGCACACCACCGTCGGGCAAATTTCGGCCGTTTTGGCGAGCGCGGTTTCGAGATCCGTTTCGAACAGCGATTCAATTTCGTGCTGGTTGCCGATGACATAGTCGAGGTCGTGTTCGATCAGTGACAGAAAATCAGCCCGGTGGCGTTCGACACAGAAGGGATCAGAGATGGCAATGCCTGCGACACCGCCCCCCGCCTTGGTCGCGCGCGCTGCTTCCCGGAACGCGGTTTTGCCTGCGTCATGGTCAAAGAGATAGCCTTCAAGGAACATGATCCGGGCGTTGCCTGCAACCTCAGCGGGCACATCGTCAGAGGTCAGGCCCGTGGAAATACCTAGAAACGTATTCATCGATCGCTCACCGTCCGGCGCGACAAAGATCATGCTGCGGGAGGTCGGCGTTTGCCCATCCACCACAGGAGGGTTTACAAAATCGATGCCGTTGTCGGTCATGGCGCTGGCGTAAAACGCACCCAAAGCATCGTCCCGCACCCGCCCGATGAACGCTGTCTGCAGCCCAAGCGCACCGACACCCGCAACGGTGTTCGCGACCGCGCCACCCGGTGTTTGCAGCCGGTCGTTCATAGAGGCGTAGAGCTTTTCGGATCGTTCCTGATCCACCAATTGCATGATGCCTTTCTCAATCCCCATGAGATCAAGAAAACTGTCATCTGCGTGGGTAATCACATCGACTACGGCATTTCCAATGCCGACGACCTGGTAGTTCTTCATTGGGTTTTGTCCTCATAAGGGCAGAGATCACGGATGATGCAGGTAGGGCAGATGGGTTTACGTGCCTTGCAATGATAGCGTCCATGCAAAATCATCCAGTGGTGGGCGTGTAGCTGAAAATCAGCTGGGATATGGTCTTCAATGGCGCGCTCTACTGCTTCGACCGATTTGCCTGGGGCGATGCCCGTGCGATTGCCGAGGCGAAATATATGCGTATCGACCGCTTGTGCGGGGTACTGCCACCACATGTTCAACACCACATTTGCCGTCTTGCGTCCTACGCCGGGCAGGCTTTGCAATGCAGCACGGCTGTTTGGCACAATACCGGCATAGTCATCGACCAAGATCTGGCTCAGCTTCATCACGTTTTTGGCTTTTTGCCGGAACAAACCGATGGTTTTGATATGCTCGGTGAGACCTTCGAGCCCCAGATCAAGCATCTTTTGTGGGGTGTCAGCGATTTGGAACAGCGCTCGGGTGGCCTTGTTCACGCCTGCATCGGTGGCCTGTGCGCTTAGTGCAACAGCAACCACCAACGTATAGACGTTGAGATGCTCCAACTCCCCCTTCGGTTCGGAATCTGCCGTCTGAAAGCGGGTGAATATTTCGCGGATCGTATGATAATCGAGCTGTTTTGCCATGCGCGCCTGTATGCGGATTTTCGCCGGATGGAGCAAGCCTCAAGGACTGTTCATTGTTAGAGTTGGCGCATAGGTGCACATGTGCACCAAAAGCGCAGGAAACGGGTCGCGCGCGCGCTTGGATTATCTTATCCAAGCAGTATGACAGAGCATATAACCATACCCAATGACGCGGAGAGCGCATACCATTACCGCGTGATCCGGCGGGCGATTGACAGGCTTGATGCAGCAGAGACCCCCTTGCCGCTGGAAGACATCGCAGCAGAGATGGGCATGAGCGTCGCGCATTTTCAACGCATGTTTTCGCGATGGGTCGGCGTCTCTCCGAAACGCTATCAGCAATATCTTGCATTGGGGCACGCCAAAACCCTGTTGCGCGACCATTTCACGACGCTTGACGCGTCGCATGCTGTCGGTCTTTCCGGCACCGGACGGCTGCATGATCTGTTCCTGCGATGGGAAGCCATGAGTCCGGGCGCCTTTGCGCGCAGTGGCGCTGATCTGACCATCTACTGGGGATGGTTCGAAAGCCCCTTTGGCCCGGCAATCGTGATGGGTACGCAAAAAGGCATTTGCGGGATCGGGTTTGCCGCTGAGATGGGCGCTCAGGCTGCATTTGATGATTTGCAGTCCCGCTGGCCCAAGGCTGACTATATCGAAGACCCTATGATGCTGCGCCCCTGGGTATTACGGGCGTTCGGAGCGGATGATGTCAAACTGGATAAGGCGCCGCTGTTTTTGATCGGTGCACCTTTTCAGATCAAGGTTTGGGAAGCGCTTTTATCGATCCCTTCCGGGCAAGTGACCACCTATTCAGAAATCGCCGAGGCGATTGGTTCTCCGCGTGCTGTGCGCGCTGTAGGGACGGCCGTGGGTCGCAATCCCATCAGTTGGCTCATTCCGTGCCATCGTGCATTGCGCAAGTCCGGCGGTCTTGGTGGGTATCATTGGGGTTTGCCAATGAAACGCGCCATGCTCGCCTTTGAAACGGTGCAAGCCGAGGGGTAGGGGCTGGGCCAGGGGTTAAAATTCGCGTGTTTTCCCCTTCAATTGCGCCGCCCTGCGCGCCATATCTGACGTCTGAGCACAATGACGCCCCGCCCGAATGGGGTCGCAACTGACAAGGCAGAAGATATGACATACTCAAAAATACCCATCGCGCTTGCCCTTGCGGGCACCATCGCGCTGGCAGCCTGCGCAAACCCCGGTCAGGTGGGCAACACTGGTAATACGTCGAACACGCAACAAGGTGCGTTGATCGGCGCGGGTGCCGGCGCATTGGCGGGCGCTCTGACGCGCGGTGATGGCAACCGGGATAAGGGTGCTCTGCTGGGCGCAGTCGTCGGCGGCGCCATTGGTGCGGGTATCGGCTACAATCTGGATCAGCAGGAAGCAGACCTGCGACGTGATCTTGGCAATGACGCGGTGCAAATCACCAACGCGGGTGACAGGCTGATTGTGACCATGCCACAGGATTTGCTGTTTGCCACCGATAGTTTCTCTGTCCGTCCTGATCTTCAGGACGATCTATATACGGTTGCAAACAATCTGCAGGACTATCCCAGCTCGACAATTCAGGTGGTCGGTCATACCGACAGTGACGGCGCGGCGGCGTACAATCAGGGTCTGTCCCAGCGGCGTGCTACAGCGGTAAGTGGAATTCTGGTGGATGCAGGTGTGCCGTATGCGCGGGTTCAGTCTGCGGGGCGCGGCGAAACCCAACCAGTCGCAAGCAATCTCAATGACACAGGAAAAGCCCAAAACCGACGGGTAGAGATCGTCATTTTGCCAAACGCCTGATGAGGTGTTTTCTGGCGCATTGTGCGCTTGTCTTTTGGCGGGCGCACATCAGGTATAGGTGCCAGAGGATCGAAAGGTACACTATGTCATCGTATAAATTGCTGGGAATTTCTGGCGCTTTGCGCGCAACTTCCACCAACAAAATGCTGCTGCGCGAAGCGGCGCGGCTTTTCGGGGATTGCACCTACGAAGAAGCGGATTTGCACTTGCCGATCTATGACGGCGATGTCGAAGCCGAAAGCGGTGCGCCTTCTGCAGTCCTGCGCCTGTCCGAGCAAATCGCCGCTGCAGATGCGGTCCTGATCTCGACTCCTGAATACAACAAAGGCCCGTCGGGTGCTCTGAAGAATGCGCTGGACTGGGTATCACGTACAGACGGTGCTCCTTGGAAATCAAAACCTGTGGCGGTGATGTCAGCAGCTGCCGGGCGTGCGGGTGGCGAACGGGCGCAGATGGTGCTGCGCGGCTTCATGCTGCCGTTTCAGCCCAGAGTACTTGCTGGTCCCGAAGTGCATTTGGCGGGGAGCAGCACGCAATTTGATGAGGCAGGACAGTTAACGTCCGAGATGTATATCAAGACCTTGACGCAGCTGATGGAAAACTTGCGGATAGAGATCGAACGCTAGGCACCGGGAACTGACACCTCGATCAGATTGTGATCTGGATCGCGCAGATAAAGCGAAACAAGCGGGCCGGTCGCACCGGACCGCGCGATGGGTCCGTCCTCGATATCGACCTGGTGGATAGCAAGATGGTTTAGCCAATCGTCCATCGTGGCATCGGTCAGAAAACATAGATCGGCGGATCCGGGCGTGGGTCGATGTGCCTTTGGATCGAATTCCTGACCTGCGGTGTGTAAGTTGATCTTGCTCTGGCCAAAGTGCAGCGCCCAGCGTTTGCTGCCGTCCGCCACCTGAAATTGGCTGCCCCGCATGCCGAGAACTTGCGTGTAAAAACGCACTGTCTGCGGGATGTTCTTAACTGTCAGAACAAGATGGTCAAGCGCACGTACCCGGCATTGGATTTCCATTTGCGACACACTGCCCATCCCTGTTACGCATTGCTGTGATGCAGGATGCCCCGTCTCAGACCCGCTGTCAAAGCGACGCGCTTGACCCAGCCCGGGCACAGGCGCTTTGTGTGACCCTTGGACAGAAGCAGAACGTCTTGGCCGGTGATCCGCTGCCGCCTTTTTTCCACCACGTGTATTTTTGGGACGCGCAAACAGCCACCCATCTGGGCCAGGACGGGCACCCCAAAACCGGCGACCTGATCCCGGATTTGGGGTTGCCCCGTCGTATGTGGGCGGGCGGCAGGTTGTCTTTTCATCGCCCGCTTAAGACGGGTATACCCGCCAAAAAACGCAGTTACTGTGCGGCCGCGACGCGCAAAGAGGGCCGCAGCGGCGCCTTGGGACTGGTCACGTTGTGTCACGAAATTCATCAGGGCGACGCGCTTTGCGTTACGGAATGGCAGGATCTGATCTACCGCGCTGCGGCGGATCTGACCGCAGCCGCGCCGCAACCACCCCAAGCGCGCTGCGATGAAGACTCGCGGGTGGAGGTCGGTTTTACGACGACCCAGCTGTTTCGCTACTCGGCCCTGACGTTCAACGGCCATCGTATTCACTATGACCGACCTTACGCGCGCGACGTGGAGGGCTATGCTGGTCTCGTTGTCCACGGACCCTTGCTCGCGCAGCAGTTGATGTTGATGGCAGAAAAAAACGTTGGGCCACTGGATGCGTTTTCCTTTCGGGCGACCGCGCCACTATTGGATTTCGAGACTGCGGAACTTTGCGGATCGGGCAATACGTTTTGGGTGCGAGGGCCAGATGGTCGGCAGTGCATGATTGCCGAGGCAGAGCCACAGTCAGAAAGACGCGGCAACTTCAAAGCCTGAGGGCACGTCATTTAATCCTTCGAGCACCAGATCGGTCATGACCTGCGCTACCTTTGGGGCCATGCCGAAGCCAATCTTGAAACCGCCATTTGCAATAAAGTGTTCTGGTCTGTCGGGCCACGCGCCCAACATTGGGGCGCGGCTTCGGGCACGGGGGCGCACGCCGGCCCAAAGCGCCAGGACAGGCGCATGCCGCAGTGCGGGCACAGCCTGCCGTGCTTTGTCTAACACTGCGTCAAGCTGCGCATCTGTTGTATCCGGTGCGTCGAAATCGCGTTCCGAGGTTGATCCAATGGCGACGGTGCCATCGAGATGCGGGATGATATGGACCCCGTCGACAAAAAGTTGCGCAGCGCCACGCATGTCATACTCTAGCAATGCTGCCTGACCTTTGACACCTGTTCCAACGGCGCGGCTACGCCCGGTCCCAAGAGTTTTTAGCCCTTCAACGCCCGTGGCCCAGACGGTCGCGCCTCGATCCTGACCATCCGGCGCGATCACGGTGCCAGCGGCACGCAATGCCGCGACAAGCGCTGTGATGGCGTGTTTGGGGTGTAGCAATGCGCTGAGAGTATCCCGAATGACCCAATCGGTTGCCGTGTTTGGCGCCCAGTATTCACCCGTTGCGCGTTCCACATGCCAGGCAGCCTTGCCTTGCCAAAGGTCTTGCGCACTTACGGCTCGGCTCTGCGCCAAAGACAGACCTGCGATGTCCATGACAGGTTGTATCCGCCCGCTGCGGATGTACCCTGGTTGACCGCCACCCGCCTCAGCAACCTGCGCCCAGAATGCCTCTGCCATGAGCAGACTGTCCAGTTGAAAGGCCTTTTTCGGATTCCAGTTTTCCGGCACATGCGGTGCCAGTGCACCGACGATCCCTCCGCTGCTTCCGGCGCCGGGACCATGAGGGTCGATCACCTGAACTTGCGCGCCCCGTCGCACACAGGACCAGGCGATGGTGAGCCCAAAAACCCCCGCTCCGCGTATTGTCACATCGACCATTGCCAAAGCCCGCCTTCTGTCCCAGTGTCGCGCACGTTTTAGAACCCGATTTATAAGGTACTGAAGTGCAGAACCAAACAGCAGATTTGTCGTGGCGATCAGGTTCTGTGCCGGTTTCTAAACGGTTCGATGATCCCTATTTCAGTCTGGAAAACGGATTGGATGAAACGCAGCATGTGTTTTTGCAAGGCAACAACCTGCCGACGCGTTTTCATGACGGATTTCATGTGGCCGAACTTGGGTTTGGCACAGGGCTGAATTTTTTGGCCACGTTGCAAGCGTGGCAGCAAAAGGGCTGCAGCGGTACATTGTATTTTACCAGCTTCGAAGCCTTTCCAATGTGTCGTGACGATATGGCTAAGGCGTTGTCGCGTTTCGCGGACTGCGGGTTGGAAATTGCTGCACTTGCGGACCTTTGGAAACCAGAAGGCGGGCGATTTGCTCTGCCCGATCGTGTGTTCCTTGAGGTTATCTTGGGGGATGCGCGCGAGACCCTGCCCATGTGGCCATCACGGGCTGATGCCTGGTACCTCGACGGTTTTTCACCCGCAAAGAACCCTGAACTTTGGTCGCCGGAATTGATGGCGGAGGTTGGGGCGCACACTATGCCGGGCGGCACCTGTGCGTCCTATACCGCTGCAGGCTTTGTGCGCAGGGGACTGACTGCTGCGGGGTTCGCAGTGGAGCGACGATCCGGATATGGACGCAAGCGGCACATGACGTGCGGGACGTGGCCTGAATGATCCAGAAGAACAACGTACGTCTCGGCGTAACGCTTATGTTGCTGGCATCGTTGGTCTTTGCCTTTCAAGACGGCATTTCCCGTCATCTTGCGACAGAATACAACGTCTACATGGTCGTGATGATTCGATATTGGTTCTTTGCGGTTTTTGTAATTATCATGGCGCAGCGCGGGCCAGATGGAATACGCGCAGCGGTGCGCACGAAACAGCCATTTCTACAGGCTTTTCGAGGGCTGGTCTTGTCTCTGCAAGTCTGTGTGATGATTGCGGGTTTCACCCTTTTGGGCCTTGTGGAAAGCCATGCCGTCTTTGCCTGCTACCCGTTGATTGTCGCGGCACTTTCCGGGCCCATACTTGGCGAGCGCGTCGGGTGGCGACGGTGGACTGCAATCACCATTGGTTTTGTTGGCGTCCTCATTATCTTGCAGCCTGGGTACGGGGTCTTTGATCTCGCGTCTTTGGTTCCGCTGGCTGCGGCTACGATGTTTGCACTTTACGCTATGATGACCCGATACGCTGGGCGTCTTGATCCATCGGCGGTCAGTTTTTTCTGGACGGGCGTGGTTGGCGCGTGCGTGTCATCCCTCATCGGGATTTGGTTCTGGGAAACAATGACCGTAGGAGATTGGGGTTGGATGGGCCTTTTGTGCATGACCAGCGTTCTCGGGCACTGGCTATTGATCCGGTGCTACGATGCGGCGGAAGTAAGTGCCGTTCAGCCGTTTGCTTATGCACATTTGGTGTTCGCTGCCGCTCTGGGACTCTTGTTCTTTGGGGAAGCGCTTCGAAGCAATGTAGCGCTGGGCGTGCTTGTCATTGTCGCGGCTGGGTTATTCACCTTGTGGCGCGAAAGATTGCAGACTTGACCCCACAAGTTCGGCGCTGAATGGTTCGGGCAAGGGATTGCGTCCGAGCTGTGCGCGATAGATCGGCAAGCTTTCCGTCACACGCATCACATAATTCCGCGTTTCTCGAAAAGGAATATGTTCTATCCAATCGACGATATCGGTTTCGCCGCGTCGTGGATCGCCATAGACTTCCATCCACCGGTCAGGGCGGCTTGGACCTGCATTGTAACCGGCCGACATCATTATGATGTTCCCGGAGAAGCGGCGCGATAGAGTGGAAAGGTAAGCCGCACCCAATTCGGCATTGTACACAGGATCAGCGATCAATCTTGCGGTGCTGTGCTGGCTGCTGCGACCGAGTTGGCGCGCGACTTCTGCACCCGTTCTTGGCATAATCTGCATCAGACCTCGTGCGCCCACGCCGCTTTGCACGCCGGGGTCAAATTCGCTTTCACGCCGCGCAATAGCCAGAGTCATCTCCGGGGCCATGGGCAATGTCTGTGTCGCGACCGGGTGCATAGCATAATATCCGAAAGGCACGACTATTGCGCGGCGCGCAAGTCGTTTGCCAATCATCACCGCGATATGAGGGTGCCCGGCATCCACTGCGGCTTGCGCCAGAAGAGCTCCGTCCTCAGCGTTCAAGCTTTCGGCCAGATGGGTCCAGAAACGTTCTGCAAGGTTGTATTCGCCAGAAGCTTGGAGCAACAGTCCGGCCTGAAACACAGAGTCTTGGGCCAGTGTTGTTTGGCGCCAGTCTGCGTCTACGGATGCTGTCGCAAGATCGATATCGAATGGTAGGCCTGCGCGCTCTGCTGCAAGAAGGCCATAAAACGAGGTCTGATACTGGGCGGCTTGCGCATAAGCCTGATCCGCAGATGCGACGTCGCCCATGGCTGTATATGCGCGTCCGCGCCAATAGCCTGCGCGTCCCTTTGAAATGGGCGACTGCACGGCTGCGTCGTGATTTTCGAAATGACGCAGAGCCGTTTGCGGTTCGTTCAGCTTTTGAAGCGCGATGTAGCCTGCGAGCCACTCAAGATCAGAATAGTCTGACCCCGCTTCTAGAAAGTGTCGTGCTGCCAGTTCGTAAGCACGTTCTGGATCACCGTTTCGCATTTCGTCACGCGCAAAAGAACGCCTCCGGCTGGACCAGGCTTCAGGACGACCTAGTGACTCTGCGCTGACAGAAGTAGCAATCAACAGTGCTTTTGCGTCTTCGCCACGACCTTTGCGGATGCGCCACATGAACCGCTCATATTGTAACCCACCGTCTTTGGCATGGGATGCTGGTACCGCCGCAATCAAGCTGTCAACGCCAGGCGCGGTATCACGCAGTGCAATCCGTGCTTTAGCAGTAGCAACAGCACCAGCAGACGCCAGCGCAAAAATTCGCCGCGCGTTGGTTTCAGCTCCCTGCCAAAGCATGGCGTCTAATCGTGCATCGTGATGTTGCTTGAGCAAGTCTTGATGCCCAGCGAGGAAAAGTGCCTGTTCTGCGGTCGTCAATTGCATGTTGCGCCAGGCACCGACAATTGCAGCGTTGGCCTCGTCATTTCGCCCTGACGCGGCTAACGCGCGTGCATAGCGTAAGACGGCTTCTGGTGTTTGTGGTGGGGTATCTTTGAAGAAGCTGAGGATATCGGCATCATCTTGTCGGATGACGGCCATTTCGGATTTACGCCGCAGGTATCGCTCGCCAGGCCAATTGGGCCGTCGATCCAGAAAAGCCGTAACGTCACCAAAGGTACCAAGTCCTGCGCGCAGCCGAGACCACTCGATCACATCGGACGCAACGGGGCCGTCCCGCGCAGCGATGCGCGCGGCGCTTTCCCAGTTTCCTTCCCGCATCGTATCCAGTGCCCAGCCCAAAGGTCTTGGACGTTCGGCCAGAACGGGTACCGCGGTCACTAAAACCATCAGAAGGGCTATGAATAAACGTACGGTCACTTGCATTTCCCGGTCATAGGAGGCTAGAGCCTGTCATACTTAAAGCATCGCAGGGTGGGATCAAATCACGATCCAGCTTACAATGTGTTAACTCAGGCCATTTGCCGGCCACTAAAGCTAAAGGAGCGTGAAATGTTTAAAGGTTCAATGCCTGCACTCGTCACGCCGTTTCGGAACGGCGAGCTGGATCTGGAGACGCTCAAGAAGCTGGTTGAATGGCACATTGGCGAAGGTAGCAACGGTCTGGTCCCAGTTGGCACGACGGGTGAAAGCCCTACTTTGACGCACCGAGAGCATGAAGCTGTGGTCGAGGAAGTCGTAAAGGCTGCGGCCGGGCGTGTACCCGTGATCGCGGGGGCAGGTTCCAACAACACGCTTGAAGCGATTCGTTTGATTCGCCATGCGGAGAAAGTCGGCGCGGATGCAGCGCTTGTGGTGACACCTTACTACAACAAGCCGACGCAAAGCGGTCTGATTGCCCATTTTACGGCGGTACACGACTGTGCTGAACTGCCGATTATCATCTACAATATTCCAGGACGCTCGATCGTCGACATGTCACCGGATACGATGGGCAAACTCGCAGAGTTGCCGCGTATCGTTGGGGTCAAGGACGCAACAGGTGATCTGGCGCGGGTGTCCGACCAGCGTATCACATGCGGTGCAGATTTTATTCAATTGTCTGGTGAGGATGCGACAGCTCACGGCTTCAACGCGCAAGGCGGCATTGGTTGTATTTCTGTGACGGCGAATGTTGCGCCCAAAATGCTCAGCGACATGCAGGCCGCTTGCACGTCGGGTGATTACAAAACCGCCCTCGATATTCAGGATCGCCTGATGCCGTTGCACAAAGCGATATTCACTGAACCGGGACTTGTCGGCGTAAAATACGCGATGTCTCGTTTGGGTTTGTGTTCGGAAGAGGTGCGTTTGCCGCTGACATCGCTCACGGATGACACACGCGCTTTGGTGGATGTAGGCTTGCAGCACGCAGGGCTGCTCAGTTGAATAGAATCGGGCAGGATTTATAACCTGCTCGGCCTTCGGATCACGTGTGAGACGGGTTAGCGTTTTCCGTAGTAGAGACCGACAACATGCTCTGCCTCAGCGAAAAAGAGCCAGCGTGCAGTCAGCACACCCGCGATATGTGACGCGAGCGCGATGATCACCAACCCATGCGAAAAGGGTAGCATCAAAAGCGTGAACGGTACGGCAACCATCAAAACCATCGCAATGATCCGCAACTTTGCTGCATGTTTACGCCCGACGACATGCACGAACTCTTTGAGAAGGTAATTCGTTCCGGTGTGCGGCGGTTCAAAAGCACGTACCGTTCCGCCACCGCCGAGGCCTGTTGCAGTCGCAAGCGTGGTTCCCGCACGCGCAAAAGCCTTGTCGCCCTCTTTCCACGTTAAAAACTGCACCAATCCGGCAACAACAAGCAACCCCATCGCGATCGTGACCTTGCCAGACAGCAACGCGCCGCCTGCGATTGAGAAAGCGAGGAATTTGATCGGCGTCAAAGACATGTTCCAGCGTGGAATCGTCGACAATTGCGTATAGATCATCGAGGTCGTCAGGACGGTCGCCAAAGAAAGCAGAGATCCGATCCAGCCCAGCAGTGACAAGCGCGTGTCAAAAAAGACCAGCCCTGCAGCATAAAAACCCATTGTGACCAACGCTCCAACCGCACACCAGGCTTCCCGGCTAAGCCAGCTTGAGCGCCACTGTAAAAAAGCCTTTATGGCCCGTTCTGGCCGCCCTAGGTGGAACGTAGACGCCAATAGGCCGCCAACGGCCATGGCGTAGGCGATGGCGAAAAACGCGAAGGCCACCCAGCCGGTCACATCAGGTATGCCGATCCCGAGCCAGGCCAGTAGGCCAAATCCCAAGCCGCTGAAGGTCGTAAAGAAGATGACGGAAGGAGCGGGATGCATCAGAGTTTCTCCAGCGTTTTGTCGAGCCAACCCAAAAAGCCTTTGGGCTCTTCGGCAACGGGTGCGAGGAACGGCGCCAGCACATCAATGTCGCCGCCCAGATCCTGCAGTGTATCCTTGGGACGTGGTGGCAGATACTTATTGACGGGTTTTGTTCCCTGTTCGGGCATCAGATCCATGCCGCCACGTTCGGCAACCAATTTGCTTACATCACTGTCCGGATCACCCAGATCGCCAAAGTGGCGGGCATTTGAGGGACATGTGCGCACACAGGCGGGTTCGCGGTCTTCTTTGGGCAGATTTTCATTGTAAATGCGGTCTACACAGAGTGTGCACTTTTTCATCACACCTTCGGCTTGATCAAGCTCCCGTGCGCCGTAGGGGCAGGCCCAGGCGCAGAGACCGCATCCAATGCAATCTGTCTCATTGACCAGTACGATGCCGTCTTCGACCCGCTTGTAACTGGCGCCGGTCGGACAGACCGTGACACAGGGCGCATCCTCGCAATGCAGGCAGGACTTTGGAAAGTGAATGAGCTGTGCGGCCCCAGCATCGGGCTGTACTTCGTAGGAATGAACCCGGTTGAGGAACGTGCCGCTGTTATCCGCACCGTAGGCATTCTGATCCGAAAGGGGTGCGCCGTAGTTCTCAGTATTCCAGCCTTTGCAGGAAATCACACAGGCATGACAGCCCACGCAGGTGTCCAGATCGATGACAAGACCGAGTTTCTTATCCGTCTTTTGAGGCAGTGTCGTCATTTGCCCACCTTCCATGCCAGATTCTTGGGGCCATTGCCGACCGGTGACTTGATCGCGTCCAGTGCGGGTTGTGCCTCCGCCGGGGCGGCCGCTTTTTCAATCCGGACTTTCAAATCAAACCATGCTGCCTGTCCCGTGACTGGATCAGAGTTTGCCCATCTCAAGCCATCGCCTTTGGGCGGTAAAAGCTCGTGGATGAGGTGGTTGAGCAGAAAGCCCCGCGTGGCCTCTGGCGCATCTTCTTCGAGTGCCCATGCCCCTTTGCGTTTGCCGATCGCATTCCAGGTCCAGACGGTGTTTTCGTTCAATGCGGCCATTTCCATGACCGGCACCACGATTTCGCCATGCGGTGACGTCACTTTCGCCCAGTCGCCATCAGTAAGCGCGTTCTCCTGCATCAGTTTGGTGGGCAGATACAGCGGGTTATGCCCGTGTAATTGCCTGAGCCAGGCGTTTTGCGACCCCCAGGAATGATACATCGCCATCGGGCGCTGCGTCAGCGCCGTAATCGGGAAGGCCTGCGCCTGATTGTCGTCCTCTGACGAATACCAGATCGGTAGGGGCGATAGGGTCGATTTGATCCGTTCGCGCAAATGATCCGGCGGTTGTCGTTCGCCGTGCCCTTCTGCGGCCAGTTGGAATTTACGCATTGGTTCGCAATAGAGCGTGAAAAGATAAGGTTGCGGGCTGTCATAGAGACCCATTTTCACCGCCCAATCCTGATACGCCGTATTCCAGGGTTTGTAGTAGTTCGATCCTTCAGGGATATGCTCTACGAAAAAGCCCCCGTTCTCGATGTAGCGATCCAGCTGCGCGGGGTTTACCGGCCCGCGGCCTACGTCATCGCCATTCCCCCGGAAACCTGCCAAAGGGCCAATGCCGGGTTTGCGCTCGTGGTTCACAATATAATCGCCGTAATCTGCGTACTTCTGGCTGCCATCCTCAGTGATGAAGCCAGGCAGTTCCAACATGGCCCCCAAGGTGCACAGCATGGACTGGAACCCGATGACGTCCCGGTCAGGCTCGATCACGGGCCAGCGGATCGCATCTGCTACCGCGTCCGCCTCGCAGATCGGGCGGTCCAGCAGCGAGATACAGTCGTGCCGTTCCAGATAGGTTGTGTCCGGTAGGATCAGATCAGCGTAAGCAACCATTTCAGACGAGTAGGCGTCCGAATAGATGATCTTGGGGATCACATATTCGCCGTCCTCGTTCTTGTCAGTAAGCATATCGATGACGCCGCGCGTGTTCATCGATGAGTTCCAAGACATATTCGCCATGTACATGAAGAGCACGTCGATCTTGTAGGGATCACCCGCATAGGCGTTGGAGATTACCATATGCATCAGCCCGTGGCTCGACATCGGGTTTTCCCAGGTGAAGGCTTTGTCGATCCGTGCGGGCGTGCCGTCCTCCTTCAGAGCCAGATCCTCTGGACCATGAACAAAACCAAGGTGAGGGCCATCTAAGGGACAATCCGGTGTCACCGCGCAGTGCGGTTTGGGATGTGCCGTCGCGGGCTTAGGGTAGGGCGGCTTGAATCGGAAGCCGCCGGGAACTTCGACCGTACCCAGGATGATCTGCAGCATATGCAGCGCACGGCAGGTCTGAAAGCCGTTGGCATGGGCCGAAATTCCACGCATCGCGTGGAAAGAAACCGGGCGGCCGATCATCTTGTCGTGCGTGTCGCCCCGGAAATCTGTCCAACTGTGGTCCAATTCAAAAGCTTCGTCGAAGGCGACGCGTGCCAGTTCCGCTGCAACGGTGCGGATGCGTCCGGCAGAGATACCACAGCGGTCTGCCACGGCTTCTGGCGCATACTGTGGATCAAGATACATATCCGCCATTTGATGAAAGACTGGGCGATAGGTGCGTCCCGCTACCACGTGAGTCGCCGCGAGATCTGGTTTGACTCCGGGTTGGTCGAAAGGCGTGGGCTTGCCGGTTGCCCGGTCGATCACCAATTCCTTGCCTGCCGCATCGCGCATTAGCAATCCGTGGTCCGCAGCACCAGGGTTGTCGATCACCAGAACGGGCGCATTGGTGTAGCGCGCAAGGTAGTCCAGGTCGATCCGCCCGGCCTTCATCAGGCAATGGATCATCGACAGAATGAAAAGACCATCCGTGCCGGGTGTGATACCGACCCAATCGTCGGCGACAGCATTGTATCCAGTGCGGATCGGATTGACGCCAATGACCCGCGCGCCGCGTTTCTTAATCTTGCCAATTCCCATCTTGATTGGGTTGCTGTCGTGATCTTCGGCCACGCCGAACAGCATAAAGAGCTTTGTGTGATCCCAGTCGGGTTGGCCAAATTCCCAGAAGGCACCACCCATGGTGTAAATACCACCAGCCGCCATATTCACCGAACAGAAGCCACCATGCGCCGCATAGTTGGGCGTGCCGAAATTCTGCGCCCAAAAGGAGGTGAAAGACTGCGACTGATCACGCCCGGTGAAAAACGCCAGCTTTTCAGGGTTGTCTTTGCGGACAGGGGCGAGCCAATCCGTCGCGATTTGCAGCGCTTCGTCCCATTCGATCTCTTCGAAATCGCCCGCGCCGCGTTCACCGACACGCTTGAGCGGTTTGCGCAGCCGGGAAGGGGCGTTGACCTGCATGATCCCAGCGGAGCCTTTGGCGCAGAGCACGCCCTGATTGACCGGGTGATCCTTGTTGCCCTCGATATAGGCAACCTTTCCGTCCTTCATATGCACATTGATGCCGCAACGGCAGGCACACATGTAGCATGTGGTCTTTCGAACTTCGTCAGAGACCTTCGGGCTCAGGTCGATCTTGGGCTGGTTCATGACGGGCTCCTGTTGGACGATGCAGCGGCCTGAAGGGCGGTTACCGCAATCATGTTTGTCACATCCTCGGCGACACAGCCGCGCGACAGATCGTTGGCTGGTTTTGAAAGGCCTTGCAGGACCGGGCCAATGGCGGCGCATCCGCCAATGCGTTGTGCGATCTTGTACCCAATATTACCCGCATCAAGGTTAGGAAATATCATAACGTTGGCAGATCCGGCGACCTGTGACCCTGGTGCTTTGGAACGCCCGACGTCGGGGACAAAAGCCGCATCAAATTGCAACTCGCCATCCACCTTGAGGTCGGGACGATCGGATTTCAGCTGCGCCACGGCGTTACTGACTTTGGTGACGCTATCATGGCGGGCGCTGCCTATGGTGGAAAACGAAAGCATGGCAATCTTTGGCTCTGTGCCCAAAAGCTGCGCGCAGGATGCGGCAGAGGCTGCGGCAATGGCTGCAAGTTCTTCTGACGTGGGGTCAATCACCAGGCCGCAGTCACTGAAGATCATTGCATCGCGACCAGAGGGATGGTTGTTCGGCAGTGCCATCAGGAAGAAGCTGGAGACCAGTGGCGCATCTTTCGCCTTGCCGATGACCTGAAGGGCCGCCCGCACTGTGTCGGATGTGGTGGCAACAGCGCCACCGACGGTGCCGTCTGCCAACCCGAGCCGCACCATCATGGCGGCAAATATCAACGGTTCTTGTGCCTGCTGGGCTGCTTTCTCGGCCGTCACACCCTTGTGTTTGCGCAGACAAAGGAACGTATCGGCCACGTCTTTGGTCAAAGCGCTGCGGCTGGGGTCTTCGATTGCAATATTTGGGGTCGGGGACGTGCCCGCGCGGGTGAGAGAGGCAGCAATTTCGTCTGTATCACCGACGAGTGTCACACGTGCGAAGCCTTGACGCACAGCGACCAGGGCGCCGTCCACAACCCTTGGATCGGCGCCTTCGCTCAGGACGATATGCGCAGGCTGGGCGGCGGCACGCACCCTTAGGTCGTGCAAAACGCTCATAGCCTGCGCCCTAAGTTTATGCGAATGCGTTGCTGCACCCGCGATCAGGCAGACTGAGGACGCATGTCGGCTTTGCTGATGCCAGCAACTTCGACAGGCTTTTTCATCGCATCACGGCGGAAAGGATCACCCAGTTCCTGATTGATCATCGCTTCGATCAGGGTGGTCACACCGTTTTCCATTTGATCCTTGATTGCCTGGTTCAACACTTCGGTCAACTCGTCCATCGTGCGGGCAACCACGCCTTTGAGACCACACGCATTGGCGATCCCGGCGTAGGAAACTTCGGTATCCAGCTCAGTGCCGACAAAGTTGTCTTCGAACCAGAGGGTCGAGTTGCGCTTTTCCGCGCCCCACTGGTAGTTGCGGAAAACAATCTGCGTGATGGCGGGCCATTCGCCGCGGCCAATCGCTGTCAGCTCGTTGACTGCAATGCCGAAGGCGCCGTCGCCAGCAAAACCGACAACCGGAACGTTCGGCTGACCAATCTTGGCACCAACGATGGCAGGCAGGCCGTAGCCACAAGGGCCAAAGAGTCCCGGTGCCAGATATTTGCGGCCTTCCTCAAAGGATGGGTACGCGTTGCCAATGGCGCAGTTGTTGCCAATGTCGGAGGAAATAATCGCTTCAACCGGCAATGCGGATTGGATGGCACGCCATGCCATGCGGGGGCTCATCCAGTCTGGCTTGGCAGCACGCGCACGTACGTTCCAGTCGGTACCTGGATCGTCCTGCTCGTGGGTAAGAGACGTGAGTTCCTGCGCCCAGGCGGATTTTGTCTGCGCAATCTGTGCTTTGCGCGCGTCACGACCCGCGTCACCCGCCGTATCGGAGAGCTGAGAAATGATGCCATTGGCGACTTTCGCCGCATCCCCCACGATCCCGACAGAGACTTTCTTGGTCAGACCGATCCGGTCGGGGTTGATGTCAACCTGAATGATCTTGGCATCTGCTGGCCAGTAATCAATGCCATAACCCGGCAGGGTAGAGAATGGATTCAAGCGCGTGCCAAGACACAGAACGACATCCGCATCTTTGATCAACTGCATGCCGGCTTTGGAGCCATTGTACCCAAGCGGACCTGCAAAGAGCGGGTGATTGCCAGGGAACGCGTCATTGTGCTGATATCCCACACAGACGGGAGCATCGAGCCGTTCTGCCAAAGCCTGTGATGCGTCAATGCCACCTTTGGAAAGAACCACGCCCGCTCCATTCAGGATGACAGGACTTTTAGCATTCGACAGCAGTTCTGCTGCCTTGGCGACCGAGGTTTCACCACCTGGTGAAGCTTCGAATTCGATCGGGTCCGGGATTTCGATGTCGACGATCTGCGTCCAGAAATCGCGCGGGATGTTGATTTGTGTCGGGCCGGAGAGACGCTTGGCTTTGGCGATGACACGGGCCAGAACTTCGGCGACCCGCGTAGGATCACGCACTTCTTCCTGATAGGCGACCATGTCTTCAAAGAGCTTCATTTGCTCTACTTCCTGAAACCCGCCCTGACCGATGGTCTTGTTGGCCGCTTGCGGTGTCACCAACAAAAGCGGTGTATGGTTCCAATACGCCGTTTTGACTGCTGTCACGAAATTGGTGATGCCCGGGCCGTTCTGCGCAATCATCATCGACATTTTGCCCGTTGCCCGCGTGTAGCCGTCGGACATCATGCCCGCGGATCCTTCGTGGGCGCAGTCCCAGAATTTGATACCTGCGTCAGGAAAAATATCAGAGATCGGCATCATTGCGGACCCGATGATCCCAAAAGCATGCTCGATACCGTGGGATTGTAGTGTTTTTACGAAAGCTTCTTCTGTTGTCATCTTCATGGGTGATGCTCCTCCGGGGCTTCAAATCTCGTGCGAATCTTGCTTGGCACACAGTTAATGTATGCGCTTACATTCTGTTAGGTCCAGATCTTAGATCCGGATAGCGCCACATTGCCTGTGGCGCCGATTTCAGCTGCGACCAGCCCAACGCCCTGTGCAATACGGGACGCGGGAATGGATGAATAGGCAAGCCTGTAGTAGTTTTTTGGTTGAGATGGGCCAGCAAAAAAGGAATGGCCCGGTTCAATCAGTACACCACGGGCTTGCAATCGACGCGTGAGTTCTTGGGTGTCGACAGTTTCTGGCGCACGCATCCAAAACGAAGAGCCGCCAAAAGCGCCTTGTCCTGCAATCTGCAGATCGTGCTCTTCGATGGCACGCGACATGACGCCGCGACGGTCGTGCAACGTGGCCCCCATCCGGCGTATCAGGGCGTCATGGTGGCCAAGCGACAGGAAGTAGGCAGCGGTGCGCTGCACGTGGCCAGGAGGGTGACGCAGCACCGAAGCGCGCAGTGCGCGTGCTTCCCGGATAAACGGTTCGGAACCGACCAGATACCCAAGACGCAGCCCTGGAAAGAGCGACTTTGAAAAGCTCCCCACGTAGATGACGCGACCATCGGCGTCGAGGCTTTTGAGCGCCGGTGAAGGACTCTTAAGAAACGACATTTCAAATTCGTAATCATCTTCGACAATCAGCGCATCCATCTCGGCGGCGCGTTTCAAAAGTTCGTGCCGCCGTCCCATTGGCATGGTGCCCGTGGTGGGGCATTGATGGCTGGGCGTGGTGAAAATCACGTCCGTATCGGGTGGGATCGCATCCGGTGGAAGGCCGTCATGGTCGACCCGAACAGGTGTCACATGGCACCGTGATTGCGACAAAATGTCCCTAAGCGCATGATAGCAAGGGTCTTCCAGTGCTGCGCGCCGCCTTTGGGTCAGCAAGATTTGTGTGGTCAGCCAAAGCGCATTTTGTGCGCCGAGCGTGATCAGGATTTGTTCGGGCCGTGCTGCGATCCCGCGACGTGGTAGTGTATGTCGTGCGATAAATTCGATCAGCTGCAGATCATCCTGATCGTAGTAATCTGTCGTCAGCGCGGTAAAGTCTTTCTGACCCAGTGCTTTGAGCGCGCAAAGGCGCCAGTTGGCGTGGTCAAAGAGCTCGGGATCGGCCTGCCCATAGATGAAAGGATATTTGTAACTGGCCCAATCGGCGGGTTTGCGGACTGTGTCCCCGCCTGAAAACCGTTGCCCGATCGCGCGCGTCCAGTCGACAGCATCCGTGCGCGCCGGGCCTGGCGTAAACGCTGGCGGGACCGGAGCATTTTCCGAGACATAATACCCTGAACGCCCGCGTGACGTAAGATAGTCGTTTGCCAAGAGCTCGGTGTATGCAATGGTCACAGTAATTCGGCTGACTCCAAGATGTGATGCTAATCTGCGCGTAGAGGGTAGTTTTTCACCGCGCTGAAATCGTCCTGAGAGAATACCCTGAGCAATCATCTGCTGGATCTGCGATTGTAGCGTCCCTTGTGTGTCAGGATGCAGGAAGAATGTCTCGACAGGTAACGTCATGGCAACATGGATACATTGGACCTATTTTGAATTCAATCTGGTATTACTGAAAAGGCAAAAGCGTACCTCAAGCAAGGTAAGGCTCAGATACAGTATGTCATTTTTAATAGTTATTGATACTATAGGTATCAATAATGCTGTGGAATGTAAACTCGTTAAACGGTCTGCGATATGCGGAGGCGCATATTCATAACAAGTTGTGGCCTTTGATTTGGATCATGGCGTGTGACCTCAAATGTCCGGACACTGTGGGCGATCTTATGAAAAGGAGAGGTCGTGTGAAGGATTCTGTCCGTGAAACGCCAGTCGCTGCGCCAAAAACTACGAAAAGTGACGTGCCGCAAGACGCGGCGACTCTTCAGAGCAAAGCGCCCCATTTTGACCTGAACGAATACCCGTATCCTGAAAAGATGGAACGCGGGACGTACGAAGCAGAGAAAGCGGCACTGCAGGTTGAACTTCTGAAAGTGCAGCTGTGGTTTCAGGAGACCGGGCAGAAAGCGGTCATGCTGTTCGAAGGCCGTGACGCTGCAGGTAAGGGAGGCACGATTAAGCGGTTTACCGAGCATCTCAACCCGCGTGCTGCCCGGGTTGTAGCTTTGAACAAACCCAGTGAAGAAGAAAGCGGGCAGTGGTACTTTCAGCGTTACGTCAAACACCTGCCAACCGCGGGCGAGATTGTTCTGTATGACCGCAGTTGGTACAACCGCGCCGGTGTGGAGCGCGTCATGAATTTTTGCGCGCCAGAGGATTATCTGGAATTCATGCGGCAAACGCCAGAGTTTGAGCGCATGTTGACCCGCAGTGGTATCCATCTGCGCAAGTATTGGTTTTCGGTCACAAAAGACGAACAACGCAAGCGGTTCAACGCGCGTGAAACGGACCCGTTAAAACGCTGGAAACTGTCCCCCATAGACCGCGCGAGCTTTGACAAATGGGGAGACTATACCGAGGCCAAAGAGGCTATGTTTTTCTACACCGATACGATGGATGCACCCTGGACGGTTGTCCGTTCGAACTGCAAAAAACGCGCAAGGCTGAATTGTATGCGCCATTTCCTATCGTCCTTTGATTACCCTGATCGCGACGAGACCGTTGTGACCACTCCGGATCCGCTGATCGTGCGCAAAGCTAACCACGTGGTTTCGGCGTCGGATCACATACTCGCAGCTTCTCTGCATCCCGCGTCCCGGCGAACCTGATAACCATACTGAGAATAGGAGACTCCCATGACACATGTACCTCACGAGCTGACGCAAGAGTTCCCGCACCTGCGGCAGGAAATCGACGATTTAAAGCTTAGGGATGGACATTTTGCCCGCCTGTTTGACGACTATCACGTGTTGAATCGTGCCATCCATCGCGTTGAGACCAACGTGGAGCCGACGGATGATTTCCACATGTTGGAAATGCGCAAAAAACGCCTGCGTCTGAAAGATGAAATCGCCAATTGGTTGACCTTGGCTTGAAAGCGGGGGCTTTGACAGGAAGATTTTGCCAAACACGACGCAGAAGCCCCGACCTGGGCCGGGGCTTCTTCTACGCGTAGAGTACTGAGGCTCTGTTTAGCCGAAGACGCGGCCAAGTGCGCCATCCACGGCATCGCAGATGTGATCGATGTCGTCTTTTTGAGCAATGAGCGCTGGCGAGAAGCATAGCGTGTTATTTTTGCCGGGTAGTGACCGGTTGGTCATGCCGATAATAACGCCCTGCTGCATGCAGTCTGCCACAACAGCCTGCGCCAAGTTTTCCTGAATGGGCGTTCGCGTTTCACGATCTGCGACCAGTTCCGATCCAAGGAACAAGCCTTTTCCACGTGTGTCCCCGATCACGCTGTGTTTTTCCGCCAACGCGTTAAGCTTTTCGAGCATATAGTTGCCCTGCGCCGTCGTATTTTCGAGCAAGTCCTCATCTTCGATGATCGAAAGATTTTCCATCGCCGCCGCAGGTCCGGCTGTGCAGCCACCAAAGGTTGAGATGTCGCGAAAGTAGTTCATTGGATCCGCTGCGTCGTCCTTGAACAGATCAAAGACTTTTTCATTGGTCACGAGGCAGGCAATGGCCGCGTAGCCCGACGCAACGCCTTTGGCCATTGTCACCATGTCAGGTTCAATGCCGTAATGTTGATAGCCAAACCATTTGCCAGTGCGTCCTACGCCGCAAACGACTTCGTCGATGTGCAGCAGAATGTCATACTTGCGGCAGATTTCCTGCACGCGTGGCCAATATCCTTCTGGCGGGGTGATGACGCCGCCGCCTGCAGTTACGGGTTCAAGGCACAGGCCACCGACGGTATCAGGCCCTTCAGCCAGGATCACCTTTTCAATCTGATCTGCGGCCCATTCGCCGTAGTTTTCCTGCGGTGCACCGTCCTGTTCGAAAGCGCGATACTCCAGACAGTGCGGAACCCGGACAAAACCAGGCGTGAACGGGCCATACTGTGCATTGCGCTCGTCCTGGCCACCTGCCGACAGTGCTGTGATGGTCGTGCCGTGATAGTCCCGGTCGCGGTAAAGCACTTTGTGCTTTTTGCCGCCATGTCGCTTGTGCGCGATCTGGCGTACCATCTTAAAGGCTTTCTCATTCGCTTCGGAGCCAGAGTTACAATAGTACACACGGCTGAGCCCAGGCATTTTCGCAATCAAACGCTCGGCAAACATCGCGCCGGGAATGGACCCAGCGGAACCTGCGAAATAGTTCAACTTGACCAGTTGATCCCGTACGGCATTTGCGATCCGCTCGCGTCCATAGCCAACATTGACGGTCCAAACGCCGCCAGAAACCGCGTCGAGATGCTCTTTGCCATTTTGATCCCAGACCTTCATGCCCTTGCCTTCGACGATGATCCGCGGATCTGTCGTTTCGTAAGGCTTGTGCTGGCTCAGATGGTGCCAGATGTGTGCGCGGTCGGCTTCAACAACGCGGGAGATGTCGTTTTCATTGAAATTTCCGTCCATGGGCCAGACCTTCCTTCGCAAAATAAGATGATGGAATCAGGCGCGGTTGGCCTGTTCTTTCGTTGACTTGACACTTAATTAACGTGTTCCAGTAGGGCCAGATTTTTTCCACCGGTAGAGCCAGCTTGTCGCTTTGCGCAAACTAATTAGGCAATGTTGGGGGCAATTTTCTCTGAAATCGCTTTGCAATTGATTATTTCGGTACGGATGTTGGTTAATTTTTGCCCTTTAACCGGGAAACGCAATTGATCTGGCACCGTGCCTGGAGAACTGGACTCATCGTAAGGCTCAATGTGGTCCTTTGATCCCGCGCAAATGGCTGACCACTATGCGCCCGCATCAGCGCGTCCGCACATTACTTTTTTGCGGCTTGTTGTGCTTTTCACACTCGCCCGATGCTCAGGAGACTATTTTTCATACGACACGGACGCAAACAATGCTTTGCTACTATAAAGGACTTGCGGGTGTAGAAAAACTGACATTGGATGGGACGCATAAAATGGGAACTGTTCCGACACAACGTCGAGACAAACCACAAGAAAAGGGCTCCTGAGTGAGCCTATAAATGATCAACGGGAGAAAACATCAATGATCAAAAAAACAGTATGTGCTTTTGCAGCTGGCGCCGTATTGGCGATCAGTGCACAGGCTGCCGCAGCGGACGGCCATGGCGAAATCACCGTCGGCTACTTCCTCGAATGGCCAATGCCTTTCCTGGCGGCAAAAGCCTCCGGCGCTTATGACGAAGCGCTTGGTATGAAAGTGAACTGGGTGTCTTTTGAGACCGGCACGGCGATGTCGGCTGCGATGGCGTCCGGTGACGTACAAATCTCCGTCTCTCAAGGTGTGCCACCTTTCGTGGTTGCGACTTCTGGCGGTCAGGACATTCAGGTCGTCGATGTGGCTGTGTCCTACTCTGAGAACGACAACTGCGTCGTTGCGGAAGCGCTGGAAATCGACAAGGATAGTGCCGGCGAACTTGCTGGAAAGAAAGTCGCTGTACCGCTGGGCACGGCTGCCCATTATGGCTTCTTGCGTCAGATGGATCACTTCGGTGTAGACCTGACATCGCTGCAGGTGGTTGACATGGCGCCGCCTGAGGGCGCTGCTGCTCTGAGCCAGGGCGCTGTTGATTTTGCATGCGGATGGGGCGGTGGCCTTTCGCGTATGAAAGAATACGGCAACGTGCTTCTGACCGGAGCGGAAAAGCAGGAACTCGGTATTCTTGTTTTTGACGTCACATCAGCACCTGCCTCCTACATTGCCGAGAATGGCGAAGTGGTTGCAAATTTCGTCGGCGTGACAGCGGCAGCGAATGCCGATTGGAAAGCCAACCAAAGCGAAGACATGCTTGCTGTGATCGCGGAACAGTCCGGTATGGATGTCGACGCGGCGCGCGCCTCAATTGCGGGTTTTGAATTTCCCTCAGTCGAAGAGCAGCTCTCCGAAGCTTGGTTCGGCGGGAACGCCGCGCCGTTCATGAAAGGTGTAGCGGATGTCTTCGTTGAAGCGGGCTCTATCGGAAGCGCCCTCGACAGCTACGCGGACACGGTGAACACGGGGCCGCTTGAAGCAGCCAAAGACATGTAAGCCAATCTGAAACGGCGCGAGGCACTCTCGCGCCGTTTCTTTTTTAGCCAGAGGCGGGGCGAACCCTGCCCGACAATCAGCCTTCTTGGAAGGCATCAGGTGGGGACAAAATGACCGGGTTATCCATAGAAAGCTTATCGATGCGCTTTGATCTGCCCAACGGCGATCATGTGCAGGCCTTGCAGGACGTCTCGCTGGATTTGAAAGCGGGTGAGCTGCTGAGCGTACTGGGGCCGTCTGGCTGCGGAAAGACGACTTTGCTGAACATTGTCGCGGGATTTCTGGCGCCCACGTCAGGAAAGCTTGTGCTGAACGGTCACGATATCAAAGGGCCGGATGCGGAACGCGGTATGGTTTTTCAGCAAGGGGCATTGTTTGAATGGATGTCCGTGCGGGAAAATGTGGGCTTTGGGCCATCCATGAAGGGCACGCCCAAGGCGGAGAAAGACGAGACGGTAAATCATTTGCTCGACGTGGTCGGACTGCAGGATTTCAAGGAAAAGGCCGTTTACGAACTTTCCGGTGGCATGCAACAACGTGTGGCACTGGCCCGTTGTCTGGCCAATGATCCGGATGTCATCTTGATGGATGAACCTCTTGGTGCGCTCGATGCGCTGACACGTGAAAAAATGCAAAGTCTTGTGCTGAAGCTTTGGAAAGAAACCGGCAAGACGATCATCCTGATTACCCACTCCGTGGAAGAAGCCTTGCTGCTTGGTGAGCGATTGATCGTCATGGCGCCACGTCCGGGACGTATTCATACGGAATACCGCCTGCCTTTTGCAGATCTGGGCGTCGATTCTGATTTGCGCGAAGTTAAAAAACATCCGGAATTTGGCCCGCGCCGCGAAGAGATCCTGAACATGATCTGGGACATGGAAGAAGAAATTATGGGCGGAAAGGAGGACGCGGCATGATACCACTACTGATATATATCATCATTTTCATTGCTGCGTTTTTCATCGTGACAAAGGTGGCGCAAGGCGCAGGGGTCAAGGACTACACATCCCTCAAAACGGTAACGTTTGGCGATGAAAGTGCTGTGCGACCGAACCGGGCAGCAGGCGTGATCTCTATTCTTACGATCTTTTTGTTGTGGGGTATTTTTACGGGCTCCAGCCTATTGCCAGGTTTTTTACACGCACCTGGCCCTTTTGAAGGCACTTCGACCTTTACTTACACTGCAGAAGCTAATGGGGAGACCGATGATGCGACGGTGACCGTCATCGTGCATCCGCGTGAGCAGAATACTGAGGCGCCAGAGGTCGAACAAGGCGACGGCTTTGCCAAGAACGATTCAGCGGCGATCGCGCAGTGGCGCACCGGGTTGGTCAATGTCGCGCGCAACGATGAAATATCCAAAAATGATGGCAACACAGTTGTCGCAATCAATGGCGAAGCCATCGCGCCCGGGGAAACTGTCGCTGTCGAAGGCGGTGCTGTGACGCTGAGTGACAAGGGGACGCCCAACTTTGAACCCGAGCGGGGCTGGCAGATGGAACCGCTCTACCTGCCCTCTCCCGAAGCTGTCTGGGTGCGGTCCATTGAAATCGTCAAGGATGGGTTTCGCAATTTCACTTTGGCGGAACACCTCGGATTTTCTCTCTTTCGCGTCGTCGTCGGGTTCTTTCTTGGCGCGCTGGTGGGCATCCCGCTTGGGTATGCCATGGGATTGAGTGATTGGTTCCGCGGTTGGTTTGACCCGATTGTCGAATTCATGCGCCCCGTGCCGCCATTGGCATTGATCCCACTCGTGATTATCTGGGCGGGGATCGGAGAGGCGGGCAAGATCATATTGCTCTTCTTGGCTGCATTATGGATCATGGCGATTGCTGCGCGATCAGGAGTTTCAGGCGTCAAGATATCCAAAGTTCATGCGGCCTATAGTTTGGGCGCCAGCAAGTGGCAAATCATGCGCTATGTGATCGTTCCCAATTCGCTCCCGGAGATTTTCACCGGAGCAAGGGTGGCCATGGGCGTCTGCTGGGGCACCGTGGTTGCGGCGGAACTGGTCGCAGCTGAGCAGGGCGCGGGTATGATGATCATGACGGCCTCCAAGTTCCAGAACACCGATATCGTGATTCTGGGCATTATTTTGATTGGCGTCATTGGGTTTGGCATCGATATGTTGATGCGCTGGGCTGAACGCTTGCTTGTGCCTTGGAAGGGCAAAGGCTGAAGGTATCGTCACCTTTGTGGTGATTTTCAACGGGGCCCTTTGGGGCCTCGTTTCGTGTTCAGCCACAGTTCGCGCGATCAGTGGCAAGGATCACTGATCTTGAGTTTGATGCCCAAGATGTCTGCGGCAAGGCTGCCTACACAGTGACTGATGTGCATCTATCCGTCACAAAAGGTGTACTCGGACCACTGTCCATAGCACTTGATGGTGCTTTGGTGGCTGCCAATAGTTCAATCAGGACGCTGGGATTGAGATAATGTGTATAGATTTGGTGGAGCATAGCGGGATCGAACCGCTGACCTCCTGCATGCCATGCAGGCGCTCTCCCAGCTGAGCTAATGCCCCATAGTGCAGACGCACGGGTCGGATCTTTCGATCCGTGAGCCGCTGGATAGCGGCACTGCGTGGCGGGATCAAGACAAAAAGATCCCGCCACGCGAATGGTATTCAGCTTTCGTCGTCGTTCGCCGCGACGTCCGCAATCTCTTCGAGTGGAACGTTATCGTCGTCGTCGTCATCGTCATCGAGCAGATCATCGCCGAGATCCACATCAACGTCTTCTTCTTCTTCGAGTACCGTGTCGTCTTCATCCGCTTTGGCTTTCGCCTTGGTGGTGGCCGCATCGGCAGCGTCTGCCGCGATCATGCGCGACTTTGAAAGGTCTACCTCGACGACTTCACCCGTGTAGGGGCTGACGATAGGATTCGCATTCAGATCATAGAAACGCTTGCCCGACGTCGGGCACAGGCGTTTCGTTCCCCATTCTTCTTTGGGCATGAAAACCCCCTTTGCAACTTCGGTTCTATGGTAGATGATTCAGCGCAAGTGCCATATGAGACGGTGTCTGTAAAGGCCCGGTGCGCTTGTCCCGGTCTCCGTCTCGCAATGAACCCCGCTTTAAGGCCGCGATATGACAGAAACTTACCTTGCTGGGAGCCCGCCCATCCCATTGGTACTGCGCAGATCCGCGCGGGCACGGCGAATCTCTTTGCGCATTTCGCAACTGGATGGGCGGGTGACGCTGACGCTGCCAAAACGCGTGGCTGAGCGCGAGGCACTGGCGTTCGCACGCGAGAAAGAGGGGTGGATTCGCAAACACCTCGCAGCGCGCCAGGAAGATGTGGAGATCGGCCCCGGTGCGTCTCTGCCCATTGGGGGCCGCATGCATGAAGTCGTGCAGGGCACCGGTCGGCGCGTGACGTTTGATGCGCATTCCGTCAACGTGCCCGGTAGTCCGGACCGTATGGGAAAGCGTCTTGGCGGATACTTAAAGCAAATCGCGTGGGCGCGCCTTGTTGAAGCCTCTGATCACTACGCCGCAAGGCTGGGTAGAGAATACAGCGCTATCACGCTGCGGGATACGCGGTCACGTTGGGGATCCTGTACGGAAACGGGACGTTTGATGTACTCGTGGCGCCTGATCCTCGCACCGCCTGAGGTGCTCGACTATGTTGCGGCGCACGAAGTGGCACATCTCGCGCAGATGAACCATTCACCCGCTTTTTGGGCAGAGGTAGAAAGGATCTACGGGGATTTCTCGCATTCAAGAGCGTGGCTTCGAAAAGAAGGCAGTGACCTGCACCGCTATCGATTTGGGGCCTGAGCCGTTAGGCGTCTTGACGTCATGCGTTTTGTGATCACACTTGCGCAATGATCCTGAACCAACGTCCTATCGACGCCGCAGCCCCAGCCCATGACCGAATCTACCGCGCGTTGCGCACGCGGATCATGCAGGGCGCTATTCAGCCCGGCGAGGCGCTTACATTGCGCGGCATTGGTAAGTCCTATGGGGTGTCCATGACGCCAGCCCGTGAAGCTGTGCGGCGTCTGGTTGCTGAGGGCGCTTTGACTCTGTCCTCCTCGGGGCGCATTTCCACGCCAGAACTGAGCAACGAGCGGATTGAGGAGTTGGCGTCTCTACGCGCGCTCATCGAAGTGGAGCTCGCCAGCAGGGCGTTGCCGCGCGCGCATATGGCGTTGATCGAGCGATTGCAGGCAATCAATTCCACCGTTGCCGAAGCCGTGGCCCATCGGGATGCAGTTAGCTACATCCGCACAAATCTGGAATTTCACCGCACGCTTTATCTGCGTGCACAAGCTCCTGCGATGCTGGCGATGGCTGAAACCGTATGGCTGCAGATGGGGCCAACGATGCGGGCGCTATATGGGCGTTTGCGCCGCACAGAACCGCCGCAGTATCACCGTCTGATCATCGCAGCGCTGCGCGCCGGGGACGAGCCGGGGTTGCGGCTCGCGGTACGTTCCGATGTCACGCAAGGCTTGAGAATGCTGGCGAGTTAGCGCGGCCAAAAACGTGCGTCGCTGAAACATGGTCAGGCAGCGAGGCCCTGCTGCCCAATGGTCAGGAATTTCTGGCGACGGTCCTGAATAAGCGCTGCGCGGTCTTTGGAAGACAGTTCACCCAGCATTTCGCCAATAGTCCGGCCTACCGAGGCAATTGCTGTTTTGGCATCGCGATGCGCACCACCCAGCGGTTCGGCGATGATGCGATCTGCAATACCAAGTTGCTTGAGGTCTTGCGCGGTCAGCCTCAATGCTTCGGCAGCTTCGCGCATCTTTTCGGCGTCTTTCCACAGGATTGAAGCGCATCCTTCCGGGCTGATCACGGAGTAGACGGAATGTTCCAGCATCGCGACCCGATTGGCGGTTGCAAAAGCCACTGCGCCACCAGAGCCGCCTTCGCCGATCACCACAGACAGCATCGGCACACCGAGTTGCAGGCACTTTTCGGTCGAACGGGCAATGGCTTCTGACTGGCCCCGTTCCTCGGCTCCTTTGCCTGGATAGGCTCCGGGGGTGTCCACCAGCGTCACGACGGGCAGGCCAAAACGGTCTGCCATGTCCATCAGCCGGATCGCCTTGCGATAGCCTTCGGGGCGCGCCATACCAAAGTTACGCTCGATGCGGGATTTGGTATCGTTGCCCTTTTCGTGGCCGATTACCATTACGGGTGTGTCTTCGAAACGCGCAAGCCCGCCCATGACCGCGTGATCATCTGCAAAATTCCGGTCACCCGCCAAGGGCGTATATTCGGAAAACAGCGCATCGATGTAGTCCATGCAATGGGGCCGCTCTGCATGCCGTGCCACCTGGCATTTGCGCCAAGGGGTGAGCGACTTGTAGAGGTCTTCCAGCATGGCCTGGGCTTTTTGATCAAGGGCAGAGGCCTCTTGCGTGACGTCCATCTCTTCGTTGGACCGCGCCATGGCGCGCAATTCTTCCGCCTTGCCTTCAATTTCGGCGAGGGGTTTTTCGAAATCCATATATTGCGTCATCGGACACTCCGCTTGGTCCCCCCTATATGGCGGGCATCACAGCGCAATGCAATCGCATCACGCGGGCCAAAGCACAGGATAAAGCGAAGCGATCAGCAGTGCGGCCATCGTCCAGTTGAACGCACGCAGTCGCGCCGGGTGGGTCAGGACACGCGCCACCTGTTGGCCCAGAATCGTCCAGAGTGTGATCGCGGGCAGGCCGATCAACATATACGCAAGAGCGACGATACCAAAGGCCAAGTAGGTTGCATCCGCCGCGTAAACGGAAAGTGCGGTCAGCGCCATCGCCCAAGCTTTGGGATTAACCCATTGAAAGGCCGCCGCCTGGAGAAACGTCATAGGTCGCCCTGCGGCCGTTTCTTTTGTCATTGGGGCGGAGTGGGCGATATTCCAAGCGAGCCAAGACAAATAGACCACAGAGAGCACCTTGAGCACTGTGTAGCTGATAGGCCAGCGATCAAAGATCTGTAACAACCCTGCGCCGACACAAAGGATCATCAGCGAAAAGCCAATCGAAATTCCCAGCATGTGCGGGATGGATCGGTAAAATCCGTAATTAGCCCCCGACGCCATAAGCATCAGATTGTTGGGCCCCGGCGTGGCGGAGCTGACAAAGGCGAAGATCGCCAGCGCGATAAGAGTTTCAAGTGCCATGTCACAATAAATAGTTGTTTCTGGTGGGCGATTTGTTGCAAACAGCGTTAAAAATGGAAAATTGGCGCAATAAAACATGGCACTTGACGAAAAATCCGAACGTATATTGCATGAACTGACGGCAAACGGTCGGATCAGCAATATCGAATTGGCAGAGCGTGTCGGCCTATCGGCCTCGGCCTGTCTGCGCCGGGTCCAGGAAATGGAAAAACGCGGTATCATCAAAGGCTATCGCGCGGTTCTTGATCGTGCGGCAATGGGCAGCGGCTTTGTCGCCTATATCGGCGTGGGTCTGCGTGACCACTCCAAAGCCAGTCAGGAAGCTTTCGAACGGTCAATTTCGCGCGCACCGCAGGTTCGGGAGTGCCACAACATCACTGGGTCGATCGAATATCTGCTGCGCATCGAATGTGAGGATTTGCCAGCGTATAAACTCTTCCACACTGATATTCTGGGGGCGATGCCACAAGTGAGTTCACTGACATCTTACGTGGTGATGGGCTCGCCCAAGGATGAACGTGCCTGACGCAGAATTTACTGCGTTGCCTCTGACGCGATTTTTGCAAAGATAACATCTAGCTGCTGCGCTAGTTCTTCGAGCGTTTTACCACCTTCGCCGGTGTAGGGCGCGAAAACAAAGCTCGGGGTTTTGTAGGATATTGTTGCAGTTCCGTCGGTATTTTCAGTCACATAAAAGCGCACAGGCGCTTCGATCATCGCAGCCGTTGAGGTCGCTAGCACCTTGACCGCAAAGTCATTGTTGAACACGCCCACAACCCGGTTTTCGGGGATCGTAATCCCGCGGTTGCGCGCAACACCGGTCGGCCCTGCTTGTGTCACAACCCCCATTCCGTTCGCTTTTACCGCCGATTTAAGGGAGTCTAACAGGGTAGCATGGCTTTTCTCTGTAGGCTGCACGACCCACCCGTCGCGGGGCGCCATTTCTGCATGGGCCATGGGGGCTGTCAGCAGAGCGAGAGTGAAAAGAAGGCGGCGCATGGGGATCTCCTTGGATCTTTGGCCCACTGCGCCGCATCCTGAACCGGATTGCAAATCAAGCTTGCGTCAACCTGCGATCATCTCGGATTGGCGCACGATCACCTGAGCCTGTTTGATAGAAGCGATGTCTACCAATCGACCTTTATAAACAGTAGCGCCTTCGCCTTTCGACTTGGCCTCTTCCATCGCCGCAAGAATTTCGCGCGCTTCGGTCACAGCCGCATCAGACGGGGTAAAGACTTCGTTCGCGATGGCCACCTGTTTGGGGTGAATCGCCCATTTTCCAACCATGCCCAGTGTCGCCGAGCGCTGTGCTTGCGCGCGAAAACCTGCGTCGTCCGAAAAGTCGCCGAAAGGCCCATCAACGGGCAGAACACCATGCGTCCGACAGGCGGCCACAATTGCGGCTTGCGCCCAATGCCAGGGGTCGGACCAATGCTTTTTGCCTTTGTGTAGCATGTAATAATCCTCTTGAGTGCCGCCAATCCCGGTCGTCTGCATGCCCATGGAGGCCGCGAAATCAGCAGCACCAAGGCTCATGGCGGTCATGCGGGGAGAGGCGCCAGCAATTTCCTCCACATGCGTGATGCCGGCAGCAGATTCGATAATGACTTCGAAAGTGATCTTCTTGTTTCGGCCTTTGGCGGTCTCGATTGCGCTTACCAACGCATCCACGGCGTAAATGTCGGCACCACACCCCACTTTGGGGATCATGATCTGGTCCAGGCGGTCGCCTGATTGCTCAAGCAGGTCGACCACATCTTTGTACCAAAAGGGAGTATCGAGCCCGTTGATCCGGACGGACAAGGTTTTTTGCCCCCAGTCGATGTCTGAGATTGCGGAAATCACCTGCGCCCGCGCGCTATCTTTGTCTGTGGGGGCAACACTGTCTTCGAGGTCGAGGTTGATGACATCTGCCTGAGAGGCCGCCATCTTTTCAAAGATTGCGGGCCGCGAGCCTGGGCCGAAAAGCTGACACCGGTTCGGGCGGGCTGGGGTGGCAGGTTGAAGGCGAAAACTCATGGCGATCCTCGTTGAGTAATATTATTTCGATTGGACTGCTTTGAGTGGTATTAAATTGCGCGCAATGCTGCAAGTGCATTTCGCACCTGCAGCAAGATCTTTGTTTTATGCAAATAGGGATGATGGGAGATCCTGCGCAAAAAGTAACAGTTTGTCGAAGAATGTTGTGTTGCATTGCGAGAACAGAGAAACTTTAAGATGGCATTGCAGCAAAGATGAGCGAGATTCTGTAACAGATGATATCTGGGGGCGTATGACGATGATTGAGACACCTTATCTTTTGTTTCTGGGCGATGCGCCTGACCAACTTGGCGCAAAGGTTGCGCAAGGCATCAAAGACTGGCGTCCCGAAAACGCCGTAGGTCAATTGCGGATGCCCGGGTGTCAGGCGGACGTCGGGCTTCAGGATATGACGCTGGCAGAGGCGAAAGCCGCTGGCGCCAAAACCATGGTGATTGGCGTGGCCAACCGTGGTGGGATGATCAGCGCGGCTTGGCGTGCGGTTCTGGTTGAAGCGCTTGAGGCCGGTTTTGATTTGGCCAGTGGCCTGCATAACCTGCTGCGCGACGAAGGTGAGCTGATCGCGGCGGCGCAGGTGCATGGACGTACGCTGCATGATGTGCGTGTGCCGACCGTTGCCTATCCTATTGCTACGGGAGAAAAGCGCACTGGCAAACGTGTGCTCGCGGTGGGAACGGATTGCTCGGCTGGCAAAATGTACACCGCGCTTGCGCTGGATGCGGCCATGCGGGAACGTGGCATGAAAAGCACTTTTCGCGCGACTGGACAGACCGGCATTCTGATTACGGGGGCGGGAATCCCGCTGGACGCGGTGATCGCTGATTTCATGGCAGGGTCGGTCGAGTACCTGACGCCGAACAATGAAGATGACCATTGGGATATCATCGAAGGGCAGGGCAGCATTTTTCACGTGTCTTACTCTGGCGTGACGCTGGCGCTCATTCATGGCGGGCAGCCTGATGCGTTGATCCTGTGTCACGAACCCACGCGAAAGCACATGCGTGGTCTGCCGGGCTATGCGGTGCCAAGCATCGAATCTGTGCGGGATATCACGCTGCAACTGGCGCGTGTAGCCAATCCCGACTGCAAAGTGGTAGGTGTGTCCATCAATACGCAACACATGAGCGAAGATGAGGCCACAGGGTATTGTGCCGAAGTTGAGCAGCGTTTGGGTCTGCCAACGCTTGATCCGTTCCGCCATGGCGCTGCACGTCTTGCCGAGGCGCTTGAAGCGCTCTGATCGCTGCGATAAGTGCCGAAGGACCGGTTTTGAAAGGGATGTCGATGAACATTGACGTATCGCGCGACGTTTTCCCGCTCGCTCAGGTCTTTACGATCAGCCGCGGTTCCCGGACTGAAGCGCAGGTGCTGACGGTGCGTTTGACCCATGAAGGCATAGCGGGGTGGGGCGAATGTGTTCCTTACGCGCGCTACGGCGAAACCCTGGACAGTGTAACCGCGCAGATCGAAGGCTTGCCAGATGTGCTGACACGCGCCACACTCTATGACCTGCTACCGGCTGGTGCTGCACGCAACGCTGTGGATTGCGCGCTTTGGGATCTCGAGGCGAAGCAAGCCGGAAAACGCGCCTGGGATCTGGCCGGTCTGCCTGCACCGGGCCCGGAAATAACTGCTTATACACTCTCACTGGATACGCCCGAAAAGATGCAAATTCAGGCGGCGGAAAATGCATTCCGTCCCTTGTTGAAAATCAAGCTAGGTACAGCGGATGATATGCCACGACTGGAAGCCGTGCGTACCGGTGCACCGAAGTCCACCATTATCGTTGATGCTAATGAAGGATGGTCAGCCGAGGTTTATGCCGATCTGGCACCGCATCTTGTGCGACTGGGCGTGACGCTGGTGGAACAGCCATTGCCTGCAGGCGAAGATGACACACTTTTGGGTATGGAGCGCCCGGTGCCGGTTTGCGCGGATGAAAGCTGCCATGACCGTGCCAGCCTGTCTGCGTTGAAGGGAAAGTACGACGTCATCAACATCAAGCTGGACAAAACTGGCGGCCTGACCGAAGCACTCGCGTTGCGCCAGGAAGGTCTGGCGCTGGGGTACGATGTGATGGTGGGTTGTATGGTTGGCTCAAGCCTCGCGATGGCCCCCGCGACGATACTTGCGCAGGGGGCGACAGTGACCGATCTCGATGGACCGCTTTTGTTGGCCCAAGATCGCGATGTGCCGCTGGTCTTTGATGCTTTGGGTGTTCACCCGCCCCAAAGTGCACTTTGGGGATAGGTATGCAATCGGTCGTTGTCTATGACTGTGAATTTCTGACGGCTCCGGGTGCACCGCAACGTTTTTGGTGTGGACCAAGTGATCCCGACCCGCTGACAATTCAAATTGGTGCCGTACGTTTGCCATTGGAAGTGCCTTTTGAGGTGTCGGCTCCGGTGGGGTGGTATGTTTTACCAATGGATCGAGATGGCCAACGGGTTACGCTGCATCCTCTGGTCACCAAGTTGACCGGGATTGCCGAAGAACATCTGGACGCGGAAGGTCTGCTGCTGACGGATGCGTTGTGTGCGCTCGACCGGTTTTCAGAGGGCGCACCTTTGCTTGCCTGGGGCAAAGACGAATTGCTAAGCCTCGCTGCGTCCCTGTTTGTGCAAAACGCCGTGGCACCCATCCCCGCCCATCGATTTCGCAACGCTGTGCCGCTTGTGGTAACCGCAGGAGAGCCGGTAGAGGCAGTTGAAACCCTACGCAGCAACACAATTTGCGCGCATTTCGGACTGCCAGATGCGGGACAAGCCCACGATGCGCGGGGCGATGCCCTGTCTGTTGCGCATGCATTGCGCCATCTGCTTGTGTCAAACCGTCTAAGCGCCCTAGATGTGGCAAAGCTATGTGATGCCTGAAAGACGGCCAATCTGATCGAAAAAGGAGTGAACCGATGCGCACTGTTTATGTAAACGGAGAGTATCTGCCGGAAAACGAAGCCAAGGTCTCTATATTTGACCGAGGTTTCTTGATGGCGGATGGAGTCTATGAGGTCACTTCGGTTCTGGACGGCAAGTTGATCGATTTCGACGGCCACGCGGTGCGCCTGCAACGTTCGCTGGAAGCGTTGGACATGCGCAACCCGATTTCCAAGGAAGATCTGTTGGAAGTACACCGTGAACTTGTGCGTGTGAATGAGATCAACGAAGGCATGATCTATTTGCAGATTACCCGCGGTGCGCCGGGCGATCGGGATTTCGCCTTTCCCGACCCGGACGAAACCGCGTCGACAATTGTGCTCTTTACACAGAACAAACCGGGGCTTGCCGATAGTCCGGCGGCCAAGAAAGGCATGAAAGTCATAAGCATTGAAGATATCCGCTGGGGCCGGCGTGACATAAAGACAGTGCAACTGCTCTACCCGTCGATGGGAAAGATGATGGCCAAGAAAGCAGGCGCGGATGACGCCTGGATGATCGAAGACGGCTACGTGACCGAAGGTACCTCCAACAACGCCTATATCGTGAAAGGCAACAAGATCATCACCCGCGCGCTTAGCAATGATATTCTGCACGGGATTACGCGCGCTGCGGTGCTGCGTTTCGCGCAAGAGGCGCAGATGGAAGTGGAAGAACGCAATTTCACAATCGATGAAGCGAAATTGGCGGATGAGGCATTCATCACCTCCGCTTCAACGTTTGTGATGCCGGTGGTGGAAATCGACGGAACAGCGCTTGGGGACGGCACACCGGGCCATGTCGCGCCACGCTTGCGTGATATCTACCTGGAAGAAAGCCTCAAAGCGGCGGTCTGAACGTGCTGTCGCGCGATACGCTGACGCAGAGGCTCGGGGAACATCTGGGCACGTCGGATTGGATTGAGTTGTCGCAAACGCGTATCGACGCCTTTGCTGATCTGACCGAAGACTGGCAACCCATTCACCTTGACGCACAAGCGGGCCGTGCAGCGGGCATGGGTGGCACTGTGGCACACGGGTTCCTGACGCTCTCTATGCTGTCAGCCATGTCGTATCAGGTGCTCCCCAAGATGGAGGGGGAAACCGCTTCGCTGAATTACGGATTCGACCGGATCCGTTTTATCTCACCCGTGCCTGGTGATGCCCGTATCAGGGGGCATTTTGCGCTGGCAGATGCACAACCGCGCGGGTCGGGATGGATGCTGCGTTTTGATGTGCATGTCGAGGTCGAAGGGCAGGAAAAACCCGCCCTGACCGCTGATTGGTTGTGCGTCTACCTCTTTTAGAAACACCTGAATGACTGTGGCCTTTGTGGTAGGACCTTCCTCTGCTAGGGTGTGACGGGATGTCGCACTGGGGTATGGGGGTTGTCATGTCCGACTATTTCGATCTGGGCGCGTACAGCCGCCCAGTGACAGCGCATGCAGAGGCACAACTTTGGTTTGATCGCGGTCTTGTTTGGTTGTTTGGTTACAACCACGAAGAAGCGATCGTTTGTTTTGAGAAAACATTGGTTCATGACCCGGCGTGCGCGCTTGCACATTGGGGAATCGCCTATGCCATTGGCCCGAACTACAACAAGCCATGGGAGGTTTTCACGCCAGTGGAGAAGGCCCCAACGCTTGAGCGGGCACATGCAGCGATAACCGCAGGGCTCGCATTGAAAGAAGCGTCTATTCTGGAACGCAGACTGTTGGATGCGCTCAAGTTGCGATACCCGATTGATCCCGACATCGAAGACTATCAACCCTTCAATGACTCTTTTGCCGAGGCGATGGGACCCGTTTACGCGGCCTATGCGGATGATCTGGATGTTACCTTTGTCTACGTGGAAGCGATGATGAACCGCACGCCCTGGCGGCTTTGGGATTTTCGAAAGGGCGTGCCAAATCCGGAGGCGTCAACTGTCGAGGCCATGCAGGTGTTGGAATGCGCTTTCGATAACCGCACCGATGCCTGGGACCACCCGGGTCTGCTGCATATGTACATCCACTTGATGGAAATGTCGCCCCATCCAGAGCGCGCCTTACGTCATGGTGACCGCTTGACCGACCTTGCTCCGGAGGCGGGTCATCTGGTGCATATGGCGAGCCACATCGACGTTCTTTGCGGGAATTATCAGAGCGTTTTGGCACGCAATCTCAAAGCAGCCAGGGTGGACGATCTTTTCAGGGAGTATGCGGGGGCTGCAAATTTTTATGCGCTTTACCGGATCCACAACCTGCATTTTGCGCTCTATGGCGCGATGTTTCTGGGGCAGAAGGCAGCAGCGCTCACAGTGGCTGAGCGCCTGCAACGCGAGGTGCCTGATGAGGTGGTGCGTGTTTACCCGGACCTGTTTGAAACTTTTGTCGCAGCCAAGCCACATGTCTATATTCGGTTCGGTATGTGGTCAGAAGTTCTTGCGCTGGAACTGCCCAAAGACAAGACGCTTTACACGACCACCAATGCGCTGATCCTCTATGCACGTGCCGTGGCTTTTGCCAATCTGGGACGTCACAAAAAAGCAGCAGCGGCGGGTCGGGCGTTTGATGCGGCCTTCGCCGATGTGCCCGAAGAGCGTATGCTTTTTAACAACAGCGCACGCGACGTGCTGGCAGTTGCAAGCCAGATGATGCGCGGTGAAATCGCGTTCAAGGCGGGGCGCTACGAAGAAGGATTGGCGCATCTGCGCGCGTCGGTCGCGTTGGACGATGGGTTGATGTACGAAGAACCCTGGGCTTGGCCGCAACCAACGCGCCATGCGCTTGGTGCCTTGTTGTTGGAATCGGGCGCTGTGCAAGAAGCCGAAGCTGTGTACCGCGCTGACCTTGGGCTTGATCCAAGCCTCCCACGACCCAGCCATAATCCACGTAATGTCTGGGCGTTGCACGGATTGTTTGAATGCTTGCGACGGCGTGGCGAGACGCGTGAAATTTTGCATGTCAAAGCCCTGCTGGATCAGGCCACGGCCCGTGCGGATATTCCGATCCGCGCCAGTTGCCTGTGTCGTTCACACGTCGCATAGCAGTTTCCGCGCGATTACACGCCGCGTTTCCGAACAGTCAGGTCCCAACTTGGCAGTAAAATCCGTCAGCTTGGTTGCGTTGCTGCCTCTGCGGCCGTTACGTCCTGTGGTTCAGGGGCCATTTTTGCATCCGGCCACGCGGAGACGTCAGTATCCAGATCAGGGAACTGCTTTGGATCGAAAACCGGTTTTTGGATGCCTTGAGCCAATTGTGACTGGAAATCTGAGATGACACGCAAAGCCACAGGGAAGAGCATCATCAGCGCCATCAGGTTCACGATGGCCAAAATGCCCATCATGGGATCTGAAAAAGAAAAGACCGCCGTGGCGCCCGGTGCGACGGCACCAAGAAACACGATGCCGATGATCGCAACCCGCAAAACATGCAGCGCCACGGGATTTTCGGTCAGGAACGTCAACGCGTTTTCACCCAAATAGTAGTTGTACATGATGGAGGAGAAGGCAAAAAGCAGGATCGCAAACGTCAGGAAATACTGCGCCCATGCCCCGACATGGCTAACCATGGATTGTTGCGTCAAGGCGACCCCGTCAACGCCCTCGGCACCGGGTTGGTAGACGTCTCCCAACAGGATCACGAAGGCGGTACAGGAACAGATGATGATCGTGTCGATGAACACGGAAAAGCTCTGCGTAATGCCCTGACTGACGGGGTGTTTGACATAAGCTGTTGCGGCCACGTTGGGGGCAGATCCGAGCCCGGCTTCATTGGAAAAGAGCCCGCGTCGCAGGCCTTGGGCAATTGCGGCACCCATGCCGCCTGCGACCGCTTCGCGAAAACCGAAGGCATTTGCAACGATGTCTATGATGACCGCAGGCAAGCTGCCAATGTTGATCACGATGATCAGGAGCGCCATGCCGATATACCCAAGCGCCATAATGGGGATCACGAGATCAGCTGCTTTAGCGATCCGGTGAATGCCGCCATAAATGATAAACCCGGTCGCGATGGCCAGGGCGATGCCGGTGTAATGCCGCGGGATCGAGAGGCTATCCAGCGCGGCGCCCGCTACGGTGTTCCCCTGAAAAGCGTTGAAACCTATTGCAAACGAGGCAATCAGGCAAATCGCATAGATGACCGCAAGCCAGCGGTAATTCTCACCAAGCCCATGAATGATGACGCGTGCTGGCCCGCCACGATAGTCCCCTGTAGGCGAGGTCCGTTTGTAGGTCTGCGCCAAGGTTGCTTCGATCAGCGCAGTACACATGCCGACGAGGGCGATGGCCCACATCCAAAATACGGCTCCCGGCCCGCCAGCGGTGATCGCAACAGCGACACCAGCAATGTTGCCGCCCCCGACGCGCCCGCCGACCGACACGAACAATGCTTCACGCGCACTGATTTTCGTTGGATCCGCAGTTTCATCATCGCCCGTCAGGACAGAAAACATCCGTTTGAAAAAGCGAAGCTGCACAAAACCGGTGGCAACAGTGAAAAACACACCAAATATCACCAAAACCGGGATGAGTGCCCACCCCCACGTCAGATCATTGATCATGCCAAAGAGAGGGTCAAGGAGGCTCATCGTATCACCTTTCGGTAATCGTGCGGCGCAAAACAGCAGCCATAACATGAGCCGATCACACGCGTGTCGGTTGAGTCAACGCTAATGTGGCAGGCGAAACTGGCAGCGGTAATGTCGCACAGAAATTAAGCCGTCAGGGTGGGACTAGGGTCGGGGCATCACCACGGCCCCGGTATTATCGATTGCCGGATCTTCCAGCGCCTTGTTGGCGAGAGCGGTGCTTGGGTTACTTATTCTCTACGTTCTCGGCAAAGGATTTTTCGAATTCCTTCTGCTGTGTTTGGGTGGAGTCAGTCTGATACGTGTCTTTCCATTCCGCCATGGTCATCCCGTAAAACAGCTCGCGCGCGGCGTCCTTAGACATCTCGATACCTTTTTCGGTGGCCGCTTCCTGATACCAGCGAGACAGGCAGTTGCGACAAAATCCTGCCAAATTCATCAAGTCAATGTTTTGCACATCTGTGCGGTCTTGCATAAGGTGCTGTTGCAACCGGCGAAAAGCGGCGGCTTGAAGTTCTATCTCGGTTTGTGTCGGCATGATCGGCTCCCTGATATCTGTCTTTGACATTGGGACGCAGGAGCGATCTGTCAACCTCGATGCACGCTAGAGGCAGATCGTGACGTGCTGGCGTCAATTCGATCCGAAAGCATTTGAAGAGGTTGCTCTGCCGCGAGAGCTGTACCATAAGGGCGGCATCGCGTTAGCGATAACAGGATTCAGAGGGACACGCCACAGATGAGACGCCATCGTAATGTGAAAATCGTCGCAACACTCGGCCCGGCCTCGAGCGATTACGAGACCATCCGAGCACTGCATGAAGCGGGAGCTGATGTTTTCAGGCTCAACATGAGCCACGGCAGCCATGACGAAATCCGTGAGCGGCACGCAATCATCCGCAAGATCGAAGAAGATGTCGGTGGCAGCATTTGCATATTGGCGGATCTGCAGGGTCCAAAATTGCGGGTTGGTGTTTTCGCGAATGACGACGGCGAGATTCTGGTCGAAGGCGCAGCCTTCCGCATGGATCTGGATAAGGCTCCTGGCGATGTGACCCGTGTGAACTTACCACATCCAGAGATCTTCCAGGCGCTGGAACCCGGTGCATCCTTGCTTGTCAACGATGGCAAGATCAGGTTGCGGGTAGAAGACTGCAGCGAAAGTCATGCCAACTGCACTGTGGTTGCCGGTGGGGTGATTTCCAACCGCAAAGGCGTGAATGTGCCAGATGTGGTTTTGCCACTGGCAGCGCTGTCCGACAAGGATCGCAAAGATCTGGAATTCGTCTGTGAGCTCGGTGTGGACTGGCTTGCGCTATCGTTTGTGCAACGGGTCGAAGACGTTTTGGAAGCCTCGGATCTGGCCAATGGACGTGCTGCCATCCTCAGCAAGATAGAAAAACCTGCCGGTGTGAATAACTTTGACGGTATTTTAGCCGTCAGCGACGGCATCATGGTAGCACGTGGGGATCTTGGGGTAGAACTGCCGGTACAAAACGTCCCGCCGATCCAGAAGCGTTTGGTACGTAAGTGTCGCCGCGCTGCCAAGCCGGTGATCGTTGCCACGCAGATGATGGAGAGCATGATCGAAAGTCCTGTGCCCACGCGGGCGGAGGTCTCTGACGTTGCTACGGCCATCTACGAAGGCGCGGATGCGGTTATGCTTTCAGCGGAATCTGCAGCGGGTGCCTATCCGATTGAAGCCGTAACCACGATGAATAACGTCGCCATCGAGGTCGAACAGGATCCGACTTACACGCAGATCATCGAAGCGTCCCGTGAAACGAAGGGTGCCACCGTTGCAGACGGTATTGTTTCCGCCGCGCGTGAGATCGCTGAAACGACAAATATCAAGGCAATCTGCTGTTTCTCCCAAAGCGGCACGACAGCTTTGCTGGTGTCGCGTGAGCGTCCACGGGTGCCAATTCTGGTAATGACGTCCATGGTGGATACCGCGCGGCGCCTGACGTTGAGCTGGGGTACGAACTGCGTGCGGATCGAACCTTTGGACCGGTTCAAGCAGGCCGTCGTCATGTCCGCGCGCTCTGCTCTGGATATCGGTTATGCCGACAAGGAAGACCAAATTGTGGTCACTGCTGGTTTGCCGTTCAATGTGCCTGGGACAACGAACATCCTGCGCGTGGCACCGTGCAACGAGCGGCTCATCTTCAATACTGACCCGGAATAATGTCGTGAAAAACCTTATTAAGTACGCTCTGTTTTCACAGAGCGTGGCCCTCAGGTCATGCGTCTTCGGTTCTTCCAGAGCGCTTCGATGAGGTCCAAAGCTTCGGGCACCTCATTGACGATGCCGTCCAGTCCCATGAGGTCCAGCACGTCGCGGGAATTGTGCGTTATGTTACCACTGACAACGATGGCGGCAGACGGGTTGCTGATCCGAAGTGCGATTACAAGTTTTGCCAGTGCTGGTGCAGAATGCCGCCCTGCTGCTGACAAACCGATTATCGGGTAGGGCGATGTTGCAATATCCGCTACAAGGTCGTTGTGGTTTTTGCCGATCATAAGATTGATATCCCACCCTTCCTTGCCGAACAAGTCGCCCGCCATCCGGACGCCCAGAGAATGCGTTTCACCAGGAACCAGTGCAAAAACTGCTGATTTGACTTCGACGAGTCTGTCGGGGACGAACATATAGCTCAGGCCGCGCATGATCCCGTAAATGCGGCTTGTCGCGATGGAGACTTCGGTGAATGTCACGTAGTCGTCTTCCCACCACTCGCCGAGGGTCGTTGCGGCTTCGGCCAGATAGGCGAGATAGATCGCTTCGAGACTAGCCCCATCGTCTTGCACGTTTCGTATGAAACGGGCGCCTTCTTGTGCATCCTCTGACATGAGCGCATGGCAAAGGTCTTTGATTGCAGCAGCGGTTGGGTGGTCCAGCGAATAGGTGTTTCGCTGACCATGTGCTTTGACACGGTCCAGGACCTCGCGCACGATCGTATCGACTTCGGCGCGTTTCAATCGTGACTTCAGCTGGAGGACATCATGGCTTGACCTGCGAAACAAGTCGATGGCGTCTGTCTTGGTGTTCAGGTCATAGGCCGTCACGCTATTCTCCCTCGGGTAGGCGTGTGCAGGTCTTGATCAGGGCAGAATCGACCCTAGAAACGTATGAGTATGCGATACAATGTGTCAACTAAATCTGACATTGCCAGATCATGGTGGGTTGATCTTGCGAGTCCCGGTTTAGAACTCCCAGAACCGCAGCGCATGGGTTTGCGAAACACGCTGATCAAGACTGCCTTTGAGTGCTTGCCAAATATGCCGCTTTGCCTTACAGAGCAGCTTCTGATCGCGCGTCCGGCCAAAATGGCATGCCGAGTCGCGCTGTAACCGATCTGAATGAAGGAGACGGAAATGCCTAAGATGAAGACGAAATCGAGCGCTAAAAAGCGCTTCAAGGTGACGGCCACAGGCAAGGTCATCGGCGGCCAGGCGGGCAAACGCCACGGCATGATCAAGCGGAGCAAAAAATTTATTCGCGACGCACGCGGCACGACAGTTCTGTCGGAGCCCGACGCAAAGATCATCAAGGGCTTCATGCCCTACGACCGCTAAGCCAAGCCTGAGAGGATTAAGATATGAGCCGTGTAAAAGGTGGTACAGTCACCCACGCCCGTCACAAGAAAGTTATCAAGGCCGCCAAAGGCTACTATGGTCGTCGCAAGAGCACCTTCAAGGTCGCGCGCCAAGCCGTAGACAAGGCCAACCAATATGCCACGCGTGATCGCAAGAACCGTAAGCGCAATTTCCGCGCTCTTTGGATCCAGCGGATTAATGCCGCTGTGCGCAGCCACGACGAAGCGCTGACGTACAGCCGTTTCATCAATGGTCTGAATCTTGCCGGCGTTGAAGTCGACCGTAAGGTTCTGGCTGATCTGGCCGTGAATGAGCCAGATGCATTTGGTGCTATCGTCAAGCAGGCACAGGATGCACTGAGCGCCTGATCGCCCCACGGACGCGCTGACAAAAGTAAACCGCACCGATTTGGTGCGGTTTTTTTATGCGCTGAGGGCATCGATCTGGTGGGACGTTCGATCTTTTGTAGCGAGATACCTGAGAACGGTCTGCGCCCGGTCAGACCTTCACGATAAATCTACGTCGGCCATTGGAACAGGCTATCGACGCTGCGCGCAGGCGTGCTACTTTTCGACGAGGACCGAATTGGCTATTCACACCAGCGTTGTACATTTTCGGAGGATCTTTCATGAACCGCATGACAGCTCAGGACTTTGATCAGGAACTTCTCGACCTCTATGATTTCTACGCACACGGCAAGATCACTAAACGCGAATTTCTCAACCGTGCGGGCAAATTTGCAGTAGGTGGTATTACAGCCATGGCGTTGCTGAATATGCTCAGCCCGAATTACGCGATGGCTGCGCAGGTATCTTTCAACGACCCCGATATCCACGCAGACTACATCATGTACTCTTCTCCCAACGGGACCGGTGACGTGCGCGGGTACCTGGTGCGCCCTGCAGAGGCCACAGGCCCACTGCCCGCCGTGTTGGTCATTCACGAAAACCGCGGCCTGAACCCCTACATCGAAGATGTGGCGCGGCGTCTTGCCAAGGCGGGCTTCATGGCCCTTGCGCCGGATGGGTTGACGTCTGTCGGCGGGTACCCGGGCAATGATGCAGATGGGCGCGAGCTTCAGCGTACTGTGGATCGCACTGCGCTGATGAACGACTTTTTCGCTGGTTTCGAACATTTGCTAAACCGCGAAGACAGCACGGGCAAAGTAGGTGCGGTAGGCTTTTGCTACGGCGGCGGCGTGGTTGCTGCGATTTCAGTGGCTTACCCTGAACTTGCGGCTGGGGTGCCCTTTTATGGACGCCAGCCTGCCAGTGAAGATGTTCCAAAGATCGAAGCGCCGCTTTTGGTGCAGATGGGGGAACTGGACGAGCGTATTAACGCGGGTTGGCCCGCGTTCGAGGCGGCCCTGCAAGCCAACGACAAAGTCTATGAAGCCCATATCTACGAAGCCGCTAATCACGGCTTTCACAATGACAGCACGCCTCGCTATGATGAGACTATGGCGAAACTGGCCTGGGAACGAACACTAGGTTGGTTCAATACCTATCTGACCTAATTACGTCTTCGACGTCGCGCGTCAGATCCATTCGCGCGGCGTGCACAAGCATTGAATTTTACGCGTCAGTTGCCTGCGTGGCCAAAGGCGGCTGTTCTATTTATTTCGGCTAACCGCTCTAGGTTCACAACAGTGGAAAGCGTCAAACGGTCCTGGCTCCAGTCGCCAGGACGCTGGATGGATAGAGCCACCAGCACAACGCAGATCAGTATGGGCGCCGCTATCGCGCGAAAAATCACACGTTGATTTACATGCTTGCCCATGTCCAAGACAGTTAAAATACGATGTTCCACGAAACTTACCCGGTGATCGGAACCTTTGGATCGACCCGGAGCAACCAGTGTGACCTTTGGAACCGCGGTATTGACCGGCTGTGTGCACTTGAGCGATTTCTGGCAGACAGAGATCAGCGTATCGCAATAGGCGTGCACGTCGATGTATCCACGCGACAGAACTGCGCTGTCGCAACTGAATTCCCGCAATTCCTCGACATGGCGTTTCCAAGCGTGAAAGGCGGGGTTGAGATAGAAAAACGGTTTTAACCCTTCGAGCAGTATTTCCCACTCCAGATCACCTTGCCGGATGTGTTGGAACTCATGCGCCAGAGACACTTTCAATTGCGCAGGCTGTGCGAGCATGTGCGACGGTAGGACCACGTGATAGCGCAAGAAGCCGCGTGTCGAGAAGGGGACCATGGTGGTATCGGAAAGGCGGATATCTACCCGCCCCAAACTGCGCCACTTGTAGCTGCCCAAGACGATCCGACGCAGGCAGAACCCGGATAGAACAAGACGAAACGTGCCAAGGCAGAGCCCGATCGCAAACATCGTGATGATGAGTCTGGGCAGCCAGCCTGAGCCCGCCATGACGTTGATCATGAAGGTGTCGCGTGCAAGGATCAAGCCTTCGAGGCGGGAGGCCTTCATGTCGAATGCGCCCTGTAGGTAGTGTGACACGATCAGGTCAGACAGGTTCACATTCACCTCTGATGCAACACCGGCACTTTGAAGCCCGTTGAAGCAGGCAGCAATGATTGGCGCTGTGATCACGACGACGAAAATAGTGTTGAGCAGTTTCAGATGCGCGCCGTGCGCGTGTGCGATGCCAAAGGCACCCATTACTTTGCGCAGCAGAAACCACAGCGCGAAGGTAACGCAGAATAGAATATTGGCGTTGATGAACGCATCAAGAAGAGTTTCAGCCGCTATCATTTTTCAACCTCTGATCCACGAGCGCCCGAATTTGCCCCAATGCTTCTTCTGTCAGCTCATCGTCATTGACCAGCCGCGCGACAAGCGAGGCTGGTGTGTCGTCAAAGAGCTTTGCGGAGAGATGCTTTAGTGAGCGGGATTGGTACGTGTCCTTGGCCAGCGTTGGTGTGTAAATGTGGCTTTTGCCTTTTTTCCGGCTGGTTGCGAATTCTTTCTGTTCCAGGATACGTAGAATGGTTGCCGCTGAGGTATAGGCAAGGTTCCGGTGGTCCGGCAATTGTTGCAGTACGTCGCGCACGGTTCCCTCCCCCAAGGACCAAAGCTCGTTCATGAACTCCAGTTCTACTTCTGTCAGCAGTTCACTTTTCTTTTTTGTCATTACGTCCCATCCCGGGTCCTCGCTCACTCGTTAACAGGTCGAGTAAAACCGATGCCGTTTGCAATCCAAAGAGAATTCTCACACTTTCCGGAAACAGAAGATGCCCCAGACGATCGAAATCGCCAGTGGCCACCAGAGCGGTTGGCCGAAAAACCCCAGCCAGGCGAGGAAAATGTAGGCAGTTCCGAGCAGGCTGATGAACAAACGATCACCCAATGTCGTGGTTAGTCCAAGAATGCCGCGTCGTTCCAATCCATCGCGATATTTGAAAACTTCCAGGACACCAATGATGGCGATCGCGCCGAAGATTCCGCAAAAGAGCAGGAAAGTTGCGGGTGTCCAGGCCATCCAGAAATCTGGCCAGAGCGGGGCCGTCCAGGAAAAACCGGTTTCTTCTTCTTGCTTGGCGACGTTGCCCCAGCCCTGCGCAAGCGCCGGGTTTGCCATTAGCATTGTGGCGATCAGGATTGTGCTACGCATCAGACTCTCCCTAGGGCGAAGCCCTTGGCGATGTAGTTTCGGACAAAATAGATGACCAGGGCACCCGGTACGACCGTCAGGACGCCGGCTGCTGCAAGCACACCCCAGTCAATGCCGGCTGCACCCTGTGTCCGGGTCATGATTGCTGCGATTGGTTTGGCATCAACCGTCGTAAGGGTGCGGCTCAGCAGCAGTTCAACCCATGAGAACATAAAAC
>JBGCDG010000007.1:0-34122 GCA_045105195.1 Roseobacter sp. | reverse complement strand
ACGATCAGACCGCAGCCGGGCTCTTTCAGCTCGACATCCGCGAGACCGAGACGCTGGAAACCAACTTCGGCGGCGGCGACGACACGGCCGTGATCGTGGACAACGTGTTGGACGAAATCGCGCTGGAACTGGATGGTGGCGCTGGACGGGATGCGTTGGACCTCAGCCAGGCTAGTGGGCCGGTGAGCGTCGACCTGAGGGCGGGCACAATCGAAATCGACAATGGCGCAGGCGTCGATGCCACGGCCGTCAACTTCGAGATCGTAACTGGCACGGACTCCAACGATGTTCTTCAAGGTGGCTTGAAAGACAACGTCATCCGCGGCGGCAAAGGCAATGACCTCATGGAAGGCCGTGGCGGGGCTGACACCTTCGTCTTCTTTGAGGAAGATATCGGCGTCGATGTCATCCTGGATTTCGAATTCGGTGTTGATACGCTCCTTTTTGCGACCTCGGACCCCACTGTGACGTCAGAGAACTTGCTGGCAGATCTAACCCAAACGGGAAGCGACGTAGAACTGACCGTCAACGATAAAACCATCACCATCGAAGATTCGGTTGTGGCAGACTTTAGCGCTGATGATTTCATGATTGTTTGAGTAACGAGTTTTGAGTAACGAGTAATGTCTGAAGCGTGCAGCCCCGCCAGCTTTCTGCTGGCGGGGTTTGCATTTGCAGAGAACCAACCACGTTTCCTACGCGCAAAATAACGAATATGTGCTGGACATTCAGAGGTTTGGTGCGGGCGGTGGGACTCGAACCCACACGGCCTTTCGGCCCAGAGATTTTAAGTCTCTTATGTCTACCATTCCATCACGCCCGCAAAAGCGCGCAGCACCAAAGGCGCCATCGCAATTCCATTACGACCACAGCGCGATGATCACAATCCGTTTAACCAATTTACCACCATAAATTGAGTGGCATTGTGTCCTGCACCCCACGGTTCAATCCCTGAAACCCGCGTCGGGCTAAATATCATCGCTCTCAGACGCCAGTGGCGCGCCCTTTTCCAACAAAAAACGCTCAGATAGCCAGGGATTATTATCCAACGCTTCTAACAGTTGTTGGCGGGCTTCATCGACACGACCCAGGTTCATCAGGGTGAGCGCCCGACCGGACTGCGCACCGACATGATCGCCCGAAAGAGAAAGCGCTTTGTCCAGATCAAAAAGTGCGAGGTCATAGTCGCCTTGCAGGAAACTGACAAAGGCGCGCTGGTTGTACCCTTCAGCATAGTTGGGACAGTAATCCGTCAACTGCGTGAAGGCCTCCAAAGCGCCCAGAGAATCGTAATTCGATCGAGCGCGCATGCCACGATCCAAAACGCTCTGCGCGGTTTCATCTGGGGCCTGCAGCCACAATTGCCACATGCGGGCGGATACATCACGCCCGGCATCTTGGTTTTCCGCGGCATTCGCCTCTTTGATCAACGCGGTGAGTGCGTCAGAAATCTCTGGCGCGGCGGGACAGGAGGCAGCAGCAGGTGCGCCCGCCATCAAAAGCAGAACAGCAAAATGTTTCATGCGCTAAAGGATGGCACGCACACCGGATGCGTCAAGTCTTCTCGGCCAGCATCGTCTCTTTTACCGCCTGCATGGCCACATAGGTCGAGGTATGCGCGACATGCGGCAAGGTCGAAATCGTTTCCCCCAGGATCCGACGATACTGCGCCATGTCGCGGGTGCGGACTTTGAGCAGATAATCAAAGTTTCCCGCGATCATATGGGCTTGTTCGATCTCTGGCACTTGCGCAATCGCCGCATTGAACGCGCTCAAGGCCGCCTCTCGGGTATCGCTCAGACGGACTTCGACAAAGGCTACATGATCCAGACCAAGGCGTATCGGATCAAGCAGTGCTCTGTAGCCAATAATAGTGCCGCTTTGCTCCAGTCGACGCAGGCGCGTCTGGGTTGGTGACTTTGACAAACCGATGCGCTTTGCGAGATCTGTAATACTGATGCGGCCGTTTTCAGCGAGAACTGCGAGAATCGCATGATCAAATCCGTCAAGATTCGGCTGTCCATTTGTCCCGTCAAACTCGTTATTTTCCATTCTTTTGACCTCATAATTCCCGAATTCAGGCATAATGGCGCGTAGATACATGCTACACCAGACAAAAGATCTCTATGGAGGCCGCCATGCCACGAGACACCACACATTCTATACGCCACCAAATTGATGCGCAGACATACGCTGATCAAACCGGAGTGCTGGCGGATTTGATTGCGCAAGCAGGCCTGTCCTCGGAAGATCGTGGCGCCATTTCCACATCAGCCGCATCATTGGTGCGCGATATCCGTGGCGCGACCACACCGGGCATGATGGAGGTGTTTTTAGCGGAATACGGTCTTTCTACCGATGAAGGTGTGGCCCTGATGTGTTTAGCCGAGGCCCTGCTTAGGGTTCCGGATGCCGATACGATTGATGCGTTGATCGAAGACAAGATCGCCCCCTCCGATTGGGGCCGCCATCTGGGTCATTCCAGTTCCAGTCTCGTAAATGCATCAACTTGGGCGCTTTTGCTGACGGGGCGGGTTCTTGATGACGACCAACCCGGCCCTGTGCGCCATCTACGGGCCGCCATCAAACGCTTGGGAGAACCCGTCATCCGTACCGCTGTCAGCCGCGCAATGAAAGAGATGGGGCGTCAGTTTGTGTTAGGCGAAACCATAAACGCTGCCATGGAACGCGCCGCAGGTATGGAGAAAAAGGGATTCACATACTCCTACGACATGCTAGGCGAAGCCGCCCGGACCGATGCCGATGCTAAGCGGTATCACCTGAGCTACAGCCGCGCAATTTCCGCTATCGCCACCGCCTGTACGGACGCTGATACCCGAAAAAACCCTGGTATCTCGGTGAAGCTCTCTGCCCTGCATCCCCGCTATGAGGTGGCTCAGGAAGACGCTGTAATGACCGATCTCGTCCCTCGTTTGCGCGCGCTGGCATTGCTGGCGAAATCTGCGGGAATGGGGTTGAATGTCGACGCCGAAGAAGCGGACCGTTTGGCGCTTTCCCTCGATGTCATTGACCGGGTCATGTCTGAACCCGCTCTTGCCGGTTGGGATGGATTCGGGATTGTCGTTCAGGCCTTTGGCCCGCGCGCCGGCGTGGTGATTGACACACTTTACGATATGGCCAAGCAGCACGATCGCAAGATCATGGTCCGGTTGGTCAAAGGCGCTTATTGGGATACTGAAATCAAACGCGCCCAGGTCGAAGGTATGGATGGCTTTCCCGTGTTCACCCAGAAAGCGCAAACGGATGTGTCCTACATCTGCAATGCCCGCAAATTGCTGCGCATGACCGACCGGATTTATCCCCAGTTCGCTACACATAACGCGCATACGGTTGCCGCGATCCTGCATATGGCAGAGGATCCGGACAGCTTTGAATTCCAACGCCTGCATGGCATGGGCGAAACGCTGCACACACTAGTGCTACAACGCCAAAAAACCCGCTGTCGGATTTACGCGCCTGTGGGTGCACATCGCGACTTGCTGGCCTATCTGGTAAGGCGTTTGCTGGAGAACGGCGCAAATTCCAGTTTCGTCAACCAAATTGTGGATGACAGCGTGCCCCCTGAAACTGTCGCAGCGGATCCCTTCGCACAGCTTGAAGACGGGTCTGCTCCAGCCCTTCCTCGCGGGCCCGAACTTTTTCTGCCATTGCGCGCAAACGCGCGGGGCTTTGATCTCGCGCATCAACAAACGCTTGATGCCATTGGCGCGGCGCGCGACCCTTTTGCGACCGCGGCAACATCTTCGCAGCCTCTTCTTGCGACCAAAGAAGCGTCGCAAAACACCCAGGCACAAAAGGTCATCAATCCTGCTATTCCACAGGACAGCCCCGGGGCCGTGCACCCGGCCACTGCCGACCAAGTCGCGCTGGCCTTTGATGCAGCGCAGCCCTGGACCGCTCCCTTGCGGGACCGTCAGGACATATTGCGCCGGGCCGCGCGCGCATTGGAAGCAAACGCGGGCCAGATCTTTGCACTCTTGGCGCGTGAAGCAGGCAAAAGCCTGCCTGACTGTGTTGCTGAATTGCGTGAAGCTGTCGATTTTCTGTATTACTATGCAGCGCAGGCAACGGACATGCCTCCGGCTGGGCGCTTCGTCTGCATCTCTCCGTGGAATTTTCCGCTGGCTATTTTTACAGGTCAGATCAGCGCAGCTTTGGCCGCAGGAAATTCGGTTCTGGCCAAGCCCGCAGAGCAGACGCCCCTGATCGCAGCACGCGCTGTCGAACTGATGCATGAAGCTGGCGTGCCGCGCGCCGCTTTGCAACTGCTGCCCGGCGGCGGCGATGTCGGCGCATTGCTGACCTCTGATGCGCGCGTGAATGGCGTAGCCTTCACCGGATCCACCGCCACAGCGCAAAAGATCCGCCAAACAATGGCAACACATTGTGCGCCCGGCACACCATTGATCGCGGAGACCGGCGGATTAAACGTTATGATCGTCGACAGCACCGCCCTGCCCGAGCAAGCTGTTCAGGCCATCGTGGAAAGCGCCTTTCAATCTGCGGGTCAACGCTGTTCTGCGCTGCGGTGTCTTTACGTCCAGGAAGACATCGCCGACAGTTTTGCTGACATGCTCATCGGCGCCATGCACTCCTTGCGGATTGGTGACCCGTGGACTCTCTCGACCGACGTCGGCCCCGTGATTGATGAAAACGCGCGCCAGACCATCACCACGCACATCGCGCAAGCCCGTCAGGAGGGCCGCGTTTTGGCCGAACTCGATACTCCAGACACAGGCTGCTTTGTCGCGCCGACACTGATCTCTGTTTCCGGCGTTGCCGCGTTGGAGCGGGAAATCTTTGGCCCTGTGCTGCATATTGCGCGCTTCAAGTCACACCAGCTTGATCAAGTGATTGATGACATCAACGCCACCGGGTATGGACTGACCTTTGGTCTGCAGACGCGTATTGATGACCGAGTACAGCATGTGTCAGAGCGGATCGAAGCGGGCAATATCTACATCAATCGTAACCAGATCGGCGCGATTGTCGGCAGCCAGCCCTTTGGAGGCGAAGGCTTGTCTGGCACGGGTCCCAAGGCCGGCGGGCCAAACTATCTGACCCGCTTTGCGGATCCCGATCGCGTCGTAACACACGCATGTTTTGATTGCGAAACCATGCAGCTCCCCACACTGCCAAAGGAGCCAAAACATGCCCGCAGCACGCAATCCCTGCCGGGTCCAACCGGTGAGTCCAATCGTCTGAGCCTTTTGCCGCGCGCCGCGTTGTTGTGCATGGGACCGGGTAAAGATGCCGTCACTGCGCAATCCCGTGCGGTGCGCGCGCTAGGCGGCACTGTATTGGAACTTGATGGCACCGTTTCGCCCGATCTTCTCACAAATGGCCCCGGCTATGGCGGCGTCTTGTGGTGGGGCGACACTGAAACTGGGCGCGCCATAGAAAGCGCTTTGGCCCAGCGTGATGGCCCGATCATTCCGTTGATCCCCGGACAACCGGACATCACGCGCGCCCTAGCCGAACGTCACATCTGCGTGGACACAACAGCCTCCGGCGGCAATGCGGCCTTACTCGGAGCACAGAGCTAAGGCGTATAATTAACCATGCATGCGGCGTGCTGCTTGACCTTACCAGATCAATCGCAGAGCGTGGCGCCATGTTTCCCATCCGTGACCATAATCCGTCCGGCCGCGTACCCTATGTGACCTATGCGCTCATGGCGGCAAACATCGGAATCTTCCTTGTTTATGCAGGGCGGATGGATGACGTGCGCTTTATGAATGCACTGTGGTTGGAATGGGCGATGATCCCTGCCCGCATCTCTACGGGCGACGGGTATGTTACGCTGTTCACGTCTATGTTCCTGCACGGTGGAATCCTGCACCTTGCTGGTAACATGCTATTTTTGTGGATATTTGGGGACAACATCGAAGAAAAACTTGGGCACATCAAATATCTGCTCTTTTACCTCGCCTGCGGCGTCCTCGCCATCCTGACCGAATTTGTGATTTATCCTGGCTCAACGATCCCAACCGTTGGTGCCTCTGGTGCCATTGCAGGCGTGATGGGCGGATATCTCTTGCTGTTTCCTAAAGCGAAAGTCGATATTTTGCTGATCATAATCGTGATCTTTCGCATCATTCCGATCCCTTCCTGGATCCTACTGGCACTTTGGTTCGTTGTTCAATTCATCGGCGGCCTCCTGTCCAATCCCGAAGAAGCAGGTGTCGCCTACTGGGCCCATGCGGGCGGATTCATCGCCGGGATGATCCTGATTGCACCGAAATGGTGGCGTTTGGGCGGGCCTGGTTTCTGGCGTCGCACAGAAGGACATCCGGCACATCCGACAGCACGTTACCACCTTATGGAAAGCCGGATCCCAAAGGTTTCGCGCCGGTGACGGCTCTGGGGGAGATCCGCCGGGCATGCTGTCATTGCGGGGCTGTGGAACTCGAAGCTTACCTGCCGGATGGGCTGGCGACAGCCGCACGATGCAATTGTTCTTTTTGCAGACGGCGTGGCGCCGCAGCGGTCACGGCCCTCACCGCGCGCGTCAAGGTATTGAAAGGTGCGCACGCGTTGCAACGCTACAGTTTCGGCACCCAAACCGCACAACATTTTTTCTGCAAAGTTTGCGGGATTTACACGCATCACCAACGCCGCAGCGATCCTGACGAAACCGGGATCAACCTTGGATGTTTCGATGATATCCTACCACAGGATTTTGAGCCGATCCGCACCAATGACGGGATCAACCACCCATCAGACACACCAAAACAAACCTGAATTACCCGCGCACAAGTTTCGCAAGCGGGTTGAACAAAGGTTCATTGGCGCAGACGACAGAGCCGTCACCAAGGATATCGCCGGCGGGATCCATCGGTTCGGCCAGCCCACCGGCTTCACGTACGATGACCAGACCTGCGGCAATGTCCCAGGAGTTAAGCTTGCGTTCCCAGAACCCGTCATACCGCCCTGCCGCGACATAGGCCATGTCCAGCGACGCCGCCCCCCAGCGCCGCACACCGGCGCAACCCGGCAACACGCGTCCAAGTTCGCGCAGGGTCTCAGGCAGGTCAGCCCGCCCGCCAAACGGTAAACCCGTGGAAAAAACGCTCTCAATCATCTTGCTGCGGCCCGAGACGCGCAAACGGCTTTCATTGACCCAAGCGCCTGCCCCTTTCTCCGCAAAAAAAAGTTCGTCCTTGGTCGGATCAAAGATCACACCCGCGACAACCTGGCCCTTGTGTTCGAGGGCGACTGAAACGGCCCAATGCGGCATGCCATGGAGGAAATTGGTCGTGCCATCCAACGGATCGACAATCCATCGACGGGTCGGGTCCTGACCCTCCTGCGCTCCACCCTCTTCGGCAAGCCAGCCATAGGTGGGACGCGCGCCCATCAAATCCTCTTTCAACATTTTCTCGGAGCTGACATCCGCTCGGCTGACAAAATCGCCCGCGCCCTTCATGGAGACCTGCAGATTTTCGACCTCGCGAAAATCCTTTGACAGCGCCCGACCGGCCCGGCGCGCCGCTTTGATCATGATGTTGAGATTTGCGCTGCCAACCATGCTTTGAATTCCTTCGATGGATCAGGCTGCGCGTATAGAACCCTCGGTGCCGCTTGCCAAGGGGATTACACCGGGGCATGCACTGTTTTCTCTAGGGCATGTCGACCCAGGCGCGGGGACCACCGGGCATCGGCGGTCGAAAATAGGCAATCAGGCGACCTTCGGGTGCGGCGCGCGCTTTGTCGGCCCAGGGTGCCACACCATGTAACGCAAGACGATGCACCAGAATGGCGGATCCGGGCAGACCCGGCACGACACCCCGGCGGCAGGTCTCAAACACGCGCCGCCGCGCGTCCTGGTAGACCTCAGTCACATCAACAGAGCACAGATCATCCGTTCCCGCGTTTTCAAAAGCGTTTCGCAACCCGTCTTTCAGGATCCGGTGACTGCCCTCCCAAACAACGAGTGGTGCGGCATCCGCGTCCGCCATACTGAGAGGTAAACCCAGAATAAACGCGTGCGGTTCTTCCACGAAACGCCGCTTGGGATCGCCTTTTCCCAAAATCCCATCCACATGGGCTGCATCTCTGTTCAGGCGGTATCGAAAGCCCGCAGCACTTTCGCCCGCACGCGGCTTGGGATAGCCTGGAAAGACACCAGATACTTGCGCCCTGTGCAACTCAGGCCAACCGCCGCAGTGTTCGGAGACAAACGCGACCGCCGCCCCGCACAGGTCTGGACCACCCGAAAGCCGACCGTCTGCATCGTTGTTCAACGCATCCAAACCGACGAACCAGGTGTTTTCGCAGTGATACCAATGCGCCAGCGAAGGATCGGCAAGCGCACGCATCGCATCAACACGCGCGGCCTTTGCCCAACGCGACACGCAAAGTTCAGGCGCAAAGACCGTCCAGCCTTTTTCGAAAAACTGCGAAACGCTCAATGCCTTCAGCCCGCAGCACGGGTGGCGTCCATTTCGGACGTCACATGCGACAGCGCTTCCAACACCAGCTCAGGACCCGCGTTAGCGAGATGCGCGCCTTCGGACAAGATCCGGCGCCAGCGTCGCGCGCCGGGCCGCCCCGAGAATAGGCCCAGCATGTGCCGTGTCACTTGCCCCAATTTGCCACCAGCCGTCAAATGCGCCTCGATATAGGGCAACATGGCACGGACAGCATCTTCTGATTGCGTTTCTGCACCTTTGCCGAATATCACGGGATCCACGCGGGCTAAGATTTCACTCGGATAATGGTACGCAGCCCGTCCGATCATCACACCGTCAAGGCCCGACTCCAGGAACTGCGCCGCCTTTTCCAGAGAGCCAATACCCCCATTGATCGATATATGGAGATTTGGGAAGTATTCTTTCATCCGCATCACCAAGGGATAATCTAAAGGCGGCAAATCGCGATTTTCCTTGGGACTGAGCCCCTGGAGCCATGCTTTGCGCGCATGGATTGTAACGCGTTCGCATCCAGCAGCAACAATGCGCGCCAGAAAATCGGGCAAGACCTCTTCCGGCATCTGCTCATCCACTCCGATGCGGCATTTGACAGTGACCGGAATATCCACCGCCCCGCGCATGGCCACAAGGCAATCAGCAACCAGCGCCGGACGCTCCATCAGCACTGCACCAAAGCATCCAGATTGTACCCGGTCGGATGGGCAGCCCACATTCAGGTTGATTTCATCGTACCCCGCCGCCTGGCCCAACTGCGCCGCCGCCGCCAATTCACGCGGGTCGGACCCACCAAGCTGCAGCGCCACGGGATGTTCTTCTTCCGAGAAATCAAGCAATGAAACCGCACCACCGCGTATCAACGCAGCCGACGTCACCATCTCGGTGTAAAGCAAGGCCTGACCGCTCAGACGCCGATGCAGCATCCGACAATGGCGGTCCGTCCAATCCATCATAGGCGCAATAGACAATCTAGCATGTTGATTTATTTTCATTTTTCTATTCGTTCAAACTGTTGCGGGGTAAAGTTGCTACGCAGGAATACGCCCCAATATCTCGCGACTTGCCCCTTTTCGACGATTCAGCGCACACGATATCGCCACGAAAACCACGCTTTCCTCCGGTGGAAGACCCAAGTCCAGAACGGACGCAGGAGTGGCTCTTACCAGCAAAGCCCTTCACTGCTCAACCGACGCGCACAAAAAAGAGCCCGTTAGGCGGGATCACATGCCGATCAGGGCCTGTCACCTACAAGAACCTCCGCTGCTCGCCCTGCAACTTTTGTCGATCTCGTTGGCCTGCATATGGACGAAATGCGCGCGTTTGGAAAACCACCCCGCAGAAGCAATACAACGACCCTGACCACTTTAGAAAAAGACCTTGGCAAAGAGCGGATTGGCCCTGTCCATCGCGCGATGCTGATCGAAAATGGCCACAAGCCTGCACAAAAAAGGCGCCCATCCCGTGATGTTCAGCTTGCGATCAAATGGGATCACGTGGCGTTTAAGGATTTCATCAGTGTCACCAACCCGCTGACTGCAAATACTGTTTCGACCCTTAGCTCATCCACTTCTGGACAGTCACAGGAACAAAATTGATCAGCCCTTCCACCAAATCCAACGCCTCTTCACGAACGACAATGGCTTCGCGGTGGGCCGCTGGTAAGAACTGCTCGTCAATCATGTGGTCCACCATACCTATCAATGGCTGATAATATCCGCCAACGTCGTACAGCCCTGCGGGTTTGGCAATTTCTCCCAGCTGATTGAGGGTCCAGACCTCCATGAATTCTTCGAGCGTGCCGATTCCGCCAGGCATTGCTATGAAGGCGTCCGCCATTTCAATCATCCGCTTTTTGCGGATTTGCATTGTTGGCAGCACTTCGATGGCCGAAAGGTTGGGATGCGTGTGCCCTTTGGCTTGAAGCCTTTCGGTGATCACACCCACCACCTGCCCACTTTCCGCCAAGGCTGCATCTGCCAACGCACCCATCAACCCTTTGTGCGTTCCGCCATAGACGATGTTCATCCCACGGGATGCCAACTCAGACCCGAGGTTTGCTGCAGCACGCATATAGATGTCGCCGCGCCCGGTATTCGAGCCACAATAGACGGCGACGGTTTTGATTTCATTCATGTTCCACGCCTCTCAGTTGATCCTGCTTGGCCAAAAACGGCAGGATGTGCAATTCGACGACCTCGGAACACTCCGCCACAGGCCCCGCCAGCGGCTGCCAATGCAGTTGCGCGATTTCGCTCGATGGGCGCGGGTCGCCTGTGAAGTCAGCGCGGTATAGCCGGACTTCGACCAGAACATCCGTCCGGCCCGCAGCCGGCGCTTCGAATGTCGCAAGATGTACGGCTGTGTCCTGGTGTAGTGCGACATCGAGCTCTTCGGAGGTTTCGCGCGTGAGAGCATCCAACTCACTTTCACTCGGTTCGATCTTGCCGCCCGGGATCTGAAAATGCGCGTCCCCCCTGCTGCGGGCAAGGAGCAATTTTCCGTCCCGCACTACACATAGGGCTACCTTGATGATCCGCTTTGTCATCTCGCTCTCTTACGCAAGTTCAAACGAAATCTCCTTCGCTCCTTCCCAAAGCACGGCATTGCCCAGTGTCTTGAGGTTTTCTAACCCCGACGTCAGTGTAATAAAGTGGTTGCCCGAAAGCTGGCCCATTTTGGATGAAAAATCCACGCCACCGTAGGCCAGAAGAATTTCGGTTTCACTGATGCCACCGGGATAAAGAATGATGTGCCCCGGTGCCGGATGGCTTGTATGGTTTTCGTATTCAACGCCGAAATCTTCTTCGCCCAAGGGAATCCAGACGCCTTCTCCCGACCAACGCACATGTACGATCTGGCCTTTGTAGGGCAAGAGTTTGCGAAACATAGCGCAGGTTTTGGGCGCATCTGCATCCTCCAATTGCCCGCCAAAAGTAAAGCCGCCTGCTTTGATGATCAGTGCCGTCATTGGATCTTTCCCTTTTGATAGATAAGTGCAACAGGCCCGCCGCCGGGAGGGCCCTGATGTTCTGCGCCGCCGGATACAAAGAGATCCGTTTGACCCGTCAGTCCCGCAAGCACCCCACCGACAAAGCCTCGGGCATGACGGGTGGAGGAAATGTCACTGTCATCAAGCATCGTGTGGCGTTGGCCTCGGATGTTCCCGTCGGGGCTTGCTTCGGCTTTGGCTAGCACAGCGACAAGCTGTCCCTGGACCGCCTGAAGACCCGCTTTGGGTGCGATGTCTTCAAACAGGTTGTGCACTGACACCGCGTCAATGGCATCTTGCATAACGGTGTGTGCAATACCGAGCGACCCGGTCCAATCTGAAGACATTCCCAGCACGACGACTTCGCAGGCCATCAATTCGATACCAGCGGAGGCAGAGGCGCGCGACGACCAGACCGACCCATCCGCGCCGATCATATCGCCGGTCACTGCAGCAATCTCACCCAAAGCCTCGGCAACGCCAAGAGCGGATGCCCCCCGGGACAAACCCATAGATTTCAAAGTGTCGCGCGTTGCCACGTCACCATCCACCGCTTGGACTCTTTCGCTGGTCAAAAGTGGGCATTTGATCTGCACATAATGCACGTCATCCGGTGACGAAATCCCCGCCTGTGCCATAGCTGCGTGAACTGCATCCCGCACATAAATCGCTTGCGCCCGGCGCCCGATCTCGGAGGGACACAGCGCCGGTGTGGTGATGCTTGCCACAGCCAGCGATGCGCCTGGCGTCGCCGTGGCTTCGGTTTGGCTCAAAACGAGCCAATGAGGCGACAGTCCGCCTTCGGTGCCGCCAGACATCACCATTGAAACTCTGCCCAGTTGGTCCGGTGTCAACTGCTTTGACAAAAGCCTTCGAAGCGATTGAACGGCATAACCCCGCGTGAAATCATTGACGCACCCATTGCCTTCAGTCTTACCAAGTATGGCGACGATGTCAGATGCCCCGATGGCCCCGGATTGCAGTAGCGCCACGAGAGCGGACACATCCGCAGGACCGCTCATGGGCAGGCGATCAACGCGGGCGGCGCGCATCAGCAACACCCCCGGTAATGCGCGCCAATGGCGCTTTCGATTTTCGGCCACACAGCGCGCAGAGGTTCCGTCCCGGCAAGTCCCGTTCGATACTGATCGCGCAGAACCTTTTCAGCAGCCTCAAGGTCAATTCCAAGCACCTGCCCGTTGCGACATACACAACGCCCGCCTGTCCAGACCTCGTGTATATGTGCCGCTGTCGCGCGCGCAAACAGAAGATCAGATGCGTTGACCCGCATCACCGCATCGCGATCGAGCCTGTCGAGATCAAGCACCAAAAGATCCGCAGGCATTCCGGGGGCAAGCACCCCGCCTTCCGGCAACCCGAGTGCCGCTCTGCCCGTCCGACATGCCGCGCGCAGAGCCACATTGCGGGTGATCCCGTCATCATTGTCAAAACCCGGCGTGCGGCCTAGCAAGTGAAATAATCGCAATTCGCGCAGCCCGTCATCGTCTTCATCTAAGGCACAACCGTCGAGCCCCATGGCAAGGTCAACACCGGCCTGCTGCATCGCAGACAACGGCGCACGGCCAGAATAAAGATGCAGATTAGATGAGTTGTTCACCGCAATCCGCGCGCCGGAACGCGCAATGTCCACCAATTCATCGTCACGCGCCCAGACACAATGCGCCAGCGTCAGACGAGGCGAAAGGAGGCCGATTTCGTTCAGAAATGCAACGCCACCACCGTCATATGTTTGATCCAACCAGGCCCTTTGCGGCTGTGTCTCCAACAAGTGCAAATGAATGCGCCGTCCGTTCTGCGCTGAGGTATCCGCAATGGCTTTCAGCAAAGCATCGCTGCACCATTGCACACCCGTCGGGCCATATTGAACATCGACATGGGGTTGGTCTGCCAACGCATCTGTCACGGCATCGACCAAATCTATTTGCTCCGCAATGGCAGGCATCGGTTTTAAACAAACAGAACGCGCTGCATCAGCGACTTCGGATGGCAAGTCCTTCAGCAAAGCGTCATGATCGCCATAAATCAGTGGGTTACGATCCCGCATGGAAATGGCAAGCCCGATAGAAATGCCCACATCAGCAGCCGCTCGCGCAATATCGCGCGCCTCTTGCGGTAACGGTTTTTGTCCCATAGCGCGCGTCAGGTGCACCATCACCGATGCCGCACCACCGCGCACTGATCGGGCCAGTGACGCGGCCGTCGCAGTGTAGGCGTCCACGGGCGGCATCACAGCCAATTGCGGCAACCATTGCTCTAACGGTTTCCCGCCACACCCAAAGGAGGTGCTCGACAGCGGGCGCGCATGATTATGCGCATCCACCAAGGCTGGCATCGCCAGGCACGCAGGGCCGTCCGGCATTTGGGCCGGCTCGATTGCGCTCACGTGGCCCGCTTCAATTGAAATCATCACAGGGCCTGATTGCACGTATTCCGGCCCCACCAACGCTGTGCTGACGTGAAGCTTTGTCATATCAAGGGTCCTCACGTCAGTGGTAAAATCAGAACGATCTCAATTCCATAGCTGGCAGGAAGGACGCATCAAAAACGTCGTTTGCCGCCGGTGTGCTGGGCAAGTCATAGAGTTCCTGAACCGTCGAAATCGACCGGGTCAGCCGTTCGACGTCCACAGCACCGATGCCATTGGCCTTGCTTTCATCCGAAAAAATCAAGTTGTCGAGGGCGAATTGCAGGCGCTTAAGTTCCAGTCCCCCGTCAGACAAGGGTTCGGTCGCAGTGATGATATCGATCCCCTCTTGCGGGTCGGCCAGAACTTCACCCATTGCCTTGGCAATCGCATTCACCAGGCCCTGCACTGCGTCCGGATTTTCTGCAAGAAGTTTTGGCGATACCATGACCCCGTTGGAATAAATATCGAGACCCGATTCACCGTAGGGATACCAGGTGAAGTCTTTGTCTGGGTCCATGCCGATGCCAATAATGTTCAGATAGCTCGTGACATTAAATACCAAGCTAGCGGATACCTGGTCCTGCACCAACATCTGTTCTTGAAGGTTAGATTTCACGCTGATCAGCTCGACCTTGTCGGCGTCAAAACCGGCCGCAGTAGCCAGTGCGGGGAACAATTTTGTAGACGCCGATCCCGGAGGCGCCCCGACTTTCAAACCCTCTAGGGACGCGAGACTGTCAACCGGACCGTTTGTTTTGGTCAAAACGGCGAAGGGCGGCTGATTGTAAATCTGGTACACCATCACCGGAGCTTCCTCCGGGTTGGTTGCGGCGTTCTGGATTATCGCGTTCATATCGCCAAAGCCCGCATCATAGGCCCCCGACATGATCCGAGACACGGTGGCCGCAGAGCCTTCGCCCTGATCGATAGTCACGTCCAGACCTTCTTCGGCAAAGTATCCCTTTTCCTTGGCCAGATAGAACCAGCTATGGACACCTTGTATCTTCCAATCCAGCGTGAATTTTATGGGTACGCCTTCGGCAAAAACAGGATTGGCCAGCCCCATTGCAATGGCCATACTGCAAAGAAATTTCTGCATTTTTTGTCTCCTTGTTGAGGTTTGGTCCCTTAGAGGGTTTCTTTTGTTTTCATCTTAGATTTGCTTGCGCGTGGCCCACCCCGTCATTCTGCGTTCCAGAATGGCGAAAATCGCATAGAGCGAGATCCCCATCGTGGCTAAAACCATGAGTCCTGAGAACACCAGCGGCACGTTGAATTGCGACGATGCGATCAACATCATGTTGCCCACACCTTTGTTGGATGCGACGGTTTCAGCAATAACAGAACCTACAAAGCTGAGCGTTATGGCGACCTTCAGCGAGGCAAAAAAGTAAGGCAGCGACCGTGGCAAGCCGACGTTCCACAGGATCTCCCATTTGCTGGCTTTCAAAGATCGCATGACGTCTTCCAGCTCTGGCTCAACCGTTGCGATGCCGGTCGAGACGTTCACGACGATGGGAAAAATACAGATGATCATCGCAGTCAAGATCGCAGGCACGGTGCCAGCCCCGAACCAAAGCACGAAGATGGGAACAACGGCGACCTTAGGGATTGATGAGATACCGACCAAAAGCGGATAGGCCGTATCATACGCAAGCCGGGAGGAACCGATCAAAACGCCAAGCGACAGGCCGATCAGCACGCCGAAACAGAACCCGACAAGAGTAGTGTAGAGTGTTTGCCAAGCATGCGGCGCGATGGCGGGCGCATATTGCAGAAAGGCCTGCATGATCCGGCTTGGTCGTGGCAGGATCAGTTCTGAGATGTCCGCAACGAGGCAGAAAAGCTCCCAGAACACAAACACGCTGATGATCAGAGCGGCCGAGGCAAACTTTTGTGTCCGCGCATTCATGCGGCATCCGCCTTTGGCCCAGCTGGGGCGTGCACAATCAGCTGCCGCAAGTCCTGCACCATTTGAATAAACGCGGGTTCGAACGTCACGTCGATCGGCCTCGGTCGCGGAAAATCTGCTTGGCGATCTTCCAGAATGCGACCAGGGCGCGCGCTCATAACGCAAATACGGTTAGCCAGATAGGCCGCCTCTCGCAAATCGTGGGTGACGAGCAAAACCGTTGACTTGCGCTTCAGCCACAAGTCCTGAAGCGTCTGCCAAAGTTCTTCGCGGGTAAATTGGTCCAGTGCACCGAAGGGTTCATCCAACAGTAAAAGATCCGGATCATGCACCAACGCCCGACATAAATTGGCCCGCTGCATCATACCACCCGAAAGCTGCCAGGGGCTGTTGTCTGCAAAATCGAGCAGACCCACTTGCTCTAGCAGGGCATCTACGCGGTCTTTGAATTCAGTATGACGTCTAGCGGCGAATTCTGCCTTGAAGGGGGCCACGATCTTCAGTGGCAACATCACGTTCTCCCGCACCGTCAACCACGGCAGCAAAGAGGCGCTTTGAAACGCCATACCGACACGCAAAGGTTTGGCCCCAAGTTCACGCCCCCCGAAAAAGATGTTGCCTTCACTGGGGGTAAGCAATTCGCTCACCAGCTTCAGGATCGTTGATTTACCACACCCTGACGGACCGACCAGCGCCACAAAATCGCCTTTTGCAATGCTCAGATCAGTTGGACACAATGCCTGTGTCTGATCCGGCCCCGCGCCGTAGGTCACACCAACGCCTTCGAGTTTTACGAACTCCGCCTCTTTCATGAAGCCCCCGCGGGTGCGAGAATATGCGCCAGAGTTTGATCGATGTTCTTTGGGCTTGGGACCGGCATTGCCTGAATATCCGTGACCTGTGTCCCGTGCCCCGCCATTCCCTCGACTATGCTTCGGTCGCGTTGCACAAACGCGCCCCGTACTAGCGTGTGGATCGGCGCACCGATTGTCCTGCGCCCTTCGAATGGCGTGACCTTGCCGCGGCTATGAAGGCGCTCGGCAGCGATGATCTCTTCACGGGTTAGATCTAGGACGGCGATATCTGCCAGCGCGCCCGCGGCGATACGCCCCTTGGCGTGCCACATCCCAAAGGCGCGGGCCGGATTCGCCGACGAGATGCGCACGTAGTGTTCCAGCGTCATCCGGCCCGCGGCCACTTCCGTGAGCATCAAAGGCATCTGCGTCTCTACCCCCGGAAAACCACAATCGGCATTCCAGATAATGTCACTGTTCTTTTCCTCAGGCGTGTGCGGCGCATGATCGGTGGCAATCATATCAACCACACCGGTTTGCAGAGCCTCCCATATTGCAATGCTGTCCTTGGCCTCGCGCACAGGCGGGTTGACTCGGATTACGCTGCCCAGTCGGTCGTAGTCACCGGAATTCAGAAACAGATAGCATGGGCAAGTTTCGCCAGTGATCTCAACCCCGCGCGCCTTGGCCTCGGCAAGCGGGCGCAGTTCTCCAGCAGACGAGATATGCAACACATGCACGCGCGCTCCGGTCCATTCCGCCAAGATCGCTGCCCGCGCAACGGCTTCAATGGCGACCACTTCGGGACGCGCGGCGATGTGATGAAGTGGATCGTTCAGACCAGCCGCCTCCAGCTTGGCTTGCCGCCACGCCATGATCGAAGCCGTTTCCGCATGCAGCGAGATGCGCAAACCTGACCCTGCGATGATCTCGAAGCCTTCGAGCATAGCGCCGGTCGAGGGCGAAGGCAGATTGCCGAAAGTATTACCCATAAAGCACTTGAACGCATTGGCGCCCGCTTGGATCAGCCCTGGAATTTCGTCGATGTTGTCCTCGGCGAGCAGGCCATAAATGCCGAAATCAACGCAGGCCTTTTTCGCGCACTCCTGCTTTTGCATAAATTCGGGAACAGAGCGTGTGGGTGGGTTAGTATTGGGCATCTCAAAGACAGTAGTAACACCGCCCATGGCCGCGGCACGCGTGCCGGTTTCCCAGTCTTCCTTGTGGGTGTAGCCCGGTTCACGGAAATGCACATGCATGTCGATGGCGCCAGGGATCAGATGCAAACCGCTCACATCGACGACTTCTGCCGCGTCTCCGAGCGTGCCGGGCGCACCGATAGCATTGATACGCCCATCCTTAATGGCCACGTCCGCCAGATCGCGGGCGGTTTCATTAACAACCGTGCCGCCTGTTAAAATCAAATCGGTCATAGTGCCGCCCATCCTCCGTCTACCGGCAGATCGACACCGGTGATTTGTTTCGCGCGATCCGAGGCCAGAAACAGCGTGGCAGCCGCCACATCTTCATCTGTGCTCACCCGCCGCAACGCGTAATCCGCTGCATGTTGCTCGGCAGCTTCTTCATGCGAAATTCCATACTGTTCAGCTACTTGCGGAACGACTTTAGTCCTGAAGCGCGGACCATCGACCATGCCCGGGGCCACCAGATTGACGTTGATATTGTCAGCACCCAATTCGAGCGCAAAACTCTTGGTCATGCCGCGCAACCCCCATTTTGAGCTGGAGTAAGACATGCGCATCGCGCGTCCGCGCATTCCGAACGTACCGCCAACATTGACGATTTTGCCACCGCCCCGGGCCTTCATCACCGGGGCGACAGCGTGGATCAGGTTGAAGGGACCCAGAACATTCAGACGCAAGATCTCGTCGAACTCAGCCTGTGTGGTTTCCAGACCGGTCTTGCCAATCGGCCCAGTGCCGCCCGCCACATTAACCAAGATATCAATATTGTCGCCAAAATCCGCCAACACGGCTGCTATCGCCGCGTCAACGGACTGGCTTTGCGTCACATCGCAAGAAAACACCTTTGCCGCCACGCCGACCGCGCGGGCCGCGTCACAGACCGGTGCGATGGCAGCGGTGTCCCGGCCCAGCAAAGCAAGCTGCGCGCCTTCTCGGGCAAAGCCCATTGAGATCGCAGCCCCCATGCCTTTGGCCGGGCCGGTGATCACCACCACCTTGTCTTTCAAAACCAGGTCCATCAGATCAAAGTAACTTGTAGATGCGCTCATCTTCTGCAGGCAGGAATGCATCCGAAAAGATTTCTGACGGCTCTGGCGTGCGTGGCAGCGCGTTGGCTTTCACAACAAGATCAATGGATTGCTTGAAACGCTCAGGGTCAACACTACCCAGCCCGGTTGTGGCTAGTTCAGGATGGTTCATCTCATCTTGCAACGTGGCGATCAGGCGCTCTTTCTCGATTTCCTTGTTGATCAGCGGTTCGCGCGCGGCAACGGCGTCAACCGCAGCATCCAGATCAGCGAGCGTATCCTTGACGCCTTGGTTGATCGCCCAAACCATGCCTTTGACCATCTCAGGGTTCTCTGCGGCCATGGCTTTGGGAATGATCAGCCCGTTTGAATACAGGTCCATGCCGTAGTCTCCGTAGGAGATAAAACGGATGTCTTCATCGGGGTTCATGCCTGAGAGTTTTGCTGAAAACCGGATCGTATTCACGTAACCGAACACACCTTCGACGTCCTTGTTCTTCAACATTTGTTCGCGCAGGTTCGATTTGAAATTCATGATTTCGATGCCGCTTGTATCAAGTCCCGCGACGTTGGCGAATGCCGGGAACAGCTTGAGGGCGCCGTCATTGGCCGACCCACCCAGAAGACGGCCCTGAAGGTCTTCTGCAGTTTGAATATCGGACTCCGCCAACACCGCCACCGTGAACGGAGGCTTGTTGTACATCTGATACACACAAAGCGGTGCTTCTTCCGGCTTGGTCCCGGCAAGGCGGATCAATGCATTTACGTCGCCAAAACCCACATCGTAGGCGCCGCCCGCCACATGGCCCACAGCAGCACCAGAGCCGTTCCCCTGATCCATCGTCAGGTCAATGCCCGCCTCGTCAAAATATCCATTGTCTTTGGCCAGAAAAAACCAAGACTGCGGGCCCTGATATCGCCAGTTCAAGATCATCTTTATCTCGGTCTTGCCCTTGGCAATCGCTGGAGCAGCCAGTGCGGTAAAGGTCGTCGCACCGACCAGTTTGGTGAAATTCCGTCTTGTAAGCGTCATGATTGAACTCCTGTTGGATTTTCTGAAGGAAATGCCGCTAGTATGTCGTTGGACATGGCGGTGAAGCCGTAAAGCAGCCGTATGAGGTAGAGGATTGCGTCAGAGACATGCGGTGGCGACACGGTGGTTGTCGCGTCTTCGATGACCACTGCATCAAAGCCGTTGAAGCAGCCGTCTGCCAGCGTGGCAAAAACACAGCGGTCAAGGTTCACGCCAGCATAGAACAGCGTTGTGACATCCAACCGTCGCAGGATTTGATCCAACGCATTGTCTCGAAAGCCGGTTAGGCGATGTTTGCCGACCGAAATGTCTTGCGGACCAATTTCAATGCCGGAGACGGATTGCGCGCCCCAGTCGCCCTCAACCAGCACCCGGCCCGAGGAGATCTGATCGCCATATCCCGGCCGCGCCCCGCAGTCCGACCCTTTGTCCAGAACATTGGCAGGCAGGTTCGCGGCGTCAGGGCGTACCGCCCAGTTGATATGAACCACGGGTGCTCCAACCGACCTGAAGGCCTCACTTATCGCGTTGATGCGTTCAATGACGGAGGACAAAATGGACACGTCCGCATCGCGAGTTGTTGCAAACCATCCGTCTTCACTCAGAAAGTCATTCTGCATATCGATGATCAGAAATGCACATCGTGACAAATCAATTTGAACAGGTTTAGGATCCCCGTCAAAGCGGATCAACCGGGTTCGGCGATGCGGTCGAAACAGCGAAACCGTTTCGCCATCTTCATGCACCGACCAACGATCAGTGTGCTGAATTTCACGCTGTTCCTGCATTTACACCCCCAAGTGCTTGTCCAACGGTGTCGCAGAATGGCGTTGCTGTCTTGTGCTATTTTTCCCGCACTGAGTTGCCGTAAACGCAACGCATAGCTATACCGTCAGAATGAAACATCTCACAACTTTCCGCGTGATCGATGCCGTCGCGCGCACTGGCTCTATTCGTGGCGCGGGCGAGCTTTTGTTCCTGACCGCCTCTGCGGTGCAGCGGCGCCTTCAGGCCTACGAAGAAGAAATCGGGTTTCAGATTTTTGACCGGAATTCCCAGGGCGTTGAACTAAATTCAGCTGGTGAATTGGTGATCATGCACATCCGAGAAACCTTTGCCGAAACAAGCAAGCTTCAGTCCCGACTCGCCGACCTATCAGGTGTAAGACGGGGTGAAGTTCGTATCGGTTGTAGCCAGGCGTTGGCGCCCTACTTTTTGCCACGTCATATTCGCGCGTATCAGGCCAGCTATCCCAATGTGAATTTCGAAGTGATAGTGTTGGAACACCGCGCCGCGCAAAAAGCGCTGTCTGAGCGCACAATCGATTTGGCCATGGTCTTTGGCGCAGCAGATGTCCCGGAATTCAAAGCACTGGTCGGCGTCAGCCAAAGACTGGCGGCCATCATGGCACACAATCATCCGTTGGCGAAAAATGACCAGCTGCGTTTACGCCAGTGCTATCAATACCAAGTAGCGCTTCCAAGTGCGCGCTTTGGCAGCCGCGCTATGCTCAGAGCAGCCCTTCAAGAGAAATCCTATGCGCGCGCTCCTGAGCTTGAAAGCAACTCGTTTGAGTATCTCAAATCCCATGTCTCCGCCAACCTGGCAGTGTCATTTCAAATAGAAATTGGCGCTCCCTTGCCACCGATTAAAGATGCTGCGCTGACTGCGCGCTTGATAGATACGAACGATGTCGCGCCGGGAACGCTTTGGATCGGGCAGCTTGCCGGACGCGGACTTTCGGTCGCAGCGTCTCGTTTCGCAGAACAAATTGGCCGAGACTTGTCAGAAAGATATCCAAACGTTTAGCCCCGTTCCACGCAGCACGTTATCCACCGTGTTGGATACTGACGTCTTCGTATGCTCAGGTGCCCGTTTTCACTCGAGAATTTCAACCGGGCGCTCCCATTGGATCAAGACGACACAGCCAGTGTCTGACCAAACAGAATGCGCACTCCCTTCTGGGTTCAGAACAAATGAACCTTCCGGGTAGGTGCCACGCTCGTCTGATTGCGCACCTTCAAGCACAAGGATAGTTTCCAACCCGGTATGGCGGTGCATAGGAACGCGTGCTCCGGGGGCGTAACGCAGAAGCGCGACAGCAGGCGCACCTTGTTTCATATAGTGAATATCAACGCCGTCTCTGAACGGCTCAAATGACAGGTCCGCAAATTGGCGTGGTAAATCGGGGACAAAAAACGGTTCAATCATGCCAGGCAGCCTCCAGATGTTCAAATTGGGTCGTCCAGCCGACAATCGCACCTTGCGCACGGATCATCCTTAATGTGGCAAGCTTGAAATCGGGGAAGTAGCTTTCAGTCGCGTCTTCGATCAGCAGGCAATCGTAGCCACGGTCGTTGGCCTCGCGCATAGTGGTTTGCACGCAGACCTCAGTGGTGACACCTGCGAAGATCAGGTTGGTTATACCCTTTTGCACGAGATGATCGGCCAGTAGCGTGGCGTAAAAAGCCCCTTTCCCGGGCTTATCGATGACCAGCTCACCAGCAATCGGAGATAGTTCTGGGATGATATCTGCGCCCTCTTCACCGGTTACCAAGATCCTGCCCATGGGGCCTTGATCGCCAATGCGCAGACTGGGCGCGCCGCGGTCGCGTTTCGACAGTGGCAGATCAGACAGATCAGGTCGATGACATTCGCGGGTGTGGACCACCGCGATCCCCTTGGCACGGCACAGCGCAAGCAAGCGAGCGGTGTTTGGAACAATTGCCTGCAGCAAAGTAACGTCATTGCCCAGCGTTTCGCCAAACCCGCCGGGCTCGATGAAGTCGCGTTGCATGTCGATGACAACCAGCGCCGTTGTCTTTGGATCAAAGGTAAACGCAAAGGGCAACGCGGCGTCGATCCGGACCATCACAGGTGCCCTCCCATATAGCGCCCGATTGTCGCGATATCCGCCTCAGCGGTTCGGGCCTCATAGGTGATAGTGCCTTCGGACATGACAAGTACGCGGTCGGTCAGTTCCATAATTTCATCAAGGTCTTCAGACAGGATCAAAACAGCAGCACCTGCATTTCGCGCTGTCATAATACGTGTTCGGATCTCGGAAACAGCTGAAAAATCAAGTCCGAAGCACGGGTTTGAGATGATCAGCAAATCGACCTGCCCGGACAGCTCACGGGCCAGAACCGCGCGTTGCACGTTACCACCCGACAACGTACTGATAGGCGCGTCGATGGAGGTCGTTCTGACCTTGAACTGGCGCACCAAATCCACAGCTCGGGCGCGCATGTTGCGTCCAGAAAGCCAGATACCGCCACCGGTATCAAAGTTGCGAAACGCTATGTTTTCGCTCACAGACATGCGCGGGGCGCAGGCGTTGTGCAGCGGTTCTTCGGGCAGGAAACGAATGTTCTGGCGCAGCGCCTCGCTGCGACTTGCGGTATAGGTGCCGCCTTTGACCCGAATCTCGCCGTTTTGACAGGGGCGTTGACCGGTCAGGATCTCCATCAGCTCCAACTGGCCGTTGCCCGAGATGCCCGCGATACCCACAATCTCACCCGCATGCACCTGAAGACGGTCGACCGTGATGTCTTCAAGCCCGCTTCTGTCACGCGCCTTAATATCGTCCAGCTCCAGCACCGGCGCGCCGCGCGTGCCAGAGCGCGGCGCAGGCTCGGGCAACTGAGCATCGCCCATCATCAATCCGGCCATATCTTCGTGGCTAAGTTGCGCAACCTTGCCGTTACCCGCCAGCTTACCGCGCCGCAAGACAGAAACCGTATCTGCGTAAGCCGTCACCTCACGAAACTTGTGGGTGATCATTAGCACCGAAATTTCCTTGTTCTGACATAACGCGCGCATATGGCTCAACACTTCGTCAGCCTCATCGGGGGTTAGCACGGACGTCGGCTCATCAAGGATCAGGAAGCGGCGGCCCAGATAGAGCTGTTTGAGAATTTCAAGCTTCTGCTTTTCGCCCGCAGCAAGCGCCCGCACCGGTTGGTCAAGCGGCACATGAAACGGCATGCGTTCCATGAACGCTTGTAAATCGCGGCGTTCGGCGCGCCAATCTATGATGCTTGGAGCATCGTCGCGGCTGATCACAAGGTTCTCGGCCACCGTCAGGGACGGAACCAGCGTGAAATGCTGATAAACCATACCCAACCCAAGTGCATGGGCCGCTTTGGGATCACTGATACGCGCCTCGCGTCCGTCGACCAGCATCTCACCTGAGGTGGCGTGGTAAAAGCCCATCATGCATTTCACCAACGTTGATTTGCCCGCACCATTCTCGCCCAAAAGTGCGTGGAAGCTGCCGGGGGCGATCTTGATAGAGCAGTCGTCCAGGGCCGTGAATCCACCGAACTTCATGGTCATTTTTAGCGTCTCGACGCCAATGGCTGTCATGGCAGCTGGTCCAAAACCGTGGCACTATCGCTGACCGCACCAAAAACACCGCCTTGCATCGTGACCATCTTCAGCGCCGCGTCATGGTTGCCTTGGTCTGTCGCCCCGCAGCAATCGGACAGCACCAGGCATTCGAAACCCCGGTCGTTCCCTTCGCGCATGGTGGTGGAAACGCAGACATCGGTGGTGATACCAGTTAGGATGATGTTCTCGATCCCCCGCGTGCGCAGGATCATTTCCAGATCGGTGGCATAAAAGCTGCCCTTACCGGGCTTGTCGATAATCGGCTCACCGTCTTGCGGATATAGATCAGGGATAATGTCCCACCCCGCCTCGCCGCGCACAAGAATTTTGCCACAAGGCCCCGGATCACCAATGCCAGCACCAATTTGCTGAGAGCGCCAACGCTTATTGGGCGGCAGATCAGCCAGATCGACGCGATGGCCTTCACGGGTGTGAATGATATGATATCCCTTGGCGCGCATGGCCTGGAGAACCGCTTTGATCGGCCCTATCGGGGCCTGCGTCATGGAAAGGTCATAGCCCATCTTATCGACATAACCGCCCTCCCCGCAGAAATCAGTTTGCATGTCGATGATCATCAACGCGGTATTCTCAGGCCGCAGATCAGCATTGTAAGGCCATGTATAGGGATCGGCAGCGATACTCATTCTGCCGCCTCTTTGCTCGGGCAAAACAGTCGTGTGGGTGCCGGAAAGCCGAAATCGGAGCCATCAGTTGTCTTGACGTCATCTTCCCAGGGCAACGTATACTGGCCCGCTGCCAGATCGGTCATGTAGGTGTAAGGGCAGTCTTGCGCGCCTCCCTTTACGGCCACATAGCCACGGTGGCCGAATTGATAGATGTTGTTCTCCACTCCCCAATTAATCCGCGCTTCGCGCACCAGATCAGGGCGCACCTCGGCTGTAATGATTTCATCGGCGCGCCCAGAAGTGCCATGCGCGATGATCGCACCATCAAAGTTACAGATCATGCCCTCGCCCATGCTGTCAAACGTGCCATCGCTCCCGCACATACAGACATTGGCAGTAACCATCAAATTGCAGAAAGCATTGGATTGGTTGGTGAATTTCCAACTGTCGCGGATCGGTGCCGTATAACCTGCGGTGCGTAACATGATCTCGGCGCCCTTGTAGGCCGCTTCGCGCGCCATTTCCGGGAACATGCCGTCGTGGCAGATGATCAACGACAGTTTGCACCCATTCGGACCATCTATAACGGGGATACCGCCGTCGCCTGGCTCCCACGGTTCAACCGGGACCCAAGGGTGCATCTTGCGATAATACAGCTGTACCTCGCCCGCATTATCGATGATCAAGCCGGTGTTCCAAGGCATGCCACTAGGGTTCGCTTCCATAATCGAAAAGCACCCCCAGATGTCGTTGTCGATGCAGGCTTTTTTGAACGCCGCAACTTCAGGGCCATCCATGGTACACATGATATCAGGGTTGATGTCCATAGACAGGCCATGCAACGCATATTCAGGGAAAACGACCAGATCCATCGTGCCCATGTTGCGCCGCGCCTTGGCGGTCATCTCGACGATGCGAGCGGTTTGCGCGGCCAGATCGTCTGGTGTTTTCACCAGCGGCAACGTGAGCTGTACCATGCCAATCACGACGCCGTTCGGCGATTTGTTCAAGCCTCCAAGTCCGTTCATAGTTTGTCTCCTTACTTTGTTATGCTCAACTCGCCCGGTGCGCCGGTCATGGCACGCCTGGGCGAAGAGGTTGCGATCAAAACACCGAGCGTTAGAACGTAGGGTGCCGCGAAAAATAGGTAGTAGCCTTCGGAAACGCCCACCGACTGGAGCACCGGGCCAAGCGCACCCGCACCGCCGAACAACAACGCAGCACCAAAGCAGGCGAGCGGATTCCAACGGGCAAAGATCACCAACGCTACAGCCATCAGACCTTGACCAGACGAGATCCCCTCGTTCCAGCTCCCCGGATAATAAAGCGAAAGGTAGGCCCCACCGACGCCCGCAAAGCCCCCCCCAACAGCGGTCGCAAGGACGCGGATCAGCGCGGGATTCAGCCCCATAGCGCGCGCCGCGTCGGTGCTATCGCCCGCGACACGCAGGATAAGACCAATTTTCGTAGAGCGCAGCATCCACCACAACAGCACCGCTAAGACTGCACCAATTAGGAACAGCACGTTGACTTCCAAAGCAGCGCGCACTTGCGAAATGTCAGACCACCAGCCAAAACTGATGGCGGGCAAGTCAGGGGCGACGGGCTGCACATAGGGCTTGCCGAAATAGAACGCGAGCCCCATGCCGAGGATCATCATGGCGATGCCTACCGCGATATCATTCACCTTTGGGAGTGAGCAAATAATGCCGTGAACCACTCCAAAGAGTGCACCACACACCGCTGCCGCCAACACGCCCAGCCAGGGCGAGCCAGTCAAGTAGGCGACAGCATAGCCGGACATGGCACCAAACACGAGCGTGCCCTCCAACCCCAGATTAATCCGGCCTGAACGCTCGGTCAGCGCCTCGCCAAGGCTGACAAACAAAAACGGCGTCGACACCCGGATTGCGCCACCAATGATGGCAAGCGGGATGATCCAAAAGCCCAAATCGGTTTCCATCAGCGCGACCTCCACCGTTCGGGCGCAAAGATTTTGAAGCGCCCATAGAGAGTTTCGGACATTAAAATCGCTAGGAACGCAAAACCTTGTAGCACCAATACAGTTGCGTCCGGCAGGTCCATGCGGCGTTGAACGAGGCCCGACGAGGCTTCGAACCCTGCCAGCAGGATGGCGACAGGAATAATGGCCAACGGATTGTGGCGGGCGAGGAACGCGATCAGGATACCTGTATATCCATAACCGCTCGCAAGGCTGGCGTTGGCCGAACCATGTACGGCTGCGACCTCAAAAAACCCCGCCAAGCCCGCGAAGGCTCCACCCAAAGCCGTGAAGCCCACGATTAGCTTGCCCACGGGCAGGCCCTGCACCTGCGCGGCGCGGACATTTCCGCCCGCAATGCGCGCAGCGAACCCCCATGTCGTCTTGTCGATCAAAACCCAGGCCAGCACACAGGCGGTCACGCCAAATGCCAAACCCCAATGCACATCCCAACCAGGGATAGAGCCGACGCGCAAAGCTTCGCCAAGCGGCGCAGTGGAAGGTTTGTTGAGGCTGGCCGGGTCACGCAATGGCCCTTCTACCAGGTGGTTCATCAGCGCAACGGCGATATAAGCCATAAGGAGGCTGGCGATGGTTTCATTCACTCCGCGGAAATGGCGCAACACGCCAACCGCCCCGATCCAGACAGCGCCTGCAGCCATGGCCGCGAAAAGCATCATCGGAAGCGCAACCATGGCAGTCGAGCCGAGAAAGAGAACGCCAGTAAATCCTGCTGCGACACCGCCCAGCACAATGGCTCCTTCGCCACCGATTACCACCAATCCCAGCCGCGCAGGCAAGGCCACGCATAGCGCCGCCAGCAACAAAGGCGCCGCGCGTGACAGCGTGTTTTCCCATGAAAACGCAGTGCCGAACCCGGCGCGGTAGACCAAAGCAAAGAAGTCAGCGGGGGATTTGCCTTGCAGCAGCAAAAACAGACTAAACACCGCACAGCCTGTCAGAAGCGCACCGATGGGCAGAACTACCGCTTCGCTACGGCGCGCCAACCCTGCCAGTCCGAATCTGGGACCGGCAACGTTTGTGTTTTCTGAGAGCGTCAGGGACATCTGCGCGGATCAGGAGGTCGAGCCGATCACGCCCTCGACCAAATAATCCATGCTTTCCAAAGCAATGTCGTCCTCGGCAAAGCCTTCGCCTTCAGCGGCGATCACGTTGCCGGTGTTATCCTTCAACGGACCTTTGATGGCAGCAAACCCGCCAGCCATGATTTCGGCCTTCGCGGCTTCGAATTGTGCGCGCGACGCATCAGAAACAGCAGAACCAAGTGGCGACATTTTGATGAACCCGTCGGCCAGCCCTCCGCGGACGAAATTGTCGATAGTTCCGCCGTCTAACACCGTTTGCACCATGCCCGTGTAGACGCCCGCCCAGTTCCATTCCGCACCAGTCAGATACTTCTCAGGCGCCAGTGGGGATTGGTTGGCGTGGTACCCGCATACAAAGCAATCGCGCCCGGCGGCGGTTTCCATGACAACCTTTGGCCCGTCCACATGGCAGGTGATCACGTCGCAGCCTGCGTCGGCCAAAGCGTTTGTCGCCTCAGCTTCCTTGACGGCCAAGGTCCATTCGCCAGTGAAGATAACCTGACAGGTAATCTCGGGATCGACCTGGCGTGCGCCCAGGAGGAAGGAGTTTATATTGAGCAGCACTTGAGGAATAGGTTTGGCTGCTACAAATCCAATTTTCTTAGTGTTTGTGGCGTGTCCGGCGGTGATACCGTTCAGATACTGCCCCATGCCTATATAGCCGAAGTAAGATCCGACGTTGGTTGGCATGCCGTCTGTCCACAGACCAGCTGCGTGCTGGAAACGGACATCGGGATGTTTTGGCGCAACTTCGAGCACATGGGGGTCGAAATAGCCGAAGGAAGTTGGAAAGAGCAGCTTGGTTTCGTCAAAATTTATCATTGATTCCATCGACTTTTGTGCGTCGATGGTTTCAGCCACATTTTCTTCCTCGACGACAACGACGCCCTCCATGGCTTTCACTGCGGCGGCACCTTCGGCATGGGCCTGATTGTAACCGAAGTCATCCTTTGGTCCGACGTAGATAAAACCAACGGTCAAAGGACTGTGCGAGCCTGCGAAGCTCAGGCTGGGTACGGATACAGATCCTGCGATGGCGGCTGTGCCTTTGAGAAAGCCGCGACGCGACAGGGATGAAAACGACATAAAAATGCTCCTTTTACGCATTTGAGAGACCGAGCGGCAGCCAAGTTGCGCTGCGCCCTCTGGGATCAAAATGAGAATGGCTGGAAAAGAGCGTTATTGTCTTCTGCTAATAATTCACCGTTCCGGTGCAAAAAATGCAGCGCAGTTGCCAAGTTCTATTGCGCTGCGAGCCCCTCAAGGGCTGCTACCAGCTGTTGTCCGAACTTGGCTGAGGCTACAGGCAGTGCGCGCCCCTTCATTTGACCCAGCAACAACTGACCAGGACGAACGTCGCGTTCTGCGAGCGGCCTGTGCCCAAACCCAGCCTGATCCGGCGCTTTGAGGCCAATGGGAATCTGAAACCCCACCGCGTTTTCCTGCGTAACGTAATGGCGGATCAGGTCGAATGACTCCGTTTCCAAGGTGGGTGTCAATGTGCGCCCGATGGACGTCGCGGCGAGCTCCAGCAGATTGCGGACTCCGTAAGCGGCGGTCGGCAAAACGAGCCGGTGGTTCAGACAATCGCGTAGCCTCAAGGTGGGTGTTTTACCAAGCGGGCTGCCCGAGGGATAAACCGCATGAACAGGTTGTGGTAAGGCATAAAGCACATCAAATTCAACAAGATGTACCGGCTCGAATACCAATGCCAAATCGCTGCTATAGGAAGCCAGATCCCGTTCGGCCTGCGCGCGGTCGCGTACATTGATTGAAAAGGTCACACCGGGATGATTGGCTCGGTAGATTGCAATTTGCTGAGGTAGAAAATACGGCAACAAGGCCTGCGAGCAAGCGATAGAAATATGGCCGCGCCGCTCCCCAGACAGGTCAGCCACTTGGCTTTGCACGCGGGCCAAATCGGTGCGTTGCAGCCGGATATGTTGCATTAGCAATTCACCCGCAGGATTCAGGCGCATGCCGCGTGGCAAGCGCTCGAAGATGGGCCAGCCAAATTCTTGCTCGAACCCTTGGATACGCCGATTCAATGCAGAGGACGTCAAATTGGTGTCCTCTGCAGCTTTCCGGATAGAGCCTGCGCGCACAACTGCCTCGATCAACTCAAAGGTCCGTAAGTAACGCATTCAGATCACTTTCTCTTTATCGTTGCAGTTTTTGCATCGGTTGCATTCTTTTATAGCATTAAAAGTGAGCGCTGCACTATTGCAACCTTGCTTCAAACGCATGTCGCTCGATGCCCTGCTAAATCAGAGCCAAGAGAGTACTGTGCATTAGGTTGCCTCGGTCAAAGGTCTGTGCGCGCCCGAGCAGGCTAAAAGCTGGACCGAATCTGGAGATCTCACAGCCTGACCTTCAATCGCGAAACCAACGCGGCCCTCTGGGACGAGCGCAAAGCTGCGGCAGCGGATATGATATGGTCCTTTGACCGGCCGGTAACCGTGGGCGGCTGCCCCGCCGAGAAGATGGCGGACTTCGCACTCAAACACTTCGACCAGTTCATCACTGAGGGTGACAAGGCCTTGATGATCGAACTGGATCTCTTCTCAAAACTGACAATCCGCCATCTAGCCGTGCCGGTATCGTACAACCACAAATTCGCCAAGGCTTTGGTAAATACGACAGTAAAAACCAAGCGGGTCTCAGTTCCAGAACCAACTGATCCCGCCGCGCTTAGCCGCGTCGGACATATTCTCAAAGGCGATGAGAACTGTCTTGGTGTCGGAAGGGCTTTGCCTCATTTCTGACAGGCTTTGGCCCCTGCCCCGTGCCGCAGAATTTCCAGAAAACATCCGGCATACACAAAGGCTATATTAGCGACTCACGCCAATAAGCTGATCGCGGGTTACCATTTCTTCCAACGTATCTGTATCAAATGCAGATACATTTTCCGGGGGCTGCGGGAGCACAAGATAGCGCATATCCGCATTGCTGTCATGGACGATAAGTTGGATGTCATCGCTCAATTCCAAGCCAAACTCTGCCAGAACGCTGCGCGGTTCACGGACCGTACGCGCGCGATAGGCTTTGGAAATATACCATGAAGGTGGCTGCCCCAAAATGGAGCGTGGATAACAAGAACACAACGTGCATGTGATAAGGTTATGGAGGTTCTCTGTATTCTCAACCACCACGATCTGGGCTTCTCCAACCGGCACGCCGATTTCCTGAATGGCGCTTTTGCCATTCTCAAGCAATCGCGCTTTGTAAGCTGGATCGCACCAGGCTTTTGCCACAATCCTTGACCCCAAATGGATTCCTTTGGATTCCAGTTTTTGAATTTCCGAAGTAACCTCTGGTGCGGTGAGTAATCCCTTTGAAATGAGGACATCCTGCAAAGCGTCGATGATAATCTGGGCTTCAAGATTGCCTGCTTCGTCCTCAACAACCAAAGCTTCGTGTTTATCGTGATCATGCTGATGGGTATCGCTCATATCAACTCCTGATCTTATGCGGTTTTAGCCAATGATCGTAGATTTCTATGATCAAACGGTCCTGCGGCGGATGTTCCGGTGACGCCCACAACTGCTGTTGTTCAAATTCCACCCGGTAGAGATCGATGCCGGGCCCGGACGTCTTGCCGACAGCGAGATCCTCCGGGTTCAGATAGCGGCCGCAATATTGCACCACGGTTCCTGTATGGCCTCGGATATAGAAAGGGATGCGCACGTGGCCTGCTTTTTCCAGGGCCAGAACATCAACCGCGTCTCCAAGCTCAAATCGCTGGCTCACGGATCGCGACCCTCCTCCAGCTCAGGGGCCCAGGTTTGCTTCTTGGCCGTGATAGCCGCGTCCAACTCCGCCTTGGAAAGGATATCTTTCTCAATCAAAATATCAGTCATGGCCTCCAAACGTCGCCGATAGAAGGAGAGCGCTTTGTATTTATCCTCACCAAAACTTTCGAAACCACGGCGCATCTCATCTAGGGCGATGATCCGGCGGGTCCCATCTCCGAGCAGGTTACGGACGGCTTCCACTTGCTTTTCCCAATGGAGCCAAGGTAGCTCTTCTTGTGGAACAAGGCCGGCTTCCTCGCCGCCGATATCGTGATAGCCCTTCATGTCATTTCTCCTTCGTTTTGGTCACGTAGCAGCCGCATTGGCTTCACGTTGAAATATCTCAAGACATTGGCTGCGCAGCGCTACGAAATCCGCGCTGACCAGCGTGGCGGCATCTCGAGGGCGGATCAATGGATTATCCACCAATTCGGCCACACGTGTCGGGCGACGGGTCAGCAACAGCACTTGGTCCGCCATTTGCACTGCCTCTTCGAGGTCATGTGACACCAAAATCATCGTCGTCCCTGTCTTTTCATAAATGACCTGCAGTTTTTCACGCATCAGCAACGTCATTTCATAGTCGAGTGCGGAAAACGGTTCGTCCAGAAACAGCACATCCGGCTCGCGCACCAAAGCGCGCAGGATTGAAACAGCCTGTTGTTGCCCACCAGAAAGCGCATAAGGAAAAGCGTTCAGATCAATCTTGATCCCGAAATCCGAAACCAGCTGATCAACCCGCCGCAGCCGTTCGGCTTTTGGAACACCTTGCAATTTGAGCGGGTAGTGTATGTTGTCGATGGCGCGCAACCATGGAAACAGCGCTTCCCGATAATTTTGAAAGACATATGAGATACGCGTCTGCTGGATCGTTCGTCCATCATAGAGGACACCTCCGGCATCCATCGGCATCAAGCCAGAGATCATATTGATCAACGTACTTTTTCCGCAGCCATTGGGGCCAAAAATGCTTGTGAAAGATCCAAGAGGCAGGGTCAGATCAAAATCATCATAAACCAGCGTGTCGTTAAAGGATTTTTGCAATCCACGAATGATCAGATGCCTTTTTCTGCCTACACTCGATTGAACGAGGCCGCTTGATGCGACCTCGTCAGCTCTGGACAAATCAGTGACGTTCCGCGTCATTGTCACCGGTTCAGCTTCCACCGAAATCGGTATCTTTGAGCATCTTAGTGCGCACATCCATCGGCTCTTCGATCACACCCTCGGAGACAAAGACGTCAACAAAAGCCTGATAGGAATTGAGATCGGTCTCGTTCAACGTCGAAAAACTGCGCAGGTAAGGCTTCGCAAGCAGTTCAAGTTGCGTATCGCGGATCGCGGTATACTTGGGGATGATCGACTTGTATTTATCAAAATCTTCCATCGCCAAAGCGGTGGCTTCATCAATGATCTCGACGATTTTTTGGGCCGTTTCGGGCCGCTCTTCAATGAACTGCGTCGTCAAAACGGCGGCACCGGAATAGAACGGATCAGCAATCACCGCAGCAACAGGGTTGATCACAGCGCGCGACACCCCCTCAGTTGCTGCCGCGATGGAGCCCACGGGTTCCAACGACAACGTCGCATCAACACTGCCCCCTAAGACAGCCGGCACCTGCTGAGGAACAGCGAGATCAACCAGCGTCACATCTGCGTCCGGGTCCAGCCCAGCTGCGCGTACCAGATGCCGCGTGATCGTGCGCCATTGTATCCCTGGGACATGGCCGATAGTTTTACCCTTTAGATCCGCAAAGGACTCAATGCCGCTGCCTTCTTTTACAATCAGACCATCATTGATCAAATCGATCTCGATCCCGCCGCCCTGAAGGCCAAAAACCTTGAAAGTTCCTGGGAATTTCGCCTCGGCGATCATCGCAATACCAGCCGCTGCACCGGGAGGGCCAAAGTCAGCGCGACCGCCGACAAGCGCATCAATGATGTGGTTGGGAGATTGCATCTTGTTCGAATTGACCTTGATGCAGGCTTTTTCAAACAACCCCTCTTCGTGGGCGACGTAGTAGGCGGTTGTCTGCATGATAGGCAACCACGCGGATGTGACTTCTTCGTAAGTATCGCAGGCGGCCGATGCCATGCCTGTCGACAACAGCAAGGCAAGGCCTGCCACGGGAAGACGTTTTTTCATCATTCGAATCCTTCGTGTTGAGTGTTCTTTGAGAACGTTTGAGAGTAAATTTTTCCGCTCACAGTCATTTTCCAGACCAGTGAACAAAGTGTTTTTCGAGAGCTAGGAAGAAGATATTCAGCCCGTACCCCATGGCGCCCGTCACGAGGATTGAGCCGTACATATCGGTCAAGTCATAGGAGATTTGCGCATCAATAATGCGGTGGCCCAA